>JBJEHA010000076.1:0-97729 GCA_051875605.1 Prevotella sp. | reverse complement strand
CCGCTCCGCGGTTGATTAGTCTCTACCGTTCCTCTTTCCCCACATAGTCCGGCTTTGCCGTCGCAATGTGGGGTTACTATGGAGTGGAACCGCGCCGCGGTTCTGTCTCTTCCTCTGCAACAAAGTGTCAGTATTTGGTTTTGCCAACTCCGCAACGAACTCCATGTCAGCATTCCCTCAGAATGCTCTCAAGCAATCGTTCCCTCCCCAGGGAGGGTTAGGGTGGGCCTTTGTGTGGGGCCTTTTTTGGGGGGGGGCTTAGTGTGCGTCGCCCGGTTGTAGCAGATTGAAAAAAACGGCTTGAAATGGCTGTGTTCTGGAAAAAATGATTACTTTTGCAGCCGCGACTGGTTCATGTACCGGTGATTAAAAAGGGAATCGGGTGCAAATCCCGGACAGTCCCGCTGCTGTGAGCGCCCCTTATATATGAATATGGTGAACAGAAGCCACTGACAATTGGTCGGGAAGGCGTTCGTCATAGGGCCGCGAGTCAGAAGACCTGCCGTCGCGCTATTCCGTTTCAATGCTTCGAGGAAAGCGGCGAAACATGTATCTCTTTGGTATGGACAGTTTGTTGAGGACATTGGCATCCGTGCTGATGCTGGCGTTTGTGCTGGCGCGGGTGTGCGCACAGACCGATTCGTCTGGGGTGGCTTCCCGTGAGCTGGAGGGCGTTGAGGTGCGTGCCGTCAGGATTGGCGAGCCGGTAAGCTCTTCTGTGCCTATGCAGCAGATGGGCAGGGAGGACATACTGCGGTTCGGGACGACCTCGCTGGCCGATGTGGTGAAACGCATGGCCGGTGTGAGCGTTCGCGACTATGGCGGACTGGGTGGCCTGAAAACCGTGAGCGTGCGCAATCTGGGTGCCCATCACACGGCAGTGAACTATGACGGTGTGGTGATGTCCAATACGCAGGCAGGACAGATTGACATCGGCCGGTTCTCGCTCGACAACCTCTCGTCGCTCTCCCTTTCGGTGGGACAGGGCAGCGACCCTATGCAGTCGGCACGCGACTATGCCTCTGCGGCCGTCCTGAGCATACGCACCGAGCGGTCGCTGGCCGACAGTGTGGCACGTGCCTTCCGGGTGCGCTTGCGTGGCGGTTCGTTCGGCTATGCCTCGGCCGCCCTGCGCTACTGGGAACGGCTGGGTGAGCGCACGCTGCTGGGTGTGGACGGTTCCTACCAGCGCACTGACGGCATCTACCCCTTCCTGCTGGACAACGGGGCCACATCCACCCATGAACGCAGACACAACGGCGATGTGGAGGCCTGGCAGGGCGAGGTCAATCTCTGCCATACCTTTGCCGATGGCGCGGAATGGCAGACCAAGCTGTACGCCTATGACTCGGAACGCGGCTTGCCCGGAGCGGTCATCCTCTACAAGGACGCGGCGCGTGAGCGGCTATGGGACAAGAATGTCTTTGTGCAGTCTGCCTGTTCCTCTGCGCCGGGGCGCAAATGGCAGTGGAGAGGGCGGCTGAAATATGCCTTCGGATGGAACAGGTATGAGGATGTGGATGTGAAATATCCGGCGGGCAGACAGACCGACATCAACCGGCAGGCGGAATACTACGTATCGGTCACCTTGGGCTACAGGCCCTGCCGTCTGCTCTCCTTCTCGCTGGCACAGGACCTGGCGGTGGGAACGTTGCGCAACAACCTGCCCGACCAGCCCGACCCGGAACGCTATACTTCGCTCACCGCCCTCACGGCACGCTTCGACAACGGGCGGCTGCTCGTGGATGCCAATGTGCTGGCCACCTGGATGGACGACCATACCCACCGCGCTGCCGACCCTGCGCCAAACAGGCGGGTCACGCCTTCGCTCTCGGCATCGTGGCGCATCTTGCCGGGACAGGCTCTCTATGTGCGGGCCATGGCCAAGACCTCCTATCGCGTGCCTACGTTCACCGACATGTACTACCTGCGCATAGGCAATACGAACCTGAGGCCGGAGAAGGCCGCAACCTGTGGCATGGGTGTGGCCTGGCAGGGCAGGGTGGGAGAGATGGCCGTGCAGATGACCGCCGATGGCTATGTGAGCAGTGTGGACGACAAAATCGTGGTCTTCCCCACCACATACGTGTGGAAGATGACCAACTACGGCCATGTGCGCATGGCAGGGGTTGATGCCACCTTGGCCTTCACGCTACCTGTGGCCAGGGCGGTGGAGCTGGAGGGAATGGCCAACTACAGCTGGCAGCGCGCCACCGACCGTACGGATGCAGCAAGTGCTGTATATGGATCACAGCTGCCCTACACGCCACGCCACAGCGGCAATGCCTCGGCTGTGCTGAAAACGCCATGGGTGGAGCTGGGCTACGCGCTCAATGCCTGTGGTGAACGATACAGCATGGTACAGGCTTTGCCCGAATATCGCATGAAGTCCTATTGGGAACATCAGCTTACGGCTGCCCGCACTTTCAGGCTGAGGAAGGCGGTTCTGCGCCTGTCGGCATGCGTCAACAACTTGGGCGGCGTGCAGTATGAGGTCATCAGATACTATCCCATGCCTGGTCGGAACTGGCAGGTGACGGCCACCTTGTCCTTCTGAGCCTGAACAGGAGGGGCGGATTTCCTGAAATGTGTGAAACAAGATCAATGTATAAACAAAAACAATTATCATCATGAACTTCAGATTCTTTTCGCGCGCCATTGTCTGCGGACTGGCAGCGCTGGCATTCTTCGCTTCGTGCAGCGATGACGACACACCTTCCTGGAAGGAAGGGTCAACCGTGAACCTCCCCAGTTACCGCGCATTCGTGTTGTCGGAAGGTTCCTACGGCAGCAACAACTCTCACCTCGTGTTCCTCAATCCGGAGAAAGACACAATCTATACACACGACATCTTTGAAGCCCAGAACAACGGGCTGAAGATAGGAGATACGGCCCAGGGAATGATAGACTACAATGGCGATATCTACTATGTGGTGAACGGTTCGGGCTACATCGTGAGGCTCAACGGCTCAGGGGTCATGCAGAGCAGGTATGCTTTCGGCGATGAGCTGGGTCAGCCACGCTATATGACGGCTAAGGACGGTAAGGTCTATGTGACCAGCTATGGCGGCTACGTGTCGCGCTTCGATGCCAGGACGCTTGAACTGGAAGCCAGTGTCAAGGTGGATGCCAATCCCGAACAGATTGTGGAAAAGGACGGCAAACTCTATTGCGTGAACTCGGGCTATGGCATGGGAAACACCATGTCGGTCATCGACGTGAATGCCTTTGACAAGGCGGAAAGCGTCACCATAGTGCAGGATCCGTTCGCATTGCAGGAGGACAATGGCTTTTTCTATGTCATGGGGTACGACCAGAACTGGACAAGCTGGGTGTATGCCTATGACCCTGCCACACAAAACTGCAGGCAAATTGCACAGGCAGGGCGCATGCTGGCAGATGGGGGCAAGCTTTTCTTCTCTAATTCCGTGGCCTCTGCCGACTGGACCTCATACGACACATCTTTCTATATATATGACCCTCAGACTGGAAAGGTGGGCGACTGGGTTCTTTCCGGTGCGCCCGAAACCCTTTACAAGAGTGTTGTCTATATGATTGTGCGTGAACCGCGCTATCAGGGCTTCTACATTGCGACCACCGACTATTACACCAACGGAACACTATATCATTTCGACAAGAACGGCAGGTTCCTGAACCAGGTATCGGCCGGAGGTGTCAATCCCAATTCCATGATATTCCTGTATTGATGTTGTCATGGACAAACTGAAGGCCAACCGTATATCCGTCCTTGTGTTGCGTGCAGCTGTATGGACGTGCGTGTTCCCTTT
Organism: Prevotella sp.; assembly: GCA_051875605.1. Lineage (GTDB taxonomy): Bacteria > Bacteroidota > Bacteroidia > Bacteroidales > Bacteroidaceae > Prevotella. The sequence continues at coordinate 93,941 of JBJEHA010000076.1, read as the reverse complement.
TGTAGCTTCTGGCTGCCGGAACGAAAAGGCTTGGACGGCGGCGGAGGGCGATACGGTGGAGCTGCGCTATGCCAGTCGCATCAGCATGGTGGAACATGGGGCATATACGGAGGTGAGGCTGGTTGACCCGTGGCATGAAGGTCGCACGCTGCAGCGTTACCTGCTCGTGCCACGGGCTGACTCTGCATCGGTCGGACAGTTACCGGATGGCACGGTGGTCTATACGCCGGTGGAGCGCAGCGTGGTGTTTTCATCGCCACATAGCTATTTGCTTTATCAGATAGGAGCAGAGAATGCACTGGCCGGTGTGTGTGATGCCGGTTATATCGTCATGGCAGACCTCAGGAAGCGTGTGCAGGACGGCAGTGTGGCGGATTGTGGAAATTCCATGTCGCCGTCGCAGGAAAAGCTGATGGAGATTCATCCCCAGGCTCTGCTGGTCTCGCCTTACGAAAACGGTGACGGTTATGCGCGGCTGGCACGCATGGGTGTTCCGATTGTGCTTTGCGCTGACTACATGGAGACTTCAGCCTTGGGCAGGGCAGAGTGGATGAAATTCTATGGCCGCCTTTTTGGCAGGAGGCAACAGGCCGATTCCCTGTTTGCCGTGGTGGAAAATGACTATAACAGGCTGAAGACAATGGCAGGCCGGTTAAAGTCGCGTCCGTCCATCCTGACAGAACGGCTTACCGGAAGCGTGTGGTATTGCCCAGGTGGACAGAGTTCCAAGGGAATATTGCTTGCAGATGCCGGCTCTTGTTATCCGTTTGCCGATGATACCAGTCAGGGGTCTTTGGCCTTATCGGCGGAAACAGTCATGGATAAGGCAGCGGACATAGATGTATGGGCCTTTGTGAAAACTGGTAATCATCCGGTCAGCCGGAAGGAACTGCTCGGCGAGTACCATGGCTATGCACAGCTGAAAGCCTTCAGGGCAGGGAATGTCTATACCTGTAACACGCTGGAGAAACCTTTCTTCGAGGAAATCTCTTTCCGGCCGGATTATCTGCTGCGTGAATATGTCATGTTGCTGCATCCCGAACTCAAACTGCCGGGGGAACTGCGCTATTTCAGCAGAATGGAATATTGAAGCCGTTTCCCGCCCATGCAGAGAGAATGCAGTGCCTTCTTCGGGACTTTCAGGGCATTAAAAACCGTTTTTGCAGAAAAAATGCAGAAAAGATTTGCGGGAATGAAAAGAAAATGCTACCTTTGCACCCGCATTAGAGCGATAATGTCTTGGATAAGGACAACCGGAAGGAAGTTTGGGTGAGTGGCTGAAACCAGCAGTTTGCTAAACTGCCGTACGTGTAAACGTACCGGGGGTTCGAATCCCCCAGCTTCCGCTGAGGATTCCTTGACACAACAACGGTGGATTCATCTAATGGTTAGGATACAAGATTCTCAATCTTGGCATAGGGGTTCGATTCCCCTATCCACTACATGCGCCTCGCAGACCAACACGGTTTGCGGGGCGTTTTCATTTGGTGCATAGTCATGGTGCAGAAAATTTTACGGAGGAGTATGAGCCGGGGCTTGATAAAGAAATAGCATTGATTTAGTGGGAAGAAACACAGGAAATGAGTAAATTTGCATTCGTTTTGTAAAGAATATGGGCATAGAAAAAGGTATATTCAGACGCACGCAGCTTTTGCTGGGCGATGATGTCATGGAGCGTCTGCAAAAGACGCGTGTCATTGTTTTTGGAGTAGGAGGAGTGGGTTCCTGGTGTGCGGAAAGTCTGGTACGTTCCGGTATCGGGCATCTGACGATTGTCGATAGCGACCGTATCTGCATTACAAATATCAACCGGCAGCTCATGGCCACGACCCAGACCATAGGCCAGGTGAAGGTGGAGGCCTTGAAGGAACGGCTGTTGAGTATTAACCCAACGGCTGACATCGATGCTCGCCAGCAGATATTCACTGCCGATACGGCTGATTCTTTTATGCTGGACGACTATGATTATGTCATCGACTCCATTGATTCTCTGAAAGACAAGGTCTTGCTCATTGAAATGGCTTGCAGAAGCCGTGCGCAGTTTTTCTCTTCTATGGGTGCTGCGCTTAAACTGGATCCTACCCGTGTGCATGTAGCGGAGTTCTGGCGTGTACAGGGATGTCCGTTGGCGCGTGCGTTAAGGCAGCGTTTCAAGCGGCTGAAGCGCAGGCCGTCAAGGAAGTTCCTGTGTGTTTTCAGTGATGAACTGCTTGAGAACAAAGGGCACAATGCGACCTGCGGAACAGAACGCTGTATGTGTCCGAAGGCAAACAATGGTCCCGGTGACCCTGCACTGCTCAATCATGAATGGTGTTCTGCCAAGGCTCAGATCAACGGTTCCATGATGCATATTACGGCTCTTTTCGGACTGACGCTTGCAGGTCTGGTCCTGAAAGACCTTGTCAACCGTGACTGATTGAAAGGAAAACGGAAAAGAGCCGGGAAAAGGAAAGAAGGATATAGGGGAAGGAAGGGCGGGTGATGCCTGCTGAACGTCAGAGTTGCCGATTGTCTTCCTTTATATTCTTCTTTCCTTTTTCCGGCTCTTTTCCTGTCTTGTCCGTATCTGTCCAGCTGTTGAAACGGCAACAGCTTACATATCCATGAATTTCTTTGCAGCCCTCAGCTGATGGCGCATGTTGCTCAACAGTTGCTGGCTTTCCTGAAGGATGTTGAGATAGACGAGCGATATCTGCAGGTTGACATTGTCATGGCTTTGCTGTATGCGGTCTATATGGCGTTTGCGCACCACGGACAGTTCGTCTTTGCAGGCATCGGCCTCCTTGAGCACTTCGCGGTAGTTTTCGAAACGGCCGGTGGATATGAGGGCTTCAGTCTGCTTCATCATCTGGTTGATGTGCTGGCGCAAGGGCTTGAACTCGTCAATGTAGATTTGCGGAAGCGGATTGAAATTGTTGTCCACATGCTCCTTGATGGGTTCCAGCATTCGGCTGAGGCAATAGACGTATTGCTGTGATGCGTTGATGCCCAGGTGGAACCAGGTGTTCCTTTCGATGGCGATGTCGGTGGGAACACGTTTCAGTGCCAGCAGTTCCTGTCGGCGGTATTTCTTCAGCGCGTCCTTTTCCTGCCTGAGGTCCTTGTAAACGTGTCTCAGCATGCCCGGTTTCTTCATTTCCAGTCCGTCAATGATGGCATTGAACTGGTCGAGGGCGAAGCGTGTGACAAAGGACTGTGTACGGCTCACGTGCTTGAGCAGGAGGTCCCACACGATTTCCGGGTCTTTCGTTCGCATCATCAGGCGGAACACATTGTCCTTGTCGGCTTCCTTGTTCTTCTTGTCGTATTGCCTGTGGCTGCGTATGAGCAGCACTATGACCAGCACAATGAAGGCCACTTTCGCAATGATTCCTCCGAAGTGCATGATGAGACACACGATTGCAGCGGCGGCAAAGGCCACACCGGCTGTGATGAACCATCCGCCAATGACACTCAGTACACCCGTCACGCGGAACACGGCACTTTCACGGCTCCAGGCGCGGTCGGCCAGGCTTGAACCCATGGCCACCATGAATGTGACGTATGTCGTGGAGAGCGGCAGCTTGTAGTTGGTTCCGATGGTGATGAGCATGGAGGCCAGCACCAGGTTGACTGCGGCACGCACGATGTCGAAGGCGGCCCCGTCTTCCAGCGCGGCTTCCTGCTTGTTGAACCGGCTGTCCACCCATGCGCTCCAGGATCTGGGTATGCGCTGTGAGCAATATTCGCCGAAGGTCTGCATGGCGCGTACTATGCTTCTTGCGGCACGGCTCGACCCGAACATCTCGTCGCCCTCGTCCTGGCGTGACAGGTCAACGCTTGTCTTGATCACGTTGAGTGCCTTCTTGGAAGTGGCCATGGCCACAATCATGATCAGTCCGGCAGCGATGAGGTAGGGCGGGGGCGTCTTTGCGCTTTCCATGAGCGAGGTCATCAGGAACTCCGAAGGTGCTGCACCGTGACTGTTGGCAATGTAGTCGTTGTAGGAGTCGAGACCTGCCAGCGGAACACCGATGAAGTTCACCAGGTCATTTCCTGCAAAGGCCATGGCAAGCGCGAAGGTGCCCAGCAGCACGATGAGTTTGAACACGTTCACGCGCAGCAGGTGGAGCAGTTCCATGATGATGGTGGAAATGACGAAGGTCACGGTGAGCAGCATCTGTGTGTTGTCGCTGATCCACTGCTTCACGTCGTCGGCTATGTAGTGTGATTTGCCTACACCTTTGAGGAAGATGAAGTAGGCGAGTGCCGTAAAGGCCACACCTCCGAAGACGGCTACGGTGTAGCGCAGGTGTCTCTTGTAGTTGAACGTGAAGATGAGGCGTGATATCCACTGGACGATACATCCGAAGATGAACGCGATGGCCACACTCACGAAGATGGCTATGATCACGCTCAGGGCCTTGTCCGAGTTCAGCAGGTCGTTGTAGCCCAGTGTGCTGTCACCGGCCATTTTCAGCAGGGCCAGGATGAACGTTGCCCCGAGCAGTTCGAATACCAGCGAAACGGTGGTAGAGGTGGGCATGCCCAGTGTGTTGAACATGTCGAGCACAATGACATCGGTCACCATCACGGCCAGGAAGATGGTCATCACTTCGTAGAACGAGTAGTGGTCGGGTCGCATGATGCCGTGGCGCGCCACGTCCATCATGCCGGTGGACATGACGGCTCCCATGGCCACACCGATTGATGCGACGATGAGCACGGTGCGGAATTTTGCCACCTTCGCACCGATGGCACTGTTTAGGAAGTTCACTGCGTCATTGCTCACGCCCACGAAAAGGTCGAACACCGCGAGGCAGAGCAGGAAGGTGACGATGCAAAAATAAATAGTTTCCATATATATATAAATAATGTGTAGTCGCCGGTCCAGGCCGTCTGCATTGTCATGCTGTAACGGCCCTTTTCTTGTACGCCGCAAAATTACGTTATCCTTGTTACAAGACCTTTATACACATGTTACAATCCTGTTTCAGCTGTCTGCCGTACGGGCGGCATGTACGGCCGGTACGGGAATAGTCCGGGAAATGTCCATGCAGATTTGCACAGTTACTGAAAAAAGCCTAATTTTGCACCATCCAGTTCTGAAAAGGAAAAACCTGAAGCCTGAAAACACAACGGTGACGATGAAAACGCATGAAACATATTTATTAACCAAAAACACTGAAAGAAAATGAAGAGATCGACAATCTTCCTGTTCCTGTCCATCGTGGGCTTGCAGTTCACATGGGCACAGAAAACCTACACCTTGCAGTCTCCGGATGGCAGGATGTCTGTCAATGTAAGCATAGGCAAGACCCTCAGCTACTCCATCAGCCTGCAGGGAAGGACCGTGCTGCAGCCTTCTGACATCGCACTGGCCATGACCGACGGAACGGTCTGGGGACAGCAGCCCCGTCTCTCCAAGGCCGTGAGGAAGTCGGTCGATACGGTAGTGCCTTCACCTTTCTACCGTGCCGGACAGCTGGCCGATGCCCACAACGAGCTTACCCTGAAGTTCAAGGGCGGCTACGATGTGGAGTTCCGGGCCTACAACGATGCTGTGGCCTACCGCTTTGTCAACCATCTCAGTAAGCCTTTCCATGTAAAGGGCGAAACAGTTGAATACTGTTTCGATGCCAATGTCAGCGTAACCGCCCCCTATGTCAAGGCAGGAGAGGACGGCATTTTTGAAAGCCAGTTCAACAATTCCTTTGAGAACACCTACACCATCGAGCCTGTCGAGTCGCTCAATCCCCGCAGGCTCATGTTCCTGCCCTTGCAGGCCACCGTCGAGGGCACCACACGTGTCAGCATCACCGAGGTGAACATAGAAAACTATCCCGGCATGTATCTGGTGGCTACCGGCGAACCCGTGCTCAAGGGCGTCTTCGCTCCCTATCCTGCGCGCATGGAGCGTGGCGGCTTCCGCGGGCTGGAACTGCAGGTCAGGGCACACGAGGACTACATCGCGGCCATCAGCGGACCGCGCACGCTGCCCTGGCGTGTAGCCGTAGTCACCACGCACGATGCAGACCTGGCCAACTGCAACATCAGCTATCTGCTTGCAGAGCCTTCGCGCATTGCCGACACTTCGTGGATCAAGCCCGGAAAGGTGGCATGGGACTGGTGGAACGACTGGAACACCACAGGAGCCGACTGCATCACCGGGCCGAATACCGGAACCTATAAGTTCTATATCGACTTCGCATCGCGCGAAGGCATAGAGTACGTCATCCTTGACGAGGGATGGAGTGTGTCAGAACCCGGCGACCTCATGCAGGTGGTGCCGGAGATCGACCTTGAGGAAATCATCTCCTACGGGAAGTCCAGGAATGTGGGCATCATTCTCTGGGCCAGCTTCTATGCCTTCCACCGCGACATGGAGAATGTGTGCCGCCACTATGCCGACATGGGTGTCAAGGGTTTCAAGGTGGATTTCCTGGACCGTGACGACCAGCTCATGACCGACTTCCAGTACAAGGCCGCCGAGCTTTGCGCCCGCTACCATCTGCTGCTCGACTACCATGGCTCCTACAAGCCTGCAGGCATCAACAGGACCTATCCCAACGTGCTCAACGTGGAGGGCGTGCATGGACTGGAGCAGATGAAGTGGTCGCCCATCAGCGTGGACCAGGTGACCTACGACACGCAGCTTCCTTTCCTGCGCCAGCTTGCAGGACCCATGGACTACACGCAGGGAGCCATGCTCAACGGCACGCAGACCAGCTACCGCAACTGCTATTCCGAACCCATGAGCCAGGGCACAAGGTGCCGGCAGCTGGCCCTCTACATGATCTTCGACTCGCCGCTCAACATGCTCTGCGATGCACCGGGCAACTACATGAATGAGCCGGAATGCACCTCGTTCATAGCAGGTGTGCCCACAGCCTGGGACGAGACACGCGTGCTGTGTGCGGAAATCGGGCAGTATATCGTCACGGCACGGCGCAAGGGCAATGTGTGGTACATCGGAGGCATCACCAACTGGACACCGCGTGACCTCACCATCGACCTCTCTGCACTCGGCCTGAAAGCCGGCACACCGATGACCGTCTTCCGCGACGGGGTCAACGCCCACCGCAATGCACGCGACTACCGGAAGGCAGAGGTGAGCGTACCGGAAAACGGGAAACTGGACATCCATCTGGCTCCGGGCGGAGGATTCGCTGTCCAGACAAACTGACCTCCTTCCCCGAACTGACAGAACATGACGGACGGGCTGCACAGACCTTCTTGACAGGGGTGTGCAGCCCGTCCTCCTGTATCGGCCCCGTCACCCAACGCCGCATGCCGCAGACGCGGCTGGCTGTCGGGCGGGAAAAGCAGGCAGATGCGGCATGGGCTATACCCGCAAAGACGAAAAGAGGCGAGCCTGACTTGCAGACCCGCCACTTTTCACTATCATAACGTCTAAAAAACACTTTCTCTCCTGAGAGAGGGCATCAGCCTTACTTGTTGAGGTTGATCTTGTTGCCCAGATTTACTGCCTGTGCAATCATGATTGCAACAACGGCAAATGAAAACAATGCTACCATAATCTTTTTACCTTTAAATGTTTAATTGTTATCCTTTGTCTGCAGGCGGCGTGCCTATGGTCGCGCAGTGTGATGCCTTGCGGCCCTCAGCATGTCTGTCCTTTTGACGGTGCAAATTTAGCCATTGGCTGCTGTGCGCGCAAACAATACGCAAGAAAACCCGTTTCAGACCATATATTTTTTGACGCACGTCAACAATCCGCCCTTTACACCACATTGTCCCCTGCACCGGAATCAGGAACTCCTGACCCTGGAACAGGACCGGACGGGGCGGAACAGGACAGGGTGCGCAGTGCCGGGGGCCGCGACTTCAGCAGAAAGTCCGGAACAGTGAAGCGTAAAGTTCCGGAAAGCGAACCGGAAAACCGAATTGTCTGTACTGAAAACTGTAGTTCACGCCGTGAAATATAGTGTTCACGCCGTGAAATATAGTGTTCACGCCGTGGAATATAGTGTTCACGCCGTGAAACAGAGATTGCGGTTAAGACATGGAGACTTTTCACTTCGCATTTCCGGACTTTTCTCTTCGCCATTTCCGGTTTCCTTCTGAAGCATCCGTCAGTCCGGCCTTTTCCCCATCCTCCTGCATGGCTGTGGCAGGCTGGTGCACACCCGCAAAATCCCTTCTCTGCTCTTCCTTTTCATGCCATTTCTTCCTTTTTATTCGTTTGTTCCGGATATTTTGTGTAAGTTTGCATCTATCAAAACATATAACAGGCATTCCATTGGAACGACATACAGTAATGAGAAGCATCGTGAAGGTCCTGTTGCCGCTGTCGCTCGGCGGTGGCATACTCTACTGGATGTACCGCGACTTTGATTTCGGTAAGGTGGAGCATGTCCTGCTGCACGATATGGACTGGACGTGGATGCTCCTGTCCTTTCCTTTCGGCATTCTCGCTCAGGCCTTCCGTGGCTGGCGGTGGAGACAGACGCTTGAGCCAATCGGCGAGAAGGTGAGGGCGGCGACATCGGTAAATGCCATTTTCCTGTCCTACGCAGTCAGTCTGGTCATACCGCGTGTAGGGGAGTTTGCCCGTTGCGGCGTGCTGAAACGCTATGACGGGGTGTCTTTCCCTAAGGCCATAGGCACAGTGGTGACGGAGCGCGCCATAGACTCGCTTCTCCTGCTCCTCATCTGTGTGCTGACTGTATGCTCACAGTTCACCGTGTTCGACACGTTCTTCAACCGTACAGGCATGAGGCTGGATGCCCTTCTGGCCTCGTTCACGCAGACCGGCTACATTGTCACCCTCGTTTGTGCCCTTGCTGCCGTATTGCTGCTGTGTTTGCTGTTCCGCCACCTGTCTATATATAATAAGGTGAAAGCCACTATCGGTGGAATATGGCAGGGAGTGGTGTCGCTGAAGCAGGTCAAGGACAAGCAGCTCTTCCTGCTTTTCACTGTAGGTATATGGCTGAGCTATTTCCTGCATTACTACCTCACGTTCTTCTGCTTCGAGTCAACCGCGCATCTGGGATCCGACTGCGCTCTGGTGACATTCATCGTGGGCAGCATGGCTGTGATTGTGCCTACGCCCAACGGTGCAGGCCCTTGGCATTTTGCAGTGAAGACCATGCTTATTCTCTATGGCGTGGCAGCCGACGATGCGCTCTACTTTGTGCTGATTGTCCACTCCGTGCAGACCCTGCTCATCGTGGCACTGGGCATAGCGGCGTGGATGGCACTCACTTTTACCGCCCCGCGCGGGACAGCCGGAAATGACATTTGTTCTAACCAAAACCATAATGACAATGAGTGAAATCAGAAACTTGAATCCGCAGTGTGTATGGCGCAATTTCTATGCCCTGACACAGGTGCCCCGCCCGTCGGGACATTTAGAGAAAATACAGCAGTTCCTGCTCGACTTTGCCCGTCAGGCAGGTGTCGAGGCCTTCAAGGACACTGCCGGAAACATCGTCATGCGCAAGCCCGCATCGCCCGGCATGGAAAACCGCAAAGGGGTGATTCTGCAGGCCCACATGGACATGGTGCCGCAGAAGTCGCCTGAAAGCAGCCATGACTTTGAAAACGACCCCATAGAACCGTGGATTGACGGCGAATGGGTGAAGGCGCGTGGCACCACGTTGGGAGCAGACAACGGTATGGGCGTGGCGGCCATCATGGCAGTCATGGAAGACAAGACACTCCAGCACGGACCGGTAGAGGCACTTGTCACTGCCGACGAGGAAACCGGCATGTATGGTGCCAACGACCTCCCGGAAGGTGAACTCAACGGTGACATCCTGCTCAACCTGGACTCCGAGACATGGGGCAAGTTCGTCATAGGAAGTGCAGGAGGAATTGATGTCACAGCGACCATAGACTACAAGGAGGTGGAGACCGATCCGGAAGACGTGGCCGTGAAGGTGACGCTCAAGGGACTCAAGGGAGGACACTCCGGACTGGAAATCCATGAAGGACGGGCCAATGCCAACAAGCTCATGGTGCGTTTCGTGCGTGAGGCCATCGCCCAGCTCGATGCGCGTCTGGCAACATGGCACGGCGGAAACATGCGCAATGCCATCCCCTTCAAGTCGGAGACCGTGCTCACCCTGCCCAAGGAAAACCTGGAGGCTCTCAGGGAAATGGTGGAAGAGTGGAAAGCACTGTTCACGGATGAATACAAAGGCATAGAGAGCGGCGTGGAATTTTTCGCAGAAGACATAGCTGTACCGGTAACAGAAGTCCCGGTGGAACTGCAGGACAATCTTGTGGATGCCATCTATGCCTGTCATGACGGCGTGGTGCGCATGATTCCTGCCTATCCCGATGTGGTGGAGACATCAAGCAACCTGGCCATTATCGACATAGAGGGCGGAAAGGCCGCCGTGAAGATCCTGGCACGCTCCTCGCGCGAGGACATGAAGGACTATGTGGCCACAATGCTGGAAAGCTGTTTCAGCATGGCCGGCATGAAGGTGGTGATGAGTGGCAGCTATGGAGGCTGGGACCCCAATCCCGACAGCGAGATCCTGCATCATCTGCTCCGCGTATATAAGGAAACGACAGGAGAAGACGGCATTATCCAGGTGGACCATGCCGGCCTCGAATGCTCGGTTATCCTCGGCAAGTATCCGCATCTCGATGTGGTATCGTTCGGGCCGACCATGCGCTCTCCCCATACGACGAGCGAACGTTGTCTCATCGCCACGGTTGAGCCATTCTGGAATCTGCTCAAGAAGGCACTCCAGGAGATTCCTGTGAAATGATATTGCAGGTGGCACGGGACAATCCATGCCATGCTTGCTACAAGAACGTGAGGCTGTGCTGTAATACTCCCTGTTTTACGGCATGGCCTCATGCCGTTTCTGCGGGATGCAGAAAGGCTTTTAACCGTGGATTTTGAAAAAACCATGCCTGTTGGCTTTGGGCTTTCATAATATTTTATTACTTTTGCACCGCTAAAAAGAACAAACGACAATTTATGGACGACTATCACGCGGAAAATATTCATCTGTAGGATAGAGTACCATTCTTGACATAGGATAGTGCTCCATCCTGAAAATCATGGAGGATTATCTTATGAGAACATTCTGGAATACCAATTCGACCCTCAAGACCATCAGCCAGTGGGAATCCAACTGCTGGATTCAGGTGACGTGTCCCACTGAAGAAGACCAGGAATACCTGGAGGACAAGTTCAATATACCCGACTACTTCCTTTCCGACATCAGCGATACCGACGAGCGTGCGCGTTATGAATACGATGACGGCTGGATGCTCATCATCCTGCGTATTCCATACGTCAAGGAAATCAGGTCGAGAACACCGTACACCACAGTGCCGCTGGGTATCATTCACAAGCGTGACGTGACCATCACCGTGTGCTATTATGAGACCAATATGATGATAGACTTTGTCAGCTACCAGCAGAAACGGGGCGTCGGCTTCACAGACCATGTGGACTTGATTTTCCGCCTGTTCCTGTCTTCTGCCGTGTGGTATCTGAAAAGGCTTAAGCAAATCAATACGCTCATAGAAAAGGCCAAGCACAACCTTGACCATGGGGTGAACAACGAGTCGCTTATCGGGCTGAGCCGCCTGCAGGATTCGCTTACATACTTCATCACATCCATCCGTGGCAATGAGACGCTGCTGGCCAAACTGAAGTTCAAGCTGCAGGTCGATGAACTTGACGCGGACCTCATCGAGGACGTGAACATCGAGATGTCGCAGGCAAGGGAGACCACCCATATCTATTCAGACATTCTCGAATCGACGATGGATACCTATTCCAGTATCATCAACAACAACATGAATACCGTGATGCGTACACTGACCTCGGTCTCCATCATCATGATGTTCCCCACACTCATTGCCTCACTGTTTGGCATGAATCTTATCAACGGCATGGAAACCAGCAAGTTCGGCTTTGGAATAGCATTGTTCATTTCCTTCTTCGTGTCCGGCCTTTCATGGGTCATATTGCGTCACAAAAGGCTCCTTTAAACGAAATTTCCCCAAAAATACACTTTTTTTTTAGGCATTTACATTTTTTTTATTTAAGTTTGCACACCATATTTATGATGTGATAACCGTATCATCAACCAAAACAGTGACATGATGGACTCTCAAGAAAACGCCCTGACACAGGGAAAATCCGGTGAAACGACGAATGCCGAGGAACTGGCCAGTCAAGTGGAAAACAATGAAGAAGTAAATGAAGCTCCTGAAACAGTTTCCACAGATATACCCATGGAAGAACAGGCACCGCGTGCGCTCAAAAGCAAGAAGGAAGTGATTGACAGACTCAAGGAAATCGTAGCCAACGGGGAGAACCCGGACAAGGATGAACTGGACAGCCTGAAAACCACTTTCTATAAACTGCACATCGCTGAGCGCGAGGCAAAACTGAAAGCCTATATTGATGGCGGGGGTGATCCGGAAAAATACCAGATTACACCTGATGAGGACGAGGAAGTCTTTAAGGCCGAAATGGGAGTGATACGCGAAAAACGGTCTGCCTTGTTCCAGCAGCAGGAAGCAGAGAAACAGGAAAACCTCAAGAAAAAACGCGACATTATCAGCCAGATAAAGTCAATGGTGACATCGCCCGATGAAGCCAACAAGTCATACGCAGCTTTCAAGGAACTCCAGCATCAGTGGAAGGAAATAAAGGCTGTGCCGGCGGAAAACGCCAATGAACTGTGGCGTAGCTATCAGCTTTATGTAGAACAGTTTTATGACTTGCTGAAACTCAACAGTGAAGCGAGAGAATATGATTTCAGGAAGAACCTGGAACTGAAGACGAAACTATGTGAGGCAGCCGAGAAGCTCGGTGAGGAAGCTGATGTCATCAGTGCATTCCATCAGCTTCAGGAACTGCATCAGCAATATCGTGAAACCGGACCTGTTGCAAAAGACCTGCGGGAAGAGGTATGGGCACGTTTCAAGGCTGCCTCAACGGTAGTCAACAAGCGTCACCAGCAGCATTTCGAGGCACTTCGTGCGAAGGAAGAGGAAAACCTTGCACGCAAGACAGAATTGTGTGAAAAGGTAGAGGCTATAGCAAAGGAAGAAAACAAAGGCGCATCGGATTGGGAAAAGCATACAAAGGCAATTATTGATATCCAGAATGAGTGGAAGACCATCGGTTTTGCACCCCAGAAGATGAATGTCAAGATTTTCGAGCGGTTCCGTGCTACATGTGATGACTTCTTTGCCAGAAAAGCTGCCTTCTTCAGAGAAATGAAACAGCGTTTCGCGGAAAATGCAGAGCGCAAAAAAACTCTTGTGGAGAAAGCACAGGCATTGGCTGACAGTACAGACTGGAAATCAACAGGCGACAAGCTTATTGCCTTGCAGAAGGAATGGAAAACCATCGGGGTTGTCCCGAAGAAGCTTGGTGACCAGTTGTGGAATGATTTCCTGGCAGCCTGCAATAAGTTCTTCGAGGCACGTAACGCTGCCAATGCGGGTACCCGCAATGAAGAGCGCGCGAATCTGGAAACTAAGCGTGGTATCATTGAGCAGTTAAAGGCTTTGGTGGAAGAGGCTCCTGAGAACATCCAGGAAAAAGTACAGGCTTTGGCAGAGGCCTATAATGCTGTCGGGCACGTGCCTTTCAAGGAAAAAGATAAGCTTTACCGGGAATACCATGATGTGCTTGACAAGCTATACAAGGAACTGAATATCAGTTCGGCACGTCGCAACTTTGACAATTTCAAAAGTCAGCTCAAGAATATTGCCAAGCGTGGAGAGGATGCCTTAGACAATGAACGTTCGCGTTTGATGAGACGGTACGAACAGCTCAAGCAGGAAATCCAGACCTATGAAAACAACCTTGGCTTCCTTAATGCAAGCAGCAAGAAAGGCAGTAGTCTGCTGGACGAGATGAACAGAAAAGTACAGCGTCTGAAAGATGACCTGCAGCTTGTAAAAGAAAAGATCAAGGAAATAGACAAGCAGAATCAGCAATGATTTAATAATAGACATCGTCCTGAATAGGCTTTGATGCTTATTCAGGACGATGTCGTAATGGAGGAATTATATGTGCGTGGCTGTCACCGCTTCCAAGTGGTCAGGTCATGACATTGTTTTGTTGAAAGATAACTACAGTTTGGGGACTGTGTTCAGATACGTTGTTCCGTGTTGTTCATTTTCAGCATTCTTGGAGGAATGTTCTTTCTGATGGATTCCACTAAAATGTTGAGTAGGCTTTGACGAACGAAATTCTTGGTCGTGAGCATGACGACCTCGCGTGTGGGTATAGGTAGGGCAAAGGGTCTCACCAGTTCGCGCTGTTGGCGGGTAAGCTGGTCGAGTGCAAGTTCAGGAATGAAGGTTACGCCTTGTCCGCTTTCGACCATTCTCATAAACGTCTCAATGCTGCCTAATGAATAAGTGGCTTTGCTTTCGCATGCTGATTTAAGATTACAGAATTTCACGAGTTGGTCACGGAAACAATGTCCTTCGTCCAGAAGCCATAGGAATTCCTTTTGCAGGTCCGTACTTTTTACGCTTTTCTGTTCAAAGAGGCGGTTGCCTCGTGATATGTAGGTCACAAACTGCTCAAAGAACAATGTAGTCTGTGTAAAGTTTTCCATATTGTCGAGGCTGACAAGTATGGCGGCATCAATTTCCCCCCTTAATAACGCTCGTTTACATTCTTCCGTTTTCATTTCCATGACCCTAATGTCAGATTCCGGGTAATCTTTTGTGATTTGAGGAAAGAAACGTGGCAGCAGATACGGTGCAATGGTCGGGAGTATTCCAAGGCGGAAAGTTCCAGCAAGTGACTGTCTTTCCTCTGCTACGATTTCCTTGATTTTTCGTGCCCGGGAGAGTACACGCCATGCTTGTTCTACCACAAGCTTACCCACAGGCGTGGGTGTTACCTGTTGGGAGGAACGCTCGAAGATTCTTATGCCCAGTTCCAACTCCAGTTTCTGAATCATTGCGCTTAGTGTAGGCTGTGTCACACCACATTGTTCGGCAGCTTTGGCAAAATGGCGTAGCCGATAGACAGCCACGATGTATTCCATTTGTTGTAATGTCATATTATATATTATTTATTTTAAATCAGATATAATGGTCTGTTTGTACGTCAGATAACAGATTTTCATTGTCAAAATTAATAAAAATCCTGTGTTGGCAACAGAAATATAGAAAAAATCTATAATCAAATTGTTTTTTCTGTTTGTGACCTTCTGGTTTTTTCGTAACTTTGCAGCACTTACAATAAAGTAGAATCACATTAAAATCATCAACATTATGAAAGAACTGAAAGGAACGAAGACCGAGAAAAACCTCCAGGAGGCTTTCGCAGGTGAATCACAGGCAAGAAACAAGTATTCATATTTTGCATCACGTGCCAAGAAGGACGGTTACCAGCAGATTGCGGCTCTTTTCGAGGAGACAGCCAACAACGAGAAAGAACATGCCAAGATGTGGTTTAAATATCTTGAGGGTGGCGCCATTCAGGATACAATGACCAACTTGAAGGCTGCTGCTGAGGGTGAGAACTATGAGTGGACCAACATGTATGACCGTATGGCAAAGGAAGCTGAAGAGGAAGGCTTTACAGAAATAGCCGCCAAGTTCCGTGGTGTAGCAGAGGTGGAGCGTCATCATGAAGAGCGTTATCTCAAGTTGCTGAAGAATATCGAGGAAGGTATCGTGTTCTCTCGCGATGGCGATACGATATGGCAGTGCCGCAACTGCGGGCATCTTGTTATTGGCAAGCAGGCACCGGAACTATGTCCGGTTTGCAACCACGCACAGAGCTACTTCGAGGTTCGCGCACAGAACTGGTAATATTATGACGTTGTGTTTATCAGCACACGATACGGGGACTGCAACATGGCCGATTGGCTGTGTTGCAGTTTTTGCATTAATGGGGTGTTGTGTTATTCTGGAATGTCGGTTAATTACTGATTGTAGGTGTTTTTTTCAAATAACGTTTATCGGTGAGCTGTAATATCATGAAGTGTGCCATGTCGGGCGCGGTAATTGTGAATTTCAAGCCTTTCCCATCAAATGTAGAGCAGATTCTTCTTTTGGCAGGTTTGTCCTTAATGGTAGTACAACGTACTATGGTCCAGTTAAGTCCGCTCGTTTGAATCATGGTCTCCATACGGTTCTTGTCATCGATGATAGCCTGAAACCATTTCATTAGCAGTGGCATGATTAGTTTGCGATAAAACCATGGAAGGAAATAAAGACTGTCACCTGCACCAATTACGCTGATGGCTATAAGCCGGCTGATGCCTATGGCTTTCATCTCTTGCATAATGAGATTGTTTGCCTCCGATACTACAGTTGTGGGTTTTCCATTGCCTTTTCCTCCAATACCTAAAGTCTGTATTATGGCTTCCTGTCCATCCAATACGCGATGCACGGTTAGGCGGTCGGTTACATGGCCTTCAACTACGCGCAGTCTTTTGTGGGTGATTGTCACCTTTTGTGCGTTGCGTGTAAGGATAGTGACTTGATGTCCTTTTTCTAAAGCCTCTTTGACGATGGCTTTTCCTACGATGCCAGTGGCACCAAATATTGCAATTTTCATTTTAATGGTGTTTTTATTTTTTTCTGTTTTTTCTAAACTCCATAGGTGTACAGCCTTTATGTTTGCGGAACCAGCGACAAAAAGTGGATTGGTCGGAAAAATTAAGGCGGTCAGAGATTTGTTTTATGCTCATGTCTGTGCATTCGAGATACTGACGAGCGAAAGTCTGTGTTACAATTTCTATCCACTTCAATGCAGTATGGCCACTACGTGATTTCACGATTGATGAGAAATAATAAGGTGAGAGATTCTGCTCGGCAGCGTAGTATTGTACGGTACGTTGTCTATGGCAATGGGAATAGACAGAAATGAGAAATTGATTGAGTACAGTGTCTTCTCGGTTCAGTTCCATTGCTTTCACTGGTTTGTTAAGAAAATAGAGTTCGAGGATTTTCAGACAAAGTGCATAGCGGAGATTCTGGAGCAGACGAGTGTGTATCAGGTTTTCTTCAATATATTCTTTTTCGCTGTTGAGCAGATTCATAAGACGCACAATGCTATGGGTTTGCTCACTATTCAGCATGATGCAGGGTGAATGGCGAATTTGCAGTCGTTTTCGAATGTCAATGATACTGACTGCAGGATAGTATGCGTCAACTGCATCCTCTTCGAGTATGCCTTGTAAATCACTGCTCCTTTCCAGAATCTGGAAAAATGTATTTGGTGTGTAGATACAGAGACTGTAAGGGGACAATTCGTAAATCTCCTTGCCCAACAATATACGTGCTGTTCCTTTGAGGCAGAGGAAAAATCCATATTTGTGCACTGATACTGTACTGTAATTAGCGTCGAGTTCTTCTATTTTCATAATCGATGCATTCATTTTACAGGAACAAAACTAATAAGAATACCTTTAAAAAGGATAGGAAAATGCAAGGATTTATATGGTATTTGGGAAATTGCACATTCTTACATGAAAATGGAATGTAAAGGCGGTTGAAAAGCTGTTTACCTTTGCAGCCGATTTTATAATTCAAGTGACAATGAGACATCTTGCAACAATCATTATTGGCTGCATAATACTGACTGCCAAAGCCCAGACAATGACGCTGAAAGAGTGTGTTGAGCGAGGGCTTGCCTGTAATCTCTCACTGGACAATACTCGCATCGAAAAAGAAAAGGGAAGTTTGGGAGTATCACAGAACAAGGCCAAACTGTTGCCCACAATCATCGGTTTCGCACAGACAACAGACTATCTGAAATGTCCCGTCAACGTGACTACAGGTACTTTGCTTGGCAGTGATTTTCCGGATAATCCGACATGGCAGGCAACCAGAAGCATGAAATACAACACACAGGCTGGCATACAATTTACCATGCCACTCTATAACCAGACAATCCTTGCTGCTATTGACGTGGCACGGACTGTGGAAAACATCGGCCAACTGAAATATGAAAAGGCGGTCGAGGAATTGACATTGCAACTGGCACGCATATATTATTTGGCACAGGCTTCACTCGAACAGTTACAGCTGACCGATGATAACATCGTCCGCATGACGGAGTTGTATGCCATAACCGAGGCTCTCTACAATCAGGGCATGGTGATGGATGTAGATTTGGAGCGCGTGCGCATTGATCTGACAATGCTCAAGACAGAACGTACAGGACAGCATACGCTACATGAACAACAACTGAACATGCTGCGCTTCTTGATGAATATGAACGAAGATGAGGCTTTGGAGGTGGAGGCACACTTCCAGACACTTTCAGGAGAGACGTTTATCTCAGGCGATGGTGTGAGTGGGGAACTGCCGGAGTTGCGGATAGCGGAGAAGCAGAAGGAGCTTGCAGAAAAATCCATTAAAAGTACAAAAGCTGCTTATCTGCCATCGCTTTCTTTTACAGGCTATGTAGGAGGAGTGGGGTACAACGAGAAACTGAGCCTGAATACAGGCCATTGGTATGGCAACTGTTTCGTAGGCATATCCTTGCGCGTACCAATATTTGAAGCCAACTCAAGGAAACTGAAAATACGACAGCAGAGACTTGATGCCCAACAAGCTGCAATCAGTCTCACTCTGCTGCAAAAGCAGCTGGATAAACAGTATGCAGATGCCGCACTTCAGCAGATGCGCAATCTGGAAATCTTACAGGCTCAGACAGAGTGCCTGCGACAAGCGGCAGAGATGTGCAGCATTACAGAGGAGCAATATAAGGAAGGCATAGCCTCTATGACAGCATTGCTGCAAGACGAGATGCAGCTGCGCACAGCACAGTCTGCTTACGTCCAGGCCAACTGCCAATACAGGTTGGCGGAATTGGAAATGTCGAGATTGAAGGGTAAGATACTAAAAATATGAATATGAAGAAATTGATTGTAAATGTCGTGGGCGGCAGCCTGATAGTGGCTGCGCTATATCTCGTGGTATGGAAATTCTGCGACACGAGCCATGAGACTACTGACGATGCACAAGTGGAGCAGTATGTCTCTCCGATAAATGTAAGAGTAGCTGGATACATACGTGAAATACGGTTCACTGAGCACCAGCATGTGCACAAGGGCGATACGCTGCTTATTATAGACGACCGTGAACACCAGATAACCCTGCGTCAGGCTGAGGCCTCGCTGTTAGATGCCTGTAGTGCACGGAAGATAGTGGCCGGATCGGTGAACACGGCATCTAACAATGCCAGTGTCTTTGGTTCGTCAATACGTGAGGCAGAATTGAGAGTGGAAAAACTGCAGCGCGACTATGACCGTCATGCAAAACTGCTTCAGAAGAAAGCATCCACACCAGTCCTGGTGGAGCAATACAGAGCAGAACTCGATATGGCTAAGGCGAAAGTAGCAGCTCTTCAGCAGCAGCGTGAGGCAGCATTCTCTGCTGTAGGTGAGGTGAGCCAGCGCCGGGAGAATGCCAGGGCTGCCGTGATGCGTGCCGAGGCAGCGGTCGATATGGCGCGGCTCAACCTTTCCTATACTGTTGTCACGGCTCCTGCAGACGGAAGCGTCGGTCGTAGGGCAATGGAGGAAGGGCAGCTCGTTGCACCGGGACAGACCATAACGACATTCATTCCCGACACGCGAAAGTGGATTGTGGCCAACTTCAGGGAGACACAGCTTTCGCGCATACGCATAGGTCAGCCTGTTGAAATCTGCATTGATGCTATACCTGATACCCGTTTCAGTGGTACGGTGACAGCAATAAGCTCTGCCACAGGTTCGCGTTATTCGCTCCTTCCTGTGGACAACTCGGCGGGCAATTTCGTGAAAATACAGCAGCGTGTGCCTGTACGTATTGATTTCAACGACAACATTACCACAGATACCAACCTGCACATAGTGGCTGGAATGATGTGTGAAGTGAGCGTCGATGTTGGTAAAGAAAGAACAAAGAAATGAAACGGCCCGATTCAAATCCTTCCTCTCCAGAGAGGGGATGCCCTTCGCCATTCCATTCCTGGATTCCACGTTTTCCCGGTGCCATCATCCTGCTTTTGATGTTTGTCCCTCCTACCTTCTCCGGTGGTGCCTATCTGAACAACCTTAGCGAGATGGCGGGTGGACTGGGCGTGTGGAGTGAAGATATACAGGCAGCGAGTTTCTTCACCAGTATCGGCATGTGCCTCTTCCCGCCTTTTATGGTGCTCTTCCTTCAGAATCGCCGGCCCAAACAGACCTTTCTCTGGTGTTTTGGACTTCTCGTCCTGCTCAATCTTGTCTGCGCCTTCACCACTTCGCTGCCCTTGCTTTTTGCAGCCTGCTTGCTGACGGGTTTCGTCCGCGTTGTGGCTATGCTCAACTGCACATTCACCATAGCCCCTTACCTTACGGGTATGGATAACCTCTCCATGTTCACTTTAAAGGAAGAGCCTCCAGCCGATGTGCAGTATGCCCTTGAGCGCAAGCGTACGTTTCTCATGCCTGTGCTCTATTTCTACATACTTCTTATCTCACAGCTCAGCAACATGTTCACGGCCTGGTTTGCCTACACCTACAGGTGGCAGTATGCTTATCTTTCCGTTGTCGCCTTGCTGCTCCTTTCCATGATTATCGTGCTCTGCACCATGCGTGACGAACCGCGCTCTTTCAGCTATCGGGCAGAATGGAGGAAGATGCCCGGAATGTTGCTCATGGCTGTTGCCCTATGCAGCATGACATACGTCCTGACATACGGAAAGACGCTCGACTGGCTGTCATCTCCAGCCATTGTCATTGCCCTTGTTGTCATGCTTGTCGCCTTCGGGGTGTTTCTCATTGTCCCGGTTTGTGGTGAATACCTGCCCTTACATGTGTTCACCTATCGCAATGTCATGCTGTTGATGCTCCTTTTCATGCTCACCATGTTGTTCAACTCTGCCAACGGTTTCATCAGCATGTTTGCACGTCTTTCCACTTCGGCTGACAACATCGGGATATCCTCGCTCGGTGGTTGGGCTGCGTTCGGTTGTCTCCTGGGATTTCTGGTTTCCGTGATACTCGTCGTTTGCCGAGTCCGTTTCCGCACAGTTTTCTGTATCGGATACCTGTTTATGGCTGTTGCCAATGCCTGTCTTTATTTCCAATTCCAGACCGAGGGCCTGTTAAGCCGTCTTCAGTTGCCTATGGTTCTCAATTTCACTGGTCTGCTGATGCTCTACTCCCTCGTGGCCGCTTTTGGCATGAAGGGGCTGCCCTCGCGCTATATTGCCACCTTTGTCTTCCTCATGATCTGGATGCGCAACGCCATTGCCCCGGTCGTTGGCTCTTCTGTTTATTCCAATTGGCTTGACTATCGCCAGCACTACTATGCCTCCCGTCTTGCACCGCCTGTTGTCAGCAATCATGCGGCTGTGCCAGTCCCCCAACTTTCACTCCGCGTGGTCAGGCAGTCCACGCTCGTTGCCATGCGCGACATCACGGGCACGACTGCTGTTCTCCTCGCATTCACTTCCGTCGCAGTCCTCATGCTGCCTTATCGCCGGGGCGAAACGACGTGAGCAAGCCACGCTCCCGTAACAGGCCGCGGGTGGGATTCGGGCAGAAAAACATGGCCGGATTTGCTCTGTAAAATGAAAAACCGTAATTTTGCAGCATTAAAATCCAAGAGAATGAAGAATACGGTGATTTTCATGGCTGTTGCATGCTTGCTTCTTGCATGCGGCGGAAGCAAGAAGGACGCTGGGCAGTTGCCTTCCGGTTCTGCGATACAACTGACCGGTGACCGCACCATCTATGGCCTGGCCTGTGAAGGCTGCACGGACTCTGTACTGGTGCTGTTGCCATCCGACTGCAGCGACCCTCTCCGCTACGAGATCATAGAGGCCCGTCAGCACGGGCGCATTTTCGGCAAGCTGAAGATCGGCGACCGGCTGGCTGTGCTGGTGAACCAGGAAGATACATTGACGGCGGACATGGTCATTAACCTGGAACTGCTGAAAGGCACATGGTGTTATACCGTGATGCCCCAGATGCGCGACTATGAGAAGATGAGCAAGCGCATGCAGCGCAGGATCATGAGGGACATGCCCGATTCCATGAAACGCACATTCCTCATACCGCGTGAATACGGTTTTACGCTAAAGAGCAACAATGTGGCCAATCCTGTGGGCTTCGTAAAGCAGGTGAACGCCCTGGAGGAGGAAAGTCCGGTGGTCTATCCGCCCGTTCCGTCTTATGCGGAGTGGCATATATGGAACGGCAAGCTGATTCTGGTCCAGGACTCTCTGAAGCTGCGTGGCATGGAGAGCAGGGCGGCCGGCCTGAAGCTTGACACGGCCGAGCTTGTGTTCATGCGTGACGATTCGCTTGTCCTGCGTTTCCGCCAGGGTGTGCAGGGATACTACAGGCATACCAATGCTGCTGACGTGAACAAGCAGGCGCGGGCCATAGCGGAGGAACAGACGCAGAAGGCCATTGACGAAGCCAAGTAGGCTATA
Source organism: Prevotella sp. (assembly GCA_051875605.1). GTDB lineage: Bacteria > Bacteroidota > Bacteroidia > Bacteroidales > Bacteroidaceae > Prevotella. Next base: position 71,551 of record JBJEHA010000076.1, on the reverse strand, counting down.
CAGGCAATATGCGGGACCAAGGGCAGGGCTGTCTGCTCTTGGTCCCTTTTTTTTTCATTCGTGGCGTTCCATGCGCCGTTCAGCCAGCTGCTCATATTTTGTACCCGGCTGCCCATAGTTGGCGTATGGCCAGATGCTTATGCCTCCACGTGGTGTGAACAGTCCGGTCACTTCTATGTATTTGGGCTGCATGAGCCTGATGAGGTCCTTCATGATGATGTTCACGCAGTCTTCGTGGAAATCGCCGTGGTTCCTGAAGCTGAAGAGGTAGAGCTTCAGGCTCTTGCTTTCCACCATGCGCTCTCCCGGAATATAGGCAATCCTGATTTCCGCGAAGTCGGGTTGTCCCGTGATGGGACACAGGGACGTGAATTCCGGACAGTTGAACCTCACCCAGTAGTCGTTTTCGGGATGCTTGTTCATGAATGTCTCGAGCACTTCCGGTGCATAGTCCATGCGGTAGTCGGTCTTCTTGCCCAGGGCGTGCAGACCTTCTTCTTGTCTTGTATCCATTGTTCTTTATCTTGTTTGAGTGTTTGCTCCCTTAGAGGTTGAATATCTTCAGTATGTTGTAGTCGGTGCCTGTGTCGAAAGCGTCTTCGCCTTCGTGCCTTTTCAGCCATCCCACGATCCTGATGGTCAGCGGCAGTGCCACGACCTCATACAGCGTCTTGAGCAGCACTTGCCAGAGCATGAGGGCCGGCAGCTCTTCGGTGGGAACAACGCCGTAGAGGGCCAGCGGAAAGAAGATGACAGAGTCGGCCGATTCCCCGAACACAGTGCTCAGCACGGCGCGCAGCGAGAAGTGGCGGCCTTGGGAATGCAGTTTCATGCGGCTCATGACATAGGCGTTGACGAACGAGCCGCACAGGAACGCCACGAACGATGCGGCCGCAATGCGTGGCGCCAGTCCGAAGACGGCATGGAATCCGGCATCGTTGTTCCAGTAGGGCGCACCGGGAATGGCATCGCACAGCGCGCCCACGGCCACGAAGAAGAAATTCATGGCGAATCCGGTCCAGATGAGTAGCCGCGCCTTGGCATATCCCCATACCTCGCATACGCAGTCGTTGATGATGTAGGAAACGGGAAACACGAGCAGTCCGCCCGTCAGCGACAAGGGACCTGCCTGTATCTGCTTTGTCTCGAGCAGGTTTGCGGCAATGAGGCAAACGCTGAACAGCGTGCTGAAAAGCATGAACAGCAGGCTGACGAATGGTTTTTCCTTTTTCATTTTCTTGTTTTTTGAGAGGTTCGACAAGCACTCTGCCTTTTCAGGCTTTCCCGGTGGAATATAGGGAGAGTCCCGCAAAGGGTCTGCAAATTTATGAAAAAAAAACGGAACATCGCGCTGCCGGCCCGGATTGTTGTCATTGTGCAGCAACGGCAGGACTTCATGGCAGGTGCAGGGAATAGTCGGAAACAGTTAACCGGAAAGTCCGTAAAAGCCAGGTAAAATCTTCAGGGAAGCAAAGTCCAATCTGTAGTTCACGCCGTGAAATATAGTGTTCACGGCGTGAACTATAGTGTTCACACTGTGAACTATAGTGTTCACGGCGTGAACTACAGATTGCAGTTAACACGCCGGAAGATAAAAGCGTGCTTTTCCGGACTTTCCGGTTAGCTTTTCCGGACTTCATGTATAATTGATGCTAAATTCTGCGTGTTTTTGGTCTGTAAACCGATTAAAAACAGTAATTTTGCGGATAACATGAAGTTGAAGATTATGAAAAGTAAGGCAATCATCACCATTTTATCCGTCTTGTCGGCCGTGGCCGTGGAGGCGCAGGACATAGAAATGAATGTCAGCGGAACTGCTCCCGAGGGAGCTTCCAAGATCTTTCTCTGGTATTCCGGGCCAGGCTATCCTATTGACAGCGTGGCTGTGCAGGAAGGGCGTTTCGCCATGAAGAAGATGCTGCCCGGGAACCGTTTCCTCATGGTGGGCGACGGGCATCATGTGGCGCAGTTCATCAATGACGGCACACCTGTTACCGTTGACCTGTCCGAGGGCAAGATAGAAGGCTCGGCCCAGAACATGAAGTTCCGCGAGTGCCAGAGGAAGATAGACGGCTACAACCAGTCTCTGTCTGCCCTCTATCAGGAATACAGGCAGCTGTCGTCCGACGGCGGCGAGGAGACGGCGCAGCGCAAGAAGGCCATCGAGCAGCAGTTCGACAGTCTGCAGCAGTGCCAGATGGACGAACTGGTGGCCATCGTAGAGGGCAACGCGGACACGCAGATACCCGCCTTCTTCATCAGCATGGCCTCACACCTCTTTCCCTATGAACAGCTGAAATCCATGCTTGCCCCGGGAACGGCATACCATGACAACAAGCTCCTGGACGGAGCCAAGGCGCAGCTCAAGTCCATGGAGCTGAAGCAGCCGGGCAAGCTGTTCACGGACCTGGCCATGAACGATGTGGACGGCAAGGAACACAAGCTGAGCGAGTGGTGTGGAAAAGGCCAGTACGTGCTCATCGACTTCTGGGCCTCATGGTGCGGCCCGTGCCGTGCCGAGATGCCCAATGTGGTGGCCTGTTTCAACAAGTACAAGGACAAGGGCTTCAATGTGGTAGGCATATCGTTCGACCAGAAGGCAGCCGACTGGAAGGCAGCCATTGCCACGCTCGGCATGGACTGGCCCAACATCTCCGACCTGAAGGGATGGAAGTCGGAAGGTGCGGTGGTCTATGGCATCAATGGCATACCGTCCAACCTGCTGCTCGACAAGGAAGGCCGCATCATGGCTTCCGACCTGCGCGGTGAGCAGCTGGCCGGAAAACTCAAGGAAATCTTCGGGTTCTGACAGGCATGACTGACCGGTGCAAGGAGAAGAAAGTCCAAAAACAGGCCGATAATTTGCATGTTTCCGGCTTTTATACTATATTTGCATAAAAAGACACGGCGCAACGGCCCCGGCAGGTCTGGACCGTTGCGCTGTGACGGAAAATGATTAATCACAAAATCCTAATAACAATGTCTTTTACAACACTTTGCAACCAGATTTTCAACCAGGCAATCCGTGACTATCACATCACCGACAACATCGACACGCCCATCAGCAATCCCTATGAGCGCGATGACATAGAGAACAGGCTTTATCTGAAATGCTGGATTGACACCGTGCAGTGGCATTTCGAGGACATCATACGCGACCCGAGAATCGACCCTGTAGAGGCACTCTCGCTGAAAAGGCGCATAGACCGTTCAAACCAGGACCGCACGGATCTGGTGGAGCAGATCGACTCCTACTTCCGCCAGCTCTACAGCGAGGTGCAGCCACTGCCTGATGCACGCATCAACACGGAAAGTCCGGCATGGGCCATAGACCGGTTGTCCATACTGGCACTCAAGATCTACCATATGCGTGAGCAGGTGGAGCGCGGGGACGCTACCGAAGAGCACAGGCAGAAATGCCAGGCCAAGCTCGATGTGCTGCTGGAGCAGCAAGTGGACCTTTCCATGGCCATCGACCAGCTGCTTGACGATATACAGGCCGGCAGGAAATACATGAAGGTGTACAGGCAGATGAAAATGTACAACGATCCGGCCACCAACCCCGTGCTGTACAAGAAATGAAGACCGACCATTTGCTCATCATGCGTTTCTCGGCGATGGGCGATGTCGCCATGACCGTTCCCGTGGTCCATGCGCTGGCCGTGCAGTATCCGGCCTTGCGCATCACCGTCCTGAGCAAGCCTTTCGCCAGGGTCTTCTTCGACGGGCTTGCACCGAACGTGGGCTTCATGGAGGCCGACCTGAAGAGCGAGTACAATGGTGTGAAGGGCCTGAACGCCCTTTACCGGCGGCTTGCTGCCAAGAAGTTCACGGCAGTGGCCGATTTCCATAACATCCTCCGCTCCAACTACCTGCGCATGAGGTTCAATATAGACCGCTACCGTGTGGCCCATATCGACAAGCACCGCAGTGGCAGGCGGAAACTCGTCAGACAGGACGACAAGGTGTTCGTGCAGCAGTCCACGTCCTTCCAGAACTACGCGGATGTGCTGGCCAGGCTGGGCTATCCGGTGGACCTTCAGTTCACGTCCGTCTTCCCCCCTGAGGGCGGCAACCTGCGCCTGCTCCCGGAGCGGATAGGCGAGAAGAAGGCCTTCCAGCAGTGGATAGGCATAGCCCCGTTTGCCGCCCATAGGGGAAAGGTCTATCCACCCGGCCAGATGGAGCAGGTGGTAGCCGAGATTATCCGCCGCCATCCCTCCTGCCGCATCTTCCTGTTCGGAGGAGGTGACAGCGAAAGGAAGGTCCTTGATGAATGGGCCGGACGCTACAGGCACTGCCTGAACGCCTCGGCACTGCTTGGCGGATTGTTCCAGGAACTCATTCTCATGAGCCATCTTGATGTCATGGTCAGCATGGACAGCGCGAACATGCACCTGGCATCGCTTACAGGTACCAGGGTGGTAAGTGTGTGGGGAGCCACACATCCCTATGCCGGATTCATGGGATGGAACCAGAGCGCAGACAATGCCGTCCAGATAGACATGCCGTGCAGACCATGCAGCATATTCGGCAACAAGCCATGCCAGCGTGGCGACTATGCCTGTATGACGGGAATCAGTCCCCTGCGCATAGCCGACCAGGTGGAGACGGTGCTGGGATCGGTCAGATGAGACACAAGTAGTCCCGCCGGAAACCTGAGGATAGAAACAGGCAACCTCCGCCTCGGAAGGAGGAATGTTTAACATAATAGTTGAAGACAGCAATGGAAAAATTCGTTTGCGAAACATGTGGCTGGGTATATGACCCTGCCGTGGGCGATCCTGAAAACGGCATAGCCCCGGGAACAGCCTTTGAAGATCTGCCCGAAGACTGGGTTTGCCCGCTTTGTGGAGTTGGTAAGGAAGATTTCACCCCCGAAGAATAGCATTCCCATGATCGTGTGCAACAGCCGTTGTTGCATGGCAGTATGAAAAAACGCCCCATCTTGCCAGTTGTCAAGGTGGGGCGTTCGTGTTTTCTGCTAAAAATGCGACAAAAGGACAGAAAAAGCACTTGTTTTGCAGAAAAATGTCTATTTTTGTATCATAAATCAAAACAATTTGTCATGAAGATAGCAGTAATCGGCGCAGGTGCCATGGGCGGCGCTTCTGTGGAGGGACTTATCAAGTCGGGGCTTTGCCCGGCCGACATTTCTGTCTATGACCCTTCTCCTGCCGTCAGCAGCAGGTTCGGGAACAGTGGAGTCCAGTTGGCTGTGGACAGTAGGTCGGCTGTACGGAATGCCGACATCGTCATGGTTTTCGTGAAGCCCTGGCTGGTGGAACAGGTACTGGGAGAAATAAAGGCTGTACTTGATTACCACAGTCAGACCCTGGCCGTCGTTGCGGCCGGAGTCAGCGGCCATCAGCTGCAAGCCTGGCTGCAACGGGCGGATGAGGGACTGCCTCCACTGTTCCTGCTCATACCCAATACAGCGATTGCCGAACTCAGTTCGATGACCTTCATCACTCCTGTCCATGCCAATGAAGAACAGACAGCTGCATTGGTGGACTTGTTCTGCAGGGTGGGGCGCACCAAGGTGGTGGAGGAACGCTTGCTGGCAGCCGGTACGACACTCGCCTCCTGTGGCATAGCCTACGCCATGCGCTATGTGCGTGCAGCATCGGAAGGCGGGGTGGAAATAGGATTCCGCGCCGATGATGCCAAGGAAATCGTATTGCAGACGGTGAAGGGTGCTGTGGAACTGCTGCAGGCCAACGGAAATCATCCGGAAGCGGAAATAGACAAGGTGACAACTCCCGGGGGAGTGACAATACGGGGGTTGAATGAAATGGAACATGCCGGATTTACAAGTGCTGTCATACGTGGACTGAAGGCAGGGCTTTCCAGTAAATGAACATATTGAAGAAACAACTCAAGAAGAAATAACAACTACAAGGAATTTTATTTATGGAAGATTCAATCAAACAGATAGGCCAGCGTCTGAAGGGGCTGCGTGATGTGCTTGATATCAGTGCCGAGGAAATGGCACAGTTGTGTGGCATAACTTTGGAGGCATACCTGGGAATGGAAGAAGGAGAGGGGGAACTCTCGGTCAGCAACCTGCAGAAAATCTCCAAGCATTATGACGTTCCGCTCGATGTGCTGCTCTTTGGAGAGGAACCTCACATGAGCACATATTTCCTCACCCGCAAGGGGCAGGGCATGAGTGTGGAGCGACGCAAGGAATATAAATACCAGAGCCTGGCCAGCGGATTCCGGGGACGCAATGCGGATCCGTTTATGGTGCTTGTGGAACCGAAGCCGGAAAACGCGATTCCGGAGCGGAACTCGCACCAGGGACAGGAATTTGACATGGTGACCGAAGGAAGGCTTGAACTGACGATAGGCAAGAGGACACTGGTGCTCGAGGAGGGCGACAGTATTTATTTTGATGCAACACAGCCCCATGCCATGCGTGCATTGGATGGAAAACCTGTGAGATTCCTTGCAATTATTTTTTAAGACAATTCCGGAATATGATAGAAAGATTTCTTACTCAGACAAGTTTCGCTTCCGTAGAAGACTATAAGGAACATCTTGACATAAAGGTTCCCGACCATTTTAACTTCGCCTATGATGTGATGGATGCATGGGCTATCGAACAACCTGAAAAGACGGCCATGATATGGACCAATGATGAAGGCAAGGAACTGCGGTTCACATTCGGTCGGATGAAGGAACTTACCGATCAGGCGGCATCCTATTTCACGCAGTTGGGAATAGGCCATGGAGATATGGTCATGCTCATACTGAAGCGCCATTATGAATGGTGGGTGGCGATGTTGGCGCTGCACAAGATCGGGGCAGTGGCAATTCCTGCTACGCACATGCTTACGAAACATGACATTGTTTACAGGAACAATCGGGCCAGTGTGAAGGCCATCATCTGCGTGGGAGAAGACTATGTCCTTGAGCAGATTGGACTCGCAATGGAGGAAAGTCCCAGTGTGGCGACACTCGTGAGTATCGGGCCGAAAGTACCGGAAGGATTCCATGACTGGCATGCGGAAATAGGAAACGCTCCTGCTTTTGTCAGACCGGAGCATGTGAATGATAATGGTGATACCATGCTCATGTATTTTACCAGCGGGACGAGTGGGGAACCCAAGATGGTGGCACATGACTATCTGTATGCGCTCGGCCATTTGACAACGGGCGTTTTCTGGCACAATCTGGCAGAGGACAGTATTCATCTTACGGTGGCAGATACAGGATGGGGAAAGGCCGTATGGGGTAAATTCTACGGACAGTGGTTTGCAGGTGCAGCTGTGTTCGTCTTTGACCATGAAAAGTTCAACGCCGACAAGATGCTTAGGCAAATGGAGCGATATCATGTCACGTCATTCTGTGCTCCTCCAACTGTTTACCGCTTCCTTATCCGTGAAGATTTCAGCCGTTATGATTTGTCGGCGCTTCGCTATTGCTGTACGGCAGGAGAGGCTTTGAACGCTGCTGTCTATGACAAGTTCCGTGAACTCACGGGAATAAAGCTGATGGAGGGGTTCGGACAGACGGAAACGACCATGACGCTCGGCACAATGCCGTGGATGGAGCCAAAGCCAGGGTCTATGGGAATGCCCAATGCACAGTATGAAATAGATTTGCTCAAACCGGATGGTACACCTTGTGAAGACGGAGAGAAAGGCCAGATTGTAATCCGTACAGGTACAAAGGCTGATGGTAAGGACAAGCCTTTGGGATTGTTCAAGGGATATTATCGGGACGAGGAACTCACCCGACAGGCATGGCATGATGGCTATTATTATACCGGTGATATGGCATGGCGTGATGAAGATGGCTATTACTGGTTTGTTGGCCGCATTGACGATGTGATAAAAAGCAGTGGCTATCGTATTGGTCCGTTTGAAGTGGAAAGCGCACTGATGACACATCCGGCTGTAGTGGAATGTGCAATTACCGGTGTGCCTGACGATATCCGTGGCATGGTCGTCAAGGCAACTGTCGTCTTGGGAAAGGAATGGAAGTCGAAGGCCGGTGATGAACTGGTAAAGGAACTGCAGAATCATGTGAAACGGGAGACGGCTCCTTATAAGTATCCCCGCATTATCGAATTTGTAGATGAACTTCCCAAAACCATTAGCGGAAAAATCAGACGCGTGGAAATCAGGGAAAAGGACAGTAACAAGGCATAGATTAAAGATGGATATTCCTAAGCGCAGGATTGTCGTGAAGTTGGGCAGCAACGTGCTCACGCGTGCCAACGGTAAACTCAATGTGACGAGAATGTCGGCTATTGTGGATCAGGTGGCAATTCTCAGGCATTCCGGCTATGAGGTTATCCTTGTATCGAGCGGCGCCGTGGCATGTGGTAGGGGAGAGTTGATGGTGAATCATGACCTTGACACTGTGGAGCAGAGACAGCTGTTCTCTGCTTTGGGTCAGGTCAAGCTGATCGGACTGTATTATGATCTTTTCCGTGAACATGGGTTGCATATTGGGCAGATTCTTACCATGAAGGAGAATTTTGAACCTGGTGAACAGTACGAGAACCAGCGTGCATGTATGGCTGTAATGCTTGAAAACGGCGTAATACCTGTTGTCAATGAGAACGACACGGTCAGTGTAGCTGAGCTGATGTTCACAGATAATGATGAACTCAGTGGACTGATTGCCCGGATGATGAATGCTGACACGCTTATACTGCTCAGCAATATAGACGGCATATATACAGGTAATCCGGAAGATCCGAAGGCGCATTTGATTGCGGTTGTACCTGTCGGTGAAAACCTGGACACATACATCATGCGGGAGAAAAGCCCATTTGGCCGAGGGGGAATGCAGTCAAAATATGCAACGGCGGTGTCGGCACAGATGGCTGGCATTGATGTGATTATTGCTAATGGCAGACGGGATAACGTTCTTGTTGATTTAATGGAGAACCCGGAAAACATTCCACATACCAGATTCCTGAAAAATGTCTAATCGCACTCTTTTTGAAAAGGCAAAGTCGGCAACCTATGAGTTGTCAACCCTGGATGAGAACCGGAAGAACAAGTTGTTGTCAGACTTGGCCGATTCTATAATTCAGCATAAGTCAAGGCTGTTGGAGGCAAATGCTTCGGACTTACAGCGTATGGATAAGGCCAATCCGCTTTACGACCGGCTTCTGCTCAACGGGAAACGTCTTGAGGCCATTGCCCAGGATATGAGACATGTTGCAGAACTGCCTTCACCTTTGGGGCACATCAGTTCTGCACGTATCCTTTGCAATGGGTTAAGAATCCGTAGGGTAAGTGTGCCCTATGGAGTTGTCGGTATAATCTATGAAGCACGTCCGAATGTAAGTTTTGATGTGTTCTCCTTGTGCTTTAAGAGTGGTAATGTCTGCTTGTTAAAGGGCGGACGTGATGCAGATTGTTCGAACAGGGCAATTGTTGACCTTATTCATCGTGTACTGGAAGAGCATGGGCTTTCACATGATATTGTTACATTGCTGCCTGCTACCCATGAAGCCACTGCAGAACTGCTCAGTGCAGTAGGATATGTGGATGTCTGTATTCCGCGTGGAGGAAAGCAACTGATCAGTTTCGTCAGGCAGACAGCGAAGGTTCCGGTCATTGAGACTGGTGCAGGTGTAGTCCATGCTTATTTTGATAAGGCTGGAAATTTGGAAATGGGCAGGCGTATTGTAGAGAATGCAAAGACCCGACGGGTGAGTGTATGCAATGCACTCGATTGTCTTATTGTGCATAGCCAACGGCTACCAGACCTTCCATACCTTATAGCGCCTCTTGTGGCGCATGGTGTGAGAATGAATGCTGATAGGAGAGCGTTCGAGGCTATACGTGAAGGAAACAGTGCAGCAAATGTAGAACTGGTTGATGAGAAAGATGCTTCTGTTACTTATGCAACTGAATACATGGACTATGTGATGTCGGTCAAGACTGTTGACACTGTAGGAGAGGCTCTCAGTCATATTGCCTGTTATGGTTCTGGCCATAGCGAATGTATCATCACCGAGGATGAACCTACAGCCCGGATCTTCCAGTCGCAAGTCGATGCTGCCTGTGTCTATTGGAATGCGCCGACTAGTTTTACCGATGGAGCACAGTTCGGATTGGGGGCGGAAATAGGAATAAGCACGCAGAAGCTTGGGCCACGTGGCCCGATGGGTTTAGAAGAACTGACCACCTATAAATGGATCATTGAAGGAGAAGGACAAGTAAGGGATTGAAATCCTGTCATTGTTTCAGGAAATCCTTTATTTGTTGCAGGTATGTAAGTGCTGTTTGTCTGCCTATTTCGTGAACCTGTTCCATTTGTTTCGGGTCATGGCAAAGATGTCCTATTGGCAATTTGAACGGTGGGCGTATGACCAGTGCACGACCTTCCTGTTCTTCCTGTGCTACATAGTCGAGTTGTCGGTTGTACATGATGTGGCGTCGTGCCATGGCATGTACCATATTGGGGTATTTCCGTAGGGCAATGCGTACAAGTGGAAGAACCTTGAGCTTTTTCTTCCTGTATCCTAAAGGTTGAGTGAGCACGACGATGCAACGTTTGTAGCCTTCTTTCTGGAAATACTGTAAGGGAATCGAGTCAGCCACTCCACCATCCAGTAGTTTATAGTTTCCTATTTCTACAATTCTTGAAGCCAGTGGCATGGAGGCTGAAGCACGTATCCATTCGAAAGCCTCATGCCCGGCGCATGGAAGCTTCTTGTAAACAGGTCCTCCTGTAAGTACATCTGTGCATACCACCTGAAAGTCTGTCGGGTCAGCATTGTATGTAGCTGTGTCAAAGACATCAATATGTGTGGGTACATAGTGATAGCAGAAGGGTGAATTGAACAGGTCTCCAGTCTTGATGAATGCGCCTATACTGCTGTAGCGTCTGTCCCGGGCCATCAGTTGGTTATAGCGCAAGACCCTTCCCGGTTGATGTGACTTGTAGTTACAGCCAAAGGCTGCACCGGCAGAAACCCCGATGACACCGTCAAAGCAGAGGCCATGTTCCATCATGACATCAATCACCCCTGCAGAGAACAGTCCACGCATGGCGCCTCCCTCAAGTACAAGTCCTGTCTTTGACATTTCCATATTTTGTCTGTTGTTTGTTTGTATGCCGAAAAAAGAATTGGGATATCGTTCCGGACGGTCTTGTCTCCTTTAGGGAATGGAAACATGCGCCGTTGCGGTACGATATCCCAACACGTCAGAATCCTTTGAAAGGTTTATTTCTTTTTCCCACAGCCTCCACAGGCATTCTTGCAGGTCTTTTCTTTCTTGCAGGAAGCATCCTTGGTGCAGGCTTTCTTGCATTCCTTCTTTCCGTTTTTCTTGCAGCAGCTACCGTTTTTCTTGCATTCCTTTTTACAGGCGGAATCTTTCTGCTTGCAGCATTTCTTGTCTTTCTTTGCCTTGGTCTCCTTGCCGTCAGGGTTGTTGTCCAGCATGGTCGTGCCTTGAACAGTTGTGGTTGCGGCAAACTGCGCTCCTGTTGCGTTTGCGCTAATGGCGAGTAGCAGAGCCACAGCCATTGTCAGAATCGTTTTCTTCATCATTGTTCGTTTAATGGTTAATAAAAGTATGATTATGTGTTGTCTCAGACCTGGTTATATTGGCTTTGTGGCAGTCTTCCCCATTTCTTGTCCAGTTCTGCCATTGAGGAGAATACCATGTCTGCTCCTTGCTGCCAGAGGTCGCAGTCGGGAAGAGGCCCAGTGTTCACCCCCACCGTGAAGATACGGGCTGAACTGCCAGCACAGACACCCAGCGGTGCATTTTCCACTACTATACCTTCCCATGGTTTCATGTTTCCTGCTTTTTTCAGTCCCATGATATAGGGGTCAGGTGCCGGTTTCCCCCGTTTCACATCGTAGGCAGTCACGATGTGCTCAGCGTCAACAAAGTTCCCGAAGTCCCTTTGTAGTCTTTCGATGAGCGGACGCTGCCCGCTTCCGGTGACAATGCCTATCTGTAGCCCGCTGTTCTTTATTTGCTGCATAAGTTCCTTTGCACCTTCCATGACCGGGGCTTCGGGTAACAGACCGAATATGCGCGCCTTTTCATCATACATCTCCTGTGCCTGCTGCTCTGTAATGTCTTTATCCAGTTGCTCCTTTGCCATGATGCGTATGGTGTCTATGCCTCTTTGTCCTTCGGTGGCGTATGCGTCATGTTCTGTCATGTCAAGTCCGAACGACCTCATGGCTTTTTGCCACGCTATGGCATGATTGGGCATGGAGTTGTACAGTACGCCGTCCATGTCGAAAAGCACGACTTTAGGGCAGAACGTCCTGAAGCCGTGCTTGTGAAGGTATTTTCTTATAGCGATATCGAACATGCCAGTCTTATTCTTCTCCGGCCAGTCTTTCCTTGATGGCTTTGCTCTCAGCCTCGTATCCGGGTTTGTCGAGCAGTGCGAACATGTTCTTCTTGTAGGCTTCCACACCCGGTTGGTTGAAAGGATTCACTCCGAGCACATTTCCGCTGATGCCACAACCGATTTCAAAGAAATAGATGAGCTGTCCGATATAGTATTCATTGAGCTGCGGTACGCTGATGCGGATATTGGGCACGCCACCGTCCACATGGGCCAGGCGTGTTCCCAGCTCTGCCATTTTGTTTACCTCATCTACGCGTTTCCCTGCCAGGAAGTTCAGCCCGTCCAGATTCTCCTCGTCTTCCGGGAAGAGCACCTTGCTGTTGGGCTGCTCCACACTGATCACGGTCTCGTAGATGCTGCGCTCACCTTCCTGTATCCATTGTCCCATGGAGTGCAGGTCTGTCGTGAAGTCGCAGGAAGCCGGGAATATGCCCTTGCCGTCCTTGCCTTCGCTTTCACCGTAGAGCTGTTTCCACCACTCGCTCATGAAGTGGAGCTTAGGCTGGTAGTTGACCATGATCTCGATTTTCTTTCCGGCCTGTGCGTAGAGCGCATTGCGGACGGCAGCATACACGGCTGCGGGATTTTCTGCGAACGGCACTTCAGGCGAAGTGGCCTTTTCCATGTCGGCAGCACCCTGTACGAGTGCCTTGATATCGAATCCGGCAATGGCGATGGGCAGTAATCCTACAGGAGTGAGTACGGAGAAACGTCCGCCCACGTTGTCGGGAATGACGAATGTCTTGTAGCCTTCCTTGGTTGCAGCTGCACGTGCTGCGCCTTTCTTTGCGTCTGTTATGGCTACGATGACCTCCCTGGCTTCTTCCTTGCCCAGTTGGTCTTCGCATTGCTTCTTGAGCAGACGGAAGGTAAGTGCAGTCTCCGTGGTTGTTCCGGATTTGGAGATGTTGATTACACCGAAACGCTTGCCTTTCAGATAGTCGGTCAGTTCTGCCAGATAGTCCTCGCCGATGTTGTTGCCGGCAAAGAGTATGGTCGGGTTCCGCTTGTCGCCGACGAGCCATGCAAAGCTGTTTCCCAGTGCTTCAATCACGGCCCTGGCGCCGAGATAGCTGCCACCGATACCGGCCACCACTACCACCTCGCACTTTGCGCGGAGTGTGTCGGCTACGGCTTGGATCTCGTCGAGGAATTCCGGTGTTACCGATGTAGGCAGATGCAGCCATCCCAGGAAATCGTTGCCGGGACAGGTGCCGTTTTCCAGAGCTTCCTGTGCTGCTTTAACCTGTGGTTCATAGGCTTCCACGGTCCCTGCTTTCAGGAACTGTGAAGCCTTTGTGATGTCAAGTGTTATATTCTTCATAACTGTAAAGGGTTTTTAAAAGACCTGCCCTCCCGGTTTCTCCCGATGGAGAGCTTTCCGCAGAGGAGAAGGGTGCAGGCGTTTATTGTGTATTATGTGTCATTTTCTTGCCAGCAGGCTGCCCCGGCAGACAGAGGCTACCTGAAGGAGTCGGTGAGGAGCTTGATTTCGATCTGGGGCGATATGCGTTCGTACAGTATGTTATAGACGGCATCGAGTATGGGCATGTTCACGTGCATGTGTCTGTTGATTTCCTTCATGCACTTCACGCCGAAATAGCCTTCCGCTATCATTTCCATCTCCACCTGCGCGCTCTTCACGCTGTAGCCCTTGCCTATCATCGTGCCGAAGGTGCGGTTGCGCGAGAAGTTGCTGTAGCCGGTCACGAGCAGGTCGCCCAGATAGACCGAGTCATACACGTTGCGTTCTATCGGATGGACGGCATTCAGGAAACGGTTCATCTCCTGCACGGCATTGGCCATGAGTACAGCCTGGAAGTTGTCGCCGTATTTCAGTCCGCTGCATATTCCTGCCGCAATGGCATACACGTTCTTCAGTACCGATGAGTATTCTATGCCCATCACATCGCTGCTGGTCTTTGTCTTGATGAACTCGGATGCCAGCACATCGGCAAACGATGAGGCTTTCTGCAGGTCCGAGCAGCCCACGGTGAGGTACGACAGCCGTTCCAGTGCCACCTCCTCTGCGTGCGAGGGGCCGCCTATACAGGCCAGGTTCTCGTTAGGCACGTCATAGACCTGGTGGAAATACTCCGAACAGGACAGGTTCTCGTCGGGCACAATGCCCTTGATGGCTGTTATGATATACTTGTCGCGTATGCGTGTCTTCAGTTTGCGGAGATGGTTCTTGAGATAGGGCGAAGGGGTCACGAAAACCAGCGTGTCGTAGGCTTCGACAATCTTGTTGATGTCCGAGGAGAAGAATATCTCGCCCGGGTTGAAGCGGACGCTGGTCAGATAGGTGGGGTTATGGCCCATGCGGCGGAAATCCTCAATCTGGTCATCGCGCCGCATGTACCACCCTATGTGGTGTGTGTGGCTTATCACGATCTTGGCGATGGCCGTTGCCCAGCTTCCTCCGCCAATGATGGCAATCTTACCGCAGTTGTACATAATTCTGGATTGCAGATTCCTGGATTTATTTGTTGCTATGGTTTTTATACACACAAGGCGCGGACGGGCGCATGCTGCATCCGGCATGCCCATCCGCGCGTATGGTGAATCAGTGTTCGTTGGCTTTGTCAATCCAGCACTGGAACACCTCCACTTTCGGGTTCTCCAGTCCCAGCTTGTATTTCTTGTTCACGCCGCAGACATCCATCTGCAGCTTCTGTGCCTTCACGTCCTTGATGTCGCTCACCAGGTTGTATCCGGCCTTGTTGAGCAGGGCTATCCATTGCTCCTCCACGCCCACGGCTTTCCATTCGTCGGCCGAGCTGCGCGGAAGGCGTTTCTCGGGCTTCATCTGCGGGAAGAACAGCACTTCCTGTATGGTGGTCTGTCCGGTCATGAGCATTACCAGGCGGTCTATGCCAATGCCTATGCCACTCGTCGGGGGCATGCCGTACTGCAGCGCGCGCAGGAAGTCCTTGTCTATGACCATGGCCTCGTCGTCGCCCTTGTCGGCCAGTCTCATCTGCTCCATGAAGCGTTCCTCCTGGTCTATGGGGTCGTTCAGCTCCGAGTAGGCGTTGGCCAGCTCCTTGCCGTTCACCATCAGCTCGAAGCGTTCCGTGAGGCCGGGCTTGGAGCGGTGCATCTTGGTCAGTGGCGACATTTCCACGGGGTAGTCGGTGATGAAGGTGGGTTGTATGAACGTGCCTTCACAGAATTCTCCGAACAGCTCGTCGATGAGCTTGCCCTTGCCCATGGTGTCGTCGATGTCCATGCCTTTTTCCTTGCAGAATGCGCGTATCTCGTCCTCGCTCTTGCCGTTGCAGTCGAAGCCTGTCTTCTCCTTGATGGCATCGAGGATGGGCAGACGGCGATAGGGCGCCTTGAAGCTGATGACCTTTCCGTCAATCTCACGCTCGGCCGTACCGTTCACGGCTATGCAGACCGTCTCGAGCAGTTTCTCGGTGAAGCTCATCATCCAGTTATAGTCCTTGTACTGCACGTATAGTTCCATACAGGTGAACTCCGGGTTGTGGTTGCGGTCCATGCCTTCGTTGCGGAAGTTCTTGCCTATCTCATACACACCCTCGAAGCCGCCCACGATGAGCCGCTTCAGGTAAAGTTCTGTGGCGATGCGCATGTACATATCTACGTTGAGCGCGTTGAAATGGGTGATGAACGGGCGTGCCGAAGCTCCTCCGGCAATGCTCTGCAGCGTCGGGGTCTCCACCTCGGTATAGCCTGCCTCGTCGAGCACGCGCCGGATGGTGCGCAGCACTGTGGCACGCTGCAGGAAGGTGTCCTTCACACCTTCGTTCACCACAAGGTCCACATAGCGCTGGCGGTAGCGCAGCTCGGGGTCGTCGAACTTGTCGTAGGCCACGCCGTCCTTGTATTTCACGATGGGCAGCGGCTTGAGGCTCTTCGACAGCAGCGTCAGTTCCCTGGCGTGCACGCTCACTTCGCCGGTCTGCGTGCGGAACACGAATCCGCGCACGCCGATGAAGTCGCCGATGTCCATCAGGCGTTTGAATACCTTATTATATAGGTCCTTGTCCTCTTCGGGGCAGATGTCGTCACGTGTTATGTACACTTGGATCCTTCCTTTGGAATCCTGCAACTCGGCAAAACTGGCCTTGCCCATTACGCGGCGGCTCATGAGCCGTCCGGCAATCGTCACTTCCCGTGGCTCTTCCTCGTCGCGGAAGCCGGCCTTGATGTCGGTTGAAAAGGCGTTCACAGGATATTCAGCGGCGGGATAGGGGTCTATGCCCATGTCGCGCAGCTCCTGTAGGCTCTGTCGCCTGACTATTTCCTGTTCGCTTAGTTCTAATACGTTCATTCTCAATAATGCGTTATCTCAGTTATGGCTGCAAATTTACTATTTTTTTATTTCATAACAGGCTTGTTGAACTGAAAATGTTGTGTTTTGCAGCAAGATTGCCGTCCGTGCACCGCATGTCCGCATAGCTCTCTGCTTCCATGGATATGGTAAATCGCCGGAACGGCTCTCCGGAGCAGCTGGAACCTCGGGGAGAAGTCGGAAAAGGCGAACCGGGAAACCGGAAAATGTGAAGTGGAATCTTTGGAAGGGTAAAGTGCAATCTCTGTTTCACGCCGTGAACTATAGTGTTCACACCGTGAAATATAGTGTTCACGTCGTGAACTATAGTGTTCACGCCGTGAAACAGAGATTGCGCTTAAGTGCCGCAAACATTTTACTTGGCTTTTCCGGACTTTCCGGTTCGCTTTTCCTGATTTTGCCTCCCGCGCTTCCGCCCGGTGCTGCGAACGGAGGCCGCGCGTGCGTGGGCTGCATGTGCTGCTGCGCTGCGGAGGGACATAAAAATATGGGCTGCCTTATGGTGAAGGCAGCCCATGTTCAGTTGTCTTATGGTGGTGTTTTCGTGTTTCCTATTCCCACATGTCCCAGCTTTCGTCATCGGCCCACGGGTCACAGTCCTTTGCCCAGGCATCGCCTGCATCGCCGGTCTGCGTGTCTTTGTCGGTCAGCACCGTGCTCCCGTCTTCGGGGTCTTTTATCCTGTTGTAGGATGTGGCCATGAGTGTGGGCGTTTCCATTGTCATCACTGTTGTGTCGGGTGCAAAATATGTTCTTTTCATTGTCGTGTCTTGATTGATTAATGTATGTCTTGGTTTGTTGTTGAAGGAGGGTGGGGCTGTAGGCTGTATGCCCGTAGCTGTCGTGTTATCTTACGACTACCTTTTTCCCGCCTTTGATGTATATGCCTTTGCCCAGTCCTTCAAGTGTGTGGCCTGCGAGTCTGCCGTTCAGGTCATACACCTTGTCATCGGCGGGCTGTATGCCGACTTCTGTCGCGTCTATGCCGGTGGTCTCGTCGCCTTCAATGCTGACCTTGCTGCCGGTGTCGCTGTCCGGGATGTAGAAGAAGGCGCGTAGGCCCTTGATAGTAGCCTTGGCTGTGCTTTCGGGCACATAGAGGAAGTTGCCGGTGCCGAGGAACTGCTCTGTACCGTCGGTGGCCATGGTGTAGGGACTGTATTTGCCTACGAACTTGTAGCTGTCGATGGCTGTCTCACAATGGGAAGGGTCGATGCCGGCTGGAATGGTCACGTCCGTGAACATCGGGTTCACGGTGGTCGTTGTGGGCCAGATGAGTACAGGTGTGCCGGCCTTGATTTCGTGTACTTCCACGAACTGCATGTCGTGTCCGTCTTTTCCCCCGAGACGCTCGAACTTGCGTATCTTCGTGTTGTTCCCGAAGATGAAGTCGGCTTGCTGCTGTGTCACGTCAAACGGCACGCAGAAGGTGTTCCAGTGGTCGGTGGCCAGTGTGCGCTTCAGTTCCACGTTGGTCTTCTGTCCGGCGTGGCCTGTGATGGTGGCGCTGTTGTCCAGTGCTTCATCGATCGTGATGGACTCCTTGAGAATCTTGACTTCGTCAACGCACACCACACGCTCGGAGACAAGAGCGTCAAGCGACATCCTGACCTTGTCGCCGGCGTTGATGTAGGTTTCGAATGTGTAATAGTCGAATTGTGAGTGCTGGAATGTTTTTTTGCCGATAGAAGTCCCGTTGATGCTGACATCGAGGGTGGCAGAGGTGTCAAACAAATCTCCCAGGAGCCCAATCTGTCCGCCCAGTTTCATGGATATGACCACTTTCCCGCTGTAGTCGATTGCAGGGGTTTCAATGTAGCTCTCGGTTTGTTTTACAAGCCAGTAGTTGTAGGTGCGCAGTGTCACGCAGTTGCTGGCTGCCTTGACATTCTTCACGGTCCATCCGGTGTTGTCGGCATGGCTGTCGGAAAAGTCCTCGTTGTCGCTGTTGTAAGTGAAGCTGCCGTCGTTTCCTCCCGTGCCGTTGCATTTGGAGAAGTTTTCCTCGAAGATGACCAGACTTTCGTCATTCTGTTCTTGTGCTGAGCCTGTGTTGGTGAACATAAGGCCACAAGCAAGCATTGCTAAGATTTCAGTTTTCATAATCACTTAAAAAAAATAATTTTTATGTTGTTAAAAAATGTATAGAATGCTTTGGGAAAAGAGTGTATCTATCCTGGATAGCATTTTTGTGTTGCGCCCTGGGTTGCTGACGTTTGCCTTGAGATGTGGGAACAGAACTTGTCTGTTTACGTTTTTTGTGTGGGTCGCAGTTTTATTCTATGTGTAGCGTCTTTACTTGTATGTGCAAAATTACGCAAAAAAAGGTTTTCAGCTTCTCTGTGCGCGATTAATATTTGTTAAAACGCGGACATTCGTGTCTTCCCGTGTTTTCATGGATTCCGCAAAAAAAACACCTGTTCCGGGAATCCGTTGAAACAGGTGTTATGGTAAGTCGTTGTCGCTCTGCTTGTTAGCCGTCTGTTCCCGCCGCTTTCTTTTCGGCAGCTGCACGGTCGGGCTTGCCTGTGGGGGTGAGGGGCATTTTTTCCACACATACATAGTGGCGTGGCTGCCAGTAGTGTGGAAGTATTTGTCTGCAGATGTCCCTGGCCTGTGCTGTGTCCATGGTTGCCGTGTGGAGCATTACCACGGTCTCGCCCAGAGCGGTGTCTTTCCGCTTGCTGATGAGAAACGGCGAGTGCAGATGGGGGCGTAGCAGCCGCTCTGCTTCTTCTATCTGTATCTTCACGCCGCCAGAGCAGATGATGTTGTCTGTGCGGCCGAGAATCCGGAACTTTCTTCCGTCGGGGTGCAGTTCGGCCAGGTCGTTGGTGGCCAGCTGTCCGTCAAGTAGCTGTGGCGCGCGGATGATGAGTCGTCCGGTGCTGTCGGTTTCCACGCTGATGCCTTCAAACGGCTCGTACCAGGAGCTTGCATCCTTTCCGCTGAGTCTGCGCAGGGCGATGTGCGACAGTGTTTCCGTCATGCCGTATGTGCTCCATACTGCGTTGGGGAAATCGCGCAGTTCCTGTTCCAGCTTTTCGTCGATGGCTCCTCCGCCGATGATGAGCTGGCCTATGCTGCGCAGTTTTTCGCGGTCTTCCGCGTATTCCAGGGAATGTGCCACCTGAAGCGGCACCATGGCGGCGAAATCTATCTGCCCGCTGATGTTGCGGAGCGGTCTTCCGGATGGCGGAGTGCACACTAAGCGCAAACCGCAGCTCAAGGCCCTGACAATCATCATTTTCCCTGCGATGTATTTGGTGTCCATACAGAGCAAGGCTGTCTGTCCCTGTTTCAGTCCGAGAAAGCGGCAGGTAGTCTGTGCGCTGGCTTCCATCCGCTTTTTCTCCACGCAGATGGCCTTGGGCTTTCCGGTCGATCCGCTGGTGTTGACGGTCATTGTGGGCGATGGGCTGTTCCATTCGGTCAGGAACGTGTCCAGTTGTGGCTCGAACCAGAGCTTTTCTCCCCTGATAGCGATGGGCATGGGCGTGTTGTCTGTAAACAGCATTCCGGTGCCTAACCCTTGCGCCGTTTCCTGTTTGTTTCCGTAGATGTGGGCAGCCAGTTGCGCAACGGCATTCAGTCCAACGTTACTTTCCAGGGCACTGGTTATCCATGAGCCTATGTTGCGTTGCCGTGCCAGTTCAATCCATTCTGTTGTCCCTTTCATTCCGCCGTGCAGGGACGGCTTGAGTACGATGTGCTGGGGACGGATGTAGTCGAGCAATGCCGCTTTCATGGCGGGGTCGTTGACGCCGATAAGTTCCTCGTCAAGGGCGATGGGCAATGGCGATTCCCTGCACAGCCGTGCCATGTCGGCCCATTGTCCCTTGCGGATGGGCTGTTCTATGGAGTGCAGGGCGTATCGGGAGAGCTGTTCCATCTTTTCAGGTGCTTCTTCAGGGGAGAAAGCCCCGTTGGCATCCACGCGCAGTTCCACGCGCTCCGGACCGAAGCGTTGCCGGATGCGTCTGATGAGTTCCATCTCCTGTGCGAAGTCGATGGCTCCTATCTTCAGTTTCACGCACCTGAATCCTGCATTGAGTTTCTCCTCCATGCGCTGTTCCATCGCCTCGAATGTCCCCATCCACACCAGTCCGTTGATGGTGATGCCCTGTCCGCCCCTTGCAAACGGAGTGTCGAAGAGTGCGGCCGAACCATGGGCATTGAGCTGTGTCACTGCCGATTCTATTCCGAAGAGAATGGATGGGTAAGGACGCAGCATGTCGTAGGGAATGTTGCCTGTGTGGCAATACAGTCTGCAGGCTTCTGCCAGTGTGCGGGAATAGTGGGGGACATCATCGCAGCTCAGTCCGGGCAGAGGCGCACATTCTCCTCTGCCGTAGATGCCCGGTCTGGATGTATCTGTCAGTGTGAGGTAGAAGCAATGGCGTTCTGTATAGACACCGCGTGATGTTCCTGCCGGTTGTTTGAAATGGAAGGTTTTTTCCTGGATGTCAATGTGCAGTCCTGAAGTGTTCATGCCGGGAAATCAGGGGAACTTGGGATATTTGTCGAAGTCGGGCTTGCGTTTTTCCAGGAAAGCCTTTCCGCCTTCCTGTGCTTCGTCCATGGTATAATAAAGCATGGTGGCATCTCCGGCCAGTTCCTGGATGCCGGCCTGTCCGTCGAGCTCGGCGTTGAGCCCGGCCTTGATGAGGCGCAGTGCAAGGGGTGAGCGTTCCATCATGGTTTCCGCCCATGCCACACATTCGTCTTCCAGCTGTTCTGCCGGGACCACTTTGTTGACCAGCCCCATGCGTTCTGCCTCCTGTGCGGTGTATTGCCGGCAGAGGAACCATATTTCGCGTGCCTTTTTCTGTCCTACGATTCTGGCGAGATAGGACGAGCCGAATCCGGCATCGAAAGACCCGACTTTTGGGCCTGTCTGTCCGAAGATGGCGTTCTCAGAGGCGATGGTCAGGTCGCATACCACGTGCAGCACGTGTCCGCCGCCGATGGCAAATCCGTTGACCATGGCAATGACAGGTTTGGGCAGCCTTCGTATCTGCATCTGCACGTCGAGCACGTTCAGCCGTGGTATTCCGTCGCTGCCTACGTATCCGCCGCGTCCTTTCACATTCATGTCGCCACCGGCGCAGAACGCCTTGTCTCCGGCTCCTGTGAGCAGTACCACGCGGATGTCCTGAGACTCGCGGCAATAGCTGAATGCCTGGCTCATTTCCCATGTGGTCAGTGGTGTGAAGGCATTGCGGTAACGGGGGCGGTCAATGGTGATTTTCGCGATATGGTTGTACACTTCAAAGCGTATTTCCTTGAAGTCGAATCCCGGTATGGGTGTCCATGTTCTTTTTGTCATATTATCTTTTTCAGGTTCTGTCTATGATGGCTTCAATGACCGCTGCACGCTTGCGGCCTTTGGCGCACGCTGTCTCCCAGGCGTTTTCCAGTTCTCCGGTTGTCCTCACTGTGAAGTGGTCCATGCCGTTCTGAAGGCAGATGCCCTTGGCTGTGGCATGATGGGGTGCAGAGACTAAAGTGTCGAGAGCCGGGCTCTTTTCCAGTCCGTTGAGTTTCCTGAAGATACCGCCTTCTCCATTGTTGATGAGTACCACGATGAAGTTCTCTTTCAGGTGGCTGTTCCAGAGGGCGTTCTGGTCATAGAAGAAACTCAGGTCGCCGGTGATGCAGACAACCAGTCCGTCGTAGGCCAGAGAGAAGCCGGCTGCAGTCGAGATGCTGCCGTCAATACCGTTCACTCCCCGGTTGCACCATACATAGTGGCGGGCAAAAAGGTCTGCTTTCCTTATCACCGTGCTGTTTGCATAGTGCACTGCCACATTGCACCCGATGCGGTCGATGAGTTCTTCTGTGTGTTTCGCCATCAGTGTTTCCATGTCGGACGGTGCATACCCGTCGGCTTGCTGCTGTGCGCTGTCCTGCAGCTCTTGCCACATGCTTATGAATGGGCGTGCATGGTCTTCTGCTGTCCGGTGCCCATTGTTTTCCAGTTGTCGGCACAGGTCTGTGCAGAAATCGTCCAGCCGTTCACATGGCAGCAGTGAAGTGGTGTTCATGAAGGTGTCTGCCAGCTTCCCGTCCCTGCTGATGTATGTTGTTTCCGCCCCTGTGGCCCGCAGCCAGTGCCTGAGCCTCTTGCTGATGAAATTACCGCCCATATAGACGATGCGGTCTGGCCACAGCCTGCTGTCTTTTCCAGCTTTTTCCACTGCGCTCTCAAGGTTGCGGTAGCGGTAGGCCGAGCCAATACATTCTGCCAGTACTACAGCGTGTCGGGAAAGTGTCTGCATCTGCGGTAGGGATAGTGTATCTTCGGGCAACTGACCCAGTACAATCATTGGACGGCGGGCATGCAGCAGCGTCTGTGCCACCTCACCGGCATCTGTCCTTGTGCACGTATTTGCCAGTCTGATGGTACGTTCCTGTGGCAGGGCGGGACAAGTGAATCCGAACAGCGGTTCACTCACGGGAATGTTGATGTGCACCGGTCGGCCACCATTTCTTTGCATGGCCATCAGTGCCTCGTTCACCAGCCGGTTCGTGTGCCACAGCTCTTCTTCGGTGTGGGGTTCCGGCAGACATACCGACTTGTTCACATAGCTGTCCAGCGCGCCTTCCTGATGCAGGGTCTGTCCCTCGTTCTGGTCTATCCACTGTGAAGGGCGGTCTGCGGAAATCACGACAAACGGCACATGCTGGTAATAGGCTTCGGCCACGGCAGGCAACAAGTTGAGCAGTGCTGTTCCGGAGGTGACACACACGGCCACACCGCCCTTGCCGCGTTGCTGGGCCATTCCCAGCGCATAGAAGCCCGCCGACCGTTCGTCGGTTACGGGAAAGCAGCTGATGGACGGACAGTGGTCCAGGTTGTGCACGATGGGCGCGTTGCGTGAGCCCGGGCATACCACGGCCTTGTCTATGCCGTGTGCCACAAGCAGTGCGGTCAGCGTGTTGATCTGTGGTATATCGCTGTACATGTTTTTTCTTCTTAGGGCAGAATCAGGCTTTTCATGGTGTTCATCTTCGCCTCCGTTTCTTCCCATTCCTGTTCTTCCCTGCTGCCGGGCATCAGTCCTCCTCCTGCGTGGAGCACGAATTCCTGTGGCAGGATCTGCATGCAGCGGAGCGAAACGTACAGATGGGTCTCGTCCTGCTGGGCGGTTCCGGGAATGGGAAGGGAGAGCGGACCGGCAAATCCGCTGTAATAGCCTCTCGGTTCCGACTCATTGTGCAGGATGAAAGCGCGTGCCTCCTGCATGGGCAGACCGCAGACTGCCGGAGTGGGATGGAGTGTGGCCACGATCTGTCCGATGTGGCGGTTGTCGGGAAGGCTGAAATGGAAGTCGGTGCGCAGATGTACCAGGTTCCCAGCCCTTGCTGTATAGGGTCCTGTCTTGCTGAAGTCGGCTGTGAAGTGTTCCAGGCATTCTGTGATGTAGGTGCTCACATGGTGCTGTTCCTCGCGGTTCTTGTCACTCCAGTGCAGCTGGTTCCCGTCGGCATTGCCCGGCGGGTTGTCGAAGTCCTGCTGCTCTGCGGTCAGTTCCATTGTCCCAGCCAGTGCCACTGTCTGCCAGGTGTCTCCGTCCTGGTCTATGAGCTTTTCGGGGGTGGCCATGAGCCATGTCCCGGTCTGTGGTGTGGAGACGAGTGCAATGAACATGCGCGGGTAGGCGCGACAGGCTTTCAGGAACAGCTGTCTGGCGTTGGCTGTGCCTTTGAACCCGATGTGGCATGTGCGTGCCAGGACAATTTTCCGGAATGTCCCGGACGACAGCTGTGCATGGAAGTTGGCGAAGTCGATAGTATATCTGCGCCGCTCGTCGGGAATCCCCGGTTCTTCCTGCCTGGCGGTGACGGAAAACGAGGGTATCAGGCTGTCGTCCTCAGCCTGGGGGGTGTCTGCTGTCACTTCGTAGGTCTCAGTCCTGTCGGGCCTGATGAGGATGAGGGGTGACTGTTCGGAAATGGTGAACGGTGCGAACACGAAGCCCTGCTGGCCGTCCAGCGACTCGCAGCTGTTCAGCTCGGCCGGCAGGCCTTCGGTCTGTGTGATGACCGTGTAGCGGTTGGCGTGTGGGAGTCGGAAGCAGGCAAACCCCGTCATGGCTTTTTGGCGTTGAGGATGAAGTTGGTCACTTGTACGGTGGAGATCAGCTCTTCCTGTCCGTTCACGATTTCGATGTGCCACACGTGCAGGGTCTTCCCCTTGTGGAGCAGACGGCCGCGTGCGGTCACGGTGTCGCCTTCGAGTACCGCTTTCACATGGTTGCCACTGACGTTGATGCCCACGCATATCTTGCCCGGGCACAGGGCCATGGACCCTACGCCGGCCAGGTTTTCTGCCAGTGCCAGTGTCGCGCCGCCGCTCAGGAAGCCGAACGGCTGCCTGTTGCGTTCGTCCACATGCATCTGTGCCATGCAGGTGTCCGGTTCCGGTGTGGACATGAATTCCATGCCCAGCACATCAGAGAGTCCTTTTTGTTTTAGTCTGATTTCAAGTATTTTGTCTATGTTCATGTCTTTATCCTTCTCTATCCTTCTCTGCAAAAGTCCAGGGCTTCCTTGATTTCCTCTTCTGTGGCGGTCTGGTCAAGCCTGATGCCGCCGATGTCCGAGAGCAGGGTGAAGTTGATGGTTCCGCCCACGTTCTTCTTGTCGTGGGTCATGAGTGCTATCAGCTCGCCGTAGTCGTCGCAGGAGATGTCCGGCCGTCCGTAGTAGGTGTTGATGAACGTTGCCGTCTGCCGCATTTTTCCGGTGGGGAATCCTGCCTTCACCGCACTGAGGTAGAGTTCGCCCACCATGCCATAGGCCACGGCATATCCGTGGAGGATGGGCTTTCCGCGTTTCATGGCCAGCGACTCGAAAGCATGTCCCATGGTGTGCCCCACGTTGAGTGCCTTGCGCAGCCCTTTCTCGTGGGGGTCGGCCTCCACGATGCGTTCCTTCACGCCCACCGATTCGCCCACCATCTGTTGCAGCAGCCGGAGGTCGGGCTGTGCCAGGTCGAAGTCCACGAGCTGTGCCCACATGCGTTCCTCGCTGATGAGTCCGTGCTTGAGCATTTCGGCATAGCCCGAACGTATGTTTTCCGCATCGAGTGTCTGCAGGAACTGTGTGTCGAGAATGACGAAACGGCTGTCGCTGAACACGCCTATTTCATTCTTCAGTCCGCCGAAGTTGATGCCGGTCTTTCCGCCCACCGAGGCATCGACCATGGCAAGCAGGGTAGTGGGGATGTTGATGAAGTCCATGCCTCGCTTGAAGGTGGATGCGGCAAATCCGCCCAGGTCGGTCACCATGCCGCCTCCCAGGTTGATGATGCAGGAGTGGCGTGTGGCTCCCCCTTGCTGCAGGGCTTCCCAAACCTGCACGAGTGTGTCGATGTCCTTGTGGGTGTCTGAAGGTGCAATGCTGATGCACTGGGCATGCTTCAGGCTGTAGAACCGGCTCAGCAGGGGCCAGCACTTCTGCCGGGTGTTGTGGTCGGTGAGCACGAATATCCTGTCGTGCTCGCATTCGGAGAGAGCCAATGCCAGTTCTTCTTCTATGTTTCTTGCGATGACAATGCTTTGCTTCATAAAAAAATGCTAACGTATTTCTAAACCTTCAATGTGCAAACTTACACATTTTTTCCGAAAACCCTGCTCGCTTCTACATCTTTTTCTTTTCTTTAACCCTGTTTGCACATGTTTGGGGGTGGGTTATGAGACCTGCACTGACCCTCCGGGGGGGAGGAAACCGTAATTTGAGGGATTTTTTTGAGGTAATGAATCCATCGGGGTAATTTGCAAAATGTCAGTTTTTTAACACTTTTGCTTACACTTTGATTTTTCAGGGTCTTGGAAAAATGGCTGTTTTGAGCCGATTTTCATGTTAATAAGTGTGAATTGCCGGTTTTTTGCACAAAACGGAAAAATCAGTTAAGTGTTAGGGGGGAAACACTTAACTGTTTCCAGAAAATTAGTTAACTGTTTTCGATCTGGCACTTAAGTGTTTTTGGGGAAAAACTTAACTGTTTCGGGGCAAAAACTCAGGTTTTTTGGCTTCAAAACCGTGATTTTCCGGCCAAAAGTGCGGAAAAAGGGGGCTAAGAACTGCACAAATCGTGTGTTTTGTGCACGAATTTAACGGATTTTAGGTTAAAATCGGGCGGTTTTTGTTAACACTTCCCGTTTGTGAAAATTTATCCCATTGATTATCAACGGTTTACAAAACAGCCTTCCAGAACCGAAAATTTCCGCTGGCGCGCAAAAAATCGCTTTCGTCCGACTCTTCAGAAATGGCCGGAAAATCAAAGTGTAAGCAAAAACGTTAAAAAACTGACATTCTGTAAAATCGTCTTTGCGTGCGTACATTGTTATATTGCCAGATGCCTCATGAAGTTTTTTCTTTGGGCAGGATTAAACCCCTGCGTTTTTTTCGCGTCAAACCAAACGTGTGAAAACAAACCACCTTAACCACACCGTATAATTGATATGAAAGAATACATCTTGACGCTGCTTGCCCTGATTGTGGCGGCAGCGGTACAAGCCCAGGAAAAGAAGGTGACCGGACAGGTCATTGACAGCGAGACCAGTGAACCGATGATACAGACCACTGTGCAGTTGCTCAAGATGGACAGCAGCTATGTGGCCGGAACAGTGAGCAACGCCGACGGACTGTTCTCGCTCAAGGCACCCGACAACGGAAAATACCTGCTCAAGCTGTCGAGCGTGGGCTATGCCACACAGTTCAAGCGTGTGGAGATCAGCGGCTCGCGCAATCTGGCCATGGGCAAGGTCAAGATGCAGACATCGGCCGTGATGCTCAAGGAAACCACTGTCACGGGAATGGCCAAGAAGGTGGTGCTCAAGGAAGACACCTTCGTCTATAACTCCGCTGCCTACCGTACGCCCGAAGGCTCCGTGGTGGAAGAACTGGTGAAGCGCATACCGGGTGCGGAGATTTCGGATGACGGCACCATCACCGTGAACGGAAAGACGGTGAAGAAGGTGAAGATAGACGGCAAGGAATTCATGACCGGCGACACAAAGACCGCCATCAAGAACCTGCCCACCAGCATCGTGGAGAAAATAAAGGTGTATGACGAGAAAAGCGACCTGTCGCGCGTCACCGGCATAGACGACGGCAACGAGGAGACTGTGCTCGACTTTGGCGTGAAGAAAGGCATGAACAAGGGCGTGTTCAGCAATGCCGACCTGGCCGCAGGTACTGAAAGCCGCTATGCCGAAAGGCTCATGGGGGCTTACTTCAACAGCAAGTTCCGCACCATGGTCTTCGCCAATGCCAACAATACCAACGACATGGGATTCCCCGGAGGCGGCGGAAGGGGCAGCTTCGGGCGCGGACGCAACGGCCTGAACGCCACGAAGATGCTGGGCGCCAACTTCAACTACGACGACGGGAAGACGCTGAAACTGGACGGTAGCGTGAGGTGGAACCACGCCAACGGCGACGCACGGTCGAAAAGCTCCACGGAAAACTTCGTGAGCACGGTGGGTGCATTCTCCAACAGCCTCAACCAGAACTATACACGTTCCAACAGCTGGAATGCGCAGATGAGGCTGGAGTGGAAGCCCGATACCATGACCAACATCATGTTCCGCCCCACATTCAGCCAGTCAAGTTCCGACGGGCGAAATACCAGCACATCGGCATCCTACAGTGAAGACCCCTACCTGCATGTCGCCGACCCGCTGGAAGCAGAAGCCATCAGGCAACTGGCAGAAAAAGGGCTGATGGTGAACCGCCGCGTGGGGTCGGGTATATCCTACAGCGAGAACAAACGCTACGGGGGAATGCTCCAGCTCAACCGCAAGCTGGGCACAAAGGGGCGTAACATCACCCTCAGGGCAGACGGTTCATACAGCGAGGGCGACAGCAGAAGCCTTTCGCTCACCAATGTGCACCTGTACCAGCTTCAGGACATCTACGGCAACGACTCCACCTATCAGACCAACCGGTTCAACCTGACACCTACCAGGAACTGGAGCTACTCGCTGCAGACCACATACAGCGAACCGCTGTGGAAGTCAACCTTCCTGCAGTTCAGCTACAAATATACTTACAGCTACAGCAAGAGCGACCGCGCGACATACGACTTCAGCAACCTGGGCGAAGACTTCTTCGCCGGGCTGGCTCCTGTCTATCGCAGCTGGGACAGCTATCTGGCACGGCTGGAGCATCCCTATACCGAATATGTTGACGAGAGCCTCAGCCGCTTCTCGGAATACAAGAACTATACACACGAGGTGGAGGTGATGTTCAGGATGATACGCGAAAAGTACAATTTCAATGTCGGCATCATGACGCAGCCACAGAAATCGCACTTCATACAGGACTATCAGGGCGTTCATGCCGACACCACACGCAATGTGGTCAACGTGACACCGACGCTCGACTTCCGCTACAGGTTCAACAAGGTGAGCAACCTGCGCATCAACTACAGGGGCTCTACTGCCCAGCCCAGCATGTCGGACCTGCTCGACATCACCGATGACAGCGACCCGCTCAACATCACCAAGGGTAATCCCGGGCTGAAACCGTCGTTCACCAACAGCTTCCGGTTCTTCTACAATACTTATATCGAGAAGAGGCAGCAGGCCATCATGACCTACCTGAACTTCAACACCACAAGAAACTCCATCAGCCAGATGCTTACCTATGATGACGTGACCGGCGGTACCATCAGAAGGCCGGAAAACATCAACGGCAACTGGAACATCGACGGCATGCTCATGTACAACACGGCCATAGACACAGCCGGAGTGTGGAACGTGAACACCTCAACCAATGTGCGCTACACCAACAGTGTGGGATACGTGACACTCGACCAGCAGCGGCAGGCCATGAAGTCGGCCACCAAGACACTCACGCTGGGCGAACGGCTCGAGACCAGCTACCGCAACCAGTGGCTTGAGGTGGCACTCGACGGATCGTTCAACTATGACCACTCGCGCAATAAGCTGCAGGCCGAAGGCAATCTGGATACATGGAGGTTCGCCTACGGAGGAACGGTGAACCTGACCCTGCCTTGGGGAACAAGGGTGGCCACGGACATGCACGAGAACAGCAGAAGAGGATATAACGATGCGTCAATGAACACCAATGAACTGATATGGAATGCACAGCTGTCGCAGTCGTTCCTCAAGGGAAGTCCGCTCACCGTGACCATACAGTTCTATGATATCCTCGGCCAGCAAAGCAACTTCAGCCGCACCATCAACGCCATGCAGCGCAATGATACGGAGTTCAACGCCATCAACAGCTATGCCATGGTGCATGTCATCTACCGGCTCAATATCTTCGGTGGAAAGAATGCCCGGCAAGGCATGAGAGGGCCGGAAGACGGCCCTGGAGGCCCCGGCGGTTCGCGCGGAGGAAACAGAGGTATGGGCAGAGGAGGTTTCGGCGGCCCGCCACCTCACATGATGTAGGGACAGAATGGCTGGCGGCTCATGAGAAGGATTGTTTGTTTAATGTTATATATGTTCGTGTGCCAGACTGTGACGGTCTGTGCACAGGAAGTGGTTCTTTCGGGACGTGTCTTGGACAAGGTCTCGAAAGAACCGTTGTATAAGGCCACTTTGCAGCTGTTGGCGCAGGACAGCACATTCATCACCGGAACGCTGTCGCATGAAGACGGGTCGTTCAGGATGAACGCACCGGGAAACAGCAGCCTTATACTGAAAATCACAAGCCTGGGATTCAAGGCCGGCAGCTTTGCACTGGCCACCAGGACAGCAGACCGCAACATGGGTGCGCTGGAACTGGAGGAAGAGGCTGTAGAACTGCAGGGCACCACGGTCAGTGCCAATGTCCCGAAGGTGGTGGTGAGCGATGATACGCTTATCTACAATGCCGATGCCTACCGTGTGCCGGAAGGATCGACCATGGAGGCTTTAGTGGAGCGCATTCCGGGGGCAAAAATAGACGACAGTGGAAAGATTACCGTCAATGGCAAGGAGGTGAAGAAGTTTCTCATGGATGGCAGGGAATTCATGGGCGGTGACACGAAGACGGTCATGAAGAACATGCCGGCTGAGGTGGTGGACAGGATAAAGGCATACGACGAGAAAAGCGACCTGGCGCAGTTGACAGGCATTGACGATGGTGAGGAGCAGATGGTGCTGGACTTCACCGTCAAGAAATCCATGAGAAAGGGTGTAATGGTGAATACCGATGTGGGATATGGCACACATGACCGTTACGGAGCGCGTACCATGGCATCGAAATTTGCTGGAAGCATGCGCTTTTCGTTCATGGGCAATGCCAACAACACCAACGACATGGGATTCGGAGGCAGAAGAGGTCGGTCGGGAGGTGGAAGGAACGGACTGAACAGCTCGAAGCAGACCGGACTGAACGTGAACTATGAAAAGGGAAAGACACTGAAGGTGGATGGCTCTGTCATGTGGAGGCATGGAGATAGCGACAGCTGGTCGCGCAGTGCATCGGAAAACTTTGTCAACACCAAGGGCGCATTCTCCAACAGCGTGAACCAGAACTATTCACGCAACGACGGATGGAACGGAAAACTGAAAATACAGTGGAAACCTGATACGCTGACAACACTCACTTTCCGGCCTGACTTTAGTTATAAGTATGATGACGGAAGACGTTACGGACAGTCGGCCACATTCAATGAAGACCCTTATCTGACAGTGAAGGATCCTTTGGCGGAAGAAAGCATGGCCCTGCTTCATGAACAGGGACTGGCCGTGAACGGCAGATACAATAAATCATTGAGCTATGGCTCTGCCACCTCTTGGGGAGCATCGTTCCAGTTGCACAGAAAACTGAGCCAGTCGGGAAGGAATATCGCACTGAATGCCAATACCAGCTTCAGTGACAACACGAACAAAAGCCTGTCGGCAACGAAGGTCAACCTGTTTCTGGTGCAGGACCAGTACGGCAACGACTCCACCTATCAGACCAACAGGCTTAATCTCACTCCTTCAAGGAACACCGGTTACGGAGTGGGACTGACCTATACCGAACCCATCATGAAAGCTACATTCCTGCAGATGAGTTATAAGTTCCAGTACAACCACAGCAAAAGCGACCGTTCCACTTTTGATTTTCCGGACATAGACCCTGAAGAGTTCCAGGATATACTGAATGGCTACAGGCAGTGGAACTCGCTGTTGGGCAGGCTTGACAATCCGTTTGATTACTATATCGATGATGAACTGAGCAGATATTCAGAATACAGGAACTACACGCATAACATTGACCTGCAATTGCGTGTGGTAAGGAAAATGTACAATCTGAATGTCGGTGTGATGCTGCGTCCACAGCGTTCACATTTCGTACAGGATTATCAGGGACTCTCTGTGGATACCGTACGCAATGTGACGAACATTGCACCCACAATGAATTTCCGCTACCGGTTCTCGAAACGCACAAACCTGAGAATGACCTACCGCGGTTCAACGTCACAGCCCAATATCACGCAATTGCTTGACATCGTGGATGACAGCAATCCGCTGAATGTTTCTAAGGGCAATCCTGGATTGAAGCCGTCGTTCACCAATAACCTGAACCTGAAGTATGATACTTACCTGAACAACAAGCACCAGACAACGATTTCCACAGGTGCCAACTACAGGAACGTGAGGAACAGCATCAGCAACATGGTGACGTATGACGAGACAACCGGTGCGCGCACTACGCAGCCGCAGAACATCAACGGCGACTGGAACGCTTCGGCAAGGTTCATGGTGAACACATCTATCGACACGCTTAACGTGTGGAATATCAATGCCTATTCGCAGGTGAACTATAATCACTATGTAGGCTATGTCACACTGGACAGGACCAGCTCGTCGCAGAAGAACGTCACCAAGACCACTGCCTACGACCAGAGGCTATCGGCCTCGTACAGGGACAAATGGCTGAGCGTGGAACTCGACGGGGATGTGGTATATACGCATACGCGGAACATGTTGCAGGCCAATAACAACCTCGACACCTGGAGATTTTCCTATGGACTGGATGTCAATGTGAACTTCCCCTGGTCCATGTCCATATCTACAGACCTCCACGAGCATAGCCGCAGGGGCTACACGGACAAGACGCTCAATACAGATGAGTTGATATGGAACGTGCAGATAGCGCAGGGATTCCTGCGCGGAAAGCCGCTGAAGGTCATGCTGCAGTTTTATGATATCCTGCGACAGCAAAGCAATTTCAGCCGTTCCATCAACGCTAACAGACGCAGTGATACGGAATACAATGCCATTAACAGCTATGCCATGCTGCATGTCTCTTACCGGCTCAATCTTCTCGGCGGCAAACGCGGAAGGAGAGGCGGGCAACGCGAGATGAAAATGGATGATGCCTTCGATTTCGACTGAAGTGGAGGCTGGATGGTTCTTCACATTGCCAGTATTTTTTCACACGATATAAGAATTTGTGCTATGGAGTTCAGGAAGGCTATGAGAGAAGACGTGCCATTGATACTGGAGTTCATCCGGTCGATAGCGCGCTATGAGAAACTTGAGAATGAGGTGGTGGCCACAGAGGAACTGCTGGACGATTGGCTGTTTGTGCGCCATACGGCAGAAGTGGTTTTTGTGCTGGAAAACGGACGTGAAGTGGGGTTCGCGCTCTACTTCTTTAATTTCTCCACGTTCGTAGGCCGTGCCGGGTTATATCTTGAAGATCTTTATGTCTATCCTGAATACAGAGGTAAGGGGTATGGGAAAGGCCTGTTCCTGCAGTTGGCAAGAACGGCTGTGGAGCGTGGTTGCGGACGGATGGAATGGGTGTGCTTGAAGTGGAACCAGCCGAGCATAGACTTTTACCGCTCGCTTGGTGCTGTCCCGATGGATGAATGGACAGTGTTCCGCCTGACACCTGATGCCTTGCGCGCATTGGCCGCAGGGCGATAGTCAGAATCTGCCGAGATATTGTTCGATGACGGCCGGAAAATGGTTCATTTCCAGTTCATGGACCTTGAGCGCAATGCTTTGCGGCGTGTCATCCGGGGTGAGTGGTGTGCTGTATTGTGCAATGACTTGTCCGCCGTCGCATTCATTGTTGACCAGATGGATGGTGATGCCGGTTTCCTTTTCACGGTTGGCATACACTGCATCGTGGACGTGCTGTCCGTACATGCCTTTCCCGCCGTATTTAGGCAGGAGAGAGGGATGTATGTTCAGGATGCGGTCGGGATAGGCATTGACCAGGTATTCGGGCACCATGAGCAGGAATCCTGCCAGGATGATGAAGGACACGTTGTGCTGTTCCAGTATGCTGAGCACAGTCCTTGGCTGCTGGAAGTCTGTTCTTGTCAGTACGACAGTGTTGATGCCCAGTGCTTTTGCCCTGTCTATGACGCGTGCCTCTTTGCGGTTGCACACGACCACGCTTACGCCGATGTCCGTGTGTGTGGAGAAGTGCCTGATGATGTTCTCGCAATTCGATCCGTTGCCTGAAGCAAAGACAGCTATGTTCTTCATATTTCCTTGAGTGGTTGTGTGGGTTGCTTTGTATGTTGTCTGCATGGTTCAGTCCATGTCTTCATCGTCAAGGTACTCATCGTCCTCCTCGTCGAATCCGAACATGACGGGTTCTGCAAAGGCATCCAGTGCCCTTCTTTCTTTCTTCGTAGGCCGTCCCGTTCCCCGTGCGCGGTCCACGAAGCCGCTTATCCTGCTCATTTCAAGCAGTTCGTATTGCCTGGCATCGGTCACGTTTTCATATATTTCGGGCAGGAGTCTGGCTCCCACGCGCTGTTCAATGGTTTTCAGTACCCTGAAGGAATAGGTGATGGGCGGCTTCTTCACGCTGATGGTCTCTCCGGCCTTTATGGTATGGCTGGGTTTCACGTTCACGCCGTTTATGGTCACCCTGCCGTTTTTGCAGGCATCTGCGGCAATGGAGCGTGTCTTGAATATGCGGGCTGCCCAGAGCCACTTGTCTATTCTGGCTTCGCTTGACATGTCTTTTCCTGTTTCTTGCCCAGTTTGTTGTAGGCGTTCATGGTGACGTCTATGCCGGACAGCACGAAGCTCCTGATGATTTCGCCAGCGGTTTCCAGGCTGGGCTGCAGGGTTTTCATTTCTTCCCCGTCATATTTCCCCAGCACCCAGTTGATTTGCCCGCCCTGTGGATAGTCGTGTCCTATGCCCATGCGCAGCCGGGCATATTGCTGGCCTATGAGCTGCTGTATGTGCCCCAGTCCGTTGTGTCCGCCGTTGCTGCCGTTTGCCTTGAGGCGGAAAGCCCCGAGTGGCAGCGATACGTCATCGGAGACGACGAGCAGTCGGCTCTGGTCTATGTTTTCCTTGTTCAGCCAGTAGCGCACGGCGTTTCCGCTCAGGTTCATGTAGGTGGTGGGTTTCAGCAGGAACACCTTCCGGCCTCTGATGGAGGTCTCGCCCACGAATCCGTATCGCCTGTCGTCAAAAACAATATTGGACGCTTTTGCGAAAGCGTCCAATACCATGAATCCTGTGTTGTGTCGGGTACCGGCATATTCATCGCCGGGATTGCCCAACCCTACAATGAGATATTTGTCCATTCTGATTGGTCTGATGCCGGTGGAGCGTGCCACCGGCCATCATGTGTGTGCTGTGTGTATGCTTACTCTGCCTTTTCTGCTGAAGCGGCTGCCGAGAGGGCGGCACGTGTCATCTTGATAGAGCAAACGATAACCTCCTTGCCGGTAACGATTTCCAGACCCTCGAAGCTCAGTTCGCCCACCTTGATGCTCTTGCCGATCCTCAGTGCGGTCACGTCGATGTCGAGGTGCTCGGGAATCTGCTGGTAGGGAGCCTTCACGTTGATCTTGCGGATGGAGAGGTTCATGCGTCCACCGTCGCGTACACCCTGTGCCAGACCCACGAGCTTCACGGGTATGCCGATGGTGATGGGTTTCTGGTCGTTCACTTCCAGGAAGTCCACGTGCAGCAGTGCGTCGCTCACCGGATGGAACTGCAGTTCCTTGAGGATAGCGGTGTGGCTCTCGCCATCGATGATGAGGTTGATTACATAGATGTGGGGAGTGTAAACGATCTTGCGCAGTTCGGTCATCGGGCAGGCGAATGCCATGGCCACTGGTTTGCCGGTCTCGCCGTCCCTTGCCTCACCGTAGAGGTTGCAGGGCACCAGACCTTCTTTTCTCAACTGCTTTGAAGCCTTCTTGCCAACGGTTTCACGTTTCTGGCCAGTTACATTAATCTCTTTCATAATGTGTTACTCTAAATTAAGTTGTTGATAATTGATGAACATTGCCTTAATTCGCCATCACACTTTTCCTGCTCCAGGTGACCTCTGGGCGTTGTCCAGTTGGTGTCGTTGCGGGCCGGAATCTATAGATGTGCTCAAAAAAGCGGTGCAAAGGTACACTTTTCTGTCTGATTATGCAAGGTTTCCTGCTGGAAAAAGGCCATTTTTGTTCAAATGGCGGGGTCTTGTCCTCCAGTAGGCTTCCACTTTACCCGGCAGAAGTGGCAATTCAGGAAAATCAAAGTGTCACTTTTTCCCCGTTTTTGCTTACACTTTGATTTTCCGACCGTTTCTGAATAGTTGGGCGGAATCGGATTTTTGCGCTCCAGCGAAAATTTTCGGTTTTTGCGGGCTGTTCTATAAGCCGTTGATAATCAATAGGATAAATTTTTGCAACCGGAAAGTGTTAATAAAATTCGCCTGATTTTAACCTAAAATGCGTTAAATTCTTGCACAAACTGGCCGATTTGTGCAGTTTTCAGCCCCCTTTTTTCACACTTTTGGCCGGAAAATCGCGGTTTTGAGGCCGAAAAACCTGAGTTTTTTCCCTGAAACAGTTAAGTTTTACCTCAAAAACACTTAAGTGCCAAGTCGAAAATAGTTAACTAATTTTCTGGAAACAGTTAAGTGTTTCCCCCCTAACACTTAACTAATTTTTCCGTTTTGTGCAAAAAACCGACAATTTACACTTATTAACATGAAAAACGCCCTAAAACAGCCTGTTTTTCAATACTCCGAAAAATCAAAGTGTCAGCAAAACCGTTAAAATTCTGACATTTTGTAAAATCTGCAGGATTGTGCCCGGACGCTCCGATGGAGTATGGTCATCTGATGGCACAGACCTCAGGACGCTCTGCTTCAGGATGCTCTTCTGCATGGCATTTAGGGCTTTTCAGGCGATATGCGCTGGACGGGCTGCATTTCCGGTCCCCTTCCTGCGCTCCGGTCTTCTTCCATCTTGTTTTCCTGGTTTTCCTTCTGAAAAGCGGCGGTTTGGGGACGCTGTGACGAAAAAACATGCAATCTGAAACGCTTTTCTTGCAGGATAAGGGTTTTTTGAGTAATTTTGCGCGTCAATAATAAGTAAAACACAAAGAAGAGAATCATGATTAATCGTGAGTTGATTAGAATCAAGGTGGTCCAGTTAACCTACGCATACTATCAGAATGGCAACAAGAACATGGACAATGCCGAGAAGGAGCTCCTGTTCAGCCTGTCGAAAGCGTACGACTTATACAACTTCCTGCTTGAACTGATAGTTGCCGTTACGAAAGAAGAACGCCACAGAGTAGAGATTATCACGCAGCGCGCAGAGCGCGAGGGTACAGAGGTGCCGACAACGAAATTCGCTTACAACAAGTTTGCCACACAGTTGGAGGAAAACAAGATGCTGAATTATTTCATCGAGACCCAGAAAATGACCTGGGACGATGACTTGGAATTTGTCAGGAAGCTGTGCAACCAGATTGAGCAGAGTCAGGCCTACAGGGACTACATCGAAAGCGAAGATACTTCCTATGAGGCCGACCGCGAAGTGTGGCGCAAACTCTACAAGCAACTGATACAGGAAAACGACGACCTCGATGCCATTCTTGAGGAGAAGAGCCTCTACTGGAATGACGACAAGGAGGTTGTGGACACGTTCGTGCTGAAGACCATCAAGCGGTTTGACGCCAAAAGCAACAGCAAGCAGGAACTGCTTCCCGAATACAAGGACATGGAGGACAAGGACTTCGCACGCAAGCTGTTCCGGTCCACCATCCTCAACGCCGACCAGTACCAGCGGTACATGAGCGAGGCCTCGCGCAACTGGGATTTCTCGCGACTGGCCTACATGGACGTGGTCATCATGCAGATTGCACTGGCCGAAATGCTCACCTTTCCCAACATACCCGTCAGCGTGAGCATCAACGAATATGTGGAGCTGGCCAAGCTTTACTCCACGCCCAAGAGCGGGGGATATATCAACGGCATGCTCGATGCCATAGCCCGGCATCTCATTGCCACAGGAAAGCTCTTCAAGTCGATGGACGAGCCGAGGTCGAGAAAGCCCCAGCCTGCCAGACCGGCCGCGCAGGGTGCACAGCCGGAGCCGGAAACCGCAGACGGCGTCAGCATGCAGCAATAAAAACGAATAACAAATCCAAATTACAGTATAGATTATGAACACAATCGTTTTGGCCGCACAGGCCCAGCAGGGCAGCGGCATGGGCATGATTATCATGATGGTAGCCATTTTCGCCATCATGTGGTTTTTCATGATTCGCCCGCAGCAGAAGAAACAGAAGGAAATCCGCGCATTCCAGAACGCACTGGAGGCAGGACAGAAGGTAGTGATAGGCGGTGGCATCTTCGGCACGGTGAAGCGTGTGGATACCGCAACCAACATCGTGGAGGTGGAAATAGCGCGCGGCGTCGTGGTGAGCGTTGACAAGAGCTACGTCTTCGCCGATGTGACCGCACAGACACCTAACGCCTGACGAACACGGGAGCAGAGGATGCAGAAGGAGCGCATACCCGCAATAATCAGGAACTGCTTGTTCGGATGGATGAACAAGCAGTTCCTGATTTTTTTGTTCTTCCTGGCGTTCAGCGGAGTGTTCTGGCTCATGATGGCACTCAATGAAACCTATGAACGGGAGTTCTGCATTCCTGTCAGCCTTGTGGGTGTACCCAAGAACGTTGTGCTGACAACAGATATCCCCGACACCATTCGTGTCACGCTGCGCGACAAGGGCTACACGCTCTCCACCTATCTCTACAGCGACCGCATCAAGCCGTTGCGCGTCAGTTTTCCCAATTATACGGGGAAAACCACGGGCTATGGACTTGTACCGGCTGCCGATGTGCAGAAGATGGTTTACCAGAGCATCAACAGTTCTTCGAAAATCGTCTCGGTGAAGCCGGACAAGCTCGACTTCTACTACAATTACGGATTGTCGAAGACTGTGCCCGTGAGAATGGTAGGGTCGGTCATACCCGGAAAGAACTACTATCTGGCACGTACAAGCATAAAACCGGACAAGGTCACCGTGTATGCAGGAAAGCAGCTGCTGGACAGCATAGTGTCGGTGAAGACCGAAGCCTTGCGTGTGGCCAACTTCGAAGATACCGTTGTGAGGGAGGTGAAGCTGCAGTCCGTCCGCGGCATGAAGGCCGTGCCGTCGAAAGTCAGCATCACACTCTATCCGGACATCCTCACGGAGGAGAGCATAGAGGTGCCCATCAAGGCCATAAACATGCCCGAGGACAAGGTGCTCAGGACCTTTCCCTCGCATGTGAAGGTGCGCTTCATCGTGGGTGCAAGCATGTTCAGGAACGTGAAGCCCGAGCAGTTCTCTGCCGTGGTGGACTACAACGAGATTGCGGGGAACACGTCGAGCAAGTGCAGCATCTACCTGCGCACGGCTCCTCACACCGTCCGCAATGCACGGCTCGAGATGAACCAGGTGGATTTCCTCATAGAACAATAGCAGGAGGGAAGGACAGTGACCTTGTTCCGCATGGAAAACGACCGCAGGCCCGAGGCTTCCGCTTTGCCGATAGTCGCCCTCACGGGTGGCATGGGCACGGGAAAGTCCTACGTGTGCCGTCTGCTGGCCGAGCGTGGCATTGCCGTTTACGATTGCGATGATGCGGCAAAGCGGCTGATGCGCGAGTCGGAATCCTTGCGTCGCGAACTCATCAGGCTTGCCGGACCCGCAGTCTATTCGGGCGCGCAGCTGCAGAAGGCCGAACTGGCACGCTTCCTGCTGGCTTCCGATGCCAACAGGGAAGCCATCAACGGCGTGGTGCATCCTGCGGTGGCACGCGACTTTCTCCAGTCTGGCTACACCTGGCTGGAAAGCGCAATCCTTTTCGACAGCGGATTCCACCGGCGTGTGCACTTCGATGCCATAGTCTGCGTGAGCGCACCGCTCGAAGTGAGGGTGAAGCGCATCATGGAGCGCGACGGGCTGACGCGCGGACGGGCCTTGCAGTGGATAGGCCAGCAGTGGCCACAGGAAAAGGTGAGGGCAGGGAGCGACTACGAGATCGTCAATGACGGGTCGCGCGAACTGTATCCCCAGATTGATGGAATAATCAGCAAACTATATCATAAACATTAACAATAACAGTACACAAACAAATGGAAACAATTCTTTCTATAGCAGGAAAGCCGGGACTCTACCGCCTGGTTTCCCGTGGCAAGATGAACCTGGTCGTTGAAACCCTCGATGAGAAGCGCAGACGCATGCCCGCCTTTGCCACCGACCGTGTGACCAGTCTTGCCGATATCGCCATGTACACCGATGCCGAAGACATACCGCTCTGGCAGGTGCTCCAGAGCCTTTCAGAAAAAGAGCAGGGACAGCCTTGCTCAATCAGCTACAAGAAGGCCGAAGCGGCTGAACTCCGCGCATTCTTTGCCGAGGTGCTGCCCAGCTACGACCGTGACCGCGTGCGCGAAAGTGATATCCGCAAGCTCATCCAGTGGTATGACATCATGGTCAGGTACGGCATCACCGACTTCAAGGCTGTGCTGGCACCTACCGAGGGCGACAACATAGACGACAGAGCCGGACAGTAGGCCATTCATGGCTCAGGCTTCCGGCCATTCCCCGTACACACAAGTAGCGGCCTCTCCTGTCAATGGGCAGGAAAAGCCGCTTTTCCGTTTTCTGCGTTATGGGAAAGAGATCCTGAAGAGTTCTTCAGTCGCGTTTCCGTGTATCTGATTCTGCCATTATCGCCATGTTCTTGTATTTTATGGGCGATAAGCCTGTGTATTGCCTGAAATAATGGCCAAAGAAGGAGCGTTCAGAGAAATTGAGCCTGTAGGCTACATCCTTGATGCAGGTGTCAGGACTGGCCAGCAGCCGTTTGGCTTCAATGATGACAAACATGGAAATCCACTGCCAGGGAGTTTTCCCGGATACGCGATGGATGAGTGTGGAGAAATACCGAGGTGTCAGGTTCTGCTGTTGCGCATAGAAGGCCACATCCCTGTGTGTTCGGAAATTGTCGTAAAGTGATACGAGGAAGTTCTGGAAGACCTTGTCCTTCCGTATCTGTTTCTTTGTTTCCACAGGCATGTCTCACCATGCAGGACGTCCTTGAGGCAGAGGCCGAATATGCCAAGGCAGAGGCCGACTTCTATTCTGCAATGGTTAGCTACCGTGTTATGATGTCCAATCTCCTCATGCTTGCGTTGGACAAAGTCGTCAGATAAGGATATAGACAGCGTGAATATGGATTCAATTGACAATACAGATGTGCAGAGGGAGACAACAGTGACCGCATTATGCCACAATGGTCACCAGGTTTCCATCAAGGAGGTGCTCATTGATACCGGAACAGACATAGATAACGTGAGTTCGATGAAATATAAGTGTCTGTAAACTGCTCCTGTACACAGCCATTTACACAATTTTCCCTTTCCCACCATTCCGCCACACCGCCTGCCCCGCCATCCTTGAAGCGGAAAGCGAAACAGGAAACAGTGAACTGGAAAGTCCGTAATAGTGAAGTGAAAGGTTTCCAGTCCTTAACTGTAATTTGTAGTTCACGGCGTGAAATATAGTGTTCACGTCGTGAAATATAGTGTTCACGCCGTGAAATATAGTGTTCACGCCGTGAACTACAGATTGCACTTCGGTTTTTGGAAGATTGGACTTCACTATTACGGACTTTCCAGTTCGCTTTTCCGGACTTTGCAGTCATGTGTCTTGAAGAATGGTCTTCAGGTCTGGTGAATGGGGGCAGAGTTTCCCTGAAATGGCAGAAAAACGGCCGATTCCTTGGCTTTTCGTCCAAATAGCCCTACTTTTGCATGGCCATCTGCACGGATGAGTGTGGAATGGTCGTGTCTCACCTTATTATATATTGTATATATGTATCATCTTTTCTTCCGCAGGTTGCGTCAGTCCCTTCCGGGGTGCACCTTTCTGTTGCTGGCCATACTGCTTGTGGCCGGTTCGTGTTCCACTGTTCCGGAGCCGGAACTTCTGCTGGGCGGCGATATTTCCCTCTTGCCCTCTTACGAGCAGCACGGCACAGTGTACCGTGACAGTGCCGGCAATGCAGTTGAGCCGTTGGCGTTTTTCAGGGACAATGGTTGGAATGCCATCCGTGTGCGCCTGTTTGTGGAACCGGACAGCGCACCGGGTGAACACAAGGACGAGGGCGTGTGCCAGGATTTGGACTATGTGAGTTCTTTCGGGAAGCGCATCAAGGAAGCTGGTTTCCGGTTCATGCTCGACTTCCACTATTCCGATACCTGGGCCGACCCGGGCAAGCAGTTCATCCCGGCCCGTTGGGCCAATCACAGTATGAAGGCTCTCTGCGATAGCGTGGGCTCCTATACGCGACAGGTGCTGCAGCGGTTGGTGTCCGATGGGGCGGAGCCGGAACTGATACAGGTGGGCAACGAAATCACCAACGGCATGCTTTGGCCGGTGGGCCGGCTGAACCATGACGGCAAGGACAATTATGATGTGCTCTGCAGCATGATCGGCAGTGGGGTGAAGGCCTGTCGGGAGGTATGCCCGAAGGCGCGGCTCATCATCCATACGGAAAAGGCCGGGGAATGGCCGGTGACAAAGGAATTCTATGACCAACTGAAGGTACATGGCACTGACTACGACATCATAGGGCTGAGCTATTATCCCATGTGGCATGACCGCATTCCCGTGCTCGGTGCCACGCTCGACTCCATTGCTGCCCGTTACCCGGAAAAGGAGGTCATGATTGTGGAGACAGCCGCCTACTATTCGCACGAGAACGACAAATGGGCTACGCCCGACCAGTTTTCCGAATTCTATTCCATTTCACCGGAAGGGCAGACAGCGTTTACCCGTGAACTGGTAGCGGAGCTGAAGCACCATGACAACGTGAAGGGGCTGTTCTGGTGGTTTCCGGAGGAGAATGCCTGCGGGAACAGTCTGGTGAAAAGCTGGATAAACCGTGGCCTGTTCGACAACCGCACAGGGCGTGTGCTCCCTGCCTTCCGGGAGTTCTGCAGGTACGGCGCTGACAATCGGCAGTGAGTGGACAGGTCTGGATGAGATAACAAAAATATACTTACGCTGATGATAATCAAGTGCATTCTGTTTATTGTACTGGGCATCCTGCTGGTGCTCTGGGGCGCAGACCGCCTGACAGACGGTGCGGTGGCTCTGGCACGACGCATGAAGGTGCCGCAGATAGTGATAGGACTTACCATTGTGGCCATGGGAACATCCATGCCGGAATTCTGTGTGAGTCTGGTTTCGGCCCTGAAGGGTACGCCCGACCTGGCGGTGGGCAATGTGGTGGGTTCGAATATCTTCAACGCCATGCTCATCGTGGGCTGTGCTGCAATGGTCGCTCCCATGACCATCCTGCGCACCACTGTGCGCAAAGACATTCCCTTTGCCGTGGCGGCCTCTGCTATCATGTTCCTGGAGTGCATCGACGGTGAAGTGTCGCGTGCTGATGCCGCATTGTTGTGCGTTGTGTTCCTTTTCTTCATGTTCACCACCCTGAAGGCTGCACGCCCGGCCGTGTCTGCCTGTGGCAATGTAGCGGACGATGGGGCAGAGGAAAGGGGAAATAGTCATGCCGGTCAGCAGGA
Source organism: Prevotella sp. (assembly GCA_051875605.1). Taxonomy (GTDB): domain Bacteria; phylum Bacteroidota; class Bacteroidia; order Bacteroidales; family Bacteroidaceae; genus Prevotella. The sequence goes on along the minus strand of JBJEHA010000076.1, from coordinate 28,049 downwards.
CGTCCCGGCAGACCTGTCTGTGGTGCGCTCTGTGGTGTATCTGCTGTTTGGCCTGACAGGCCTTATCGTGGGCAGCAATGTGTTTGTTGACAACGCTACCCAGGTAGCCTATTCGCTTGGCATTTCCGAGGCCGTAGTGGGACTGACCATCGTGGCCGGTGGCACGTCGCTTCCGGAACTGGCTACCAGTATCGTGGCTGCGCGCAAGGGCAACAGTGGCATAGCCATAGGCAATGTGCTGGGCAGCAATGTCTTCAACATACTGCTCATCATCGGTGTCACAGGCGTTGTCTGTCCCATGCACATCAGCGGTATCACCATGCTCGACCTTTCCGTGATGACTGGTTCGATGCTCCTGTTGTGGCTCTTTTCCTATACCCGGTTCACGGTGGCCCGTTGGGAGGGCGCAGTGCTCACCTTGCTTTTCCTGGCCTATATGGGCTATCTGGTGGCTCAGGTAGCCTGAACCCTTGCCTTCGTTTTCTTTTCTTTGCTTTTCGCTGTTGTATGCCGGTCGTTGCATAGCGCGTGGCCTGCATATAGAAAAAGCAGACATCCCGCCGGATGTCTGCCTGAATGCCTTACGTTGACAAAAAAGAATTATTTTGATAGGAATGCGTCAACTTCGGCTGCAGTCTTCCTTCCGCTTGCCATGGCCCTTACTACCAGGCTTGCTCCTGAAGCGGCATCACCGGCCACGAACACATTGGCGGCGAACTCCGGCTGCTGTGGCTTGAGGAATCCCATGGCCAGCAGAGCCATTTCACATTTTATGGTTTCCGGCTTTCCGGCAGGTTCCATGATGGGTCGTCCGCCTTCAGGGTTAGGTTTCCATTCAATGGGCTGGATGCGCACGCCGGTCAGTTTACCGTCTTTGCCCACGAACTCCAGTGTGTTGATGTTCCACCTTCTGGTGCATCCTTCCTCATGTGAAGATGTCGTTTTCAGAGTGCGCGGGAAATTGGGCCAGGGGTTGGCCGGGTCTTCCGGTCCTACAGGTGGCTGTGGCATGATTTCTATCTGTGTGACGCTTCTGCATCCCTGCCTGTGGGCTGTTCCGATGCAGTCGCTTCCGGTATCGCCTCCGCCGATGACCAGCACGTCTTTTCCTTTGGCATTCACCAGTTCGTCTTTCTTGAATTCCATGCCTGCGAGTACGCGGTTCTGCTGTGCCAGGAGCTCAAGTGCGAAATGCACCCCTTTGAGGTCGCGGCCGGGAATGTTCAGGTCGCGTGCAGTGGGTGTGCCGGTGGCGATGACATAGGCATCGAATCCTTCGGGCAGCTGTTCCGGATTGATGTGCTCTCTGAACCGGAAGACAATGCCTTCCTGTTCCAGTATGTTCATTCGCCGGTCGATAATGGCCTTGTTCAGCTTGAAATTCGGTATGCCGTATCTCAGCAGCCCTCCGGCGGCCTCGTTGCGGTCGAAGACAGTTACTGTGTAGCCTTTTCGGTTCAGCTGGTTGGCAGCGACCAGTCCGGCCGGACCGGCACCGATGACGGCCACTTTCTTCCCGTTCCTGACCGGTTGTTCTATGCGCACGAAGTTTTCCTGGAAAGCCATTTCTGTGATGGCGGCCTCGTCTTCCCTGTTCGTGGTCGGTTCGTGCGACATGAGGTTCAGCACACAGGCTTTCTCGCAGAGTGCCGGACAGACTCTCCCGGTAAACTCCGGGAAGTCATTGGTGTCGTTCAGCAGCCGGTAGGCCAGTTCATAGTCGCCTTTGTACAGGGCATCGTTCCACTCAGGCGGTTTGTTGCCCAGCGGGCATGCCCAATGGCAGAACGGTACGCCACAGTCCATGCAGCGGCTGGCTTGTGTCCGCCGGTCTTTGCTGTTCAGTGTCTGTTCCACTTCGCCGAAGTCATGTATTCTATCGTGTAATGGCCTGTATCCTGCCTCTTGGCGGGGTATGGTCAAAAATGCTTTTGGATTTCCCATTGATTTGAAAAATAAAAAAATTAATAATCCCTTTGCATGTCAGCAATCTTCTGTTGCAGCTTCTTCACCTGTTCTTCCTGCAGTACGCGCTTGTATTCGATGGGCACCACCTGGATGAAATCCTCCACGTAGCGGTTCCAGTCGTCGAGCATGGTGCGTGCCAGTTTTGATCCGGTGTAGAGATAGTGCTGGCGGATAAGCTCATGCAGTTCCTTCCGGTAGTTGCTGTCCTCCACCAGGTTGATTTCCACCATGTCCATGTTGCAGAAGTAGTCGAAGTTATGGTGCTTGTCCCAGACGTAGGCCACGCCGCCCGACATGCCGGCTGCGAAGTTGCGTCCGGTTTCGCCGAGCACGACAACCCTTCCGCCTGTCATGTATTCGCAGCAGTGGTCGCCTGCGCCTTCGATTACGGCTATGGCGCCCGAGTTGCGCACTCCGAAGCGTTCGCCCACCTTGCCGTTGATGTAGAGTTCTCCACTTGTAGCACCGTAAAGTCCGGTGTTTCCTGCAATGATGTTCTCTTCTGCGGCGAAGTTGCTTCTGGTTGGTGGCAGGATGGCGATTCGTCCGCCGCTCAGTCCCTTGGCGAAGTAGTCGTTGGCTTCACCTTCCAGCTTGAAGTCGATGCCTTTCACGAGGAATGCACCGAAGCTCTGTCCGGCACTGCCCTTGAATTTCACGTTGACGGTACGGTCGGGCAGTCCTTTCTCTCCGTATTTCGTGGCCACCAGTCCACTGAGCATTGTGCCTACGGCGCGGTCGGTGTTCTTGATGGCGAAGTCCAGGTTCACCTCTTCCTGCCTTTCTATCGCGTTCTGTGCGCCGCGTATGATTTGCCTGTCGAGCACATCGCTGAGCGCGTGCATCTGCTCAGTCGTGTGGTAGAGCGAACAGGTGCCGTTTTCCTTGTGCAGCAGTCTCGAGAAGTCAAGCTGTCCGGCTTTTGTGCCTTTCATTTCTTTTTTCGGCACGATGAGTTCCGTGTGTCCCACTATGTCGTTGAGGCTCGTGAATCCCATCTCTGCAAGATATTCGCGCACTTCCTGTGCCAGGAAGGTGAAGTAGTTCACAAGATGCTCATATCTTCCGAGGAAGTGTTTCCTCAGTTCCGGATTCTGCGTGGCCACACCCATGGGGCAGGTGTTGAGGTTGCACTTGCGCATCATCACGCAGCCCAGCACAATGAGCGCAGTGGTTCCGAAGCCGAACTCCTCGGCACCGAGCAAGGCCATGAGTATGATGTCCCTTCCTGTCTTTATCTGTCCGTCCACCTGTAGCCTGACCTGTCCGCGCAGACCGTTCTTCAGCAATGTCTGTTGGGTCTCTGCCAGTCCTATTTCGGGTGAGATGCCCGCGAAGCGCATGCTTGATGCCGGACTGGCTCCTGTTCCGCCCTCGGCACCGGAGATGACGATGAGGTCGGCTTTTGCCTTTGCCACACCGGCTGCGATGGTGCCGACTCCGCTTTCGGCAACGAGTTTAACGCTGATAGCTGCTTTCGGGTTCACGTTTTTCAGATCGAAGATGAGCTGTGCCAGGTCTTCGATAGAATAGATGTCATGGTGTGGCGGTGGTGAAATGAGGCTGATGCCGGGTATGGAGTGGCGTGTCTTGGCAATGATCTCGTTCACCTTGAAGCCGGGCAGCTGTCCGCCTTCTCCGGGCTTTGCACCCTGTGCCACCTTGATCTGTATTTCCTCGGCATTGACCAGGTATTCCGTTGTCACGCCGAACCGTCCGCTGGCCACCTGCTTGGTCTTCGACGAGAGCGAGATGCCATCTACCTGCGAGTGGAAGCGTTCGTTGTCTTCGCCGCCTTCTCCTGTGTTGGACCGTGCTCCCAGCTTGTTCATGGCCAGTGCCATGGCCTCGTGGGCTTCCTTCGAGAGCGCGCCGAAGCTCATTGCACCCGTCACGAAATGCTTCACAATCTGCTCCACAGGCTCCACCTTCTCGATGTCTATGGGATTGCGCCTGAAATCGAAGAAGTCGCGTATGAATATGGGTGCATCCTTTTCGTCCACCAGGCTGGAGAATTTCTTGAACGTACTGTAGTTGCCTGTACGTGATGCCAGCTGCAGTGTGGCAATCACTTCCGGGTTCCACGCATGCTTTATGCCGTCCTTGCGGTAGTGGAACTGTCCGTAGTTGGGCAGGAAGTCCATTTTCAGACTGCTGTCGAACGCCTTGTCGTGCAGTGTTATGGCATCCTGTGCGATGGCTTCCAGCCCGATGCCTCCCACCGTTGATATTTCCGTGCCGAAATAGTTGCGCAGCAGGCTTTCCGACAGTCCGATGCTTTCGAATATCTTCGCGCCCCGGTAGGAGCGTATGGTGGATATACCCATCTTGGCCATGATCTTGAGCAGTCCTTTCTTCACGGCCTTGATATAGTTGGCTTCCGCTGTCTCGTAGTTTTCCTGTATCTTCCCGTGTCTCACCAGGTCATCGAGTATGGCGAACGTCATGTAGGGGCACAATGCCGATGCTCCGTAGCCCAGCAGCAGTGCGGCGTGCATCACCTCGCGTATTTCGCCGCTCTCCACGATCAAGGCCGTCTGCACGCGCTTTCCCACTGAAATCAGGTAGTGATGTACTGCGCTCACGGCCAGCAGCGACGGTATGGCGGCATGTGTGCTGTCCACGTCGCGGTCGGTCAGGATGATGTAGTTGTAGCCTTCGTCCACGCTTTTTTCCGTCTGTTTGCAGAGGCTGTCGAGTGCGTTGCGCAGTCCCTCTCCGCCTTTGGCGCATTCAAACAGGATGGGCAGCTTCACGGTGTTGAAGCCCTTGTACCGTATGTTGCAGAGAATGTCGAGCTGCGTGTTGTTCAGTATGGGGTGGGGCAGGCGTACCATCTTGCAGTTGGTCTCGTCCGGGTTCAGGATGCCTGTTCCCACGCGTCCTATGTATTCGGTCAGCGACATGACCAGCGATTCGCGTATGGAGTCGATGGCCGGGTTGGTGACCTGTGCGAACTGCTGCCGGAAGTAGTTGAAGAAAATCTGCGGCTTGTCCGACAGCACGGCCAGCGGCGTGTCGTTGCCCATGGAGGCTGTGGGTTCCTGGCCGTTGGTGGCCATGGGTATGATGGTTCCGTCCACATCCTCCTCGCCGAATCCGAACATCACTTCCTTGCGCAGCAGGTCTTCCACTCCGTTTTCCACGCGTCTTCCGCTATGCAGTTTCTCCAGCTGTATGCGGTTGGTGGAGAGCCACTGCCTGTAGGGGTGGGCCTGTGCCAGCTGCTCCTTGATCTCGCCGTCGTAGTAGATTTTCCCTTCCTGTGTGTCTATGAGCAGTATCTTTCCCGGCTGCAGCCTTCCTTTTTCCGCGATTTCCGTGGGGTCGAAGTCCATGACACCCACTTCCGATGCCACCACCATGGTGTTGTTCTTGGTGATGGTGTAGCGTGCCGGCCGAAGGCCGTTGCGGTCGAGCATGCCACCGGCAAACCGTCCGTCGCTGAAGAGCAGTGCGGCCGGGCCGTCCCAAGGCTCCATGAGGATGGAGTGGTACTCGTAGAAGGCCTTGAGGTCTTCGCTGATGGGGTTCTTGTCGTTGAAGCTTTCCGGCACCATGACGGCCATGGCGTGGGGCAGTGACAGTCCGCTCATGACAAAGAACTCGAACACGTTGTCGAGCGATGCCGAGTCGCTCATGTCGGGCTGCACGATGGGCGATATTTTCCTGATGTCGCCGAGCAGCGGGCTGGAGAGCACGCTTTCTCGTGCCTTCATCCATCCGCGGTTGCCCCTGATGGTGTTGATTTCTCCATTGTGGGCCAGCAGCCTGAAGGGCTGGGCCAGACTCCATGTGGGGAAGGTGTTGGTGGAAAAGCGCGAGTGCACCAGGGCCAGTCCGCTGGTAAAGTAGTTGTTCGTCAGGTCGGGATAGTATTGCCTGAGCTGCAGGCTGGAGAGCATGCCCTTATACACGATGTTCTTCGATGAGAGCGAACAGATGTAGAAGTCCTTGTCCGATATGCGCAGCTCCACCTTCTTGCGGATGATGTAGAGTGTGCGTTCGAATGCCTCCACTCGGTCATCGGTCACGCCTGTGATGAACAGCTGTTTGATGACCGGCTCCTTGGCCAGTGCCGATTCACCCAGGCATTCCGGGTTGGTGGGCACATTGCGCAGGTGCATCAGCGACAGCCCTTCGCGCTCAATCTCCTCTATCATGACCGAGAGGATGTGCTGCTGGCGCTGCTCTTCTTTCGGCAGGAACACTATTCCTGTGCCGTATTTGCCCTTCTCGGGTACGGGTATGCCTTGCAGCAATATGAATTCATGGGGAATCTGGAGCATGATGCCCGCGCCGTCGCCGGTCTTGTTGTCGGCACCCTCGGCCCCTCTGTGGCGCATGTTCTCGAGCACGCGCAGTGCATTGTCAACCAGTTCGTGGCTTTTGTTGCCGTGGATGTTCACCACCATGCCCACACCGCATGCATCGTGCTCGTAGGCCGGAGAGTACAGTCCACTGTTCACGGCTTTGCTGTTTTTCTGTTCGTTAAAACCCATCTTTTCTGACATTTTGTTTAATAAATTCCTTTATTCCTATCAAAGTGACTGCAAAATTAGAAAAAATCTGACAAAATGATAATTTGATGTGTGTTGAATTTTCGATAAAAATATTCTCCGTTCTTGAAAAGCGATAAACTGAAATGAAAACACGCAGAATAATTACAATATGTAAGTAAAATTTATTTGTGTGTAATAAAATATCACATTTCTTATATTTATTGATAAAATATCCAATTCGATAGTCTTTTTTCTGCTTGTTTCGTGTACGTACGTGCGTTGCGCGTATTAAATTAAGGTGGTGTTCGGGGTGTGTTTCCTGGGAAACCGTTTTTACAAATTGTCAGTTTTTTAACACTTTTGCTTACACTTTGATTTTCCGACCTTTTCTGAAGAATCGTGCGAGAGCAGATTTTTTCACGCCAGCGGAAAATTCGGCTTCCTGAGGACTGTTTTGTAAACCGTTGATAATCAATGGAGTGAGTTTTCGAGGGTCGAAAATGTTAATAAAAATCATCCGAATTTAACATAAAATCCGTTAAATTCATGCGCAAAAACGCCGATTTGTGCAGTTTTCAGTTCCCTTTTTCCGCACTTTTGGCTGGAAAATCGCGGTTTTCAGGCTGAAAAACCTGAGTTTTTGCCCCGAAACAGTTAAGTTTTACCTCAAAAACACTTAAGTGCCAAGACGAAAATAGTTAACTAATTTTCTGGAAACAGTTAAGTGTTTCCCCCCTAACACTTAACTGATTTTTCCGTTTTGTGCAAAAAAACCGACAATTCACACTTATTAACACGAAAACCGCTCCAAAACCACTTGTTTTTCAAGACCCCGGAAAATCAAAGTGTCAGAAAATCCGTTAAAATCCTGACACTTTGATTTTTTGAGTCCTGTTCTGTTCCCGGAAATAAAAACTGTCGGATATGCTGCTGGGGTGTGGGCGTCCCGCCCGCACATCGCATGGCAGTTCGGTTAATATCACCATGATGCTTTGTTGCGTGACGGGGCGAGAAGTTCGGGCGAGACACCCACGCCCCCAGCAGAGTATTTTTCAGGGTCTGGATATATTATTTCACAAAAATACATTTGTTTATATATTTTTTTGTATCTTTACACCCGAATCCGTCCGTAGCAGGAATCTGTGGATGTCATTACTAAAACCTGAATACAAATTTTTATAGAAATGGTCATTGGAATTGTCGTTGGGCTTGTCGTCTGGTTTGTCGTACCGTTGGTCTATGAAGGTTCAAGGCGAAGGAAAAAGAAATACAAAGCTGCCTTGCGCATGCTTTGCCGGATTGTGGGCCTGGCCATCATTATCTCAAGCGTCCTGGGCCATTTTCTCTGATACTTCTTTTAGTCAGAAACTACAAAAACTATAATTTTATGAAGTCAAGATTGTTGCTGTTCCTGGCGTTTCTTCTTCCCATGGCGTTGCAGTCCTGCCACAACCGCCAGTCGGCCATCGACGACCTGTCCGGTTTCGTGGCAGACGTGAAGAAGGAGTCGCCCCAATACGATGACGTGGCCTGGGACGATGTGCATGCGGAGTTCGAAGTCCTATGCGAGGCGCTTCAGGAATATGAGGGCGAATATACCCAGGAAGAACTGAAGGAGATAGGCCGCCTGAAGGGTGCCTATGCCGCCTGCTATGCCAGGTATGCCAGCAAGAAGGGCGTGGGCGTGCTCAGGAACCTCATGCAGCAAGCCGCCGGCATGGTGAGGGGATTCACGGAAGGCGTTTCCGATGACCTGTTCGATGAGGGAGTCGATGGTGCTTTTGAAGACCAAACGGAAATTCAAGAATAAAAAAATACAGAAAAGTTATGGTAACACGAAAAATGAGACATTCGGTACTGTACTTCATGGCAGCTGTTGCCGTGATGGGAGTCTGTGGCTGCCAGAAGGCAGTGCAAGGCGAGACCGATGCAGTGAGAGACTATTTCAGCAAGGACATCCCGGCCGAAATTGCCGGCAATGCCATGTCGGCCTATTTCGACCTGTCAGACGGGGTGGTGCTGGCCTACAAGAACAATGCCGGGGCAGCCTCGTTCCTGAACCGCGTGGTGCAGAAGATTACCGCCGGTGAAGGATGTGAGGTCTATTCGCTGGCCGCCGACACCATCCTGCCCTTGCAGCTCAAGCAGACTGAACTGTACAACAAGATCATGGACCCACGCTCCTATGACAAGCAGATGGCACCCATCGAGAAGACACTTGCCAAGGTGGTGGGTGAGGGGAAAAGCAGTCTGGTGGTGACCGACTTCGAGGAGTTCACACCCGACAAGCATGTGCAGCACCAGGCGTTTGCCACACGCTATTTCGTGAAGTGGCTCAAGCAGGGCAACGACATCACTTTCTTTGTGTTCGACTTCAAGGGGCAGAAGAAAATACCCTACCACCTCTATTTCATCGTGTTCGACAACAAACGTCATGAACTGCTCAATACCATCAGGCAAACCGTGGAAGGCGTGGAAGGCTACCAGGAGTTCCATCTCTCCTGCGATGCCTATACCGCACAGACGCGCTATCCCTCTTCTACCAAGGGCGGCAACTACCATGACGCGGAAGGCAACGATGTAGTGACGGCTGTTCCCGAAGACGGATCGGACATGGCCTTCCAGATGCTGGGACAGGGGCTGAAGGCCGAATACTATCCGCTCGGCGATGTATGGGCCAACGTGCTCACCAACTCGAAAGCCATGGCCGAACCGGGAGTGAAGCCGAAGTTCACCCATCTGCTGCGCAACCTCTTCTTCGACTTTTCCAATACCGACTCCTATGCCATCAGCCGCCTTGCGCTCAAGGTGACAGATGTGGAGGCAGACTACAATGCCTATAGTCTGTACCAGACCGCACTGAAGGCCGACAAGGAGGAAGAGGAGTTCTACGACGAAGACGGGAAGCTCCGTCCGGAAATGGACTATACCGGAAATCCTGTGGAGGTGAGAGAAGTGAGCGACTTCCTGGAGCTTGACCAGCAGCTCTTCGACCAGACCAAGGCCGATACGAATGGAAAGGAAACGGAGATAGGCATCAGGTTCTCGCCCAACTTCAGCGGTGAGCCTAACGGCGTGCAGACGGGCGACCTCATCAGGGTGGATGTCTGCATAGACGAGGCCATGCCCAATGCCGAAGCGAACCTCACCCCGCTCTTCTCCTGGGGACAGAACAACAACCTGCGCGATGCCATACGCAACACGCTGCAGGAACTCAACCCCAAGGGCACTGTCATCTATACCTATTTCTTCAGGGAAATCTAACAAACATTTATAAATCCGTCAAAACAAAAAGATTATATCATTATGAACGCATCAACAGTTTCTGCCTACATGATAGGTTTCGTGGTTTTTGCAGTGTGCATGTTACTGGCCGTCATCATAGCCAGCAGTATAAAATATGAAGCAGGCGTGAATCCGCAGGACAAGAAAAAACGCCGCCTGTGGTTCTGGATCATGGCAGTGGCATGCCCGCTGCTCATCATTGCCGTCAACTACTTTTCCGTATATACCGGCATAAAGATTCCCTCAAAGCGTGCGGCCTACATGCTGGCCATGGGCATTTCATCGGGCGTGTTCTTCGTGCTCTACATCCTGCTCGGATTCCTGCTCAGCAAGGTGGCCTTCAAGCACGGGAAACTCTCAAGTTGGTTCTAAATACAGCGAAGGCACATGGACAAGTTATTCGTTATAGCCATAGGCGGAACGGGCATGAGGTGTCTCGAGAGTTTCGTGCACCTCTGTGCCATCGGCATGTTCGACAACCGTGAGATAGACATCCTTACCCTGGACACCGACCAGAACAACGGCAACAAGGGCAGGGTGGAGATGCTGATTGACTTATATAATAAGGTAAAGTCGAACGACGAGAACAATATCGATGGCGGACAGGCAAACGCCAGGACGTTCTTCTCGGCCAAGCTGAACCTCTACAGGTTCTTCACCAAATATACAGAGCCTACACGCAAGACCTACAAGGTGCTGTCGCAGTCGGGAAGTGCAGAGGACAAGGACCTCTCGGACCTGTTCTTCGACAGGGACAGCGTACAGGCATTCAATCTGGAACGCGGCTACCGCGCACAGACCCACCTGGGATCCATGCTCATGTACCATGGCATCGTAGATGCGGCACGCAATGCGGCACGCGACGGCGACAGTGCCTCTATCGAGGAAAAGGAACTGAAGGCTTTTGTGGAGAAACTGCAGAACAACCAGGATTCGGCGCGTGTGTTCGTGTTCGGGTCGGTGTTCGGCGGAACGGGTGCCTCCTCTATCCCGGTCATTCCCGTAGCATTGAAAGAGGCCGTGACGGTGTACTCCAACGGCACGAAGACCCTTGACACCATGCGCGTGAAGTTCGGTTCTACTCTGCTCACCGACTATTTCTCTTTCTCTTCGCCTGATGCCGCACAGATGAATGACAACGAGGACGGAAAGGTCATAGCTGATTCCAACAACTTCGCACTGAACAGCCAGGCGGCATTGCAGTTCTATCAGGCAGACCCCACCGTGCGCCGCACCTACCGCAGGTTCTACCATGTGGGATGGCCGTTGCCCAGGGCTTCGTTCGCCAATAACGGAAAGGTGATAACGGGTGGCGCAGAGCAGAAGAACACGTGCCATGTGACAGAATTGCTCTGCGCATGCAGCGCCTATGACTTCTTCATGCTCGACGACAACAAGCTGGCCAATGAGGAGGCTTCCTATTTCTACCGTACAGTCAATGCCAAGGATACAGGACAGCTTGACCTGAAAGGCAGCGACTTCATTACCGAGGGCGGAAAGTTCGACAATAAGCTCGGCTCGTTCTTCTCTTTCGCACACATCGTGCTCTCCCAGTATGAGGCAGCCTGGAACGATACGGACAGGTCTGGAGTGAGAGGACTGCTCGACAGGTTCATGCAGCAGCACATCACAGACTATGAGGACATCAATCCTAATCAGGCACGACAAATCAATGAGTACATGAAACTGTTCGGCTACAAGTTCGATGAAAAGACCGGCAATATGATAAAAGGATGGATCTACCAGGTGCGCGACTCCGTGCCTGGCAACTTCATATTCATTGACGAGGCGTTCAAGACCATGAGGACGGAAATGAAAAAAATCAGTGCCGGACAGCTGTTCAGCAACCCTGAACACAACTGGAGCCAGCTTACTGGACTCATCAGCAAGACGGACAACAGTGTTGATGTGCTGATAAGCAATATGTCGAAGGAGAATACAAGGCCCAATGGCAGCCAGAATGTCATCACCACAAAGGAAAAGTTCCTGGCGCATATCTATAATGCCATTTCGCTGAATCAGAAATTCGAACAAAATTAACTGACTGAACAAACATGAAACAGATACCTTTAGTAATAAAAGTGAAGCCCGGCTCAGAACCGTCCGGAACACCTGAGAGGTGGGAAGACCTGACGGGGGAAATGCAGCGGGTGACGCGCGATATAGAGACACAGACCGTGAACGAGAAGTCCGGAGAAATCGGTGCGCTTGTATCGGGAATACCTACACCGTTTGCCAGGGCAAACATGTTCAAGGACGCGCTCAACTACAATGCCACGGAAGAGAGCAGTGCCAGCATGACGGCTTATTTTGCAAGACTCGTGAGTGAATGGAGAGGATTCATCGCCTGTATTGCACTTGATTATTCACGTGTGTCAACAGAACGGGTATGGATGGCTTATTCCGATGGGAAAGACATTACCTCCACTGCCAATATCTATGAACCAAGGGGCGCTTTCGGCAATATGCTGTTCAGCAGCAAGCCACTGTGGTGCGAGCGGGATGCTGATGTGGAGCATAAGGGCAAGCCTTTCATTGATATAGTGAAGTTTGACGGAAAGGTCGTAGGAGGTACATCGCCTGAGAGTCTGCTGTTTACTTCCGTCGCCTACAAGGTTGAAGAACGGAAAGGCAGGCCTTTTGTTGATTTCGAGACAGGCAAATTCACGGATCCCATCAGGCATGAACTCGATCTGGAACGAACATTGGCTCTGTATGCCTATGTCGGGCATCTGATAGAGGCTGTTGGCGAGCTGGAAAAATACTATTCTTATCTGGCTGAGGACAAGGCAACGGCTACACTGGTTCCTAAGTATTCCAATCTAAAGGAAAACCTTAACCAGTGGCTGACGGAAATAGAAGCCTACGCACAACGCAAGAGTTTTAAGCTGGAGAGTGCATCAACACCAAGCATCGACAAGTTCGGCATGCCGTTCTCGCAGGTGTTCAACCACCAGGAAACCCTTTATTATAAGAATGGTGTGCTCAACTCCAAGGTGCAGGGGAAGAGTGAGGCTTTTGACCCGAAGAGGCTGTTGCTTGATGGAGATGCAGAGATAGCGCGTCTCATTTTCAAGGGAGCGAACAAGGACAATATAGCCAATCTGCCCGTGTATGTACTCAAGGCTGAGGTGAAGAACGAACCAGGAGAAGAAGCCTATTTCTCTCTGCCTCTCAGCCCGCTCGGCGTAAAGGTCTTTGGAGAGGGCATTGGTGCGCTCATGGGAATGGCACAGTCATCGGAAGTAAGTTCACGCCTGACTGCTGTCTATGACCCTAATGTGGAAAAAAACAATCTTGAGGTCAAGCTTTTGCTCGTAGTGGACCAGACCCGGCAGAGAGAACTGAAGGAAACATATACTGTGTCAAATGAAATCATGGGCAATGAGATTGTCCTGTGGCCGAATTTCATAGCCAAGGAATGGACCCGCTATTTCCTTTATTCAGAAATACCTCATAACACTACGTCCCGAAATTGTCTGTTCAAGGCTGTGCCGTTCGTGGGTGATGAACTGAATGACTTTGAAATCATTTCACAGGAAGATGATACACCATTCTATCTGGCAAAAGACGGAATGGACCAGAACACGGATTTCGTGGATGTGACAGGAACAAAACGTCATTTGGAGACATCGCTACACGTGGTGTCGGGAGATGCTGTGATAGAAAATGCATACAAATATGAGGTCTATGAGTGCAATCATCCTTTCAAGGGACTGAAACTCACCAGCATCAATGACAAGAATGCAGGGTTCCTGATCATCAGGTACACCAAGGAGGAGAATGTCAACAATCTTCCAATGAATATGCTTGGACTGAAGGACAGGCTGAAAGAAGTCGGTCTGGGCGTGGATTTCGGAAGTACAAATACATCTATCGCATATTGTCCGATCAATGGTTCAGATACGATGCCTCATGGCTTACGGTTCACGAACCGGAGAGTGTCTTTGTTGCGTGTGGAACCGATTGACGAGGATTCTGTGGCAACGGAGAACAGACTGTTGTTCTTCCAGTCGAATCCGAAAATGTCCAACTCCATCAAGAGCGTTCTTACATTGCATGACAGCAAGCGTATCTATGTGGATACGAACGAGCATGCCGATCAGGGAAAGGAAAAAGAAGTGAAGGGTGGATTCCCGTGCTTTAGTAACAATCTGCCTGTGGATTCGGTGTCTGTAAAATACATCAAGCTTGTTGGAAGCAAATGTGGCATTCTCAATCAGGTGCAGAACATGAAATGGGAAGATGATGCTGATGACATAGCCTACAAGAAAGCATTCCTGAAGACATTGCTCCTGCATGTTTATGCTGAGTTGTTCGGGTCATTAAATGCCAAGCCTAAACGCTTGCGCTGGTCGTTCCCGTCGTCAATGAGTGATTCGCTTGTTGGCAATTATCAGGCTATATGGAATTCTTTGAGGGAGGTGAATCCGTTGGTGAATCCCAATGGGGAAAACAGCTTGACAATTTCCGATCCTCCTTATGCTCTTAAAAATGCTCCGAAAAAGAATACGGCACCAAAGAATGATCCGTTTGGAGGGCTTTTTGATAACAACCCGCTTCTCGGCGGTTCTGATTTGATGCAGTCCTCCGGGAATGCATTGGATGCGTTTGCTGATAACCAGTTCCTGAATACATCGGGTTCTATGGGATTGGCAGAAGAGGAGGAAAACAGTGTACCGGATTTCCATCGAGATGATGAAAATGCAGAGGTCGTGTTCAATCCTGTACCGCTCATAGATGCTAGTCATTTCAACAGTATGACGGAGGCTTGTGCTGTGGCCAACTATTTGCAGAAGAACACGAATATGAATGTGACCAACAGGGATGATCTGACACTGTGCTTTGATATTGGTGGCAGTACAACGGATATTTCTGCACTGTGTATGCTCAGTCCTGGATTGACCATGATTAAACAGAGTTCAATCAGGTTTGCTGCCCAGCGGGTGTCAAATGCAACAAGATATTCGAAGAACTTCAGAGACGTATTGATCAGAACCTGTGATAAATATGGTTATCATATCCAAGGACTCAATCTTGGTCAGGACAAATATACTCCAGATACAGCAGCGTATTATTTCGAGCAGATTGTTGACAGGCTGGAAAAATCGCAACTGGAGGAATTCTATAGGTTGCTGAACGCAAGTTGCAAGGATTTGATGTGTGTAGATCTTTATGTGACGGGTCTGATTCTCTATTATGCCGGAATCCTTACACGCAAACTTATAAAGCAGGTAAGAAGCAGCAAAGAATGTATATGGGGTGGAGGAAAGGCTGGAAAACCCATCGTTAATATTGCTTTTGCTGGCAAGGGCTCTCGGATTATGGAGTGGCTTAGCGTGGCAACCAATCCACAATTTGCTAACCAGTATTATATGGCCATGTTCATAAAGGGACTTGGACAGAACGATTATAGGGATTATATCTCTAATCTGAAAATTGAATTTCCCAAAGAGGTATCTGATAATGTAAAGTTTGAGGTATCGAAAGGTTTGGCGGTCAATTCATCAGATTTGCTCCAGCCTTCAGAAGCCAGGGCTGTAGAGGTTATCGGCGAGAGCGGTTATAGTGTGAAGAACCTTAGCGGTGAATACGAGGATATAGCATCTGACAATAGTATTACCGAGAAAATGATGAAGTGCATAGGCATGGAATTTTATGGTTCATCAGCGGCCGGAGACCGGTTCAAGGATTTTTGTGGGTCGTATTATAGTGTGGCTCAGCAGTATTTTAATCTGAGAATGACACCTGAACAGTTCAGAAATGCTTGGGAGGAGATGAATTTGGTTGCATATATCAAGAATATGCCGGAATATCAGCAGGCACTCAGTGCTCGGTCATTCGATTTCGTTGCTCCTATTCTCATTTTGGAGGGAATGAAATTTTATGATGACTTCTTATTAAAGTATCTTTCAAATGATTAGTTTCTGTTTTACAATAGAACTGTCTCGGCAGTATATCTCTCTGCAATATGGAAGGGAAAATGGAGAACACAGATTTCTGCCTTTAGAGGACGGGATATCTGTGTTCCCGCTTAACACCTTTGTTGAAAAGGGAGAGGATGTCAGTGCTGCAGTCGAAAGAAAACTGGGAACATTCCTTCATCTATATTCTATTGATATCTGCAATGTGAAGGAAGTCCTTCCTCTTGCATTGCTATATGAGGATGATGTAGATGAAAGTCAGCGTGTCGCTTTCGTCAACGCTTTGGCTAACAGAGGATTTGGAAATGTAAAGGTGATTGATAAAAATGCGTTGTTGACTAAAAGTGTTTTAAATCATGCAACAGCATTGATACTTTCTTCTGACGGTAATGACCTGTTCTGTCAATTATATGATACAAAGCTGCATATACAGAAGGCTTCAATTGTTACAGCTTCTGCAGGTAGAGATCCCCGAGTGGAGGTGTTGGCTGAACATATATGGTCACAAATAGTCGGGGAGGCGGGTTATTTGGACAAGGTCTCTTCTATGCCGGACATCAGAGAAGCAGCTGCATCTTTTTTGCGAAGTGGAAAAAATGAATATCAGGGCAATGTATTCCTTGAAGGAGAAAGGCGTGAGTATTTCGTTAGAAAACAACACGCCAATGTCATAAACGACAAAGATGTCGGTAGTAACCAGATTTTGATGGGTATTACAGATTTTATAAATGTTCATGGCATAGATAAACATGAATGTACATTGGTGTTGTCTAAAGGCGTGGCAGGAAATCCTTATTTTCAGAGTGTGCTTAATGGAATGTTTGCAGAGACCTGCGAAGTGGATACCGAATGGTTGTCCACGATAGAGAGAATGGTTTATGAGGAGATAACTCAATGTATTGCCGAGATAGGGCGGATGGTGCATATAGCTGATGAGATTCCTCAGAAAAACATACGGTTCAGATTGAATGAGACTTCAATTGCTTTCAATATTTCAATTCCAGAGAAAGCGTCGGCGATTGAAATCCAACGTGATGGAATGTATATTAGGACCATTACTTCTACACAGTTTACGGATACTGGTTTACAGCCAGACCATGCTTATCAATACACATTTATTACGGTTATCACGGATGAGACTGGACGACAACATAAGTCAAAAGGATTAAGATTGACTCTTGTCACGTGTCCAGTTAATCTTCCGGATCCGGTGTCCTTGGAGAGCTCGGATGAAGGTAATCGGGTGCGTTTGACATGGAATAAGCCAGAGAGGGGAGAGGTGAAGATATTTTGGTCAACACAGCCTTTTTGTAAACACTGTAATGACAGATTAGATTTAGATGATTTTGATTATCCAAGTCTTTCCTCATTAGATACTGTGCATCTTGTGGAAAAGTCCTTTACGGGTGAGCGTTTTTATTTGCCGGTTACTATTATTGGTCAACAAGGTGTTGTCGGTGAACAACAACGAGTCACCTCTATGGTCGTACCATCTGGAGTGAGAATAGATAATGGCAAGACTGGTGTGATAAAAGTTGTCTGGTTATGGGATACGATAAAGACGATAAGAGTGCGCTGGAATGTTAACGGGGAAAATGAGGGATGGAAGGATGTGGATTATGCAGAAGGTGTCTTGCCTGAACATGTTTTTACTCCATCTGCACGTGCGCGCGGTGTAGAAATCTTCGTTAGCAGTGTATATCATGCACATGATGGAAGTGTACTTGAAAGTGTGCCCGTTAGATTGAATGTCGAGCTAAAAGCAGTCAATGTACAATATCTTCAGGCAAAGAGCGAAGCTGGACTGTTTACCAAGAAAAACAGGTTCTCCATTACGTTAAAAGCAGAAGGAGCACTACCTTGTGATCTTTATCTTATTGCCGGTGAAGGTTCTATGCCTTTGGATAGAGAGCATTTTACGTCTTTATTGACCATAGGCCAGGGTGACTTAAGCAATGGGGAAACCAGAAAATTTGAGTTTACCTATAATCGGCAGGACAAGCGTGTCCCATTGTTCCTTAGGTTATTTGTCGCAGACCCGATTTTCAACAGAAGAGTGATTATGATACCAGAAACCAGAAAAATATAATTAATACAACAAACAACATGAGCAAGGTAGTTTGTCCCTATTGTTTCAGTGAGTTTAATCGGAATGAGGTGATGTTCCGTTGTACAAATAGCCGTTGTACAACGAGTCCAGACGAACCTTTGAAGACTTTTTGGGGTATTCCCATGTCAACCACTCCTTCTTTTACCGAGAATGTGGGATTTTTCGGGCGTCTTATAGACAGAATGCCGCAGTCAGGAACCTGTCCGGAATGTCAGCATAAGTCATTCAACACGATATGTCCGGTCTGTCATAATCCTGTTCCACGCGGTATGGTGGAGGATAAGGGCTATATAATCTCTATTATTGGTGCACGTAGCAGTGGAAAGACGAACTATATCACAGTATTGATAGATCAGCTGAAGAAAAATCTGCATAATCTCGGTCATATAGGATTCAGGGCAACGTCCGTAGGCAATCGAACTGAGGACTATACGACCAACCGCTATATGAATGATTTCTATAATGTACTGTATAAATCCGGGCAATGTCCTTCTCAGACGGCAAAGACTGACCGTAAGAATAAGGTTCCTCTTGTCTATGAACTTACTCAGAATGGAGTAAAGCCGATTAATCTCGTGTTTTATGATACTGCTGGCGAAAATTTCACGGATGAACGCGATATAGAAGCCAATGTGAAGTTCTTGGAACAGTCTGATGCAATAATCTATTTGCTTGATACATTTGCCATTCCTGCTGTACATGATGCTCTGGGACTGAAAGATGAGATAGAGCTCAATTATGATGTCATACTTAGCAATGTCTTTACGCATTTCACGCAATATCATCCGGATAAGGCAAGGTCATTCTTTTCAAAACCCATGGCATTGACGTTCAGTAAAATAGATGCCATTATTCAAAATGAGGATATATTCTCCCATGTCAGCATTCCTCACCTTAATCATGACAGCAGTTTTCTGCAGGGAACAGGATTGAATATGGATGAAATCAATGACATTAGCAAAGGCATCCATGATGCGCTTTATAATGTTTGGAACGAGCAGGGATTTGTCAATAATATAGAAACCGGCTATAATGTTAAGAGAAATCTGAAATATTTCGGTATATCTGCACTGGGAAAGAGTCCTGATGTCAACAACAACATTAAGGGCATAGAGCCATTCCGTGTGCTTGATCCTCTGGCGTGGATACTGCATGAACTGAACTATAAGGTAAAAATGTCTCAATAGTAAAGATTGATTTGTATGGAAGAACTGACATTTAGTGAGGTCATTGAAACCTCTTCCCAGAAATCCTTGTTAACCGGAAATCCCGGTTTTGGTGTCAGAACATTTACTGAGGGCTTGTCTCGAGAAGACGTCGATAACATCTATCGTGAATTGGGTGCAAATTATGAATTGCCCATGCAGCGTAAGGTGAATGTGAATGCTTTAAGGGAGAATCCGGATGTTGTTCTGTCTTATCCCATGACTTACAGGTATAAACGTGTGCAAACCCTTAATGGAGAGGTGTTGAATGCGTTGACCAGAACTGTATATATAGGTATTGATTATGGTTTTTTCTGTAATAAGGATTCTGCATTGAGGGCGGGAGACAATTATCTGTCTCATACATTGTTCACAGAGTCAGATTTCTCTTCATCCATGCTTTCTTTATTCGGTCAGGAAGGTGTGTTTCTTCCGGTCAATCGAAGTAGTAGTCCGGATAACTCAGAATATCAGAAACTTCTTACAGGTGAACCTGTAGCGATGCCTGGAAGGCAGTTCGTTTTAGAGGAAAACCGGCAGATTGATGAATTGACAGGAAAACTGGCAATAGTTCTTTTGCAGGCCAGATTCAATAAGGATTTGGGAAAAGAGGAGTCTTTGTCACAGGTTGTTGTCAAGTCGGCCGATGCCAAGGTCCTTGGACTTATTGGCCGTATGGCATCATTGCCTGATGAGCTGGTTTGCTCCATGACATTCCAGACTAACTATATGCAGGGTGGTGGTGTGCCTACGGGGTACAACATGGTTTTTGTCAATGAATATAACCAAGAGGAGATTTTTGAGTCGGGGTATGTGGTCTTTGATGTTGAGCGGAAGACCATGGGCAATGTGGACAGCAACTATTGTTTTGACCGTATTGTCGAATTTGCAAGATCCGGTGAATATACGCTGATGACATCACTTGTCAATTGTTTGCTTTCACTGAAAGTTACGGAAACAACAGATTACCGGTTTGTTTATAATCTGTTCAAGATTACAGATACGTCTCTGGATCTGACTCTTGAAGATCTCTCCAAGGAGTTCTTTGATAAATTGGCGCAGAATTGCCTGACAGATAAGGAGCGCTTGGACATTCTCCATACAAAGGTTACGGAAGTGATTAACAGATTGCTTTCGCATGGAACAGAACAGGAATTCAGACGTGTACTCGATCTGTGTCATTTCCTGTTTACAAAATATCCTCACATGCTGACAATAGAGAAAAATACGCTCTATGATATTACAGAACGTGTTTTCTCCGAAAAGCATACCTTTGCAGGTCTTATTGCCAGTTATGGACCGGATTTCGTACAATCGGTCATTACTGTAGAGGCAGGGCTGGAACAGTTCATAGCAGCCATGACCGAAATTGCAGATATTACATTGTGGAAGAAGTTCATTGCTTTCTATTTTTCCGATACACAGGACTTGAATCTTACAGTCATAGTTGACCATGCCTTGCAGTCGGTCGTTTCAGACAAGCATGGATTGGTCATGGCACTTTATCCCATGGAAAGGTACAGACAGCAAATACTCGGCTATCTGTTTGCCCATCCTGAATGCTATGATGTCCTGTCTGCATGTGTACGCGATATTTGTCTTCCCGTTTCCAATATCCAGGACTTCAACCGGCTTGTTGCAGAATTTTTCCAGTCAGCGGAATACAGTCAGAAAAGTATCAGTGTCCTTGTTCCTGTCATAGGTGATTATTACAGGGAGCAGGTAAGGAGCAATATGGTGAACTCAATTGAGCAGCTTGTCGATTGGGCTGAATCGCTGCCTCCGGGATTCTTTGCTAAAATTGGACTGGATAGTGTCTTCAACGAATTTTCCGTTTATGCAACCACGCATCCCAAGGAGGTCAAATCCTTGCTGATAACGCGTCTTGAAGAGGTTGCAACTGTTGGTAGGGATGCAATGTCAAGGCTAAATGTGGTCCGTTGTCTTGCTGACAAGGAGTTGAACGACCTTTCACATGTGGGTTTGTTTGAGTTGGTCGTAGCCAAGCGGATGGCTATGGATGATGATTCCATGCTCGCACTTTATTCCCGCTATCTCAAGGAAGGACCGGCCAATGACAAGTTGAAGAAAGCGCTTGCCGATGAAGGAAAACCCTCCCATGAACTTGCCCGCCGGATTATTCAGACTGCCTGGAATTCAGTTTCGCATACTGAAGACCGTGAACGGATTATCCTTTGTCTCATAGATACTATGAAGTGGGGGAGAAAGGAGCGTGAAGATTTCATCAAATCCTGCACAGATGCAGCACTTGTGCAGACTGTCAGGGTGAATTATTCATTCATGAAAACCATAATAAGAAAACTATTCAGGAGATAGCCATGAGGAAAGCTTATTTAAGACTGTGCGTATTGGCAATAGCATTGCTGATACTGGGAGCATGCGAACATAAATATACAGGTTACCGTCCATATACATGGGATTACTATCAAGTCAATAAGGTCCAGATGGTGCGGGAGCGTGTCTATAATGCCAGGGGCGCATTGACATCGGCTACCACCACCAGATTCTCTGCCCGAGGCGATATTGAGGTGGAATATAAGGTTGCAGACAATGGAACAGACTCCGTGGAAACGGTTTATCTTTACAATGAAGAGGGTGAACTTTCCGGAATTCAGTCAAAAGACTATAAGTATTCCTGCAAAACCAATGCTGCTGGCAACCTTACCCGTGAGGATTTTATTACGGGAAAAGACGCCAACGGAGACAATCTGGGCTATTATAAGGAGTATATATACAGCGATGACGGGCGCATTACCCGCAGAAAGAGTCATGAATACGGAAAGGACCCTTATTATACGAATTATACATACTGGCCCAGTGGTAAGCGCATGTCTTTCCAGACCGACAATCCGGATGGTTCTCATATTACCTATAATTGCGATTCGCTTGGAAATATCATAAGTAAGGACTTCGTCAGCAAGAAAGACCGGGTGACGGCCTCTTACTCAATGCGGTATGAGTACGATTCGCTGGGCAACTGGACCTCAAAGAAGGTCTATGACAACAGGGGAAAACTGATTGAGTCGGCCTTGCGCACTAACTACTATTTTGTGAAGACGCCGGTTACCGATGTGAAGAAAACGCAGTATGTGGCGCAGACCAGAAGTCTGAGTTATGTGGATGGCGTGAAGTACAGGCTCACGCATTTCGGCTTTACCGACAAGGCTCCTAATTATATTCTCATGGCCATCATCCTTATACTGTCCCTTATTCTTTTCTTTGTCGTGTTGTTCGGATATGCCGCGGAGGAAGGTATCTTTGACGATTATTTAGGGGAAAAGGATCTGGATACGGGGATGCGCCGTACGTGGGTGTTCAATGCCCGGCCATATATGAGGACTCTCCTCATTTTCCTCATGGCTCTTGCCTCGTTTGTCATCGTGTTATTAGCCTTGCTGATTATAGGGCTTTTGCTGTGGGCGCTGTTCTGGATCGTCAAGATTGTCTTTATCGTACTTGTCTGGATAGGGTGGATCCTGCTTGTCATTGGCCTACTGGGCGTGTTCTTCTCCGATGAGGAAAAAGGCTTTGGCTGTGGCTCAGCCATTGTCGGCGGCATACTTGTGGCCATGAGGCATCTGCTGGAGCGTTGGGGCAACACCATGGTGGATTGGGCTGAGGCTGTGCTCGACAATCTCAATCTCACCACCTGGACCATAGAGTTTTTCTCCAACTATTGGGACATCATGTTGCTCACCGTAGGCGTTCCGGTTGCTTTCGGTCTCAGTGTGGCCATTCTCATCATGCTGATAACGCTCATCCTGCGGCTCCTTGAGTTCGGCATCATGCGTGCCTATAATATCAGGCGTTCCTGTCCTTCTTGCGGAGGCCGCGAGTTCGACTATATTGTGGGGGGCAAAGCACATCCCGTGAATCTCTATCCCGGTACATACGGAATCTTCCACCAGACATCGCCTGTTACTGGTGAGCAACTGCCCACCATGCTGTTCAATGGAAAGGCCAGGCTTGTGCGCAAGTGCAGGCACTGCCATGCTGTCATCAACAAGGAGAAGGATAATGTGATGGGAACAGAAATCCATCTGGGCATTGTCGGGTCGCGTAGCTCAGGAAAATCCTATATGCTCTATTCTGCGCTCAATCAGATACGCAAGGCCTATGGAGACGATTTCCAGCAGGTGGATGCTGAGATGAACACGAGACTGCTTGAGAATGTGGAACGCATCAGCCGGGGCGATGGCATACAGACTGCCGTGCGCGACCTCTACAAGGCAGTCCAGGTGTTGCTGTCACCCAATGGCAGGAAGATTCCTTATCATCTGTTCTTCTATGATGTGGCTGGAGAGACCTTCAACTCGCAGTCGCTCAGTTCTACCAAGGGTATGGACTTCTACAGGAACGTGCAGACCATTTTCTTCGTGCTTGACCCTACTATGGTTGACCTGGATCTTGTCGCTCCATCCGGGCAGTTTGCCACCTGGATCGGAATACATCACAGCGACAACGAGAAATATGATGTGGAAGGTGCTGTTTCCATGTGTACCACCATCTTGCAGCAGGCTGGACGGAAGACCAAGGACATTGACCTCGTGTTCGTATGCACGAAGGGTGACCTGGGCTATATGAAGGCTTCCGGATTCCCGGACAATCTGACCGCTGACAGTACTGTTGTCCGGCAGTTCATGACCGATGCTGTGGGACTGGTCAATGTTGTCAATATCGTGGAAACATCGTTCAGGTCTGTCACCTATGCCGTGGTCAGCACGAAAGACGGCAGGATGCAGGAACTGAATCAGGTCATGGCCGATGCGCTCAGGAAGAAAGGGCTCAACCTTCAACTCTGATATCCTGTAGCTTATCAATACAGCGTGAGGCTGTGCCGTAATTGCAGTTTACGGCTCAGCCTCTATTTTTTATGCAAGTGAGGAGTATTGGCGGATATTGACAGGAAGAAAAAAGCAGAATCGGAGGTAGGCCCGATGCACGTCGCGGTACCGGCGTTCATATAACGCAGCACGCCCCACACAGAGCGGATGCTGTGCGGGGCGCGTTCCTGTCAGGGCGTAAACTCTATGGTTTCATGTCGTAGCTTTTGGCCAGGCCTCCTGCACTGGTTTCCTTGTAGAGTGAGGGCAGGTCGTGTCCGGTCTGTTTCATGACATGTACCACACGGTCGAACGACACACGGTGCTTGCCGTCGGAGAATGCCGCATAGAGATTGGCGTCAAGTGCACGGGTGGCCGCAAAGGCATTGCGCTCTATGCAGGGTATCTGTACCAGTCCGCACACAGGGTCGCAGGTCATGCCCAGATGATGCTCCAGTCCCATTTCTGCTGCATATTCCACCTGTGCGGGACTGCCGCCGAACAGCTGGCAGGCTGCTGCCGAAGCCATGGCACAGGCCACGCCCACTTCTCCCTGGCAACCCACATCGGCACCGGAGATGGAGGCGTTCTGCTTCACGATGTTGCCGAAGATACCTGCTGTTGCCAGTGCGTGGAGTATGCGTGTGTCGCTGAACTCATGGCCATGTGCCAGATGATAGAGCACGGCAGGAAGCACACCGCACGAACCGCAGGTGGGAGCGGTGACAATGGTGCCGCCGGAGGCATTCTCTTCGCTCACGGCCAGGGCGTAGGCATAGACCAGTCCGCGTGACTGCAGCGACTGCTTGTAGCCGCGCGCCTTCACATAGTAGGTTGTTGCCTTGCGGGGCAGATTGAGTGGGCCGGGAAGCGCGCCCTCGTGGTCGATGCCTCTTTCCACAGATGCCTGCATCACCTTCCACACTTCGGCCAGATGGTCCCAGATGTCTGCTCCTTCACACTCTTCCACGTATTCCCAGTAGTTCCGCCCGTGGTCTTCACACCATTTCTGTATGTCGGCCAGGCTGTTCAGCCCATATACTTCCTTTCTGGACAGTGTGCTTCCGGTGGCTGGACCTTCAGAAAGTGCGCCGCCACCGATGCTGTAAACAGTCCATTCGCCCGACTGGTGGCCTTCATGGTCAAAGGCCCTGAACTTCATGCCATTGGGGTGGTAGGGCAGGAAGACACCGGGCTTCCAGTCTATGGTGACCGGTGCAACGGGGCGCAGGGCTTCCTCTATGGCCACATCGGTCAGGTGCCCTTTCCCCGTAGCCGCCAGGCTGCCGTAGAGCACCACCTCGAAGCGTGAGGTGTCCTTGTGGAGCGAGGCAAAGAGCCTTGCCGCTTTCTGCGGACCCATCGTGTGGCTGCTCGACGGGCCTTTGCCTATTCTGTAGAGTTCTCTCAGTGATTCCATTTCTGTCAGAAGATTGTATGCCTTGTTTTTGAAAAACTGCTTGTTTATGTCCGGGCACGGGTAGTCCGTCAGTTGAAGGGGTGTACAATGCGTTTCACCGCAATCACCGTGTCCGTTTCAGAGGTGGCCGGTATGGCTCAGTCCATCTGTTGCAAAGTTATATAAAATCTGCGAGAATCTGCCAGGCAGGACAGGGAAAGTGTTTCCTGCCGTGGAAAAATGCGGAAAAGGTGGGCATGCAGCTGGCACGGAAGCCGGGCGAAGGATGAAGTCAGGAAAAGCGAACTGTAAAGTCCGGAAATGTGAGGTGAAATGTTCCCGTCTGTTAACCGTAAACTGTATTTCACGTCGTGAAATATAGTGTTCACGTCGTGAAATATAGTGTTCACGCCGTGAAATATAGTGTTCACGCCGTGAAATAGAGAATGAAGTTAAGGGTATGGAACTTTTCATTTCGCTTTCAGGAACTTTCCGGTTCACTGTTCCCGCCTTTGTATTCCGCTCTCTTTCTGCCTGTGAAGTGCCACATGGGACAGCTATGCGTTTTTTCACGTCCAAGGACGTTGATTCCGGTTTTTTTTATATCTTTGTAGTCAGAGCTGCTGATTTCCGTTTTTCGTTCATAAGAAGGCTATCCGGAAGAACTTAGATAAAACTATAAAACTGTACTGTTATGACTGACACCATTAAAAACGAGTTGCTTGGACTGATGCGCCAATACAAGGTGGCGGAAGCGTATGAGAGACTGTTGCCCATGATTGATACCGACGATATGGCGGCTGCCATGCTGCTGCAGTTGGTCAGGCCGTTGGTACACATGTTCAAGTTGCATGACTATGCCGACGGAATGAAGGCCGGGGCCGAGTCCGGCAACAGGTATATGCAGTATCTGTGGGCGCATTACCATGATGCGGTGAGACCCGGTGTGGAGTCGGCCGGAATCATTGAGGAGTATTATACCAGGGCCATGAACGCCGGCATAGCCGATGCAAGGGCTTTGCTGGCCTTCACGTGGAAAGTGGGTGAAGGCAGGGCTGTGGACCTGGACCGCTATGTCAGCGAGACATCGCGCGCCATAGAGGAGGGAAGCATTTACGGCGTGCTGCAGCGCATCAACCAGATTATCTATGGCAATTCCGGTTTTGAGGCTGACCCGCAGAAAGGTCTTGAGCTGGCTCAGGCCTATATCCGTCAGTCGGAGGAACAGGGCATGCTGGTTGCGCCCCAGTTCTATTCCTGTTCTGCTCATGCCTGTTCGGTCATGGGGCGCAAGGACGAGGCTGCCGGTTGGTATCGCAAGGCTTTCGAGGAAGGAGACCCCAATGCCTGCTACTGGTGGGCGACGGAAGCGGCATTTGATGAGGACTGGGTGCTGACGGACATGCAGAAGTTCATGGATATAACCGAAAAGGGCAGGGAATTCGACAATGCCACGGCTTACCTGGAACTGTTCACCATGCTGGACAAGGAGACTTACCAGGAAAACTACAGCGAAGAGCTGAAAAAGGAAGTGACGGATGCGCTGAAGACACAGCTGGAAACCGCGTGGCAGCTGGGCAGTGCCGATGGAGCAGAGTTTCTCGGTATGCTCTACCTTGATGCAGACTACGGTTTCCCGAGAGACCCGGAAAAGGCTTTCAGTTGGTTCGCCAGGGCGGCCGTATGGCACAATGGGGCTGCGTATGGGCACATGGCAAAGATGATCAGGAGTGGCGTGGCTCCGGAAAGGTATGGTGAGGACTATCAGCACGAATGTGAAATCCGTGCCCTCAGGCTGGGGGCGAAGGATATGCTCGACGATGTGGTGGAGGCTTACCGGAATGGCGCACTCACCCATTATGCGGCAGAGATTGAGAAGTATTACCTGCCCCTGTATGAAAAGGCCCACGCGGAAAAGGAGGATGGAGAAGAAGAGGAAAAGCCTGAGGAGGGCAGTGTGACGGACAGCAGAAAACGGTATAGGGATTTGCTGGAGGCATGCCCGGAGGGACCCTTGGGGTCTTGTGCCACCGATTTGCAGGACTATTGCGACCTGTGCAGCCTATGCATAGAATTGTCTGGACAGAACATGGCAGACATGGACCGTTCATGGGAAACAACGGAAATGGCACGGGTGTTCCTTCGGCTGGCCACACATCTCGAAGGCTTCGACCATTTGATTAATTATCTTTACTGGGCTGTCGGCAAGATGACAGAATGTGTATGGGACCATCCCAGACTGAAACTTGAACTGATGAGGCTGCACTTGCTTGTGGCACGTCGCATAGAAGCTCAGACAGGGCATGACCTGTCGGCGGCGGAGGACCTGCAGTCGGATATACGTCTGTATAGGTGTAATATCGAATATGCAGACAGTGGGCAGCTGGACAAGATTGAGCAGGTGGGACATCTCAAGCATGATCCGGTAGAGTGGACTGCACGTTGGGAGGAAGTGATTGACGAGGCCGACAAGATGGCCTATGCAAGCCTTGCCGATGTGAAGAGACACATGGGATTCTGTTTCGCTTTTTGGCATGAACGGGAAAAGGCTCTGGAAAGGCTGGGAGTGGAATGGAAAAATCCCGGTGTGATGAATCCGCGCGTGAGATTCGACTGAGGTTCCCTGCTGGACGATGAGGCTACACCTTTATTATATATAGGGAGAACCGGGCAGTTTGTGTCGAGGCACAGACGGTTTTGTCCTTTTGCCATGAACTGACTTTCCCGCTCCCTCAAGTCTGGATAAAAAGGTCAGTTTTCCTTGATTTCCGTCAATTCCTCGTCTTTTTATATAAAATTTTCGAAAAAAGTC
>JBJEHA010000075.1:0-36914 GCA_051875605.1 Prevotella sp. | reverse complement strand
GTCTGCAAAGGTAACATTTTTATTTATAACCACACCTTTTTGCTACTGATCCCAATAAAAGCCTTGTCGTTTGCTTGCGTGGGTTGAAGCCTGTCCCTGTCTGTCCTGGTAAACAAACACGTTTTGACATTTTTCTGAATAGAACGATGCCGAAGACTCCCCTCCCGCGGCCTTGGGTGAATAGCTGATGTAAGGAAACAAAAAAAGACGTGGGGAGAATTCTTCGTGCTTATCCTCGAGTTCAGGCCTTCGCATTGCCCCCATACAAAGATAAGCAACGTAAGCCAGCCCACGTCAAGTGACATCATTATCGGAAAGGCTGCACCATTGCAGTTGTAACAGCTGCAATGGCTGGCCCGAAAATAATACACCCGCGCAGACGCTTCGTTGCATTACTTCTGTGTATGGATTCAAGTTTGCGAAGTTTGAACTCACAGAAAGTAACGTCCGAAAACGTCTTTCCTTAAGGCCGGCCCTACAAACGGCTTGATGGCCTTATTCCCATTGATGTAGATGAATCGCCCTGCCCGAAGGGCTGGCTTATCCACCTGCAAATGTATAAAAAAAACTAAATACCGCAAATGCTTTCACGGATTTTTTTAACTTTTCAGATTCCAGTCCCCGGAAAGACCGCTGCCGACCATGGTCTTGGGGCGGATTCGGGGAAAAGCCGGAAACAGTCAAGCGGAAAGTTCCTTTTGTTCCACTTTTATCTTGGGAAAACCGAAATGCAATCTGTAGTTCACGGCGTGAACACTATATTTCACAGCGTGAACACTATATTTCACGCCGTGAACACTATATTTCACGGCGTGAAACACAGTTTTCTGTTCGCCTTCAGAATGATTACACTTAGCTTTTCCGAAGTCTGGAGCTGGCTTTTCCGGATTTTGCAGCCAGTCTGTCCGGGATTTCCTCCCAACGGGAAGGGCAGACATGCAATAAAAGCGGCGGACTGGTCGTTATGGCATTGTAGGGACATTGAATACATTATATTAATATTGGTATGAAAAAGATACAAGAGCCTCTCAGCAGCCGTCAGTATCTGCTGCCTTTCGTGCTCGTCACCTCGCTGTTTTTCCTGTGGGGGTTCGCCCGCGCCATCCTTGATGTGCTCAACAAGCATTTCCAGAACGCCCTGGACATCAGCATATCGCAGTCGGCACTTATCCAGGTGACTACCTATCTGGGCTATTTTCTCATGGCCATCCCGGCCGGGCTTTTCATCAACCGCCACGGCTACCGCCACGGTGTGGTGCTGGGACTGCTGCTCTTCGGCACGGGTGCGCTGCTGTTCATTCCGTGTGCTGCCATGGGCACGTTCCATGCTTTTCTGGCGGCCCTGTTCGTCATAGGCTGCGGACTGACGTTCCTGGAGACGGCAGCCAATCCTTATGTCACGGAGCTGGGACCGGCGCAGACGGCCACCAGCAGGCTGAACCTGTCGCAGTCGTTCAACGGTCTGGGCTGCCTGTTTGCCACCTTCGGTGTGGGGCAGTTCCTGTTCCGCGACAGCTCTGCAGAGAGCAATGTGGCCGTGCCCTACGCGCTCATGGGTGTAGTGGTGCTGCTCATCGCACTGGTCTTCTCGCGCGTAAGGCTGCCCGAGATTCCCCATGCCGCGACGGCCGATGACCGTCTTCAGGGAAGCAACCTGGCCAGGCTGCTGCGCCACCGCCCATTCCTTTTCGGCCTGTCCGCGCTGCTGGCCTACGAGGTGGCGGAGATCTCCATCAACAGCTATTTCATCAACTTCGTGACCGGACAGGGGTGGATGGACGACAACACGGCCTCCATTGTGCTGACCTGCGCCCTGGCGTTCTTCATGGTGGGACGGTTTGCCGGAAGCTGGGTCATGAGGCGCATAGCGGCCACACGCATGCTGCTCGTATGTGCCGTGGGGACTACAGTGGCCACGCTTTGCGTGATGCTTGACCTCGGAGCGTTGTCAATGTGCGCCCTGCTGCTGGTCTATCTGTTCGAGGCCATCATGTTTCCCACCATCTTCTCGCTGGCCATCAGCGGCCTGGGCAATCTCACGAAAAGCGCCTCGTCACTGCTCATGATGACTCCGGTAGGCGGATGCGGCTTCCTGCTGATGGGGGTGCTGGCCGACCATTGCCATCCCGTAGTGCCGTTCGTGCTGCCGCTTGCCGGCTTTGCTGTCGTGCTGGCTTATGCCTGGCACATCGGTGCGAAGGGGAAAGGCAAGGCATAGAGGGAGTGCCAATGCGTGGTTTTCACAAGCAAGAGGAATAGCGGAGGAAATCAGGAACGGTTCATAAACATAAGGCCGGATGCTGACACGTACGCCAGCATCCGGCCTTATGTATTCCAGTCTGTCTCCTGCCCTCATCCTCCGGGACTACCGGACACGGGAGGATTTCCTTGTTCAGGGCAACCGGTAGTAGTTGTAGTGATAGAGGTCATAGAGTGTGGTGAGGTGCTTCAGCCGCTGCCTGAAGAAGGCATAGTCCTTGGGCTGTTCCGACCACTGCACTTAGGCCAGTGCCGCCATGCGCGGCAACACCTGGTATTCGGCAACGTTCGGGTAGGCCACCATCTCCGTCCACAGGTTGGCCTGTACTCCAATGATATGGCTGCGGCTGTTCTCCTCTATTTCCTGCGGCACGGGCTCAAGTTCATAGACACGTTCCAGCGGAATGTATCCTCCGGCCAGCAGAGGGCCGTCGCCCATGGTCTCTGTCTGGTACTGGTTGATATACACGTGCGTGGCCGGGATCATGATGACATCGTGTCCCAGGTTGGCCGCCTTCACCCCCGGTTCTATGCCCCGCCAGCTCATGATGACCGCCGACTTGTTGATGGGGCCTTCGAGAATCTCGTCCCAGCCCACGATGCGCCGTCCGTGGCTGTTGACGAACTTCTCTATGGCATTGGTGAAATGGCTCTGCAAATGGTCCGTGGTCAGCTGTTGTTCCCTGGCCAGTGCCAGGCACTTGGGACATTCCTCCCAGCGCACGCGCGGTGCCTCGTCGCCTCCCAGATGGATAAGTTCAGAGGGGAATATCTCCATGATTTCGGCCAGCACGTTCTCGCAGAACTCATAGACCTTCTTGTTGCCCAGGCACAGCACGTCAGGGAAAATGCCCCACTTTTCGGCCACCTTGAACGGGCCTCCGGTGCAGCTCAGCCCCGGATAGGCGGCCAGGGCGGCAAGCATGTGACCGGGCATGTCAATCTCAGGCACCACGGTGATGTGGCGCTCGGCTGCGTAGCGCACAATCTCACGTGCCTCTTCCTGCGTATAGAATCCGCCGTGGGGCACTCCGTCATAAACATAATAGTTGTAGCCGGTTGCCGTCTGTGCACGCATGGATCCGATCTGCGTGAGCAGCGGGTATTTCCTGATTTCTATGCGCCAGCCCTGGTCTTCGGTCAGATGCCAATGGAAGACGTTCATATTGTGCATGGCAATCAGGTCAATGTAGCGCTTTATAAAGCTCAGGGGAAAGAAATGGCGTCCGCAGTCGAGCATAAGTCCACGGTAGCCGAAGCGGGGCTTGTCCTTGATGCTGACGGCAGGGAACTGCACCTCTGCGGCTTGTTCAACAGGCAGCGACTTGCGGAGTGTCTGCACGGCATAGAATGCGCCGCGAGCCGTGCATGCCTTCACGGTGACAAGCCTGGACGTGACGCTGATTTCATAGCCCTCGTCCCCCTCCACCTTGGGGTCAATGAGCAGCACCACGGCATTGGACTTGGCTCTTTCCGCACGGTGCAAGGTGATGCCGGTAGTTTCCTTCACATAGTCAATGAGGAATTCCACGTTGCGCTGCATGCCCGGTTCGGCCTCGGGACACACCACTACTGTTGAACTGCTGAGCAGGAACAGCTCTCCCGGTACGGCAGTCACGTCCTGCGGCCGGGGAACCACGTCATAATCGGCTACAGCAGCCCTGGCCGACATGAACACAGAAATGAATGCGATGAAAAAAAGATTCGGGTTTTCATAGTGTTGAATGATAATCAGGATTGACGAATTTTAGGTAAAGGAAAAGGGGACACGCTGGAAAAAGTGCGCATCCCCTTGTATTGTCTGTACTTAGCAGGAAGCGTTACCGCATCCCGGTCAGTCTATCTCCTCGTCAGCCTCATAGCCACCCATCTCGCGGATGGCGTTCTTCAGCATGGTGTATTGCTGGTAGAGGTTGTTGACAGCTTCCTCGCCCTGTGTGTAGTCATGCATAGGAGCTTTGAGGAAGAAACTGAGGAAACGCTGTGTGCCATAGCGTCCGGCGCGTGCAGCCAAGTCGCTGAGCAGGGTAAGGTCGAGCAGCAGCGGTGCAGCGAGGATGGAGTCGCGGCAGAGGAAGTTGATCTTGATCTGCATGGGATAGCCCATCCATCCGAAGATGTCGATGTTGTCCCATCCTTCCTTGTTGTCGTTGCGTGGAGGATAGTAGTTGATACGTACCTTGTGGTAGTACTGTGTGTCCTCATCGTTGCCGTGGCCGTAAAGGTCGGGCTGCACATCGGGCTTGAGGATAGTCTCGAGTGTAGAGAGCTTGCTGACCTCCTTGGTGTGGAAGTTGGCCGGCTCGTCGAGTACCAGTCCATCGCGGTTGCCGAGGATGTTCGTAGAGAACCATCCATGAAGTCCCAGACAGCGTGTACCGATAATGGGTGCGAAACCGCTCTTCACGAGAGTCTGTCCCGTCTTGAAGTCCTTACCTGCGATAGGCATCCTGGTCTTCTCGGCCATTTCCCACATGGCGGGAATGTCAACAGTGGTATTGGGAGCACCCATGATGAAGGGAGCACCCTCGGCCAGTGCAGCATAAGCATAGCACATGGAAGGTGCAATATGCTCACGGTCATCAGCCTTCATGGCAGCCTCAAGGTCAGCCAGATAGTAGTGTATTTTCTCGTCAACAGGCACATATATCTCAGTGGATGCCGCCCAGATGACAACGATGCGGGCACAGCCGTTCTGCTCCTTGAAGTCCCGTATGTCCTGGCGCAAAGCCTCGACCATGTCCCAGCGCGTCTTGCAGTCCTTCACATTGTCGCCATCGAGACGCTTGGCATAGTTCTTGTCAAACGCAGCTTTCATCGGCACAATCTGTTCAAGCTCCTCACGCACAGGATTGATGTCCTTTTCCTTGAGAACCTCAGCATACATGGCAGCCTGATATGCATTCTGGGGATATACGTCCCATGTTCCGAAAACTATATCGTCGAGTTTGGCGAGCGGCACGATATCACTGTAGTGCAGATACTGTTTTTCATTGCCCTTCCCTACACGGATCTTGTCGTACTGTGTCATTGACCCGACAGGTTTCGTCAGTCCCTTGCGGGCCATGAGAACACCGGTCATGAATGTTGTGGCCACTGCGCCGCAACCAACTACCATAATGCCCAACTTACCTTCAGCTGGAAGTACATTCGTTTTTTTCATGTTTTTTGAAAATGTTTTTACAACCGTGCACCCAAGTCCAAAGAGTTTCCGTAGTAACAAAGGTTCCTTAAGCTGCAAGTGACACGAGTTGTCATTTAAACGTAATATGTATAAAATTTAATATCCTTAATGGATTGACGTAAAAGAACGTTGCCAGATTAACTCAATTTATCCTTACAAAATTCGTGTTTTTTTTGTTTTGTTCCAAATATAAGGGGGGAAATTGTCGGAATGATAACGTTCTTTAACACAGGAACGGCTCTAAAGCAACCGTTACCGTTTTTTTCGGGGAACAGGGATTTACCTTTATAGCATTTTCAACCAGCCTTTCCAGACTTTGCAGTTCACCCGTTCCAGCTTTGGCTTTCATAGACGCCACATTTTGCCATGTGTGTTTTGCATTTTACGGCAACATATGTTTTCCGTAGGCAAAAATGCCCTTTTTCGTCCACCATCGGGAAAAAATTACACGGCAACCTTTTGCAGGGAAAATTTAAAATGTTAACTTTGCACGCGTTTAACAGCAGTTGAAACAAGACCTGTTTCCCTTTGGGAACAGCCAAGATACGACGGAAGCCACAACCTCACGGTTTACCGACAGAAGGAAGATACAATTGTTTTTAAATACTTTTTTAAACTATGGTAAATTTTAAAGAATTAGGCTTGGTGAACACCCGTGAGATGTTCAAGAAAGCCATTGACGGCGGCTATGCCATTCCCGCATTCAACTTCAACAACATGGAACAGCTCCAGGCCATCATCAAGGCCTCTTCCGAGCTGAAGTCACCGGTTATCCTGCAGGTGTCAAAAGGTGCACGCAACTACGCCAACCAGACACTGCTGCGCTACATGGCACAGGGTGCTGTGGAATATGCAAAGGAACTGGGCTGCAACCATCCTGAAATCGTGCTTCACCTGGACCACGGCGACAGCTTCGAGCTTTGCAAGAGCTGCGTGGACATGGGCTTCTCGAGCGTCATGATTGACGGTTCTTCACTTCCCTACGACGAGAACGTGGCACTGACCAAGAAGGTCGTTGAATATGCCCATCAGTTCGACGTGACCGTAGAAGGTGAGCTGGGTGTACTCGCAGGTGTTGAAGACGAAGTGGTAGCCGAGGAATCTCACTACACCAAACCCGAAGAGGTGATTGACTTCGTTACAAAGACCGGCGTTGACTCTCTGGCTATCTCCATCGGTACCAGCCACGGTGCATACAAGTTCAAGCCCGAACAGTGCACACGCGACGAGAAGACCGGCCGCCTGGTTCCCCCGCCATTGGCATTTGACGTGCTTGCCGAAATCATGGAAAAACTGCCCGGATTCCCCATCGTGCTCCACGGTTCGTCTTCCGTTCCCCAGGAATATGTTGACATCATCAACGCCAACGGCGGCAAACTGCCCGATGCAGTGGGTATTCCCGAAGAACAGCTCCGCAAGGCTGCCGCAAGCGCAGTTTGCAAGATCAATATCGACTCCGACTCCCGTCTGGCCTTCACCGCAGCTGTACGCAAGGTGTTCGCAGAGAAGCCGGGCGAATTCGACCCGCGCAAATACTGCGGTCCCGCACGCGACCTGATGATCCAGCTCTATGAGCACAAGATCAAGGAAGTGCTCGGTTCTGACGGCAAACTCGCCCAGCTCGACTGATTTTCCTAAAAACGAATGTCGCCTGACCCGTATTCAAGTCGGGCTGACACAAAAATAAAAGGATGCACAGGCCTATCGCCCGCGCATCCTTTTTTATGTGATATGACTTAACATCTATTTATATATATGCGTGGTGTTGCATGCCACCATGTGTGCCCTATACGCCTCCATGTATGCTCCCTTTTATAAGCATGTGTGCCTATACTTATGACGAGGTATGCCCATATATATAAATAAGGTGAACACCAGACCCTATTCCAGCGGCTCCGTTTGCAGACTGACCACACCTCCTGTCGTGGGATTCAGCACTAACCTCGATGTGAACTTCTTCCCGAACAGCGCACCGTTGAGCGGCTCCACGCGGCCGAACTGCGCAGCCACGAGTTCCTGTGTGGCGATGGGCTTGTTCCTGTTGAGGATACTGACGCGCATCTTCCCTGGCAAATTGATATGAATGGGCGATTCGTCCTTGATTTTCTTCACATCATCGGGAGTCAGGGGTGGTTCGGGCAGCACATGCAGGTCTTCCACCTGAAGGAAGTAAGGCTCACCCGACAGGTCATCGGCCGTCGTGAGGCCAAAGTGGCGTGAGAAGCGGAAGAGGAGCCTTGGGGCCGTCTGTGCCTCGGGTACGAAAGTGACCACGGCCTCGGTGGTGTCACGGGTCTCCTCACCCTGGAACACCTGCAGCAGAGCCGCCTCCTGGTTGGACAGCTGGCTAAGCATGATCTTGAGCTGCTCCCCGTCCTTGGGCATGAAGTCGGCCTCGCCACGGGCCAGCTGGTTGCGGCTGTCGCGTATGTCGTAGATTTCCTGCGCCACCAGCCGGGCCATCTTGGCCTTGTTCTCGGCGGAGAGGATGTCCTGGCTCATGTAGTCGGTCGGGCTAAGCGGTTCCGCCTTCGGAGCGGACCTGAACGGCTGGGGCTTGACCAGCGTCTGCGGTTTGGCGTTGATGGCTTGGAGCACACCGTTCTCGTCGCATTCCAGACTGATGACCGAGTGCTTCCTGTCAATGGTCAGGCCGAAGCGTTTGGCCGAATCAGGCACGGCATAGGTGGAGAAGCTCACGCCCACAATGCGGTAAGAGGTTTCCGGATTTGGGCGTGCGCTGGTCTTCATGTACAGTTCAGAATAGTTGGCCAGCTGTCCTGGCTCGTAGCTGGTTTTCTCTATGAGCAGGGCCATGCGCACCGCCGTCTTGGGCAGATAGTAGCTGTATGTGCCCGAGGACTGTGCAGTCACGGCAACGGCACACGGGAACCCGGCCAGGAAAAGGAGTGTTGACAAGAATTTATTTATCATATCATTTTAGTTGTTGACAGTTCGTTAATGCCTTGAAAGCCTGTGGCAGATAGTCTATGAGGTCACCGGCGATGAGACTTTCGCGCCCTTTTTCCGATTCAGCCATGTCGCCGGCCAGCCCGTGCAGGTACATGCCGAGCAGACAGGCTTCCGACTGCTTGTAGCCCCGTGCCAGCAAGGCGGTAAGCACACCGGTAAGCACATCGCCGCTGCCTCCCGTGGCCATGCCTGAATTGCCGGTGGTGTTGAAGAGCACCATGCCGTCGGGCAGGCAGAGCGCGGAATGATGGCCCTTGAGGATGATGTATATGCCATGACGCTGTGCCAGCTGGCGCGCACTTTGCAGACGCTCATAATCGCCTGCACAGGTGCTTCCGGCCAGGCGATCGTATTCGCGCGGATGGGGAGTGAGCACCACCCCGGCAGGAAGTTGCTGCATCCATGCCCTGTGGCTGCCCAGGATGTTGAGCGCGTCGGCATCGAGCACCACCGGGCACTGGGCACGGCGCACCTGGGCTATCAGCGCGATGGCCGTGTTCTCGTTGCGTCCCAGTCCGGGACCTATGCCCACGGCATCGAACTCGTCGGTATCCACCGGTTCCGAAAAGCAGGTCTCCTCGCGGTCTATCTGCACCACGGCTTCGGGCACCGCCACCTGCATGATGGCATAGTTCTTCTTCGGGGCATGCACCGTGGCCTTCCCCACCCCACTGCGCAGACAGGCACGTGTGGCGAGGATGGCCGCGCCAGCCATGCCATAGCTTCCGGCCACAATGAGCGCGCTGCCCATGCTGCCCTTGTGGGCAAAGTCGCTTCGGGGCTTCATGATCCGTGCCACATCCTGGAGTTCCACCGTCCGGTAGGGCGAGTCGGTTTCCTGCACATACTGTCCGGAAAGGCCGATGTCAAGCACTTCCACCTGGCCAAGGAACCGCTGCATGTCGGCCAGATACATGCACAGCTTCTTCTGCTGCAGGGTGAGCGTGAGACTGGCCTGGACAATGTTGGAAAGGATGTTGTGCGTATTGTCTTCCGTCATCAGGCCGGAGGGCAGGTCTATACTCACCACCTGTGCATGCGACTGATTGATGTACTTCACCAGCGAAGCAAACCCACCGGTCAGCGGCTTGTTGAGCCCTGAGCCGAACAGCCCGTCAACCACAAGCGTCGCGGCGTCGAGCTTGGGCGGGTCAAAATTCTGTGTGATTTCGTCAAACGACTTGACCTTCTTGCAGTCGCCTATGCGCTTCCTGTTGACAGTGCATTCATCGGAAAGCCTGTTCCGGATATTGAACAGATAGGCCGCCACCGCATAGCCGCTTTCGGCCAACAGACGCGCCACTGCCAGCGCATCGCCTCCATTGTTGCCCGGCCCGGCAAAAACCACAACGTTCATGCTCCTGTCCCATCTCGCCATGATGGCCGAGACAATGGCCTTGGCAGCACGCTCCATGAGGTCGATAGACGCAACATGCTCATGGGTAATGGTATATTTGTCGTGTTCGCTGATCTGGGAAGCGGTAAAAATCTTCATACCTGCAAAAATACAAAAATATTGCTAATGATTGCTTAAAGCAAGCCATATTTTTTAATAATGTACGCGCAAAACAGGATTTTGCATACCTTCACTGACCAGCACAGCGCATACGCCCTCTGCCATTCCGGTGGACTGATGACTGAGGACGCGCCAGCCAACGCACCACACGAAGGGCACAAGAAAGAACACCTACGGAAATCAGAATGTCAGGAAAACCACTCTTTTTGTGACATTTTGATTTTCGGGGGCATCGCCTGTTTTTCCAGAACCGGAACAGACCTTCGGAACCCGGAAAATGCAGCTCAGGCAATCGATTTTGTAATACATTGACAATCAACAGCTTACAGAGAAGGTTGTTTCCATGTCATGCAAAACACTCCGTATTTAACTTAAAATTCCCTAATTTCCTGCACAAAATCATCCATTTGTGCAGGAAATTCCGACTATTTTCGCGTTTTCAGGTCGAAAAAACGGAAAAGTCCATTCTCGACCAGAATACAGCCGTTTTTCCCCCACTCTTTATCTGCCTCCTGTCTTCAGTACAAATTCCGGAAAAGCGAACTGAAAAGTCTGGAAAAACAAACTGATAAAACGGGAAAAGTAAAATGAAAACTGCATTTCACACTGTGAACACTATATTTCACGCCGTGAACACTATATTTCACACCGTGAACACTATATTTCACGTCGTGAAACAGAGATTTCTGTGAACTTATAACTACCTGACACTTAAGTATTTACAACATTTCTGTTAGACGTTTTGAACTTGTTTTCCAGCGGTTTTCACGCTTTTCATGCCATACAGCATGCGTAAGCGCCGGTTTTCGAAAGCCCGGATTTCGTTCTCACCCGTCCTTAAACGAACCGTTCACCAGGAGCATCCACATCAATTCACGTTTATTAATATAAGCAAAAATTTCATAAAACGACAAACTCCAAATCACGACAGGAATCAGAATGTCAGAAAACGGCATGGAAAAATGACAAAATGTCAAAACAGCCCATTCTTTTACCTCCTCCTTGTTCCGACATCAGCGGCACAACCGGAAAGTCCCGGCACAGCAGCAGCCAACACACTTTTTTGCGAAATATTGGCGCATTATGCCATATTTTTCGTACATTTGCATCAAATTTCAATCATCCTCCAATGAACACAATCAAAATCAAGGACAAGACGTTCAGGCCCAGCATACCTGAAGCAGAAATCCTTACACGTGTGCAGGCCGTGGCCGACAGCATCAACAAGGACATGAAAGGCAAGAACCCGCTGCTGCTGGCCGTGCTGAACGGCTCGTTCATCTTTGCAGCCGACCTGATGCGCCGCATCACCATTCCCTGTGAGATTTCCTTCGTGAAACTGGCCTCCTACCAAGGCACCACATCGACAGGCGTGATCAAGGAAGTCATAGGCATCAACGAGGACCTTACCGGACGCACAGTCATCATCGTAGAGGACATCGTGGAGTCCGGACTGACCATCAAGCGCATGATCGAGACACTCGGCACACGCAACCCGGCCTCCATACACATCTGCACCCTGCTGCTGAAGCCCGACAGACTGAAAGTGCCACTCGACATAGAGTACGTGGCACTGCGCATACCCAACGACTTCATCCTGGGCTACGGTCTGGACTACGACCAGCAGGGACGCAACCTGCGTGACATCTACACACTTGTGGAAGAGTAAGCCTTGCCCCGCGAGGGGGAAAAGGCAGTTTCAATAAACATATAACAAAAATGAAGAATATTGTTATTTTCGGTGCCCCCGGTTCCGGGAAAGGCACCCAGAGCAATCTGCTCATTGAAAAGTACGGGTTCAACCATATTTCCACCGGCGACGTGCTGCGAAGCGAAATCCGGAAAGGAACGGAACTCGGCGTAACGGCAAAGAAATTCATAGACAACGGCCAGCTCATACCGGACGGACTCATGATAGACATCCTGGCCACAGTGTATGACAGCTTCGGCACGGCACACAAAGGCGTGATCTTCGACGGTTTCCCCCGTACCATCCCGCAGGCCGAGGCACTCAAGGCCATGCTCAGCGAGCGCGGACACAGCGTTGCAGCCATGATCGAGCTGCAGGTGCCCGATGAAGTGCTCATGGAACGGCTCATCAACCGCGGCAAGGAAAGCGGACGCTCCGATGACAACGAGGAAACCATCAAGAAGCGTCTCGGCGTGTATTACAGCCAGACCTCGCCACTCATCGAATGGTACGGCAATGAGGGCATACACCACCACGTGAATGGCTACGGACCGCTGGAGACCATCTTTGCTGACATCTGCACAATCATTGACAACTTGTAATCATTTTCATCCATACGGACTTTCCCCGTTGGGCATACACACATGCCGTCACTAAGGGGGAAAGTCCTTTTTCTATCCCAAGACCAAGATGGCTGAATCAAATTTCGTTGACTATGTGAAAATATACTGCCGCTCGGGCAAAGGCGGACGAGGCTCCATGCACCTGCGCCACGTGAAATACAACCCCTACGGCGGTCCCGATGGCGGGGACGGAGGCAACGGAGGCAGCGTGTACCTGCGCGGCAACCACAACTTCTGGACCCTGCTGCACCTGAAGTTCCAGCGGCACGTGTTCGCCGAACACGGCGGAAACGGAGGACGCGACAAATGTCACGGCTCAAACGGAAAGGACCAATACATAGACGTGCCCTGCGGAACGGTAGTCTATAACGCGGAAACAGGAAAGTATGTCTGCGACATCACCTATGACGGGCAGGTGGTATGCCTACTCAAGGGAGGACGAGGCGGACTGGGCAACTTCCAGTTCCGTTCCGCCACCAACCAGACACCACGCTTCGCGCAGCCGGGCGAACCGATG
This sequence comes from Prevotella sp., assembly GCA_051875605.1. Lineage (GTDB taxonomy): Bacteria > Bacteroidota > Bacteroidia > Bacteroidales > Bacteroidaceae > Prevotella. The sequence goes on along the minus strand of JBJEHA010000075.1, from coordinate 24,152 downwards.
CAGGAAATGACCATCGTGCTGGAACTCAAGCTGCTGGCCGACGTGGGATTGGTGGGATTCCCCAACGCCGGGAAATCGACCCTGCTCTCCGCACTCTCCAGCGCACGCCCGAAAATAGCCAACTACCCCTTCACCACACTCGAACCGTCACTCGGCATCGTGGGCTATCACGACCGGCAGTCATTTGTCATGGCTGACATCCCGGGAATCATCGAAGGAGCCAGCGAAGGCAAAGGTCTGGGACTGAGGTTCCTAAGGCACATCGAACGGAACTCCCTGCTGCTCTTCATGGTACCCGGAGATACCGACGACATCAAACGGGAATATGAAATCCTGCTCAACGAGCTGAAGCAGTTCAACCCCGAAATGCTCGACAAGCACAGGGTGCTCGCCGTGACCAAATGCGACCTGCTGGACGAAGAACTCATGGAGATGCTCAAGGAAACACTTCCGGACGACCTCCCCGTAGTGTTCATATCCTCTGTCACCGGACTGGGACTCAACGAACTGAAGGATGTACTCTGGCGCGAACTGAACAGCGAAAGCAACAAGCTGCAAAACATTATGGCGGAAGACACACTTGTGCACCGCGACAAGGACATGTCGCGCTTCGTGAAAGAACTCTATGACGAGGGAGAGGACGAGATCGTGTTCGTCGATGAGGACGGACTGGAGGATGTGGAAGATATCGAAGAACTGGACGACTTCGAGTATGAGGAGGAAGACTGATGGCTGAAGTCCCCGTACTCGACCATTATAATATAGACAACGGCGTGCTGGCCTTTACAACCACCCGGACAGGTGGCTGCAGCACAGGAACATACGCTGCATTCAACATCAACAGCTATTGTGGAGACAACATGGAGGCGGTGGCGGCCAACCGCAAGGCCTTGTGCAACCTGTTGGACATCGGCACCGACCGTCTTGTCATGCCCCACCAGACCCACGGTACGGAGATGAGAATCATCGACCATACCTGGCAGGAACATACACCCAAGGAAAAGGCCGCTCTGCTTGAAGGCATCGACTGCGTCATGACCAATGTACCGGAATTGTGTGTCGGCGTATCTACAGCTGACTGCATACCCATCCTGCTCTATGACCGCAGCAAACGGGTGGTATGTGCAGTGCATGCCGGATGGCGAGGGACGGTAATGCACATAACAGAAAAGGCCATTCGCACTATGGCCAAGGCGTTTTCGAGCCAGCCCGAACATATACACGCCATCATCGGACCCGGCATTTCAATGAAGCACTTCGAAGTCGGCGAAGAGGTCTATTGTCAATTTAAAGAAGCAGGATTCGCAATGGAAGATATCAGTGTGATGCAAGAGAAATGGCACATAGACCTGCCGGAATGCAACAAGCAGCAACTGACCGGCTGCGGAATTCCGGAAACACAAATCCAGATGTCCAGAGTCTGCACGTTCGCACAGTCCGACCGCTATTTCTCTGCGCGGCGGCTGGGAATTAACTCCGGCCGTCTCTTCACCGGCATCATGCTGAAGTCCACCCGAACATAACCATCCACTCAACCTGAAACCAATTTACCTAAAGAACCAATGAAACGAATACTCCGGAGAACACTGCTCATGCTGACTGTTCCTTCTGTCTGCCTACTGACTGCATTCGAGCAGGAAGAAGACCTGTTCACCCCTGCCGAGCAACAGCAGATCAGCATCGAGACACCTGGGCTGTTCAGCCATTCCGATGCGTTCCAGATAGAAATGGGGCTGCTGAAACCCACAGAATACTCTTTCCCGCTACCTGTAGGAAAGGCCACACTGTCAAACAACATTCTGGAAATATCCACCTCCAAAGGCGATGCGGTGAAAGCCATGTTCGACGGTACCGTGCGACTCTCCCGCAAACACCCGGAACAGGGCCATGTGATTGTGGTCAGACACCACAACGGGCTGGAGACGGTCTATGCCAACAATGCGCAGAACCTCGTGAAGGTGGGCGACAAGGTGAAGGCCGGACAGACCCTGGCCATTGTCGGAGAGCGTTCGGGCAAGGCAGTGTGCCTTTTCAGCATCATGGTGAACGGGGCACGTATCAATCCCGAGACGGTCATCGACATACACAGCCAGCGTCTGCGCAAACAGACCCTGCTCTGCAAGCGTAAGGGAGCACTTGTGGACATCAGTTCAGTGGGAAAGGCCACCAGTGCGGGAGAAGAAGTGGACTATGACAAGGACCCATTTGAGCGCACCGATGAACTGCGCATAGACCTCGAGGCCATGGCACCGGGCAGCTGGGCCTATCCATTGGCCGGGTCAAAGGTCATTAGCCCCTACGGGGGAAAACGCAGACATTCGGGTGTTGATCTGAAAACGAAGCCCAATGATGACATTGTGGCGGCTTTTCCCGGAAAGGTAGTACGCTCCGGTCCCTTCTCGGGTTACGGCAACTGCATCGTGATCAAACATGCCCACGGACTGCAGACCCTCTACAGCCACCAGTCGAAGAACCTGGTGAAAACGGGCGATGTGGTAAAGGCCGGGCAAGTCATCGGCCTGACCGGACGGACAGGACGAGCCACCACGGAACACCTTCACCTGGAGGTGCAGTTCAAGGGCAAGCGCGTCAACCCGTCTATGGTGTTCGACTACGCCAACCACTCCCTGCAGCCTTCAACGCTTATACTGAAGAAGAACGGGAGCATCACGTCCAGGCGCAACACCCGCTGACCGACATCCAGAAAAACAGATACGGCAAGCCCCGACAGACACTACGGGAGGCATATTCCATGCCCATCTCCCATTGCCTGCCGGGGCTTGCCGTATTCCCACTTCCGTCGCAGCGTGCGGTCAGTCCATCCTGCCGTTTTCCCTCATTTCTGCCAGCTTCACCTTCTTGAACAGGTCACTGGCAAACACCAGGTCGTTGAGTTTCTCATTCGTAGAGCCCATGACATCATCCTTGGTACCCTGCCATTCCTTGCACCCTTTGTAGATGAAAAGGATATTCTCGCCGATACCCATGACCGAATTCATGTCGTGGGTATTGATGATGGTGGTCATGTTGAATTCCTTGGTAATGCCGCTGAGCAGCTCATCAATGACAAGCGAGGTCTTCGGGTCGAGGCCGGAATTAGGCTCATCGCAGAACAGGTACTTAGGGTTGAGCACTATGGCACGTGCTATGGCCACACGCTTCTGCATGCCACCCGAAATCTCGCCGGGAAACTTCTGCTGCGCATCCATGAGGTTCACGCGGTCCAGACACTCCTGTGCTCGACGCATGCGCTCCCGGTAGTTCATGCTGGAGAACATGTCGAGGGGGAACATGACGTTCTCAAGCACCGACAGCGAGTCAAAGAGCGCGGCTCCCTGGAAAATCATACCCATCTCCCGGCGCATGTGCACCTTGTCGGCCTTGCTCAGCCCCACGAAGTCGCGCCCGTCGTAGAGCACCTCTCCACTGGTAGGTGTGAGCAGTCCCACAAGATTCTTCATGAGAACGGTCTTGCCCGACCCGCTCTGCCCGATGATGAGATTGGTCTTGCCGTCCTCGAACACGGCATTGATGTCCTTGAGCACTTCCTTGTCGCCGAACGACTTGTACAGATTCTTGACTTCGATCATACCTACACCTTATTATATATATACCTATCAGGAAAGCAACTGCGTGAGGAACACGTCGGAAAACAGGATGAGCACGCTGGAGCTGACCACGGCATCGGTCGAGGCCTCTCCCACCTCCACCGAACCGCCCTCCACGGTGTAGCCGTAGAACGACGACACGCTGGCAATGATGAAGGCAAAGCACAGACTCTTGATGATGCTCATCCACACAAACCACGGGTTGAACGCATGCTGTAGTCCGAGCGTCAGGTCATCGGGCGGCAGGATGTGGCCAATGTAGGCTGTCCCGTAGGCACCGAGGATGCCGGTGGTGGAAGAGAAGATGACCAGCAGGGGCATAATGGTGACCAGACCGAGAATCTTGGGCAGAATGAGGTAGTTGGCAGAATTCACGCCCATGATCTCGAGCGCGTCTATCTGCTGCGTCACACGCATCGTACCCAGCTCGGAAGCGATGTTCGACCCCACCTTTCCGGCCAGGATCAGACACATGATACTTGAAGAGAACTCCAGCAGCAGGATTTCCCTCGTAGTGTATCCGCTCACCCACCGCGGCATCCAGGGACTCTGTATGTTGAGCTTCATCTGGATGCAGATGACGGCACCGATGAAAAAAGAGATGAGCAGCACGATACCGATGGAGTCAATGCCCAGCTGCGACATTTCCTTTACATAACGCTTCACGAACATGCGCATGCGCTCCGGGCGGCTGAAAGAACGGCCCATGAGCATGATGTAGCGACCGAATGTGGTCAATGACCTGATAATGAACATATAAAAACCGTGTTTGGTGTCCGGCGCACCCGTCCCGGCACATCCCTGCCCGAATCCGCAGACAGCCCTTTCTGTCAGGCCAAAGCAAGGCATAGCTGGAAAAGTGCGACTTCAAGATGCAAAAGTAGCCAAAAAAAAGCAAAACTGCAAATCTGTCAAGAGTTTTTAAACTAATAGGCGGAAGCGTGAAGGACAAAATCGGAAACAGCCTACTGAAAAGTTCCGGAAAGCGAAGTGAAAAGTTTCCCACACTTAAATGCAATCTGGTGTTCACGCCGTGAAATATAGTGTTCACGCTGTGAAATATAGTGTTCACGCCGTGAACTATAGTGTTCACGGCGTGAACACCAGATTTGCCTTTGCATTCATGAAGAAAACACCTGACTTTTACGGACTTTACAGTTTACTTTCCTCAACTTTATGTTTCATCTTCTCCACACCACAGACAGGAATATGCCACTTGCACATTATTGAATTATATAAACGCAGAAGTCATGTCAGAAAAATCTGTAAAAACAGTAAATATACTCACTGGAGAAATTTTGCGTTTCATTTGTTATTTTTAAGGATTTATCACGTTTACAACAAAAAGACCATTATCTTACACAATTCCATAAAACGCGCTCTTTTTCTTACGGAATGAAAAAAAAAAAACATTTTGCTTACATTTTGTAAGGAAAAAGTTTCTTTGTTTAGACAAAATTACATAAATTTGCAGCCGTATTTTAAAGAAGTTATTAAAAATTAATTAAAAAAGAGAGTATGTTATGGAAAAAAGACTAACGATGTTATTGGCCTCTCTGTTCATTTTCTTCGGAACAGCACTGGCCCAGTCGCACTTTTCCGGAACAGTGGTCAACCAGGAAGACGGCGAACCAATTGTTGGTGCATCCGTCCGGATTGTCGGGACAAACACCGGCACAGTGACTGACATCGACGGAAAATTCACGTTGGAAGCATCGGCCAACGGCAAGACAATCGAGATTTCTTACCTCGGAATGGCTCCGCAGAAGCTGAAGGTAAGCAACAACATGAAGGTGGCCATGGTGCCCGATTCCCACAACCTGGACGAGGTGGTGGTAACGGCCATGGGCATCAAGCGTTCAGCCAAGGCACTGGGCTACTCGGCCACAGCTGTCAACGGCGAAGACATAGCCAAGGCACGCACCAATGATGTCATGTCGAGCCTTGCCGGAAAGGTGGCCGGTGTGCAGATTTCCAACACCTCCTCCGACCCGGGTTCCTCCAACGCCGTCATCATCCGTGGTGTCAGTTCACTGGCAGGCAACAACCAACCGCTCTACGTCATCGACGGTGTGCCCCTGAACAACTCCACAGTAAACAGCAGCGACCAGCTGAACAACAGCTACGACTTCGGTAACGGTGCCAACGCCGTGAACCCGGACGATGTAGAAAGCATGACCATCCTCAAGGGCGCAGCTGCAACCGCACTTTACGGTAGCCGCGCAGCCAACGGTGTGATTCTCATTACCACGAAGAGCGGAAAGAAGCAGAACAAGGGCGTGGGCATAGAGTACAACGGCGGTCTGCAGTTAGAGTCAGTGCTCCGTCTGCCACAGATGCAGAACGAGTTCGGTATGGGATGGTATGGTGAACAGACCTCCCTCGAGAACGGTTCATGGGGACCGGCATTCGACGGTGCCACACTGCGCTACGGCAACATCTACGACAACTCACAGTACATCAAGTCCTACAGGCCTATTGAGGACAACGTGAGGGACTTCTTCGACACCGGCGCACGCTACAGCAACAGCGTGTCGTTCAACGGTGCCACAGATGCCAGCACCTTCTTCGTGAGCTTCTCACAAATCCACGAGGACGGAATCATCCCGACAGACGCTGATGCCTACAACAAGTACACATTCTCCGGCCGTGCCACACACAAGATCAAGAACGTGACGCTGAGCGCAAACATGAACTACGCCTACCAGAAGAACAATTTCGTATCGACTGGACAAAAGACCGGCTCCATGTACAACTGTATCATGCAGACACCGCGTGACATCAGCATCGTACAGCTGAAAGACCTGAAGAACCCGTTCAACACACCGGGCTACTACTATACACCTTATGGCGTGACCAACCCCTACTACATCCTCGACACCTACAAGAACGAGTATGAAACGGAACGCTTCTTCGGCAAGTTCCAGCTCGACTGGGACATCATCAAGGAGTTGAAGTTCACCTACCGCATGGGTCTTGACTTCACCACAGGCCACCACGACGAGGGTGAACCCAACCTGTCGGCACTCTATCCCAACACGCCGAACTGGTCGGATGCACTCAGCACACTCACCGGACGTGCCGCACAGCACACAGACCGCCGTCGCGAGATAGACCAGAACTTCATGCTGAACTATACCAGCAACTTCTTCGACCGTCTCGATGTGAACGCCACCGTGGGCTTCAACGGCAACGAACGCCGCTGGAGATATTTCGAGGCTGAAGTGACCAACCTGACTATCCCCACATTCTACAACCTGACCAACTCCTCGGAGAAGCCGACAATAGGCCAGTACGAGCAGCTGCGCCGCCTCATGGGTGTGTACGGACAAGTGGAACTGGGCTTCGACAACTGGGCCTACCTCACCATGACCGCCCGTAACGACTGGTCATCCACACTGCCAAAGGGCAACCGCTCCTTCTTCTATCCCGGCATAACGGGCAGCTTCATCTTCTCACACTTCCTGAACAAGGAATGGCAGAAGTACATCACCTTCGGAAAGGCCCGCCTGGCTTGGGGTAAGACAGGAAACGACGCCGCTCCCTACATGACGAACTCCGTTTTCGGACAGGCCGGAGCATTCTCTTCAGGATGGGGCACCAGCTACTTCCCCTTCACCAACGGCAACTACAATGCCTACTCCATGGGCAACACGCTGGGCAGCACAAACCTCAGCCCCGAAATGACCACCGAGATTGAGTTCGGTCTGAACATGGCCTTCCTGGACAACCGCATCTCATTCGACATTTCCTACTACAACCGCAACACTGACAAGCAGATTTTCTCGCTCAACATGGATCCCGCTTCCGGCTATACCTCACAGAACATGAACCTCGGTAAAATACGCAACCGTGGTATAGAAGCCCTGGTATCGGTTACACCGGTGAAGACACGCGATTTCCGCTGGGACATTTCATGGAATTACACCCGCAACCGCAGCAAGGTCGTCTCACTGCCTGAAGAGCAGGGCGGACAGTCCAGCATCTACAGCTTCAGCGGAGGAACCGGCCTGTGGGCCATCGTAGGCCACGAGCTGGGCGTGTTCAAAGCCTACACATCAAAGCGCGACCCGGACGGCAACATCATTGTTGACGAAAAGGGTCTGCCCGTAAAGAGCGATGAACAGGAAATCGTGGGCAGCATGAACAGCAAATACCAGATGGGCATCTCGAACACCTTGACCTACAAGGGTGTAAGCCTCTCGTTCGACATCGACATCCGCCACGGCGGTCTCATGTACTCACGCACCAAGGCCATCAACTACTTCGTGGGTAATGCCATACAGACAGCCTACAACGACCGCAACCCGTGGATTCTGCCCGGATCAGTGGTGGACAACGGCGACGGCACCTATTCGGAGAACACTGTTGCACTCACGCCGACCAACATCTACAACTACTGGAACAACGGCGGCGACAACTACGATGCCGGATTCCTCGTGGACAAGAGCTACGTTAAACTGCGCCAGGTAGTCCTCTCCTGGGACCTCCCGAAAGCATGGCTGACCAATACCTTCCTCACAGGTGTGAAACTCTCCATTTTCGGAAACAACCTGCTCATGTGGACACCATCGGATAACACATTCATGGATCCGGAATCGACATCATTCGGCAATGACCTTGAAGGAAACTTCGGTGAATATTCCACCAACCCCAGCTCAAGGAAATACGGTTTCAATGTATCAGTTAAATTTTAATAGGACGCAGACAATATGAAAAAACTGTTTTTATATAGCGCAACAGCAGCATTCATGATGACGCTGGCCAGTTGCGACCTGGACATCAACGACAACCCGAACTATCCGGCCAACGGGGATGTCAATCCTACACTGGAGTTCCCCGCTGTGGAAAATGCCATAGCTGTAGTGCCGGGCGACCAGATGTTCACTCTGGGCGGATTCTTCGTTCAGTATTTCGACCAACGCCCCGAAATGAACCAGTACAACACGATTGCAGAACTCCATTTCGACGAGTCTTCCGACCTCTACAACTATTGCTACCGCGCTCTTTATGCCGGTGCATTGGCTGACATAAAGGACATAGAGAGCAAGACAGACAAGCCGGCCAACCTCTTCGCCTGCAAGGCCATGAAGGCACTGGCTCTGCAATACATGGTGGATGCGTGCAGCGATGCGCCCTACACCGAAGCCTGCATGGGCACTGCCAACCCCTCACCAAAATGGGAAGACGGAGAAACAGTGTATAAAGGCGTGCTCAAGGAACTTGACGATGCAGAAGCTGCTGTAAGCTCAACAGATGACATGGACATGACAGATCCGCTTTTCAGCCAGGACGTACAGGCATGGAAAAAGTTTGCCAACGCACTGCGTCTGCGCATGTATCTGCGCCTCATTGACGGTGGCATTGATGCCGCTGCCTACACGGCAAAGGTGAAGGCCATCGTAGCCGAAGGCAATCTGCCCGATGAAGACGTGGCATTCGATGTATATAGCAATGCTGAAGGACAGTACAACCCATGGTATGGCTGCGCATTCGGACTCACCACCAACAACTTCTGCGCCGCACACCCGCTGGTATCCTACTATGAGACCACCAATGACCCACGTATAGGCTATGCCATCCAGCCCGCCGCCGCTACAGGCAAATACGCTGGCATGATGCCGGGTTCACGCACCCTGTATCAGGATTGGGGTTCACCCGTCATGAACAAAGACGTGAGCACAATCAACATCAATGTGGCACGCTCAATGCCCATCTACCTCTTCACAGCAGCAGAAATCAACTTTCTCAAGGCTGAAGTGGAACTGCGCTTCAACAACAACGTACCAGCTGCCAAAGCATACTATGAACAGGCTGTAGAAGAAGACTTCGTGTCGAGAGGCATCACCGGTGCATCAACCTTCCTTGCCGGAAAGAAAGTTAACTTCGACACACAGGCTACGACAGCCGACAAACTCAACCTCATCTACATGCAGAAATGGGTAGCCTACTTCTTCCGCAACCATCAGGAAGCATGGGCTGAGCAGCGCCGTACCGATGTCCCGAAGCAAACCACAGTATCGACAGAACAGGCTTTCAAAGACCCGACCCTCTATTCTGCCGGCGACCTGTTCTCACCCGGCCTCAACTACTACGGCAACGGCAAGACCTGCAAGCGCATGCCCTATCCGTCACAGGCCCGCAAGCTCAACAAGAACACGCCTCCTGTGAAGTCACTGGCCGACCCGGTATTCTGGGACATCAAGTAAGCTGAAGGCTGCATAAAAACAAATACATAATACATTAAAGTAAAGACAATCAGATATGAAAAGAATATTGTTTTACAGTTTGATGCTGTGCCTGTCGGCCCTCACGTTCACCTCGTGCGACGATGATGACCAGCTAACAGATGCCCGGCTGACCTATTATCCCGTGATTGAACTCAGTGGCGATGAATTCATGCTGGTTCCCATAGGCACTCCATACGTTGAACCAGGGTACAAAGGCACGCTGAAAGGTGAAGACTGCACATCGGACATCCTGGTTGAAGGCGATGTGGACAGCAACACACCGGGCCTTTACTATATCACCTATACATACGTCAATTCTGACGGCTACGTCACCGCTGCAGAACGTACGGTTGCCGTATGCGATCCAACTATTACGACTGATATCAGCGGCACCTATACAACTGCGGATGGTTCGCACCGCCTGGCCTACGGAAAAGCTACGGAATTCTCCGGCTATTCGGTAAACATCACGAAAATGGCGCCTGGTATCTTCTACGTGACCGACTTCCTCGGCGGATGGTATGAACAGCGCGCCGGCTACGGCAGCCTTTATGCCATGACCGGATATATGCAGCTGCTTGCCGACAACTCTGTGGTGATGCTCTCAAGCTATGTAGCCGGATGGGGTGACTCTGCCGACTATTGTGATGAAGGAAAGTATGATCCGGCAACAAACACCATCTCATACGTTGTGGGATATGCAGGATTCATGGACTTCACGATTATCTTAAAAAAGTAAAACCGTTAAATAATACTGAATCAATATGAAGAAATATATTTCAATGCTCATGTTTGCCTGCCTCGGTATTTTCGCCCTGACTTCGTGCGACCCTGAAACCGATGAGGAAGCCGGCGGAACCAGCGTAGAGAAAATGGCCGGACAGTGGGACGTGCAGGTTGATGCCATCGACGAAGACGGCAATGTAGTCATGGAAGACCCCTACGGCTATGGTACCATCGGCATCAGTACCTATAACACGGCTGCCAACAAAAACACAGAGATGTGGCTGGACGATTCGGCCTTCTGGGGCGTGAAGATGAAAGTCGATGTCAACTATGCAGAAGCTACCTTCACAGCAGCTGACGGTACCTGCTACAATCCCTACGAAGAAGGAACGGGCAATGTGATCGGCCTGAAAGGAAAGATTCTCTACGGAAAGGGCAAGAACATCCATGGCATGCCATGTGACAGTATATGCATTGAAGTGCAGTACGATGACGATGACAACGGACTCATCTACCGCTATTCAGGCATCCGCCACTCCGGCTTCTATGAGTAAAAGGGATGAAACAAGATGCTGCTGCAACTGAAAACGGCAGGATCCAACAGATAAGAATACCCAAAACTCTCTAAAGATTAATGATTTTTCTATCGTTGGGATGCACGTCGTGAGGATGTGCATCCCTTCTTTTTCATCTACACTAACGTTAAAAAAACAAAAATAAAGAACTGTAAATACATGGAAAAGACTGGAAATGCCTCTGTATTCGGCCATTTCTTCTTACATTTGCAGCACTAAAAACAAAAGTTCTTACCATTATGCAAAAAATCATCGCAACATTTATCCTCTCGCTCATGCTCATTCCGGTCAAGGCCGACCAGACCGTCAGCGAGATTCCATTGGCCGACCCATACATCTTGCTGGAGGACGGCATTTACTATGCATACGGCACCAACGCCGCCAACGGCATACAGGTGTGGTTCTCACGCAACCTGAAAGAATGGGCCTACAAAGGACTGGCCTTGAACAAGGTGAACACTACAGAGACCCAATGGTTCTGGGCTCCGGAAGTCTATCACAAAAACGACAAATACTACATGTATTATTCCGCTAACGAGCATCTGTATGTTGCCACGGCAGATTCCCCTTTCGGACCATTCAAGCAAGTAGGGTCCTATCAGATGGAAACCATGCTGGGCGACGAGAAATGCATCGACTCGCATGTGTTTTTCGATGATGACGGCACAGCCTACATCTTCTTCGTACGCTTCAACAACGGCAACTGCATCTGGAAAGTACAGCTGGAAGAAGACCTCATCACGCCCATACCCTCGACACTCAGGCAGTGTATCATAGCAACTGAAGAATGGGAGACCATTTTGGGAAAGGTTGCAGAAGGGCCTAACGTCATCAAATACAACGGAAAGTACTACCTCACCTATTCTGCCAACGACTATCAGAGCCAGGACTACGCCGTGGGCTATGCAACGGCTACAAGCATGTCATCCCGGGCCTGGTCCAAATATTCCGGCAACCCGATTGTGAAGCGTGTGGAAAACTTAGTGGGAACAGGCCATCACTCGCTCTTCACCGACAAGGAAGGCAAGCTGCGCATCGTTTTCCATGCCCACAACTCCACCACCGCCATTCATCCCCGCATGATGTACATCGGCACTATGGAGTTCGTGGACAATGTGCTGACACTGACCGATGAGCCTATTATCCGTCCCGTCATGGTAGATGCATCCGGAATTGAGCAGACCACAGCAGAAGATGCCGTTGAGGTGGAACGCTACAATGCACTTGGCCAACGCATAGAGAAGAAGGAGAAAGGACTGAACATTGTCAAGATGAGTGACAACAGCGTTGTGAAGACCATTGTGAGATAGCATACAGACATCATTATACGACAGAAGACCGCCCCACTGGCAGTCCCTGAATTCCATCCGGAACATGAAGGGCTTTCCAGTGGGGCGGTCTTCTGTGACCATGCCATGGCCTGACGGCCGTTGCCGTCATTACTTACCTTCCGGCCACAATTCCCTGAATATCTTCCCGGTGGCACCTATGCGTGTCTCCACGTAGCGTGCGGCATCGGCTCCCGACCGGCTCAGGAATTCCGGCTCCCGGGCAAAACGGTTCATGAGCTGCTGGAACGATGCGAAGTCACGTATTTCATGTCCTGCATGCACGTGCAGCAACCCTTGCGCCTCCTGGAAACGCTTGTTGTTGGGGCCGAAAACCACCGGCACACCCCATACCGCAGCTTCCAGCACGTTGTGTATGCCCACGCCGAATCCTCCTCCCACATAGGCCACATCGCAATAGCGGTAAACCGATGACAGCAGTCCATAGCAGTCAATGATCAGACAGTCGGCCGATGCAGCCTCCTCGGGTGTGGTCTTCATATAGCGCACAGTCCGCCTGTCCGTCTTCGAAAGTATCTGGTGCAGATGGTCCTCGCTCACCACATGGGGTGCAATGACCACCTTCCAGTCCTTGTGCATATTGAAATACCTGATGAAGATGTCCTCATCCGGCTGCCAGCTCGAGCCCGCCAGGAAGACCTTTGCGCCTTTGCTGAAAGCCTCAAGCACAGGCAGTTGCCGTGCTGCCTCCTTGATTTGCTGCACGCGGTCAAAGCGCGTGTCACCCACAACGCTCACACAGTCTATTCCGATGGTCGAGAGCAGGTATTTGCTGATCTGGTTCTGCACATAAAAATGGGAGACACAGCGTAGCACCTGGTTATAATGTTTCCCGTACCACTTGAAGAACACCTGTCCGGGCCTGAATATGCTGGACACACTATAGACCGGCACCCCCCTATGCTTGAGTATATGCAGGTAGTTGTACCAGAACTCGTACTTGATGAAGAAAGCCATGACCGGATGTACAGCACGCAGGAAACGGCGTGCATTCCTGATGGTGTCAATCGGCAGATAGCACACAATGTCCGCAACGGCATAGTCCTTTCTCACCTCATAGCCCGAGGGCGAGAAAAAGGTGAGCAGGATCTTGTATTCGGGATGTTCCGCCTTCAGCCGTTCCATGAGCGGACGGCCTTGCTCGAATTCTCCCAGCGAAGCGGCGTGGAACCACACATACTGTGCACCCGGCTCCACTTTTTCCTTCAAGGTCTGTATGGCCTGGCGTTCCCCACGCCACATCTTCCTCACTTTCTTGTTGAAGATGCTGCACAATGCAACGCCAAACAGATACAAATATATGACTACGTTATACACTATCCGTATGATTACAAGATGATCACAGCCTGTCTTTCCTTCTATTTCAGCACCTCAACGGCACGGCGCAGCCGTCGCAGTGTCTCTTCCTTGCCCAGGAATGCCGATATGTCGAACATGCCGGGGCCTTTCCCTATGCCTACGAGTGCCAGGCGGAAGGCGTTCATCACGTCACCCAGCTTGTAGCCCTTGCTTTCCACCCATGCCATGACCACAGGCTCCTGTCCCTCCACGGTAAAGTCATTTATACCTTCCAGCACATCGGCCAGTTCGCTCATGACCTGTGCCGAGTCGGCCTTCCAGCGTTTCTTCACCGTCTTCTCGTCATATTCCATGGGTGCTATGAAGAAGAAAGAGCACAATGGCCACAGTTCCTTGACAAAGTCCACACGGTCCTTCATCATGGCCACCACCTCCGTCAGGCGTTCCATGGTCTCGTCCACCCCGTTGTTGGCCACAATCGGGGCAAACAGCCCTGCAATTTCCTCATTGCTCTTGCGCAGCATATATTCATGGTTGAACCAGATGCCCTTCTGGTAGTCGAACCGGGCACCGGCCTTGGAGCATTTCCTGATGTCGAACAGTTCCACAAGCTCATCGAGCGTGAAGAGTTCCTGCTCTGTACCGGGGTTCCATCCGAGCAGTGCCAGGAAGTTCACAACGGCCTCGGGGAAATAGCCGCTCTCGCGGAATCCCGACGACACCTCTCCTGTCTTGGGGTCATGCCATTCCAACGGGAACACGGGGAATCCGAGTCTGTCGCCGTCGCGCTTTGACAGCTTGCCCTTGCCTTCCGGCTTGAGCAACAGCGGCAGATGGGCGAATGTGGGCATGGTATCCTCCCAGCCGAAAGCCTGGTAGAGCAGCACATGCAACGGTGCACTGGGCAGCCACTCCTCTCCACGTATGACATGGGTGATTTCCATCAGGTGGTCGTCCACGATATTGGCCAGATGATAGGTGGGCAGCTCATCGGCACTCTTGTAGAGCACCTTGTCGTCAAGGATATCGCTCTTGATGACCACATCGCCGCGTATCATGTCATCCACATGCACGTCCACACCTGGCTCCACCTTGAAACGGACAACATACTGCTGGCCGTCAGCGATGCGCCGCTCGCACTCCTCTTCGCCGAGTGTGAGCGAGTTGGTCATCAGCCCGCGTGTGTGGGCGTCATACTGGAAATTCTGGATTTCCTGTCGCTTGGCCTCCAGTTCTTCCGGCGTGTCAAAAGCAATATAGGCCTTTCCGGCTTTCAGCAGCTGGTCCACATACTGCCTGTAGATGTGCCTGCGCTCACTCTGCCTGTACGGGCCATGGGCACCGCCGAACGAAACGCCTTCATCGAACTTGATGCCCAGCCACCGGAATGACTCTATGATATATTCCTCAGCGCCAGGAACAAAGCGGCGGGAGTCGGTGTCCTCAATGCGGAAGACCAGGTCGCCGCCATGCTGACGTGCAAAAAGATAATTGTATAAGGCTGTGCGCACGCCGCCGATATGCAGCGCACCCGTCGGACTGGGCGCGAAACGCACTCTGACTTTCCTCTCTGTCATTGCAACTTGATTTGTCTGAATTTTGTATTTTTTTGCAAAAATAATACTTATTTTCGGATTACACTCCATTCCGGCTGAAATATTTTCTTGTCCACCCTCCGTCCGCCACGCACACAGGCCATGCCGACGGCAGCCGCCAGAGGACGGGACTTCGGCATCCCCGTCCAGCCTTCAAATGGCGTAGTGGCCAGGCCAAATGCCATTCTCCGGAACAGCTAACCGGAAACTTCGGAAAACCATACTCTTATCCTGAAAAGGGTTCACTTGAAACTGTATTTCACGGCGTGAACACTATATTTCACGACGTGAACACTATATTTCACAGCGTGAACACTATATTTCACGCCGTGAAATACAGATTATGCTTTACTTCCCTGGAGATTTTACCTGGCTTTTCCGGACTTTCCAGTTCGCTTTTCCGGTTTTCCGTCCTGCACAAGCCACAAGAGAGGTTCTGTCCGCCTTGCATCCCGTTCTCTCCGGGACAAAATGCCTGACCGGAAAGAATTTATGGCCCGCAAAGTTGGCCTGTGCCGGTTTTTTTCGTACTTTCGCAAGGTAAACACTTAATGACCACCATAATGAACGTTCTTTTCAATGCAGAAGGCCACTACTGGCGCAATTTTCTCACGCGCTCCCTGCTTGTCGCAGTGGTCGTGGCCATCATCGTATGGTTCATGCCGCGCAACGAGACGCAACGCTACCGCTACGATGTGGGCAAGCCATGGATGTATGGCTCGCTGATTGCCAACTTCGACTTTCCCATCTACAAGACCGATGAAGCCATCAAGGAGGAACAGGACTCCCTGCTGGCCACCTTCCAACCTTATTATATATATGACAGCACCGTGGAGCAGCGGCAGGTGGAAAGGTTCAGGAACGATTTCCAGGACGGTGCGGAGGGAACTACGCCCCAGCTCGTCAGGCAGGTCGCCCAGAAACTGCACCAGCTCTACACGGAGGGCATCATCAGCACGCCCGAGTACAACGAGCTGTTCAAGGACTCGTCCAGCATGGTGCGCGTCGTCATCGGCAACAAGGCACAGAGCATGCAGCTGGTCAGGTTCCACTCCACACTCTCCTCTTACGAATCCCTGTTCATGGACGACACCGCCGGACAGCAACGGCAAACGCTGCAGCACATGAACCTGAACGAGTACATCGAGCCGAACATGCTCTACGACAAGCAGCGCACAGAGACCGAGAAGAACGACCTGCTCAGCAGCATACCTCCGGCAAGCGGAATGGTGATGAGCGGCCAGAAGGTGATAGACCGCGGCGACATCGTGGATGACTACACCTTCCGCGTGCTCGACTCCTTCGAACGCGAGATCAAGCGCAGGAACGCCACCGTGGACGAACTCACCAGCACCCTCATCGGGCAGACCATCTATGTGGCCATCATGGTGGTCATCTTCACCGTCTATCTGGTGCTCTTCCGCCGCGACTACTTCGAGAAGCCGCGCAGCATACTCATGCTCTACGCCATGATCACGCTTTTCCCGCTGCTCGTGTCCCTGCTCATGCGCCACAACTTCCTGAGCGTCTATATCATCCCCTTTGCCATGGCACCCATCTTCGTGCGCGTGTTCATGGACTCGCGCACAGCCTTCATCGTCCATGCCACAATGGTGCTCATCTGCGCCGCAGCCGTGAAATACCAGTATGAGTTCATCATCATCCAGCTCGTGGGCGGCCTCATCGCCGTCTATTCACTGCGCGAACTGCTCAAGCGGGCACAGGTGTTCAAGACGGCACTGCTCGTCACGCTCGGAACGGCCACCGTATATCTCGCCCTGCAGCTCATGCAGGACAACGACCTCATGAAGCTCGACAAGGACATGTACTATCACTTCGTGGTCAACGGCATCTTCCTGCTGCTGGCCTACCCGCTCATGTACCTCATCGAGAAGACTTTCGGCTTCACATCGAACGTCACGCTCTTCGAACTGTCCAACTCCAACAAGGGAGTGCTGCGCAACCTCAGCGAGATAGCGCCGGGCACCTACCAGCACTCCATCACCGTGGGCAACCTGGCCGCCGAAATCGCCAACAAGATAGGCGCGAACAGCCTGCTCGTGCGCACGGGCGCATTGTACCACGACATCGGGAAGATGACCAACCCCGTGTTCTTCACCGAGAACCAGGCCGGCGTGAATCCCCACGAGAACATGCCCTACAAGGAAAGTGCAGGCATCGTCATCAGCCATGTCACCGAGGGCGTGAAAATGGCGGAAAAGGTGAACGTGCCCACCATTATCAAGGACTTCATCCTCACCCACCACGGCACCGGGCTGGCAAAGTACTTCTACATCAAATACAAGAACGAGCATCCCGACGAGGAGGTCGATGTCAAGCCGTTCGCCTACCCCGGCCCCAACCCCTTCACACGCGAGCAGGCCCTGCTCATGATGGCCGACACCGTGGAAGCGGCTTCACGGTCGCTCACCGAATACACCGAGGAAAGCATCAGCCAGCTCGTGAACAGGCTCATCGACGGGCAGGTGGCCGAAGGGTTCTTCAAGGAATGTCCCATCACGTTCCGCGACATCACACAGGCCAAACAGGTGCTCATAGAACGCCTGAAATCCATCTACCATACCCGGATTTCCTATCCGGAACTCAAGAAATAGCAGCACCACAGGCCAAGCTCCAAAAGCAGGGCGATTTACCGCAAAAAGCTGTTTTACAGCCAAATTGCAGTAAATCGCCCTGCTTTCTTGTTAACATTATTTAAAAGCCAATGTGTTTTCGGGGAAAAATCAGACAATATCGTTACCTTTGCAACCAATTTTTTAAACATATTTAAGATGAATAAATTAAAATTCGCTTGTACAACAGTATTTTTCTGCCTTCTCGGCACTTCTTCGTTTGCCGGCGGTCTGCTGACAAACACCAACCAGAGCATCCTTTTCCTGCGCAATCCGGCACGTGATGCCGCCATCGGAATTGACGGTGTCTATAGCAACCCCGCTGGCGTGGCATTCCTCGACAACGGCTTCCACCTGTCCATCAACATACAGAACGCCCACCAGACACGCTCCATCCTCACCTCCTACGGCAACCTCTTTGCCAACAACGTGAATAACCCCGCCAAGGAAAGCGACAATTTCGCCCACAGGTTCAAGGGAACGGCCGATGCCCCTGTCATACCGTCCATCCAGGCTGCCTACAACAAAGGCGACTGGAGCTTCCAGTTCGGGTTTGCCATCACCGGAGGCGGCGGGAAATGCAAGTTCGAGGAAGGGCTCGGCTCCTTCGAAGGCGTTGTGTCGGCCATCCCTGCACAGCTCATCGCAGGCGGAATCAACAACAGCCTGGCCGCACTGGGCACGCAGCTCACCGGTGGCTACAGCTTCGAGCCTTTCATGCGCGGCCGCCAGTATTACTACGGATTCACGCTCGGAAGCGCATACAAGATCAACGAGAACCTCTCCGTTTACGGCGGCCTCCGCATGCTCTACGGATCAGCCAACTACTACGGATACGTAAAGAATATCTCACTCCAGCAGAGCACGGGCGGGCAGAACGCCATGGTTGCCGCTCCCGACTTCTTCGGCGGGCTGGCCAACACGCTCAACCAGAAGGCCGGCATGCTCGAGTCCATCGGACAGGCTGAACAGGCTGCACAGCTCAAGGCCATGGCCACACAGATGCAGGGCTACGCACAGGCCACACAGGACATTGAGCTGAACTGCGACCAGACCGGCTGGGGCGTCGCACCGATCATCGGCATAGACTACAAGACAGGGAAATTCAACCTGGCGGCAAAATACGAGTTCAAGACACGCATGAGACTCAAGAACGAGTCGGCCAACAGCGAAAGCGCAAAGGCCATAGCCATGCTCGACAAGTTTGCCGATGGCAAGAAAGTGGCAGAAGACACTCCCGCATTGCTGACCGTGGGCGTGCAGTACGAAATCCTGCCCTCGCTCCGCGTCATGGGCGGCTACCACCACTTCTTCGACGTTGACACCAAGCAATACACCAAGGACATGCTCAGCGACACCAACGAATATCTCTTCGGTGCCGAATACGACATCAACAAGACCGTGCAGGTCAGCGCCGGCATGCAGCGCACACAGTACGGCATGAAAGACGAGGGCATGAACGACATCAGCTTCAACATCAGTTCCTGGTCCTACGGATTCGGCGTGGGCGTGAACGTGGCCAAGAACATCAAGGTCAACGCCGCCTTTTTCCAGACGCTCTACGATGACTACAACAAGGTGCAGGACATGGGCAGCATACCGGTGGCCAACTGTTTCACACGCACCAACCGCGTAATCGGTATCGGAGCCGATTTCCGCTTCTAAGCACACACAGCATTTCATAACCCTTGGGAACCGCTCTGGCAGGACGGGGCGTTCCAAACAGGAAAGTGGCAGGAAGACAACCGTTCTCCTGCCACTTCTGCATTCCTGATTTCCATCACCCTGCGGGCCAGGTCACGCCCTCCCCTGTGCGTGCGGAGATACCTGTCGTGCAGGAACTCCGGCACCAGCTGTATGGACTCGCCGTCCCTCAGCTCGTGATAGACATTACAGGCATAGACCGGCCGGCTTTCCGTCCACGGCCAGATGCTCCACACGGTCGCGCACGGGATCGGCGCAATCGACCATGCCGTCGGCAAACCATTTCGGGTGGCTGTTTCTCAGCAGCTCGTTCACGGCATTGTGCAGCGCATCGATCTTGCTGTAGTCATAGTCAGCCCTGTATTCCACTTTCAGTGACAGGGGGCTGTAGTTGCTGAAGTCCGGTTTCTCCTGCAGATTTACATCCCTGGTGTCGCATTTTCCATGACATGTCGCTGGAATATAAAAAAGGAAGCATGGAACCGGAAACTCCGGAACACTTAACCGGAAAGTCCGGAAAAGCAAAGTATAATCTTCCGAAGACCGAAGTCCAATCTGTGTTTCACGACGTGAAATATAGTGTTCACGACGTGAAATATAGTGTTCACAGCGTGAAATATAGTGTTCACGGCGTGAACTATAGATTACGGTTAACAGCTGGAAACTTTTCTGTTCGCTTTTCCGGACTTTCCACTTGGCTTTTCCGGACTTTATGCCGGAAACGGGCAGAACCGACTGTGCCCGGGATGCCTGTGCAAGGAATCTTCTTCAAAACCTGACAACAGGTTCACCGCATCAGAAGCCTGGCATCCTGATTCCCGACAATGGTTTCCATTGCTTAGATAAACCGTCTAAGTATTGAATAGTATTTTTATAGAATAATTTGCATATCTCAAATATCAGTGCTACCTTTGCACCCGAAATTAGAAAACAATAGTTTTGTAATCCCCATCGGAGGGTATTCAACGATAGTTGCAATGCTGGATAAGATGACTGGGTAAAACCAATCTCTTGTCCAGCATTGTTTTGTTTAACAACTTATCATGCAATGAAAAGAGATGCAATAGATTTTGAGAACGAGAGAGTGTCCGTATTGTTCAGAAGGCTGCTGCTGCCAACATTGCTCGGGACGCTGTCCATATCTGCCGTGACAGCCATCGACGGCATTTTCGTGGGGCACGGCACAGGAGCAGACGGTGTGGCAGCCATCAATTTCATTGTTCCCGTTTATCAGATTATGTCGGGATTGGGACTCATGATAGGGGCTGGTTGCTCTGTCGTGGCTTCGATACATCTTTCGCGCGGGAACGTCAAGGTGGCGAAGATCAATATCAGTCAGGCGATGATTGTCATATCGTTGCTTGTCATGTTGTTGTGCGTTCTCGCTTTCATCTCTTCCTCGTTCATTGCCCGTATGCTCGGAGCCTCGGACACATTGCTGCCGCAGGTGGTTGACTATCTGCTTTGGATAATGCCAAGCTATGTCTTTATGCTGTGGAGTGAAATCGGGTTGTTTGTCACCCGTCTGGACGGCTCGCCGCGGTATGCCATGTGGTGTAATATTGTCCCGGCATTGTTGAACGTCGTGTTCGACTGGCTTTTTATCTTCCCCTTCGGTTTAGGGGTGCAGGGAGCGGCAATGGCAACATCCATCAGCCATGTTGCGGGTGGAGTGATGGCGTTGTACTATCTGACGCGCAAGGCCCAGACGCTGCGTCTTGTACCACTGAAACTGTCAAAGAAGAGCCTCCGCCTTACAGTCCGCAATATCGGCTATCAATGTCGTGTAGGTTCGTCATCTTTGCTCGGTGAGTTGTCCATGGCGGTATTCATCTTCGTCGGCAACCTGACGTTTATGCGGTATTTGGGAGATGCCGGAGTGGGAGCGTTCGGTATCGCCTGTTATTATGCACCGTTTTTCTTTATGGTGGGCAATGCCATAGCACAGTCTGCCCAGCCAATCATCAGTTATAATTATGGTATATCGAGATGGAGCGAGATAAGGAAGGCACGCCGTCTGTTGCTCACTACATCCGTGCTCATCGGCATCTGCGTGGCGTTGCTCTTTGTAAGTGTGCCCGAATTGTTGGTGGAGTTGTTCGTGGAGGTTGACAGCAAGGCAGGCATGATAGCTGTCAAGGGCTTCCCTTATTTTGCCAGTGGCATAGTGTTTTTCATCCTGAATATTGCCGTGATTGGATATTGCCAGAGCATAGAGCAAGTCCGCAAAGCTTCGGTTTTCGTGTTGCTTCGCGGACTCGTCCTGCTTGTTCCCTGCTTTGTCTTCCTTCCAATCATGTTGCATGACGCCGGGATATGGCTCGCGATGCCTGTGGCGGAGTGCATGACGACCTTGCTGATCGTTTTAACCCTTGCGAGGCCATAAATGGTTAATTAAAGATAATATTTATGTCCAAATCTTGCATATAAAAAATATTCGGATATTTGCATTACGATAAGTTCGTAACAACAATTGCGTAATTTGATTGAAATGGACAAAAAACACAGTCTAAAAACCACAATTCATTATGATAAAAAACTTAATATTTGACTTTGGCAAGGTTCTTGTTGACTATGATTATTACACTGTTCTTGACAAGTTATTCGCTACTCACAAGCAGGCAGAAGATTTTTATAATCATCTGATGGCTGATAAATGGAACGAACGACTCGACTGTGAGGACAGCCCGTTTGAACAGATAATCTATGATATGCAGCAGGCAATGCCACAGTACGCTGGGGAAATACAAAAATTCGGCAACAGATATACAGACTTCGTATTAGGGGAAGTGAAAGGCATGCGTGCATTGCTTGTCAAACTAAAATCTGAAGGCTACAAACTTTATGGCCTTACTAATTGGTGCAGCAAAGTACATGTAACCATGAAACAATACCCGATATTTCAGCTTCTTGACGGAAGAATCATTTCCTCTGAGGAACATCTAATGAAACCGTCTGTTGCCATATATGAATGCCTCTGTCACAAATTTGGATTGAAAGAAAATGAGTGTGTGTTTACAGATGACAGAATCGAGAATGTTGAGGCTGCGCGACAATTTGGCATGAAAGGTATTTGTTTCAGTAATGCGATGCAGTATGAGAATGAACTGGGAAATATTATATGCAGTTGCGGAGGATGCCGAGATTCATCCTACATTATGACAGAACAGGACAAATGCATGGCTGGCGAGATATACGATTGCCATAATCCAGTATTTCTTGACCGCAAGGCACGTGCTACCGATTGGATGCAACGTTACAACTCGCTTCCTTATGCAGACCGTAAAAAGCGGTATGGCATGATACGTGAATTGTTTGGTAGTGTAGGAACGAATGTCTCTGTCGGTGACGGGACTATAATAGGATTTGGTGACAATATCCATGTTGGCAACAACGTCAGCATCAATTATCGTTGCATACTTAACGACTGCAATTCTATTGTAATTGGCAACGATGTGCTCATTGCCCCTGGAGTGCAGATAAATACCGCTTCTCATCCCACACAGTTATCAGAACGTCTGACACCGGAGTGGGACTCTACCTCAGGCGAATACCGCTGGCGCACGTTTGCCAAACCTGTCGTTATTGGTGATGGCTGCTGGATTGGTGCGAATGCAACAATCATTGGTGGTGTCACAATAGGTGATGGAGCTGTAATTGCTGCAGGAGCTGTTGTAACCAAGGATGTTCCACCAATGACACTCGTAGGAGGAGTTCCTGCAAAGATTATCAAAAACTGCGATGGACTCAGCAATTGATGTTCGCAGGCATCCGGCATCGGGGTTCTCGCAGTGGAATGCCTTGAGTGATTTCGACTGAAGGTTTTCCTCCGATTTTACTTCCACGCCTACAGCAGCTGTAAAAGTACTTGGTAAACACCATATTACCAAACGTTGCCACTTTTTTATGAAGGACTTTTATTATTCTCGACACACTTTTATGAGGGACTTTTGAACGTAATACAACATTTTTATGAGGGAGTTGCTTTTATAACCTTTCAGTATGGCATATAATTCAATCTCGTTGGCAAAAAGTTGTAACTTTGTACCTGAAACACTGGTAAAAAGTTGCAATCATGCTTAAAAGAAAGATAATAGACATGCTCGAAAAGTGGTATCAGTCAGGACATTACAAAGCCCCTTTGCTATTCGGAGCGAGAAAGAGGTAAATCCGGGGCGGTTGTGCTGTCGGCAAACAATATAGAAGTCGATAACGGCATAATCTACTTTCCCTTGTATATGGCATCATTGCTATAAATCATGGTTTCCCTGTAGCAGAATGCATGACGACCTTGCTGATTGCTTTAACCTTTGCGAGGCGATAAATATTTTCTTATTGTACCTTTGTAATATGCTTAAAACCAGCCTCCTACGTTCTGTTTTTCAAATAAGCACATTTGAATGTGCTTATTTTTACAGTCCATACGACTCCTT
>JBJEHA010000074.1:0-37508 GCA_051875605.1 Prevotella sp. | reverse complement strand
CCAAAAAACCTGAGTTTTTGCCCCGAAACAGTTAAGTTTTACCTCAAAAACAGTTAAGTGCCAGGACGAAAACAGTTAACTAATTTTCTGGAAACAGTTAAGTGTTTCCCCCCTAACACTTAACTAATTTTTCCATTTTGTGCAAAAAACCGGCAATTCACACTTATTAACATGAAATTCGGTCAAAATCGGCTTGTTTTTTAAGGTACTGAAAAATCAAAGTGTCACAAAACTGTATGGTTTTGTGACACTTTGTAAAACGGATAATCTCTCTGTGCAGTCTGTTTCCTGCATCCTGTCCGTTCTGTCAGAAGCTGCGCAGCCAGGCCTCTAACTCCATGAGCAGTTCGCGGTGATAGGGAAATGTGGGCTTTATGCCGTAGCCATGGCCTCCGGTGGGATAGGCATAGAGCGATACGGGCACATCGTGCCGATAGAGTGCCTGATAGTAGTTCACGCTGTTCATCGGGTTGACGGTCTGGTCGTCGGCAGACATGACGATGAAGGCTCTGGGTGTGAACCGGCTCACCTGTTTCTCGTTGCTGTAGAGCAGTTCGTCCTTCTGTTTCGCTTTCTTGCCGAAGAAGTTGGCATGCGAGGCTTTGCCTGTGATGGCAGGATCCATGGATATGACCGGGTAGAACAGGATCTGGAAGTCGGGCGCAGCATCGCCTCTGGAATGGGTAGCTATGGTGCTGGCCAGATGGCCTCCTGCCGAGAATCCCATGATGCCTATCTGGTCGGTCTTGAGGCCCCAGGCGGCGGCATTGCGCCTTGCCAGTCTGAAGGCTTCCTCGGCATCGCTGATGGGCACCATGCGTTCGCCGTGTGGCATGCGGTATTTCAGTATGATGGCAGCAATGCCCATTTCGTTGAAGAACGGTGCCCAGTCGCATCCCTCGGAGTCCATGGACAGCGTGGCGTATCCTCCGCCCGGACAGATGATGACAGCTCTTCCGTTGGCTTTTTCTGGTGCGGGCAGGCATACGGTGACCTTTGCCGTGTCTTTCTGGTCCTTGCCTTTCACGATGGGTTTGCCTTCCCACAGGTTCTGGGTGAAAGAGCGTTGTGCCTGAGCGGCGGTACATGCCAGCATCATCAGCAGCAGGGTGGCAATGTGTCTTGTGTTCATAGTCTGGTGTCTGTTGCGGTTGAAGTTGTTGTCAGAAGCTCTTGAGCCACGACCTTAGTTCGGAGAGCATTTCATGGTGGTACTTGAATGTGGCGTTGATGCCGTAGCCGTGGCCTCCCGTGGGCCACACGTACATGGCGGCCGGCACCTTGTTGGCCAGCAGTGCCGAGTAGTATTCTATGCTGTTCACCGGCGGCACGCAGTCGTCATCGTTGCTCAGCGCGATGAAGGCGCGCGGTGTCTGCCCGTTTACCTGTTTCTCGTTGCTGTAGAGTGTTTCCTGTGATTTTGTGGGGTGCTGTCCGAGCAGGTTCTGCCTCGACCCCAGGTGGGTGAATTCCGGATCCATGGTGATGACCGGGTAGAAGAGTACCTGGAAGTCGGGCTTGGCTTCGTCCGTGGCGTGTGTGGCTATGGTGCTGGCCAGATGGCCTCCTGCCGAAAAGCCCATGATGCCTACATCCGCGGGATTGATGTGCCATTCCTCGGCGTGTCTCCTGACCACCCGTATGGCTTCTTCGGCATCGCTCAGCGGAGCCATGGTCACTTCATGGGGCATGCGGTAGCGCAGCACGATGGCCGCAATGCCCAGGTTGTTGAGGAAGGGTGCCCAGTCGCATCCCTCGTGGGTAAATGCCAGGTGCTCATAGCCTCCGCCCGGGCAGATGACGATGGCCCTTCCAGTGGCCGTTTGCCCGGATGGCAGGAATACGTGGAGGTCGGGAATGTCCTTTCCGCCGGTGGCATGAGGCATGTTTCCTTCCCACAGGTCCATTTTGAAGGTCTTCTGTCCCGCCACCGGAAGGGTCAGGGCAAGCAGACCGAGAACGAGGAGTGATTTCAGCGGTTTCATGATTTGTGCGTTTTTTAAGTATATGTTGTGTCTTAAAAACGTCTGTTTTAGGTGAATAATTGCGGAGATATTCAGATTTTTTTCGTAACATTGCAGTATCATTCAATGTAAAACACTTATGTACAGAGGCTTTTGGACTTTTCTCGTGCTGATGCTGGCCTGTGCGGATTTGCAGGCCAGGGTCAGGCTGCCCCATGCCATCGGCGACAACATGGTGCTGTGTTGCGATGACGTGAAGGCGCCGGTGGCAGTGCGCTATTGCTATCGCGACTTCCAGCTCGGCAACCTCGTGAACAAAGGCGGGCTTCCGCTCATCCCTTTCAGGACCGACAAATGGTAGAAACAGGAAAAGGCTTGTCTCCGGTATCTGTGTACAGGAAACAGACCTTCAGGTTTATAAAGACAGAATTATGCATCCGTTAAGCAAGTTTGAGTATTGCCCCTTGTGTGGCAGTCATCATTTCGTGAATGACACGGAGAAAAGCCGGAAGTGCGAGAACTGTGGCTTTGAGTTGTTCATGAATGCGAGTTCGGCCAATGTGGCCTTTATCATGAATGAGAAGGGCGAACTGCTCGTGGAAACCAGACGGAAGAATCCTGCAAAAGGTATGCTGGATTTGCCCGGTGGATTTGCCGACATCGGTGAAACGGCAGAAGAGGGGGTTGTCAGGGAAGTGATGGAAGAGACCGGACTTACCGTGACCAAAGCTGAATATCTGTTCAGTCAGCCCAATGTCTATAGATTCGGGGGTATTGACATTCCGACGCTCGACCTGTTCTTCAGGTGTGAAGTGAAGGACACTGCGGAACTGAAGGCCATGGACGATGCCGCTGAATGCAACTGGGTGAAGCTTTCCGACATTCATACAGAACAGTTCGGTATGCGTTCCGTGAGATGGGGACTGCTGAAATTCCTCGATGAAATGGGGAAAAAATGAAAAGTGGCCGGTAAAGGGCATATTTACCGGCCATTGAACAGTAGATTGTCCGTGTTCTTGCCGTGGTCAGGACTTGATGACATAGTACAATGCGTCCTTTACCAGAATCTGGCTGTTGCCATCGCTGAACAGGCCGATTCGTGAGGCCGCGGCTGAAGGCAAGGCAATGCTGTCCATAAGACGGTTGTCGGCATAGACGTGGAGTTGCTCGCCCCTACGCTCCACACGCAATTGCAGGCGTGCTGCCTGGTCTCTTGTGGTCTTGATTCTGTAGATGTGCCTGTTATGGTCGGTGGGAACAGCATTGATCATACGCAGGGCATGTGTCTTTACCGGTTCAAATTCCAGCTTCTGCCATTCTGCATTGTCACTCTCTGCTTCCGTTGCCTTCAGTGGTTTCCATGTGTCGCCATCCAGCCAGCTTAGCGTGAACTTGGAGGCCATATCCTTCTGGTAGGCACGTTCCACGTAGTCCTGAATACTGAGGTTTTTGGCGTAGGTGTCTTTTTCGGCTTCTATACGGTGGAACTGCAATCCGCTGACGAATGTCTCGGAGTCGAAACGGTATTGTTTCTCATAGCTGTCTGTGTATTTTACGTCCGGATAATGTATGTCTGTGGTCTGCAAAGCCATCCTTTTGCTGGTCTTCTTGCCTTTATGGACCTGCTGTATTTCCAGTTCACTGCCTGAAGCGTCAATTCCAACCTTGACATAGTTCTTCTCATCTGTATAGGAAGCATATACACCATAGTACCCTTGCCCGATGGTCTTGTTCTCAAACCCTACACTGAAAGCATAATCGGCAGCGGGTTCACCCTTCAATACATCAGTTTTCGGGAGCAGGAGACCGTCATCGTCAGACACCAATGATTCCCACCCACTGAATTTTTTCCCGAATTCATCGAAACCGGCATTCCATGAAAGATACTCCACATAGGCGGTCTGGTCTGTATTCATCCATTGTAAAGTGGTGTCGTCCGGGTTAATGCCAAGTCCATCCGCAACAAGTACATCGTCTATCCATACTGTGAGTAAACCATAATTGCGTTCCACTCTCCAGTTGTTCACATTGTTGTTCCGCAGATTTTCCGGAAGAGCGATTTCTTTGTCCGCAATACGCAATCCTGCATGTTCGTGGCTTTTCATAGTGAGCTCCAGCAGATAGGCATGTGTGCGGGGTACGCTGTCAAGGCAGGTTCCGGCATATTGTGGAAGTGCCGGTGGTGTATGTCCGGTCTTGGTGTTGGAGCCGGAAATTCCATCTACGGTGAGTCTTCCGTTCGTGAAATGGATCCGGTCAATGAATTGGGACCTTTTCCATCCTTCGTTGGCCATATAGACCAGCCACCATTCCCATCCGTTGGGACCACGTACAATGTTCGGTTGTCCGGGGGTGAGCAGTAGGTTCCCGGCCAGGCCAGGTTTCATGTCGTATAATCCCAAAGCTACCAGTCGGCTGTCTTTTTTTGCCGGTATGAATGATAAGGTGTTCTTGCCGGTATGCAGCAGTCCTTTTTCAATGTTTACCAGTTTGTATTCTGAGTTTTCGTCTTTGCAGACTGTTTTTCCATTCACTCTCAGCTCTCCACCGCCCCGTTGTGCCAGTTTCATGCAAGGAGTGTCCTTGATAGGATGGTCAAGTGTGAATTCTATTTCGTTTTTCTGCAAGTCAATGGGAGTGTAGCCATGGCCGAAACGGAGCAGGTCGGCATAATTGTCATTGAGTATGTCGGTCTGCGGACTTACGACAGGGTGGGAATATTTCCCACCGGGACCGAAGCCCAATGGTGAGGAAGCTTCGCACACCCCCAGACGATAATTTCCATAGACCGCTGATGTGTGATTGGCATTGTACATCATGTAATAGCGGCCTCTGTATTTTATGACAAAGGGCCCTTCTGCGACACGATTGTCCATGGTCTCCCAGGTTCCTGGTTGAGAACTGAATTGCTGGACGGCATCCCCGGCAAATGAAAAATCTGCATGCATGGGGCGTGCCCAAATGGTATTGCCATCGGTGAATTTCACCATGTAAAGATAAAGTCTGCCGTCGTCATCGCGGAAGACCTGAGGGTCAATCCGGTTTTCAAACCACTGGTCTTTCCGGACTTCTTCAAAAGGCCCTTCTATGGATGGGGAGGTAGCATGTGTGATATGGACGATATGTCGGTCATCGCCCCAATAGTTCACACTGAAAAGCAAGTGGAACAGTCCGTTGCTATAGGTGATGTCATCGGCATGTACCTGATTGTTCTTTGCGCCGGTTCCGTGTGTCCAGTCATTGTCCAGGTCGAACACATGGATGCGTTTGTCCCAGTGTACGAGATCATTGCTTACGAAGAAATCACCATAAGTGGAAACCCCTCCAAGATAGTATTTCCCTGCATGGCGTATGGCTCCGGCATCTGCAATCCCTTTTACAACGGGGTTGGTGAAATCCTGGCCAGACAAGAGCATCGGCAATGCACACAAGATGGCTGTTAAGGCTTTACCTGAAATTTTCATGATTTTCTGTTTTCGGAGTTAATGTATTCTGTTGGACTGATACCAATGTGTTTCTTGAATGTCTTGGAGAAATAGTTGGGGTCGGAAAACCCTGTACGATATGCGGTTTCAGAAACATTCCAGCCATCTTTGAGCAATTGGCATGCTTTCTGAAGTCTTTTCTTCCTGATATAGTCACCAATGGACATATTCACAAGACTTTTCATCTTGGTATGTAGCAGACTCCTGCTAATAGACAGTTTCTGTGTGATGTCGGCTACAGAGAGGTCATTATTGGCAAGATTTTCATCAATGAGACTGTTTATTTTCATTATGAAATCCTTGTCCAACTCACCAAGTGAGGTCGCACCGATGTCATTCCCTTCTGCATTGACTATCTCTGTTTGCCTTGATTTGTAGAGTTGTATGATATTGTTTACCTGCAATTCAAGAATCTTTGGGTCAAATGGTTTGGATACATAGGCTTCGGCACCGCTTTCGTAGCCGAGAACCACATCTTCAGTTTCGCTTTTGGCTGTGAGCAGGATGACAGGAATGTGCGATGTGGCCATATCCTGTTTTAAGCGTCTGCACAGTTCTGTTCCTTCCATTCCTGGCATCATGACATCTGCAATAATCAGTTCAACACTTTTCTCGCAGGCTATCTCCAGGGCTTCTTCTCCGTTCGTTGCAGTCAGTACATTATAGTTCGTGGAGAAATAGTCTCTCAGGAATGTGAGCAGGTCAATGTTGTCATCGACAATGAGTATGGAAAAACGGCTGTTATTGTATATGCCACCAGGATGAAGGCTTTCTCCGGAATCATGTTCAGTGGTGGGAATGGAAAATTTGTATTCTGTCAGCGGAACAATGGTCTTGTCCTCTCCAATCAGGCATTTGTCATTGTATGCTTTTGCAGATACATTGAGGTCAACAGTAAATGTAGAGCCTTTTCCTGGTTCACTTGTCACACTAACTGTGCCTTTATGCAATTCCACCATGCGTTTGACCAGACATAGGCCAATACCCCATCCACTGCTGTTGGCATTATATCCTCGTTTTGTCTGATAATAACGCCTGAAAATGTTTTCCTGTTCTTCTTTTGCAATGCCTATTCCGGTATCACTCACTTCTATGTGCAGATAGGTGAACGGGTCTTCGAAGGTCGCAATACGTGCCTTCACGGCAACAGAGCCACCTTCGGGCGTGAATTTCTGTGCATTAGAGAGCAGATTGTCAACAATTCTTTCAACATAAGATGGTGAAAACCAAACGTCTTCACCGTTGTTTTCCAGTTCAACCTCGAATACAATCCTTTTTTCATACATCAGTTCTGCAAACGGGGCAATAGCCAGCTGAAGGAAATCTAAGGGATTGCCTTTCTGGATATAGAATGGGAAATTGTTAGTCTCGATTTTGTTGAATGTTACCAGTTCATTGATAAGGTCTTCCATCTTTTTGGTATTTTTGATGGCCAAATCCAGGTTCTTCTCTGAGGCATCGCTCATTTTCTGCCGTGAAATGCTTTTCAGTGGTGCCATGATCAGGGAAAGGGGCGTTTTCAATTCGTGGCTCACGGCTGTGAAAAATTCGAACTTCTCCCGGTCAATTTCTTCAATTTTCGACTTTTCCATCTGTGCAATCTTCACTGCATTCTTTTCCCTGATGCGTACCGAAAAAAGCCGATAAATGGCAATGGCAATGAGGATAATTATTGCGGTATATGCCATATAGGCCCAGAAGGAACGGTAAAACGGTGGATTGACAGTAATCTTCAATTCCTTGACCGGACATTTCTCCCAGCCTTCATTGGAGTTGTTAGCACGGATGTGCAGACGATAGGTTCCTGGAGGAAGATTATAGCCTGTGAATTTTCTTTCTTTCCCTACATCTCTCCATTCGCGGTCTATGCCTTCAAGCAATACCTGATAGTCGATGGAACTGATATTCCCCGGCATAATCACGCCGTATTCTATGCTGAATGAACGTGCCTGTTCATAAGTCAAGACGATGGATTCTGACCTGTCCAGTTCGTCAATAAGCGGTGAATTCTCAGTTGCAGCATTCATGGTCTGATTGCCTACTATAAGATTCTTGAGGTGTACTTCAAATGGGCCACGTTTCCCCTTTAGTTTGGCAGGGTCGAAGGTGACCAGGCCATCAACCGTTCCTAAAAGCATTATGCCGTTCTGTGCCAATAATGCAGAGGAGAAGTTGAATTGGTTGGTGGGCAGACCGTTTTCAGTGGTGAATCTTACAATGGCATTGTTTTTTGAGGAATAGCGATAAAGCCCTTGACTGGTACTGATCCAAAGGTGGTTGAAGGGGTCTTCAATGATGCTGCATACGGTACAAAGTGAAAGTAGTGTGCCGTTGTCCTTTCCTAATGAATGAATGGAGTCGGATTTAAGGTCTATATATTGCAGTCCGTTGTTATTTGTCCCAATCCATACGGTACCTTTGATGTCTTGATAAATACAGGTGATGTAATCGTCTTTCAGCCCATTCTGTCTGTTTTTCCTCCATTCCTTAACCGTTTCATTCTTTCCGTCTATCCTGTACAGTCCGTTGCTGGCTGTGCCTACCCATACATTGTCAGACCTATCTACAAGCAATGTATAGATAAACCCCTTATTCAGCTGCTGGTTGTTGACAACCAGGAAACGGTCTTTTGCAGGATCGTAATAGAAAAGCCCTTGGGTTGTAGCAATCCATAGTTTTCCTGTCCTCTGCCGGGCAATGGAAAATACAGAGTTGGATTTCAGTCCGTTTCCCAGGTCATAGCTTCTGGATTGTTTTGTGTTCAGGTTAAATCTGTATAGTCCTTTCCGAAAAGTTCCAATCCATATATCTTGGGTGTCTTTGTCTAAGTAAAGGCTATGCACGTTGGTTCCAATGGCCGGTACATCTTCGAATTTGGAGAATGTCCCGTTGTGTGAGTCGAAAATGTTGATGCCGTTGTCTTCTGTCGCAATCCAGAACAGTCCAGGATACGGCTCGATGATGGCGCGGGGCACTTTCCCGTAAATGCTTTTCGGTGAATACCCTGGTTCATACCATGAGAAACTGTTCTTGTTGTTGAGCAGCACATCAACACCTCCAAAATATGATCCAATGTAGATGTTATACTCGGAGTCACTGATAATGGTGTATATGGCGTTGTCGCTCAGTCTTCTGTTTTGCTGAAAATCCTGCTGCAGGATTTCTATTTCTCCGTCAGCATGGATAATGGTGATGCCACGTTCTGTGCCTAACCACATGTTGTGTTCTTCGTCTTCCATGAACACACGTACCACACCGTCTGATATTTCCTTGGCTTCGTAAACTGTAGTCTGTCCGTTCGTGCGATTCACTTTCATGACACCTTTCCCACTTCTTCCTATCCACAGGTTTCCTGCATAGTCGATTTTCATGGGTATGATGTCATCCACTCCAGTAAGGAAGTCTGCATACAGTGAAGTATCGAGCTGGGTAATCTTTGTCAAGTCAGAGTTATATCTGAAAATGGAAGAGTTGGTCGCCACATAAAGGTTGTCTTTCTGGTCTGTTGTCATGGATATGACATAGCTGTAGCCCAGGGAGGGAATCGTCGAGAAGGAATCATCCGTCTCATTATAGACGAAAAGCTGATTTCCTCCACAGACGAGTGTCCCGTTCTTCATTTCTGCAAAAGCGGGAATGTATCCCCTGACAGAAGGGTAGCTTGCAAAGTCGTCTGTTGCCGGTCTGTAACGGCAGATGCCCTCTTGCGTGCTCACCCAGATACGTTTCTTGCTGTCCATGAACAGGCTTTTGATGAAGTTGTGCTTCAGGGACAGCGGGTCTTCCGTATGGTGGAAGTAGGTCTTGATTCCATATCCGTCATATACAGCCAGTCCGTTTCTTGTGCCCATCCAGATATTGCCCTTATCATCCTGCATCAGTGCTTCTACTTGCTGGTGGGGTAATCCGTTTTCACTTGTAATGTGGTGAAAGCGATAGTTTACCCCTCCTGCTTGAGTGTAATTGCATAGCATGAACAGGAGAATGAGGGCAATGGTCCTTATACGCATGGAAGTCTGTTACAGGATAATCTTTCGGCTTGAGGACTTGCCGTTGGCGAATCGGGCTTTTACTATGGCAAGACCACTATAGGGTACGCTACCGGACATTTTTTTGCCTGGCCCTTGGAAAGAGCATATCGCTTTTCCGTCAACGGAATAGAACGTTAGCGTATTTATTTCTTCATTGCTCCATACCTCCACATTGCCCTGTTTGGCCACAACCGAGAGCCCATGGTCTTCAGTCACCGTTTCTATTCCATTGGTTTCGGGATTCTCCAGTAATCTGAATTCCATCCATGTCCATGATTGGTCTAACTTACAATCATGTATGCGTTCAGTCACCAAGGTCGTTTCGCGGCGGTCTTGTACTTCAATTGTCGCTGCCAGCCGTTCTCCAACAGGTGGTGCCTCCTTCCCTAATGCTGTCCATGGTATAGCAGCTTCAATGACATAATAACTGGTAGAAGCTTTAGTCACGAAGCTAACATTTTCAGGATAAATACGTCCCCATCCGGTTCCGTTACCTTCCCAAGCCTGCAGCGTGTTATCCAATCGTAGGAAAAAACTGAAAACACCTGGTTGAGGAAGTGTATTTGATGCATTGGCAATGTCAAGTAGTAATCGTACACCATCACATTGTGTAACATCTGCAACTTGATATGTATCGGTTACGCGGGCAATAAAATAGAGGTAATCCTCGTCGTACGAAAAATCAGCCAATGTCCTTACTCCATATTGTGTTCCCAACATAATCTGGTTGGAGACTGGTCGTAGATATCCTTCATTTCTGGTAATTACCCCATCCACGTTAGGTTTTCCATAAGGAGCTTGTAGCATTCGGGTTGGATACCCTTTTATCAATTCAATTTTACCGTTCACACCGCCTACAGCCACTACGATGCCTGTGTCTATTACGGCTACTGAGTTCCATAGCACCTGGTCTGTCTGAGAAGTGATGAATGGGTTGGAAAGTGATTTGAAATTGCGTGCCTTTTCATTGCCTACCGCCACGAACATGGTGTTCTTATCGCCGTGGTTGTAGTTCGATTGGTAGGAGAGAACCGTCTCTCCCCATGGCAATACGCGCAGGTATGGGGCACCGCCGGCTGCCAGTGGGCAGAAGTCCATGTCGAGTGTCTTCTCCCTGTTGGCGCTTGTTCCTGTTATGTAATAGCCACTTTTCCAGTTAATGCTCATCGGACATCTGACGGTTGTGGGGAAGAAGTTGTTGATACCGCTCCATCCGTTGTCCTCTATTGCCACGACAATGCTGGATTCGTCTTTCAGCAACACTGGTACCGGCATGCCGTCGCGGTGTCCTTCTCGGTAACTCACTTTCTGCGCTGTGCTCCATGTCTGTCCGCCGTCATACGACCTGCACATGGAGATTTGCTGGTCTGCATTCGTCGTGTAGGGGCCTTCATCGGCAAAGTAAAGCTGCACCTCTCCGGAAGGCAGTTCGAGCATGGACGGTTCCCAGCATCCGTTCTCGAATGTATATTGTGCATCGTTTACAAAGATTTCGTCGCTCCAGGTCTTTCCATTGTCCGTACTTCGCTTGCAGCGGATGCCGAATTTCCTGTCTTCCGTATAGGGTGTAGAGGGGCGTGGGTTATAGGCTACAATGATGGTGCCGTCAGACAGCTGGATGAGGTCCGGCACACAGTTGGGCGTATTGTTGGTATTGCTCACGATCTTGGTCGCCGCTGTCCATTGGCCTCCGTTATTTGAGCTGAAAGCGATGTTGATGCCTGCGCTTTCACAGATCGCCATGAGGCGACCGTCCTGCAATTGTATGATGCGTGCATAACCACCGCTGCTGAATACTGTGGTTCGGCTTGTCGTATCCCAGAATATCCGTGAACCACTATAAGGAGATACGTTCTCAGCCCATGCGTTGAGCGCACATCCTATCATACCTAACAAAAGACAGAAATTCCTGTACATGTTTAATTTGACTCGATGCATATTTTATAAATATATCTTTTTCTTACATAATGTATAATGGGAAAAGATTCCGTTTTATTATCCTGGATATCAATTTTCTGATATTTTTTGCTATTGGAATCTTTTTGTAGAATACCCACAAAGGAAAGCAGAAACTGCAAGTGGTTTCCGCCTTCCTTCGCAGATATTCCACTCTGAAAACAAACCTGTAATGTCAAATATTAATATCAAATAAGACGGTAGATACTGCGGTTACATTGGCGTTTCCCTCATCTGTTCGTACCAGTGTGTAGCTGACTCCTTGCTTAGTCAGGTCTATTGTGTCGCCAGACTTTATTTCAGTGCCGTCAGCATAGAACTTCACGTTGGCGTCTGTTGTGAAAGTCGGTATAATGTGTGACGCATCTGAATTTGCTGGCAATGTGAACTTATATGTCAGTTCGTTCTGGTAGTACGCATTTCGTTTCAATGTACCTTTAATATCATTGATGGATATAGCCGTGAATTCCGGATAGATAATGGTGTGGAGCTTGTACTCACGTACGGAGCCGTAATTGGAGACAACTCTAATATCGTGTTGCGCGGTCAGGTCATAATACGTTGTCTTACTCCAGCTATTATCGTCCACGAATATACTCGAGGATTCTGACTTGATTTCCATCGTTACACGCTGTTTTTTCGCGTTGATGGCAATCTCCTTGCCATTGTACACCTGTTTTGTTGGCAGACGCAAAACCCAATCCGTATTGTTGATGGCTTCTGCATAAAATACATTTGGCGTTATTGTCGAATAAATCTGGTCGATGGTTGTCACGTCATCTTTCACATTCACTATGAATGAGGTGGTGTCATTGCTAAGCCCATTGCCCATGAAGGTGTCATAGGTCGAAGCGACACAGACCACCTTGAAGGAACCTGGCACCGAATAGGAATAGGTGAAGAGTCCCTTGTTCACAACATATCCTGTATTGCTGCTTTCCCTTAGTTCGTAGTCGTGTCCTTGATCTCCGGTATATATGACTACTTGGTCGGCTATACCGTTGAAATGAATCTCCATGGACTCGTTGATATTGAGTTCTGTTGTGCTGATGGTCATCGAGGCAATTGGTGTGCGTGCTTCCTGGTTCTCATCGGAACACGCTGCCAGCAGAAATGATGCACATACCAGAAGTCCGTATTTTATCTTCTTTTTCATTTTCAGTAGAATTTAGGATTAGTAACCGGGGTTTTGCTCTACGACGCCGTTGGAAACGTCTATTTCATTCTGTGGGATGGGGAACAGTTCATTAATGCCTTCACGGAAATAAAGTCCTCTGCTGTTGGCTCTTCCTTTTCCGAACTCGTGTAGAACCTTGGCTGCCCTTCTTTGTCGTACCAAGTCAAAGAAGCGTTCCCATTCATAGCATAGCTCCATACGACGTTCCTGCCAGATCTGGTCGCGTATATAACCATAACTTCCGGCAACATAGAGTTTGGTGCTGTTGTTAATGGTATTCACCTGTGCCTTACATTTGTTCAGTTGTGTGAGTGCTTCCTCGCGGTCTCCACATTCGTTCAGTGCTTCAGCATACATCAGCACCACGTCAACAAAGCGAATAATCCGCCTGTTACGGCCGTTGTCACCAGCATACTGGGGTTTGTCCTTTTTGGGTGTGTACCATTTCAGTGAAACATAGCGGCCTTCTCCTCCTTGCCAGATCTCTCCGTCTGGAGTGTTTCCTTGATGGTGGATGAGATAGTCCTTTCTCACATCAGTGCCAAACAGTGCTGTAAGGATTTCCGATGTGGCATACATTTTCACGGTACCAACATCGAAGAACTCAATACCGGCTCCTTCATTGGTGTCACCACCTGTTCCATCGGCACTTTCCTTGAATACGGTTTCAAAAACCGATCCGCGGCAGAACTCTCCATCGGCGTACCATTGATATACGTATGCCCACTTGTCGCCATTGTGCAGTGTTGCACCGTAATAGTCTTGGTAGGCCAGTGAATAGACGTTGCTCAGTCCATCGAGTTGCATATCTGCTGTTTCATAAGGCTCACCGCCTGTATTCAATTCCTTTGGTTTGAACCATAGCCGTTTGCGTAGTGTTTCCCAATCTTCTGTGCCGTCGTATTTCAGGATTTGTCCATAAGTTATGGGCTTTCCTTCCACGAAGTAGCTACCTAAGGATTTCACCTCTTCCCATTTTTCCGAGGCTACACCGGGGGATGCCTGATACATGAGCACTTTCATGAGCAGAGCCACGGCTGCGCCCTTGGTGATTTTTCCTGTTTCATTGGTAGTATAGACTACGGGAAGCATAATGGCAGCCTCTCTCAGGTCTTTCTCAATATATGCATAGCATTCTTCAAGTGTGTTTCTTGGAATCACAAGATTTTCAACACTTTCCTGTTCGGGTCTGATGGGCACTCCGCCAAAAGTTTTCACAAGGTTGAAGTAATAGTAGGCGCGGAGGAATTTTGCCTGACCCAATATCCAGCGTATGGCCTGATAGCTGGAATAGGCCGAGGTGGACAATTGTACCCGGTCGATGTTGTATATTACTTGGTTTGCCCTGTGTATGCCTTTATAGTTCACTTCCCATCGAGAGCGGATGTGGGTGTTGGAGGTGGTAAACCTGAAGTTCACCAATTGCCCCATGTGCGAGGCCAGACCTTCGTCTGTTCCTATCACATCATCACCACAGGCTTCGCCAAACCGCCATTCCTGGTCGTTGTAGCTGTCACTCTGTAAAATATCATATACGGCGTTCAGCGCTGTCTGCATCTTGTACTGTGTGTCGTAGTAGTTCTGGTCAGTGGCATTTCCCTGTACATCCTTGTCAAGGAAATCGCCACAGCCGGTCAGCAACAGCAGGCATCCCGCCAATGAAAAACTCAAAAATATCTTGTTCATAATCATGTATCTTTTCATTATAAGCCAAGTTTAACACCAAATGTGAACGAGCGGGTTTGCGGGAAGTTTCCGTGGTCAACACCCATGCTGAGGTTGTTGCTTTCTGTTCCTACAACTTTACCTACTTCCGGGTCAAAGCCATTGTAGCTGGTGAATGTTAACAGGTTGTAGGCCGTAAATGAAAGCAGCAGAGTGCTCACTTTCAGGCGAGAAAGCAGGGATTGCGGAACAGAATAGGTAAACCGTAGTTCTTTTAATCGCATATAGGAACCATCGTGGATGAAGAAGTCGCTTGCCCGGAAATTGCGGGCGGCATCGTTGTTCCTCAGGTCGGGTACGGATGCGTTATAGTTGATGGGGAAGAACTCGCGTCCGGATGCCAGTTGTCCTGACCAGTGCAGGTCGCGTATGTTGGCATAGACGTTACCGGAAGCGGCGTTGTACAGGTAATAGTCCATCACGTTGAATACTTTGTTCCCGGTTTGTCCTTGGAAGAACAGGTCGAGGCTAAAGTCCTTATACCCTACAGAGAGAGGGATACCGAATACAAATTTCGGAAGTGGGGAACCTAAATACGTCCTGTCTTCAGCTGTAATCTGGCCATCACCGTTAAGGTCCTTGAAACGGAAATCACCGGGCAGTGTGGTCTGTTCCCAGTAGTTTTTCCCAGAATCATATTGGGCACTTGCCTGTATTTCTTCATACGAATTGAAGATGCCGTCAGTGACATATCCGAAGAAGCTGCCGATGGGTTGTCCTACGGCGGTCTTGGTCACGTAGTCAACGATGCTGCTTTCACCCAGATATGAGCCGTATATGGGTTCGTTACCTGTTCCAAGGCTTATCACCTTGTTCTTGATCCAGGACAGGTTGAAGCCTATTTCATATCGCCAGTCGTTACCGATATTGTCACGCCAGCGTACATCGTATTCAAATCCAGAGTTGCGCACAGCACCTGCGTTGGTCATAGGCGATGAATCCAGACCGGCGGAGAGCACGGTCGGCACACGGAGCAGAATGTCTGTGGTCTTGCGGTTAAAGTATTCCATGGTAAAGGTCAGACGGTTGGAGAACAGTCCGAAATCTATGCCCACGTTGTAGCTCTCGCTCTTTTCCCATTTGATGCCGTCATTGCCCAGTACGGTTGCTGTAGAGCCTTGGCTGATGACATGGTTGCCTAATCCGTAAGGATAGTTGTAACCGGATGAAAGGTAGGTATAGCGTGCCAGTTCGTCGATGCGGTTATTACCCAATATACCATAGCCCACGCGCAGTTTTCCAAGGGTCATCCAGCTGATGTCCTTCATGAATGGTTCATTGGAGAATTTCCATCCCAATGACACGGAAGGGAATATGCCCCAGCGGTTTCCTTTGGCAAATTTGGATGAGCCGTCGGCACGCACATTGGCCTGCAGGAGATAGGTGTCGTTATAGCTGTAGTTCAACCGGCCTATCAGACCTATGGCAGTCCAGTCGCGTGGCAGTCCGTAGCTCTTGTATCCGGTGTATGCACTTGAAAGGTATTGGAAATTGCTTTCATTGCTCGGTGTGCCCTTTGCTTCTGACTGTTGGTAGGTGGTATGCGAACCTTCTGCCGTCTGTCCGGCGAGTACAGTCACGCTGTGATGTTTGTCGTTCCACATGAAAGTGAGCAGGTTGTTGATTTCCCATTTGTTTGTACGGGAGGTATAGGCATACGCAGTGGTCAGGTCTGTCATTGCGAAGTCCTCGTTCAGCTTGTTCACTTCGTAGAAGTTTTCATCGGTGTAGGGTGTGGTATAATATGAAGCCTTGAACTGATATGTCAGGTATTTGCAGAGTTTTGCATCCAGTGTGAGGTTCATGTCCAGACGGTCAGATCGGGTTTCCGAATGGTTGCGGTTGAGTGTGGCAAGCGGATGGTCTGACCACCAGTACCCCACATTGTTATAGGTATAGGTCATTGGGCTTTGGTAGAGGGCTGCTTTCAGGATGCTGCCCGATCCTTCCGGCACATTGTGCCGTTTGTCATAGGTGTAGGCCAGGTTGGCGGTCATTGTTAGCCATTTGGCCAGTTCTGATTTTACGTTCAGACGTGTGTTGAAGCGTTGGTAGGCCGAGGTCTTCACGATACCTTCCTCATCATAGTAGGACAGG
The DNA here is from genome assembly GCA_051875605.1 of Prevotella sp. GTDB lineage: Bacteria > Bacteroidota > Bacteroidia > Bacteroidales > Bacteroidaceae > Prevotella. The sequence goes on along the minus strand of JBJEHA010000074.1, from coordinate 21,073 downwards.
CTGGCCAGGTATTGTGTCTTGTTCGTTCCTCCAGAAACCGAGATGGCATGCTGTTGCTTCATGCCTGTACGGGTGATGGCATCCCACCAGTTGTTGGGTGAGTTGCGCATTATGGTGTCCAGCAGGTAGGCCTTGCGTGCATCATAATAGAGACTTCCGTCTTCTGCCTGCGACATGTATAGTTGACCCTCGTAGGAATAGTTTTTCGTGTCGTTGATGTAGTCGAGCATGAGCCCATAGCCTTCCGTTCCCATGACATCAATGGTCTTCCATGGGTTGGAGAAGCCTATGTAGCCGTCATAGGTCACCTTGGTTTTGCCCTCCTTGCCGCTTTTGGTCGTGATGGCTACAACACCGTTGGCTGCACGCGAACCATATACGGCACTTGATGCAGCGTCCTTGAATATCTCCACGTTCTCTATGTCGTTCGGGTTCAGGTAGTCTATGTCATCTACAATGAATCCATCGACCACATAAAGCGGGTCTGCATCGTTGATGGTACCGGTACCGCGGATCTTGATGGTGGTGTTGCTGCCCGGTGCACCCGTGTTCTGGATGATGTTCACACCGGCTGCCCGGCCCTGCAGTGCTTGTAGCGTGGAGGATACAGGCACGTTGTTGATGTCTTTGCCCTGTACCATGGAGATTGAACCGGTGATATCGCTTTTCTTTTGCACACCGTAACCGATGACCACAAGCTCATCGAGCGTTTCGGTGTCAGGTTCCAGGGCCACGTCTATCTGGGTTTTCCCGTTTACCTCGATTTCCTTTTTGGCGAAGCCCATATAGGAGAAGGTGAGGGTAGCGTTACGGTCAATGCTGATGGTGAAGTTTCCGTCGATGTCGGAAATGGCGCCACTTGTGTTATTGCCTTTTTCCTTCACGGTCACGCCGGTCAGAGGCTCCTGTGTCTGGCTGTCGATGACGGTTCCCTGTACTTTCACTTTCTGTGCCCATGCGGTCATGGCAATGAGCATTGTGAAGACTACTGCCGCCCATCTGTGTGAATTTTGCATACGCATAAGGTTTGTTTTTAAGGAGGAATAAAAAAAGCCGGCGGGAGTCATGCCGGGGTGTCCAGCTCTCTGCCTTTACTGCCCGCCGACTGTATGTGCTTATTTCACTACGACTTTCTTCTGGCCTACGATGTATATGCCTTTCTGAAGTCCGTTGGTAGCATTTGCGCCGTTCACGTCCTGACGTACCTGGATGCCGTCAAGTGTATAGACGTTAAGACGGTCGGAAACTGTGTTCTGGATGTCGTTGATGCCGGTGCCCATTTCTTCAGGTGTGCGGAATTCCGGTTCCAGTTCACCCATGTCAGACACGCCGTCCCAGTTGGGCTTGGTGTATCTGTAAACATACACCTTCTTGGTGGCGTCAGATGCGAAGCAGATGGTTCCGCCAAGGTTGCGCAGTGAGTGTACGAAGTCGCCGGTGGGTACGATGTGCGTACATACAACAGGACTATCGTCTTTGCTGTCCAGACGGTAGAGTCCGGTTCCATAACCAGCATCCACGTCATTGGCCTCGTTCATCCAGTACATGGATCCGCCAGCCACAGTCTGCTCTTTCACCCAGTCACATCCTGTATTAGGCACGAAGTCCCACTGCAGTTTCACTTCATTGCCGTCGAAATAGTGGAGCTCGCCACCGTAGTGCCATGGCTTGGAATTATCGAAGCCGCCAGCAGCACAGAACATGTAAACGCCGTCGAAGATGCAGCCCGGGTCGGAATAGGAGTTGTTGTCCACAGAAGGCTCATCCTTGAAGATGTCATAAGCTACATAGTCTCCCTTCTCGGTGTTGGTACCGGTAAATTCATAGCCGAATGTCGGGTCATATCCACGATACCATACGCGGTCTTTATAGACTTCGAAGCCCACGCCGAAGCAACCTGCATGGAAGCCGATACCGCTGGCGTTTTTGCCAGGTTTGGTGTCCTTGATCATGTAGGTGTGCTCGGTACCCTCGCCATCAGGTCCGTTCACGGCATCGCGCTCCAGCCCATCAGTCACCCAAGGCTCACCGCCGAAGTCGGGTGTCCATGCCTGGAAGAACAGTTTTTTGTTCTTGTAGTTCACGAAGTTGTCCAGACCGGAGCTACGGGTCCATCCTTCCTCATAGCCGACCTGTCCGGCACCGTATTTCTCCCAGTTGATGTCCATGGTCAGATATGTGCCTTCGGGTGTACCGTCGGTTACCCAGAGCTCTTCACCGGTTGTACCGTCGATGTTGTCGGCCTTGAAATACACGCGGCGTCCCACGCGCTGGTAAGCAGTGTGCAGTGTGGTGTAGTCCTGTCCGGGGAAGCGGCAGTCCACTTCTTTCACGCGATTGGTCCCTTCAGGCGTTCCGTCGGTGATCCACAGCCAGTATTGCTTGGCCTCAGGATTGTACTCTGCACTCTCGTCGTCGATGGCGATGAAGATGGCGCGGTTCTCATCGATTTGTGTAAATGCCTTGGGGTCTCCGTCACCTACGATGTAGGTTTCCACAAGCATGAAGGTACCTTCTTCTGTGCCGTCGCTCACCCATGTTTCCTGTCCGCATTCATCGGTGTAGGCAGAGAACAGCACCTTGTCGTTGAGTCGTCCCAGATAGCAGGGGTTGCTGCTGCCGTCGCCCGGAACGATGTCTGCCACCATGTGTGTGCCTTCGGGCGTACCGTCGGTCACCCAGAGTTCCTCACCGTGCTCGGCGTCGGATGCGGCAAAGAAGGCCTTGTAGCCTTTTTCCGGTGAACCCACCACCACGAGGTTTTTCGCCTTGTCTTTCTTGCGTTCTGGATTGATGTTGGCCTGGACTCCATCGGGCAACAGGTCAACCAACTGTCCGTCGTCTTGGGCTGATGCACTTCCCGCCATGAACAGCATGGCCGTTAAAAGTAAAAGTTTCCCTTTTTTCATAATAGGATTTTTTAAGTTAATAATAAAGTTTTTACAGTGGGGCGGTATGCGAACTGATATTGGACGGCATACCGCCCCTTGGTTGTCATATTTGTATATCTTGTCTGTGCCTGTAGCTGTCTTTTCAGTTGTTTTCCCTTTCTTTCAGCATCTTCTCCACTTCTTTCTTGGCCTGTTCACGTGGCTTGGTGAAGATGCGGTGGATGCGTTCCATGTCGAATTTCCGCTCTCTGTCGTAGGTGTATATGCCGTTTTTCTCCAGCTCCACATCTACTATCTGTGTGTAGCAGAATCCTGTGATATGGTCAAGGCTGAGCACCACGTTGACCTGTTCCTCAAGTCGCTTGTAGTATTCCTCGAGCGACTGCGGGTCTTTGCCGTACCCCCAGAACTCTCCTTCAGGCGCCACTTCTTCGGCTTTCATCTTCTTGACCCATCTGATGCCTCCGAATTCGTCTATCATATAGGCTTCACCCTTGTATCGTGCGCTTTGCTTCCACTGTATGTAGGGTTGTCCATCCGGATGCAGTTCCAGCAGACGGTAGAGCTTTACCGGGTCTTGCTCGTAGGTGTGTTCGGCATAGATGTCCGTGAAACCGGCGTGATAGCCTCCGCTGGCCGACACCACCGGCCTGGTGCGGTCCAGCCGTTTGGTGATGAAGTAGAGGTCATTGGTGAGGCGTGCGCGCTGGCCGTCCACGTCTTCCATCCAGGTCTCGTTGAGTGGCGACCAGGCAACGATTGAGGGCGCGTTATAGTCGCGTTCCACGCATTCCTCCCATTCTGCGATCATGTTGCGTGCGGCTATGCGGTTGGTCCAGTCCATTTCCCAGCTGGGCGATTCGCCCCATGTGAGATAGCCCAGTCTGTCGGCCCAGTAGAAATACCGCTGGTCGAACACTTTCTGGTGGAGGCGTGCGCCGTTGAATCCGGCCTCCTTGGCCAGTTCTATGTCGCGGCGGAGCTGTCCGTCGGTCGGAGCTGTCCATTGTCCGTCGGGGTAATAGCCTTGGTCGAGCACCAGCCTCTGGTAGTAGGGTGCGTTGTTCAGGTAGAACACCTTGTCACGCAGTTCCACCTTGCGCATCCCTGCATAGGCCTTCACACGGTCTATCACGTTGCCGTCGGCATCGCGTGTCACGTATTCCACCCCGTAGAGGAACGGGCTTTCGGGCGACCATGTCCTGGGATTCTTTATCTTTGCCACGACGGTAGCACTGTTGCTGGCCTGTGTGCGGGTGCGGAACACGGTCTTTGTGCCTTCGGTCACGCTCACCTCGAACGAGCCGGGGCGGGCGGAGTTCAGGAACACCGGTTCAAAGATGAAGCTGCTGTTGTCCAGGTCGGGCGTGATGCGGCAGCTTTTCAGTGCGCCTTCGGCCACCGGCTCCATCCATACGGTTGACCAGATGCCGGTCACACGGGTATAGAAGCACTCGTAGGAATTGAGCCGTCTTGACTGCTTTCCGCCGGGTTGTTCGCGTGAGCGTACATCATCTCTTACATGCACCACGAGATGGGCATCCTTTCCCGCCTTCACATGGTCGGTGATGTCCACGCAGAACGAGGCTGCGCCGCCGTAGTGCTCAAACACCTCATGCCCGTCGATATAGATGTTCGACCTGTAGTCCACACCGCCGAAATGCAGCAGGACGCGCTTCCCGGCCCATTCCTGAGGTATGCTGATGGTGCGGTGATACCACATGGCGTTGATGAAATCCTTGTGTCCTACACCCGATAGCGGGCTTTCCGGGCAGAAGGGCACCGTGATGCTGTTCCCGAAACCTTCCGAATGCTGCAGACGGTTTTCTATGCCGCTGTTGCCGAAGTCGAAGGTGTAGGTCCAGTTGCCGTTCAGGTTCAGCCATTCAGTGCGTTCGAACTGTGGCCTGGGGTACTCCGGGCGAGGGATGTCATTGCCATAGGCGCAGGAAGAGTTGACGGAAATCATGGCCCATGCGGTGATAATAATGTAAAACAGATGTTTCATCGGTTACTGAGATTGTTCGGGTTTGTGTTTGCAAAATTAGCCCTTCTGCGGTCTGGTGTCGGGTAAAATTGTTTTTTTTTTCTGTATTTTTGTCTATCTGCCGTTTTTTTGCCGTGCGTGGAATGGCTCTGGAAATGGATGGAGCGGAATGACAAAGTGTCACTTTCCAGCCCTTTTCCGTGACATTCTGCTTTTTCGCGACACCCGACCTGCAATGGGCTGAAAATGGCACGAAAAGACCCTGAACTGTTAAAAAACCGGCATTTTCTCCGCTTCTGAGCCATCGGGACACGTTTTTTCGGCCGCGCAAAAAAAATAGTTAAGTGTTAGGGGGGAAACACTTAACTGTTTCCAGAAAATTAGTTAACTATTTTCGATCCGGCACTTAAGTGTTTCTGAGGTCAGACTTAGGTATTTTTCTGGTTTTTATTCACTTTTTTCGGCAGTTTTTCCCATTCCATCGTTTCCAAGGGCAAAAAACAGCGGTCAAAACGTCCATATTTTAATAGATATTCACATTATGGTGGCTGTTTTAACACATTAAAAACAAAAGAATGTTAACGGTTTAACATATAAACAGCTATGGCATTGATAATCAGCTGTTTGAGAAACAGCCTGTTTTAACACGGTTTTTGCGGTCGGATGCCAGTCGGCTCGGAATTTCTCAAAAATGAAGGGGTTATGGAAAATCAAAGTGTCATAGAAAAGGGCTTTTTCGTGACACATTGATTTTAGGAGGCAGCCACTCTGCGGCCATGCGCAGTGCACACGAGTGACGTGCGGGCGGGACGCCCACACCCCCAGTGGCCGTCTTGCGCCCGTGCGCGGTGCATACGTGAGCGTGGGCGTTCCTTATCGGTAGTCCCCCCATGTTCGGTTCCGGCAGTCCGTGTGTGGTGGGAGGTGCAGCCTCGCAGGGTCATTCCTTAAAAATCCTAAAAAAGCACATATATAATAAGGTACAAGCAAAAGTTTTGTTTACTTTTGCGCCCTAAACAACGACAACAGCTGATTATGCAAGAGAATTTAGTCATCGTCGAGAGCCCTGCCAAGGCCAAGACCATTGAGAAATTTTTAGGCAAGGACTTCAAGGTCATGTCTTCCTACGGACACATCCGCGACCTGAAGAAAAAGGAACTGAGCATAGACAAGGACACTTTGTGTCCTGACTACGAAATACCCGACGAGAAGAAAAAGCTCGTCAAGGAACTGCGCGACAGTGCGGGAAAGGCCAGGCAGATATGGCTGGCTTCCGATGAAGACCGCGAGGGAGAAGCCATATCATGGCACCTTTGCGAAGTGCTCGGGCTGGACGAGAGGAACACCAAACGCATCGTGTTCCACGAAATCACCAAGCCCGCCATACTCGAGGCCATCAGCCATCCGCGCCACCTCGACATGAACCTCGTCAACGCCCAGCAGGCGCGCCGTGTGCTCGACAGGCTGGTGGGATTCAAGCTCTCGCCCGTGCTCTGGCGCAAGGTGAAGCCCGCCCTCTCGGCCGGACGCGTGCAGAGCGTGGCCGTGAGGCTCATCGTGGAGCGCGAGCGCGAGATACAGGCTTTCCGCTGTGAGCCTTACTACCGGGTCAACGCCGTGTTCACCCTGCTGGCGGCCGACGGCAACACTGCAGAGGTGAAGGCCGAGCTGGACAAGCGTTTCGGCACCCATGAAGAGGCCATGGCCTTCCTCGAGAAGTGCAAGGGAGCGGAGTTTTCCGTGGACAGCGTGACCAAGAAGCCGCTCAAGCGCACACCGGCACCGCCTTTCACCACATCGACCCTGCAGCAGGAGGCTGCCCGCAAGCTCGGATTCACCGTGAGCCAGACCATGATGGTGGCACAGCACCTCTACGAGAACGGACGCATCACCTACATGCGTACGGACAGCGTGAACCTCAGCAAGCTCTGCATTGCGGCCAGCAAGGAGGTCATCGTCAGCAACTACGGGCCGGAGTACAGCCGTCCGCGCAACTACCAGACCCATTCCAAGGGCGCGCAGGAAGCCCACGAGGCCATACGCCCCACCTATATGGACCAGACGGAAATAGAGGGCACCGTGCAGGAACGCCGCCTTTACGACCTCATCTGGAAGCGCACGGCCGCCAGCCAGATGGCCGACGCGCAGATCGAGAAGACCACGGTGGGCGTGAGCATCAGCTACACCGACGGCCAGGGCAGGACGCAGCGCATGCAGGAGCAGTTCGTGGCCAACGGAGAGGTGGTGGTGTTCAACGGATTCATCAAGGTCTATAAGGAATCGACCGACGACGAGGAACTGCTGCCGGAGGAGGCCGCCCACATATTGCCTCCCATGCAGGGCGGACAGTCCCTGCAGCTCCAGGAGATGGCTTCCACCGAACGCTTCTCCCAAGGTCCCATCCGATATACCGAGGCCAGCCTCGTGCACAAGCTCGAGGAACTGGGCATAGGCCGTCCATCGACCTATGCGCCCACCATCAGCACCATACAACAGCGCGAGTATGTGCAGAAAGGCGACAAGAAAGGCGAGGAGCGCAGCTACACCATAGACACGCTCAAGGGAGGCAAGGTCACACGCAAGACGCGCAGGGAGATGGCCGGAAGCGAGAAAGGAAAGCTCCTGCCCACGGATATAGGCATTGTAGTGAACGACTTCCTCATGGACAACTTCCCCGCCATCATGGACTATAACTTCACGGCCAAGGTGGAACAGCAGTTCGACCGCATAGCCGAGGGAAAAGAGGAGTGGACCACCATGATGAAGCTCTTCGACAAAGACTTCGAGCCTGTGGTGGATAAGGTGATGAACGCGCGCAGCGAGCACAAGGCCGGTGAACGCCTCCTGGGCACAGACCCCAAGAGCGGAAGCCCGGTGTTCGTGAAGATAGGGCGGTTCGGCCCCGTTGTCCAGATAGGATCGGCCGATGACAAGGAAAAGCCGAAGTTCTCGCAGCTTCCCTCGGACAAGAGCATGGAAAGCATCACGCTCGAGGAGGCGCTCGAGCTGTTCAAGCTGCCGCGCACGGTGGGCGACTACGAGGGCAGTCCTGTGGTCATAGGTACAGGACGGTTCGGCCCCTACGTCATGCACGACAGGAAATACGTGTCGCTGCCCAAGGGCGAGGACCCGCTCGGCGTGACCCTGCAGACGGCGGTCGCGCTCATCGAGGAGAAGCGCAGACAGGAGCAGCAACGCCACCTGAAGGCCTTTGCCGAAGACCCCAAGCTGGAAATCCTCAACGGCCGATACGGCCCGTACATCGTCTATGACGGGAAGAACTACCGCATGCCCAAGGCCATGCACGCCAAGGCGGCCGAGCTGACCTATGCGGAGTGCATGAACATCGTCGATTCAACACCGGCCAAGAAGAAGTAATGCGGCGCGTCATCATCATCGGATACATGGGGGCCGGGAAGACCACCGTGGGCAAGGCACTGGCGAAGGCCGTGGGGATGCCGTTCTACGACCTGGACTGGTATATCGAGAGCCGGATGCACAAGACCGTGAAGCAGATTTTCGATGCTTCGGGCGAAGAGGGGTTCAGGCGAATAGAGCGCAACATGCTCCACGAAGTGGCCGAATTCGAGAACGTCATCATCAGCTGTGGAGGCGGAACACCCTGTTTCTTCGACAACATGGCCTACATGAACGGGCAGGCCGACACCGTCTATCTCAAGGCCACGCCGGAAGTGCTCTACGGCCATCTGCGCATGGGAAAGTCCGTCCGACCGCTGCTGCTTGGCAAGACACCCGAGCAGGTCGAGGCCTTTATCCGGGAACAGCTCGTGCAGCGCGCTCCTTATTATGAACAGGCCAAGCATGTCCTTGATGTCAATCTGCTGGACAACTACGAGAAGATACAGTTGTCCGTGGAAAGCATCAGGGGCATGCTTGACTTATAATGTGCCGGACGCACAGCCTGACGGGGCATCCGGCACACACACCATACCGAATATCTGTTATCCACTTTTTTTACCACTACACTTCCAAAGCAAATTAAGAACACATGAAGAAATGGACCATTGAAGATTCCAAGGAACTTTACAACATCAACGGATGGGGCACGTCCTATTTCGGGGTCAACGAACAGGGAAACGTCTATGTGACACCTTGCAAGGACAATACCGAAATAGACCTGCGCGAAGTGGTTGACGAACTGGCCCTGCGCGACATCACGCCTCCGGTGCTCCTGCGCTTCCCCGACATCCTCGACAACCGTATCGAGAAAACGGCCAGCTGCTTCAAGCGGGCCGCAGAAGAGTACAAGTACAAGGGCGAGAGCTTCGTCATCTTCCCCATCAAGGTGAACCAGATGCAGCCCGTGGTAGAGGAAATCATCTCCCACGGCAAGAAGTTCAACCTGGGTCTCGAAGCCGGGTCAAAGCCCGAACTGCATGCCGTCATCGCCGTGCAGTGCCAGAGCGACTCGCTCATCATCTGCAACGGCTACAAGGACCAGAGCTACATCGAGCTGGCCTTGCTGGCACAGAAGATGGGAAAGCGCATCTTCATTGTCGTGGAAAAGCTCAACGAACTGGACATCATAGCCAAGGCGGCCAAGAAGCTGAACGTGAAGCCCAATCTCGGCATACGCATAAAGCTGGCTTCAAGCGGTTCCGGGAAATGGGAGGAAAGCGGCGGAGACGCATCGAAGTTCGGGCTTACATCGAGCGAACTGCTGCGTGCGCTGACCATTCTCGACGAGAAGGGACTGCACGACTCGCTCAGGCTCATACACTTCCACATCGGAAGCCAGATTACCAAGATCAGGCGCATACAGACCGCACTGCGCGAGGCCGCACAGTTCTACGTGCAGCTGCACAAGATGGGCTACAATGTCGATTTCGTGGACTGCGGAGGCGGGCTGGGCGTGGACTACGACGGCACGCGATCGTCGAGCAGCGAAAGCTCGGTGAACTACTCCATACAGGAATACATCAACGACTGTATCTACCAGTTCGTGGATGCGGCCGACAAGAACGGCATACAGCACCCCAATGTCATCACGGAGAGCGGCCGGTCGCTCACCGCACACCACTCGGTGCTGGTCATCGACGTGCTCGAGACCGCTTCCCTGCCGCAGATGCCCGAAGAGTTCGAGGCCTCGGAGAAGGACCATCAGCTGGTCAAGGACCTCTACGACATCTGGGACAACCTCAACCCCAGGACCATGCTTGAGGACTGGCACGACGCGGAGCAGATACGCGAGGAGGCACTCGACCTGTTCTCGCACGGCATCGTGGACCTGAAGACCAGGGCCGAAATCGAAAGCATGTACTGGAGCGTATGCCGCGAGGTGAACAGCCTGGCCAAGTCGCTGAAGCACATGCCCGAGGAACTCAAGAACCTTGACAAGCTGCTTGCAGACAAGTATTTCTGCAACTTCTCCCTGTTCCAGTCGCTGCCCGACTCCTGGGCCATCGACCAGCTCTTCCCCATCGTCCCCATACAGCGGCTGGACGAACGGCCCACACGCAACGCCACCTTGCAGGACATCACCTGCGACTCCGACGGCAAGATTGCCAATTTCGTCACCAACAGGCACGTGTCCCATGTGCTGCCTGTCCACGCCCTGCGCAAGAACGAGACCTACTATCTCGGCGTCTTCCTCGTAGGTGCCTACCAGGAAATCCTCGGCGATATGCACAACCTCTTCGGCGATACCAACGCCGCGCATGTCAGCGTGAAGGACGGACACTACCACATCGACCAGATCTTCGACGGAGAGACGGTGGAGGAAGTGCTCGACTATGTGCAGTACAACCCCAAGAAACTCGTCCGCCAGCTGGAAATATGGGTGACGAAGAGCGTGAAGGAAGGGAAAATCAGTCTGGAGGAGGGAAAGGAGTTCCTCAACAACTACCGCTCCGGACTTTACGGCTATACCTATCTGGAGTAGCATCAATCCAAGGACAATGAAGGAAAAGGTCACTATAGTGAAGGTGGGCGGAGCCGTCGTCGAGGACGAGGCACGCCTGGCCCGGCTGCTGGCAGGATTCAGCCGTCTGCCGGGACGGAAGATACTGGTGCACGGTGGCGGAAGAAGTGCCACCGCCATGGCTGCGAAGCTGGGCATAGAAACCCGCATGGTGAACGGAAGGCGCATCACCGACGAGGCCATGCTGCAGGTGGTCACCATGGTCTATGGCGGACTGGTCAACAAGCGTGTCGTGGCGCGCCTCCAGGCCGAGGGCATCAACGCCTTGGGGCTGACAGGCGCAGACATGAATGTCATGCGGTCCCACAGACGGCCTGTGAAGGACGGCATAGACTACGGCCACGTGGGCGATGTGGAGGAAGCCGATGCACAGGCACTGCACACGCTGATTAAAGCCGGCATCACCCCAGTCATGGCACCGCTCACGCACGACGGGAAGGGCAATCTGCTCAATACCAATGCCGACACCATTGCCGCCGAAACAGCCAAGGCACTGGCACAACGCTATGACGTGACGCTCATCTACGGCTTCGAGAAGCCCGGTGTCATGGCCAACCCCGATGACCCGCAGACGCTCATCCCGCTGATCACGCCCGACGGTTTCCGCCAGCTGGTGGACAACGGTACTATCAGTGGCGGAATGATCCCGAAAGTGGAGAATGCGCTCGAGGCCGTCAGCTGCGGTGTCTGCCAGGTAGTCATCACATCGGTAGAAACCATTGACGGGCAGCACGGCACCATGGTGCGCGCAAGGTAATGCCGCATTTCCCGTCCAGTCCAACGGAACACTGCCCTTAGCACCCTGAAAAAATCCCCATACGGCTATCCTGTGGCCGTATGGGGATTTTCCATGTCTGTCCATGCCCCTTTCTGATGCGTGCAGGAAAGGGGTGAGAAGGAAAACCGGAAAAGCCAACTGGAAACTTCGGAAAAGCGAACAGACAGGTTACCTGCTGTTAACTGAAAACTGGAGTTCACGGCGTGAACACTATATTTCACGGCGTGAACACTATATTCCACGCCGTGAACACTATATTTCACGCCGTGAAATATAGATTGCACTTCGCCTTCCGGAAAATTATCCTTTGCTTTTCCGAAGTTTCCAGTTGGCCTTTCCCGACTTTATGCTTCTGTGATGTGAGCGTTGTGATGGGTGGCTTCGTGCCCCCGCCATGTTTTTGCCTTACGTACCTTTTTCGCGATGAAATGGGGATTTTTCTTGCCAAACCATGACTTTACTTGACTATATAAGCGACATGGAGAACATTTGGGGAAGAACGGCGAATAGGAAATGTCTGTTTTTTCATTATTATGTTCATTTTTTTGCTTTAGGAATTTTTTATTGTAATTTTGTGGCAGATTTGAGCTTTTGTTATTAAAACGGAAAAACAAAGGACCTTCCTTCCATAAAAGCAATTCTTCAGATGTTTTTCCTGAAATCCGTATTGTACGGAAATAAGCAGACCAGACTGAACAAAGGAGCGGATGCCGAAAAACCGAAAGAGTAGGTAAACTTTAATCAATAAAATGAAATGAAACGTATTAAGAGTGAGTTCTCTATGTCTGCCTTGCAGGCCATGTGTTTTAAAACGGCAATGTGTGTGATGTCCATGATTGTTGCACTTTCTTTTCAGTCTTGTGGGAAACAAAGTGCGGATCCGAAGGCCGATAAACGGCTGACAGCCTTGGCAATCGACACGGTGTCGGTAGAGCCAATCGAGCAGAACTCCTATTGCGGTTTTTCCGGCCAGTACAATGACTCGTTGTTCTATTTCGATGCAGTATTGTCCTATTGCTATACGATTTTGCCGGATGGCAGGGTGGGTTCACGAATGTTGGGTCTGGGACACGGGCCAAATGAGTTGCCCATCACTTCCGCTTTGTCTGTGGCATACGACCGTTCTCAACACCAGCTGGTGGCTATGGGCGGTTCTTATGATGCCTATACGTACAATGGCCAGAAGGTGAAACGTGCAGATATGGCCCATCAGGGCAGTACGGAGTCCTTTGATTCGCCCAATGCCTATACTGTGCTGGAGGAGGTGAACATGCTTGCTTCTGATGGTTCCATATATTATAATGTGACGGGCAATAACGAGAAAGTGGATTTTGTCCATAATTCCGGATATTTTGAAAAAGCGGCTATCATCATGAAGGTTGACCTGAAGGACGGGAAAATGTCTCCCATAGGCAAATATTCCGATTTCTATGCCCAGAACAAGGACAGGCTCCGCCACTTGCCGTTGGCCTATTTTGACAGGACTCCAGACGGTGATTTCTATGTGTGCTACCAGGCAGATTCCTTGGTCTATCATTATGACAAGGACTTCAATCTGAAGGAAAGCTTCGGCTATGCAGGTGAGGGCATGGTTTGTGACTATACTGCATCCGGCAGCAGTGAAGAGTCTGTAGTCAATGCCTACACGAAGGATATTGAACGTGTGGGACTTTATTACTGGATCAGGCAGATTGACGGTTATACGTTCAGAAGCTACAGGAAAAGCGGTGAAAGCAGCGCGGATGGCATGCAGATCTACAAGGATGGCGTGTTGGTTGGCGATGTTGAGGTTCCACACGGTTTCAAGGTGACCGGATATATCGAGCCTTATTTCTATTCTTCGATTGTCACCGATGAAGAAGCCGGGAAAATGTTCTTCTATAGGTTTAAGCTGAAATGATCTTTTTTTCGGGAAACAGATGGGCACAGGCATTCCGGTTAGTGGTGTTTTGCTTTAGGTAGGTTGGTCCATGTGTAGCCACTGGGGGCGCGGACAGGACACCCACGCTCCCAGTGGCGTTCTTGATGTATTTCACTCCCGAAGGTCGAATTGATTGCAGTCACGCCTGACAGCAACTGTACGGAATCCGATGTCCTTGGACCACATTTTTTCCCAGTGCCCCGGTATCGGAAAATGTTCATGTCTGCGCAGGGATTTCTTGTTTTCCCGGATGTCCTGTTTTACTTTTCCATGAAGTTTTCACCGTTGAAATGGGCGTTTTTTGCATGTTTTTGACGAATTTTGGAAGAAAAGAAGGGTTGATTCGTCCAAGATGCAAAAAATGATATGGAAATGAAAAAATGCTCATTTTTGACATTAATCGGTTCATTTCTTTTATCCTTCGACGAAAATCATTCCTAAATTTGCAGCGTATCTATTAACGCAATTTATTAACAATTTAAATGATTTTCGACATGAGAAAACTTACTTTAGCAATTTTTGCAGTATGCATGTTGTGCGGTATTCAGACCTCAAAGGCTGAGACTCCGTTCAAGAACGTATGGGTGGAGCTGGACGCTGCTCCGAGTGGTGGTGGCCAGGTATGGCTGGAAGCTGAAGACCCAGACCCCGTTATTCCTTCCACGAAGGGCGCGACTACGGAGATGGCCTGTACGCTGGGTGAAAACGGCTCTGACGACAGCATCGAGGACGAAATGTGGAAAGGCAAGTACGAGATGAAGTTCTTTGCAGAGCCTGCAGAGGGTTATCATCTGGTGGGCTTCGTGCGCGAGCTGAAGGCCGACGGCAACTACAGCGATGCTGACTTCGTGGGCAAGGAGAGCGGATGCACGGTGAACGTGAACCCGGGTACTCCTGAGGATGCCAGAAAGACCGACCAGGTGGATGAGACTGCTGCACGTGCCACAGCCAAGACATCAGGCCGCTGGCCCGATGGACCTGACTTCGTGTTCTATGCCATCTTCAGCGACAAGTTCGCTCACGCTGCAGTGGAATACGCTCCCTATCAGGAGCCTGAACAGGCCGGTACGCTGGGTACGCTTACCATTTCCAAAGCCCTGAACCAGGTCGGCGATGCTGTGACACTGACGGCCACTCCGGTTCCCGGCGCCCATTTCGTGAGCTGGAGCGACCAGGATGGCAACGTGCTGTCCACTGAGGCTGTGTTCAACACCACTATCCAGGAGAGTGTGACCAAGTATGTGGGCAAGTTCGCGCTGGATGCTGTCACCATTCCTGCCGAGGGCTACCTGGCCTACAGTGTGCGCAAGGCATTCCGTGTGGGCGATGCCGGCCTGAAGGCCAAGGTCATCACCGACGTGACTGCAACGAAGGCCACCATGGCTGAAGTGACCATGGTGAACTCCAACTGCGGTGTTGTGCTCATGGGCACACCTTCACAGAGCTATGAACTGAACAGCGATGTGTCGGCTCTTGACATGTTCCTCTATTGCCAGGATCCGGTGAGCGGTCCGCTTATCAGCAACAACAAGTTCTCCAATACGGCTTCCGGTACAGCTGTCAGCGACGGTACCTATTATATGTATAAGGAAGGCGCGCTGGGCAAGGGCCTGTATCTGCTGGAAGACGGAGAAGAGGTTCCGATGCTCTCTGCCTACGTTTCCTTCACACCGGGTGAGGACGAGGCTTCCCCGCTGTTCATCCCCGTTGAGGATTCTACCGGCATCGATGCACTCCCCATAAGCAGCGAGACGGTTGACGGCAGACTCTACAACCTCGCCGGTCAGCGTGTGACCAATGCCTACAAGGGCATCATCGTGAAGAACGGAAAGAAATACATCAACAAGTAAACGGTTGATTCCTGCCGGAGCACAGGGCGCATACCCGGTGCTCCGGCTTTTCAGTTACCAGCCGACTTAGCGGTTATGAGAAAATATGGTGTCCTGATCCTGGCAATGCTGGTGTTCAGCCTGAGACTCAGCGCTGAGGGCCAGGTGGCCTTGCCAACAGACCTTCATGCCTATCTGCTTGTGGTAGAGCCGGGCAATGACCTTACCTCTGCCTATGGCCATGCAGCCTTCCGCCTGACGTGTCCGTCGAAATCGCTCGACAACTGTTTCACCTATGGCATGGAAGACACATTTGCAAACAATATACGCTTTTTCACGGGAACGGGCCAGGGAAGGTTCGTCGCCGTGAAGTCAGCTGCCTACATAGACAACTATAAGGCACAGGGCCGGGGGATGATGTCATACAAGCTCAACCTGACGCTGGAACAGATACGGAATCTGTGGAAGACACTTGACCGTGAAGTGGCACATGGCAGCCACAGGCACTACGACTACATGCACACCAACTGCTCGTCCATGTGTGCCTACATGCTCGAGCTGTCGCTGGGTGCAGACAGCATACGCTACAGGGATGTAGATGAGGAACTGACCGGCACCTACCGCACTTCCATACACGCCATTTCCGACAACCGCCCATGGACCGACCTGTTCTGGCAGACGCTGGTGGGAGCGGAAGGCGACGGGAACGGACAGCTGTGGGAGAAACTGTCGCCCAAGTACATTGCCCGGGTGTGGGCAAAAGCAGAACTGACCGACTCTACCGGTCAGGCTCGCCCGCTGTTGGCCGGTAGCGGTCAGCAGGTACTGTCCCACCGCCTGCCACCGGCCGGAACATGGTTCACCCCCGTGGTGTGCATGTCCCTGCTGCTTGCCGTGGCCTTGTCGCTGGCTCTGGCAGAACGCAGAAGAGGCAGGGTGCGCGCGGCCCGGCTATTTGACATAGGGCTGGCGTGCTGCTACACGGCGCTGGGCATCGTGATGGTCTATACCTCCTTCTTCTCCGAGCTGAGTTCATTCTCCATGAACCGGCTGGCCATTGTCTATAACCCGTTGCCCGCATTGCTATGGTGCTGCTTCCGGAAGCGTGGCGGCTACCGTCGCCTGTATCCGCTGTATGCCACGGTGCTGGTGGCGTTCATGGCCATTGCTCCTTGGATGACGGAGGTAGGAATTGCCCATCTGCTGTTCATGCTCACCTTGCTGGTGCGCGTGCTTGTGTGGAACCGCCAGCGCGTTTAGGGCATCTTTTTTTTGATTTTTTCAAAAATATTTACCTTCCTTTTAGTGGTTATACGCCCGGCGTGCGTCCTAAGATTATATAATTGTGTTAAAAACCAAATAATTTATTTATGCGATTCAGAAAATTTTTCCTTTTGCCGGTTTTCCTCTTCTTGCTGGGACTGGCATCGTGTGATGACAGCTTTCTGGACAAGACGGTGACGACCGACTTGGACGAGGACGTTGTCTTCTCCGACAGTACCTATGCTACGGGTTTTCTGACCCAAATCTATGTGGACATAGGTTTTGACACCGATTTCGACCGCTTCGGAAACGGTGGTCTGCAGGTGGCTTGCGACGAAGCTGAGTTCAAGCAGGAGTCGTCCATCAGCACCGGTATGGCATTCGCCACAGGTACAGTCAACCCCGTCACCGTGACGAATGATGCCTGGGAGAAGTGCTACAAGAACATCAGGCGGTGCAACAAGTTCCTCAAGATGATCGACAGGACGCCGATGCTCGAGAGTACCAAGATCCAGTACAAGGCCGAGGCCCGTTTCCTGCGCTCATGGTACTACTTCATCCTGCTCCGTCATTATGGTGGAATCCCCCTCATCGGCGATACCTGCTATAATGCTACCGACCAGATGAAGTCCACCCGCGATACCTATGCCGACTGTGTGGACTACATCACATCAGAGGTGGAGGACATCATTTCGCAGAATGTGCTCCGTCCGCGTACTACCGGCCGAAGCAATGGCCGTATCAGCGAGGCCGTATGCCGTTCGCTCCTTTCACGTCTGTACCTCTATTGCGCCAGCCCGCTCTACAATGGCAGTGGCTACGGTACGGAAGAGACCCAGGCGTTGCTGGGCTATCCCACCTACGACAAGGAACGCTGGTACAAAGCCTATAAGGCAACCAAGGATGTCATGACCTGTGGTGACTATGCCCTGTATGAGGTGCACCGCAACAACGACACACAGCAGGATGAACCCGGATGGGGCTATTATGCCATTATCCAGCCCGCCGACTTCGTGAACGTGACCTCGTATGGCGACTTCACCTATCCTTACGGCGCATATCAGGAGCATATCCTTGAGAAGAAGGCTGATGCCGGTTATGGCGTGCTTCAGTTGCTCTGTCCCAAGACCTGTGGCGGAAGCGGCAAGGGTGGCTATATCTATTATGACCTGTGCAAGTGCTATCCGATGAAGGATGGAAAAGCCATCGATGATGCAACTGGAAAATATAAGTATGATCCGCTCGACCCGAGCAAGAACCGTGACCCGCGCTTCTTCAATGACGTGACATACAACGGCTACGTGCAGCGCAACGGCAACAACGACAAATACACTGTACAAACATGGACCGGCGACCCGACTGCAACTACTGAGGACGAGGTGCACAAGGGCACGCCTACCGGTTTCTACATCCACAAGTTCATCAACCGCAACTGTGCAGGTAACTATTGGGCAGCACCGCCTATGAGCCGCACGCTCATCCGCTTTGCCGAAACCCTGCTCAACTATGCCGAGGCTGCCAATGAATACTATGGTCCTGACTTCAAGGAAGCCATTGGCGAGGTGGAAATGAGCCCCTACGAGGCATTGCGCCTGATCCGCAGACGTGCCGGCATTGAAGCCGGAGCAGACGGCAACTATGGACTGAAGGCCAACATGACCCAGGAGGAAATGCGCGAGGCCATCAGGCTGGAGCGTCGTGTGGAACTGTCGTTCGAAGGCTTCCGCTTCTTCGATGTGCGTCGTTGGATGATTGCTGAGGATGTGGAGAACCAGCCGATGCACGGTCTGGAAATCCTCATAACAAAAAATGGTGAAGGTAAAAGAACATTGAAGCCGAATGAATTCGTGGTCCGCAACCATGTGTTCCGCAAGGCCATGTACTTCTTCCCGATTCCTTACAATGAAACCGTAAAGACACCGGAACTCATCCAGAACCCCTATTACGAATAAGCCAAAACTTACCGATTATGACAATCAGAAAAAATCAATCCAATGGAGCACGCTTTTTCGGAAAGATGGGAGGCATTGTGCTCGTCATTGCATGTATGCTCGCTTCGTGCAGCACGTTCAACGACGACACCGACCCCTTCAGCTCCAATGAAGCCGTGAAAGACTTGAGTGGCACATGGAAAATCAGTGCAGTGACCCGTAACGGCGTTGATATTATGGCAGAGATGGATTTCACTCAGTTCTCGCTGAATCTGAGTGCCGACGGCACTTATTCCATCAACAACTACTTGCCTTTTGTCGTGCGCAAGGACGGAACCTGGAAAACAGACGACCCGCACTATCCTTTTGTGCTCTCGTTCCAGGAGAGCGGTGCTGAAAGCCCGACAGAGGTTGAACTGAAATACCCCATTTCCGATGGTAAGCGCAAACTGTACATCTCCCTCAGCCCGGGATGCTATAGCAACACCTATGTTTATCAAATGGAAAGAGTGACTAACCCTTAACCGTCAGAAGAAATGAAAAAGAAATTCAGAAAACACTTTCTGGCATTGCCTTTGGCTGCCTTAATCGCGCTGTTTGTGTTCAGTTGTGTATATATTGACGAAATCAGTGTGATGCAAGTATATGATGGCAAGGAAGTGAGTTATGTGTATGCCGGTGATGTGGCTACATTTACAATCAATGGCCATATTGAGTGTCATGAGGATCACCAGAGCGTGAACTTCGTGGCTGCTTTCCTGGTGCCTAAGGCATGGAAGGTGGCAGAAAACGGTAAGGCTACCTACAAGTCTTCACTTGCCGATGACCGTGACATGGAAAAGCCGATGTCGGTAATCCCGGCCAGCAGTCTGCCGAAGAACGGCGGTGGCTTGACTTGGGTGGAATGTCTCACCCAGACCTACGGTGTGGGTCCGAACGTGCTTGACGACATGGAATGGGTGGTTTACCAGACCGACGAGAAGTGGGACATCATCAACAACCAGTTCCCTTCTTATACCATCTATCTCCGTACACCTGTCGGCGACCAGAACCTGAAATGCCATATCGGTTTCTTCGTGAACCATACGGATGACGGATTCAGCGGCGGCAATGACCACAAGAAATGCATGTTCAGTAATGAATGCTTTGAGGTTGTAGGTGGTAAGGGTGCCGTGCTTGACTTCTGCAACAACCATTATAATAAGGTGGCTCCTATGTCGTCTCTTCAGAATGACTATGTGACATTCAGCTTTATTGGTGATGTGGCAGACAACGACCTTTCCTCCACAGGCGAGGTGTATTTTGAAGCCGAGGCTGTGACCACAGACGGCAAGGTCTATAAAGTGGACGAGAAAACCGAAAAGACGCTGATGAAGCGTACTGGCGCATACAGTGGCACATACACGAAGACATTGTGGCCGGTAGGATTCTTCGGCCTGGGTGAAGACGAGCAAATCCAGCAGATTCACTACTCGTTCACCAATAAGGACCGGTCTATCGTGATCACCCAAAGCGATGATGACTTTGCCCAGCATGGTACGGAACTTCCGGCCGAGAAGGTTCCTTTCACATTCGCTTTTTCTTGTGACTAAAAGCATGAACATTAATTGAAATACAGACATTCTATGAACAATAAGATAAAAAGCAGAATATGGCATCGGTTGGCAGGCGTGTTCTGTACACTGTTGACGGGCTTGATGCCTATTTGTGTCTGCGCACAGGAAACGCAGATGCAGGGTGTTGTCTGCGATTCGTATAACAATCCTGTTTCCGGAGTGACCGTTACGCTTAAGGGAACATCGACAACCGTGACAACAGCTCCTGACGGAACATTCCCTTTCAATTATAAGAAGGGTGATGTATTGACTTTCAGCCATCCGGAATTCCTCTATAAGGAAGAGCGTGTGGGTAAGGTTGATACGAAAAAGAAAACCTATACCATCAACCTGAGTGCAAAGAAGGTGAGCTTGACGAAACCGGTCGTTGACGCATACGGTAACGTGACACCTGCAAACGAGAACCTGGGTTCTGTTTCTTCGGTTTATACCAAGGATTTGGAGAAGTATCTGGCTCCGAACATCCTGACCGCACTTCAGGGACGACTCACCGGACTGAATATCAGCCAGTATCGTGGTTTTGCTCTGCGCAAGACGGATGCCAATACCTCCGGCTCATTGATTGGCGACGTTCCAAAATCATTTGGGGGGGGGGTCTATGGTGATAACTCCCAGTTCAACTTCAGTAGCCGCGGCATGGGACCTGTGGTCATTGTCGATGGTATTGAACGTGAACTTTTCTCCCTTGACCCCGAAGCCATTGAGAGTGTAACGCTCGAAAAGGACGCGCTTTCAAGCATGTTCCTTGGCATGCGTTCTTCACGTGGCGCACTGGTCATCACGACAAAGAACCCGACAAAGGGTGGTCTGCATCTTTCGTTGACCGGCAAATTCGGTGTGCACAGTTCTGTCAATGAACTTAAGCCTCTGAACGCTTCGCAGTATGCTTATCTGCTCAATGAGGCGTTGCAGAACG
>JBJEHA010000073.1:0-37586 GCA_051875605.1 Prevotella sp. | reverse complement strand
TGAAATATGCCCGCGAGAACAACCTAACGATGTATGGCATGCACCTGCCGAGTCCGGGGTATATTAAATAATATAAATATGGGATTGAAGATGTTATAGATTATAACAACAATGAAAAAGTTATTTATGATTAAATGATTGCTGTCTTTGCACCTCAAAGCATTAAAGAAAGTGATGTGGCTACAATTGGGGAAAAATACATCCATAATAAATGAATAGAAAATGAACATAAAAATAGAATTTGCAATGAAAAAGTTTATCATTCCTTTCGCATTGCTGGCATTGATGACGGCATGCGGCGGCGACAACAATGGCAAAAGTCAAGAAAACGAAGAACAAAACAATAAGGTTATGACACTGAATATCGAAAATTTCAAGTGGACACGACAACCTGAGAGTTGCGTCATCAAGGGTGACACAATCGAAGTCGTTACTAAACCGGGCACAGACCTATGGCAACGGACATACTACCATTTCCGCAACGACAACGCCCCAGTGTTTCAGATGGAGACAGAGGAGAAGTTCTTCAGCTTCGTTGTAAAGACCGACTTTACCGAAAGCCACCATCGATTCGACCAGTGCGGCATCGTGATGTATCTCGACAGCGAGAACTGGCTGAAAGGCAGTGTGGAATATGAAAACGAGGAGTTTCAGCACTTGGGTAGCGTGGTCACCAACAACGGCTACTCTGACTGGGCAACCACAGCCATTTCCGCCAATGTGAAGACGATGTGGTATCGCCTCTCGCGCCGAGAGGACGACTATTGCATAGAGTGCTCGCAGGACGGAGAACATTTCACCCAGATGCGCGTCTGCCACATGCACCAAGGCACAGGAAAGATACGTTTCGGCATCTATGCCTGCTCTCCCGAGGAGTCATCCTTCAAGGCTATCTTCACTGACATGAAGCTGACCGAATGTGCATGGAAGGCTCACGACGGGCAACAACCGGACTAATAGGATAATCCGACAACGACTATAAAAACAGGAAGAGATGAATAAAAGAGAATACGCACAAGCTAACAAAGAATGGTTGGCAGCTAAAGCACAGGAAATGGGTGTGAAGCCACTCCCCAAGGGTATCTACTATAAAGTGTTGGCAGAAGGCAAAACAGACGGAAAGCATCCCACGCCCCGTAGCATCGTCACTGCACATTACACAGGTCGTACCATCAACGGCAAGCAGTTTGACAGCAGCCGTGGAGGTGCTCCGCTTACCATCCGTCTATGCGACCTTATCGAAGGATGGATCATAGCCATGCAGCAGATGTGTGTGGGCGACAAATGGGAGGTCTATATCCCTGCCGAAATGGGTTATGGCAAGTTCTCGCAGCCAGGTATCCCCGGAGGTTCCACACTCATTTTCGAGATAGAGCTTCTTGGCATTGCATAAGTAGAGGCAACTTTCTGATTTGGACAATAATGACCGCACCGAATATCAATTCATCGACAAGAAAAGAACGTTTGGATTATGTTCTAAATGAATGGAGATGTCTGCACAACTGTGAGTTGTGCGGAAAATGCCACGTTCTGAAAGGCAGAAGCGAAGAAATGCTCTATGCCGACTATATAGACGGCAAGCGGTCGTATATGGATATAACTTTGGAAATCAGAAGCAACAGATAATGATGTCACAGAAAAAGCTCACACGCCATGCAAATACTCCTGGCTAATGCAAAGATCATGTATGAGAGGGCAGCGAAAGCGGCTTACACCACTCCGCTGTTCCAATCCATAGCCAACGGACTGGCTACCGAGATGGCTATGATGGATATAGACGAACTCGCACATCAGTTGGATTGCAGCAGAAAACTGGCTGCCGAGAATTGGAAACGCTATCAGAATTTCCATGGTGCGGAAACCATGCCTGCCATCCTGGCCTACAACGGTCAAGCATACAAACATCTGAAAGCATACACACTATCCGATAACGCCTTGTCGTTCGGGCAGAAGCACCTATGGATTACCTGTTTCCTGTATGGATTGCTCAGACCGATGGACGCTGTCGTGCCTTATCGCATGGAGCACTGCGTCACCCTCGCTATGACCAACGACAGACCCATCCACCAATACTGGAAAGACAAATTGACCGACGTGCTCATTGAAAGCGTGAAGGCAGACGACAACATACTGGTACATCTATCTACCACGGAGTATGAGCACCTGTTCGATTGGAAACGGGTATTGGAAGAAGTCCAGGTCATTCATCCGCTGTTTTATGTACGTCTGCCGAACGGCACCCTGAAAATGCAGGCTGTCTGGGCAAAAACATGCCGTGGAGCCATGGTCAGGTATTTGCTGAACAACGAGATTACTTCGCCAGAATTACTGAAGGATTTCCACTACGAGGGATTTGCGTATTCGCCCAACCACGGAGAAGAACTGTACCCGCATTTCATTAGGGAAGATTGACCTTTTTGAAATAACGGCATACATAATTCGAACAAAAGTAAGCATATGAAAAATCATGAACTATACGAACTGAACGATTATCTTTCATATTCATCCATCAATCCACAATGCAAATACTTTGTGAAGACTGATAATGCCTTTACACGCAAAGCACGTCTTCTACAGGCAATACACAGAAAAGAATCGGGTTCACCGTGTGGCTCTATTACAAAAAGAGGGATAACATACTACCATCCCAATTTGGCAACGGGAGGAAACAGTACAGGCTGCAACTTCCTAAGTCAGGAAATATTCGAATATGCCAAAAGACGAATAATACAAAAAAAGTCATACGAGACCATTAATGAAGACAGACTGTTCAATAATTTCCTGTCAAGTCAACCTATGTCATTCAATCTGTTTGTCCCTCTAATGAGTATCGTCCAAACAGATGAGGGGAAGAGCAGACTTGCTAAAGTTGTCTCAAAAATAATAATCAATTCGGATTCATCGACATTCAGCAAAATCACTGAAGTCGGTATAGAGTTTATACCACCATACTACTCTGAATGCCTGAATGACAAAACAGCAATGGATGCCTATTTCATGTATGAGAGAACAGATGGTAAACATGGAATTATTGCAATTGAGACAAAATATACGGACGTATTGGGAACAAATCCTGCTTCTAATCCATCATTTGCCATCAGGCAAGCTACGGAAAACGTAGAGATTTCAAAATTGTTCACGAACGAAGGGATTGAGGGTATTGCCAAGAAAGGCATCAAGATCTCACAGGTATATAGGAATTTCTTATTGACAGAAACAGTAAGGCAGCATGAGCAGCTCAACGACTCTATATCCATCATATTGTCTCCCAAACAAAACAGGAGCAATGAAGAGGATGAGAGAAGCCTGATTGCCATACTGAAAGATGAGTATAAGTACAAATTCCAGTCTGTAACATTGGAAAGTTTTGTGTCTGCGCTTATCGAAGAGTTTCCTGATATAGAACTCTTCCGAAGATTTGAAAACAGGTATCTTGATTTTGAACGTGTGGATAAGTTAATCAACTTTGCAGAACTCCATGAAAATTAAAAACTGTAACGAATAGTATGATGAAATCATATACATATATAGATAAAGGCAGGTTTGAATTGGTGAACAAATCCAAACCAACAATTCAGGATTCCACAGATGCCATCGTTCGTGTGACGATGAGCAGCATCTGTACGAGCGACCTGCACATCAAGCATGGTAGCGTACGCATCTTGGGCAAGAGCAGGAATTGCCGAAGAAATAATCAACAAGGCTAACAGCCATGCCGCTTTTCTAAGTGAAAATGAAAATTTTTCTGACATGATCTTATATTTAAATTGTTGTTTCAACTGCCGAATGAGAATGGCATTATCAATTATTCAAGTCTCTGAAGTGGTCAACGTTTTTGGGAGTCAAGGAGTTATCGCTCCCTGTGGTCGCTGGGAGTCATGCCATTAGTTTTGAGCACAGGATATTAGCGCAAATACATTTGGCTTATCTCCTTAACTACCAACAATCCACCTTACTTCCGAAAGCTGAGTTAATTATCACACGAAAAGATAATGATAATTTGTAACAATTCAATTAGAAAAAACAATAAAAAGGAAGTAAATGAAGATAAAAGGTGATAAAGGACAATAGCGATTAGACTAAACAGAAGACAGAGATTGAAAACCTGATTTCTCTACACCGGTCATTGGATTCTTCAGATTTATTGCCTAATTTTGCACCTGCAGGTAGAATCTACCGTTAATAGCTCAGTTGACAAGCTCACAAGCAAGTCCTCTTATGGTAGCCACCTCTCCCCTTGGAAAGGGCTGGGAACGAGGCTTTATTTTTAAAACACAATAAACCCATGAGTGCATTAAGTGTATTATTTCTTGTCCTCCCCTTCCCACTGCTGTTCGTCATACACGAGGCAGAGGAAGTGATTGTACAGCATCGTTGGCTGTCTGCCCATAAAGCGACCTTGATGATAAGGTTTCCAAGGATGCAGAGGATAATCGGTCACCTTTCCGGCATAGACACGAAAGCCTTTGCCATAGCCGCATCCGAGGAACTCGTAGTTCTGCTGCTGGCCACATGCTATGTATTTGCTGGCGGCAATTGTTCCATGCAGATATGGTCAGCCCTGTTCATGGCCTTCTCCCTGCATCTGGTGGTTCATATAGCCCAGGCCATCGTCGTGCGTGGATATGTTCCGGGTGTGGTCACCTCTGTCCTTTTGCTGCCCTATGCCGCCTATGGCCTGTGGAGCATCTGGCTCGTCATGAGCGGATGGGAACTTCTCGGATGGGGCATTGCAGGCGTGGCATTCATGGTGGTCAACCTGAGATTCGC
This sequence comes from Prevotella sp., assembly GCA_051875605.1. Taxonomy (GTDB): domain Bacteria; phylum Bacteroidota; class Bacteroidia; order Bacteroidales; family Bacteroidaceae; genus Prevotella. Next base: position 32,816 of record JBJEHA010000073.1, on the reverse strand, counting down.
CCACTGGTTAGGAACGCAAATGTAGAAATCCAGACAAGAAGACCTTCCATGTCCACCGGACAGACATTTCTCGCCATCGACCTGAAATCATTCTATGCAAGTGTAGAGTGCGTGGAAAGAGGACTTGACCCCCTTTCCACCAATCTTGTCGTGGCCGACACGAGCCGTACGGAGAAGACCATCTGCCTGGCTGTGTCGCCATCGATGAAGGCATACGGTATCGGCGGACGGGCGCGGCTGTTTGAGGTAGTGCAACGCATGAAGGAAGTGAACGGCAAGCGACGGCAGGACATCGGCTATCGGCCGTTTGCGGGAAAATCGCATGATGACCGTGATGTCAAGGAGCATCCCGACTGGGAGATAGACTATATCAGAGCCGTGCCGCGAATGGCACTCTACATTGAATACAGCACACGTATCTACCAGATCTACCTGAAATACATCGCGCCGGAAGATATACATGTGTACAGCATTGACGAGGTGTTCATGGATGTTACAGCCTATCTCGCTTCCTACAGGATGACTGCCCACGAACTGGCCATGACCATCATACGCGACGTACTGAAGAACACAGGCATCACCGCTACGGCCGGCATCGGCACAAACCTTTATCTGGCAAAAATTGCCATGGACATCGTGGCAAAGCACATCCCTGCCGACCAGGACGGGGTGCGCATTGCAGAGCTAAATGAAATGAGCTACCGCAAACAGCTGTGGGACCATCGGCCGCTGACCAGCTTCTGGAGAGTGGGGCATGGCATAGCCGGCCGTCTGGCAACCTATGGCATCGACACCATGGGGAAGATCGCACGCTGCTCCATAGAGCATGAGGAACTGCTGTACAGGCTGTTCGGAGTGAACGCCGAACTGCTCATTGACCACGCCTGGGGCTGGGAGCCCTGCACGATGGAGGCCATAAAGGCCTACAAGCCCGAAAGCAACTCGCTGGGCAGCGGACAGGTGCTCACTTGTCCATACGACACGGAGAAGGCGCTTGTGGTCATCATGGAAATGGCCGACAGCCTTGCACTCGACCTGCTGGACAAACGGCTCGTCACCGACCAGCTGGTCATGTCGATTGGCTATGACACGGAAAACCTTGCCGACACTGAGGGCAAGGAAAGATACACCGGCGAGATACATATTGACCACTACGGCAGGAAAGTTCCTAAGTCGGCGCACGGCAGCATACGTCTCGGCAGCCAGACCTCGTCGGCCAGGAAAATCACCGGTGCCGCAGCGGAACTGTTCCGGAGCATTGTCAATCCTGACCTGACCGTGAGACGGCTGAACATCACGGCCTGCCATGTGGTCAGAGAGAGCATGAAGGTGAAAAGCGGGCCTGTGCAGCTCGACCTTTTCACCGACTATGAGGAGCAGCGCGAACGGGAACGACAGGAGCTGGAAGCCCTTGGCAAGGAGCGGCGCATGCAGGAAACCATACTTGAACTGAAAAAGCGGTTCGGCAAGAATGCCATACTGAAAGGACTGAGCTTCAAGGAGGGTGCCACGGGAAAGGAACGCAACACACAGATTGGAGGACACAAGGCATGAAGGACAACTACGACGACATCATCGACCTGCCACACCATGTATCGGCCAACCATCCGCAGATGCCGATGGAGGGGCGCGCGGCACAGTTCGCCCCGTTTGCCGCACTGACAGGATACGATGCCGCCATCAGGGAAACGGCACGGCAGACCGACAGCATGATCGTGGACGAGACACTGGCCGACATGCTGGACAGGAAAATCTCACTGCTCCGCGAACATGTGCCATGCACAGCAGAAGTGAGCATTACCTTTTTCGTACCTGACACGAGAAAACAGGGCGGAAAGCACATCACCGTGTCTGGAAGGGTAAAAGGCATCGACAATGTGGAGAAAGCCCTGAAACTGGCAGACGGACGCATCATTCCGCTCCGGTCAATCACCGACATACAGGGAGAGATGCTTGAATGTCAGTGAAGCGTCATGGTGACATTGACTGAGCTGTCTGGCAATGTGCGGGCGGGACGCCCACACCCCCAGTGGCATTCACGACAGTATCCTGCTTCCGGAAGCCGAGACGTATTCCCGAAAATCAAAGTGTCAGAATTTTAACGGTTTTGCTTACACTTTGATTTTTCGATGTATTCAAAAACAGGCGGTTTTGAGCCGATTTCCGTGTTAATAAGTGTAAAATGTCGGTTTTTTGCACAAAACGGAAAAATTAGTTAAGTGTTAGGGGGGAAACACTTAACTGTTTCTGGAAAATTAGTTAACTGTTTTCGATCCGGCACTTAAGTGTTTTTGAGGAAAAACTTAACTGTTTCGGGGCAAAAACTCAGGTTTTTCGGCCCCAAAACCGCGATTTTCCGGCCAAAAGTGCGGAAAATGGGGGCTGAAAACTGCACAAATCGGCTGTTTTGTGCACGAATTTAACGGATTTTAGGTTAAAATCGGACGGTTTTCGTTAACATTCTGCGCACATAAAAACTTATCCTGTTGATTATCAGCGATTTACAAAACAGTCTTCCAGAACCCGAAATTTCCGCTGGCGCGCAAAAATCCGCTCTTGCCCGATTCTTCAGAAATGGCCGGAAAATCAAAGTGCAAGCAAAAGTGTTAAAATACTGACACTTTGCAAAACCGGAAACATGGATTTTCCGGTCTTAAATTGCCCCTCTGACATGGTTTTCCTACCCCATCCCAGGAACACAACAGGAAAAGGCCAGATCCGGAAGTTTTCTCTCCAACCGGTTCTGGCCTTTGCCTGCCAGGCATTTGCTGGCATTACCTGTCGTGCATCAGATTATTCCTCCGGGCAACGGTACTTGTCGCCTGTGGCTTCCACGAGTTTTCTGGCGAAACGCTCGGGATAGCCAGGACGGGCCACACGCGCTCCAAGACCGGTGGACGTGCGTTTGAACTTCCCGTTTTCTTCCGGCTTGACAGCCATGTCGTTGAACTTCACGATGAGGTATATGGCCAGTTCTTTCCAGCGGACGAGCATTTCCTGTGCAGTCTGTATGCTGTAGTCGTTGAGGTATTTCACGGCCTTTCCGGGCTGGTCGCTGTAGAGCATTGCAGCCCTGGCTTCAACCTCAGCCTGCCGTTCGAAGTAGGCACTTTCGAGGCTGTCGCGCACAGCCTGCAGCGAAGGGAACATCTGCGCATAGCGCGGATAGACCATGTTGCTCACCCAATTGCACACCCAGTAGGCATTCCTGTCGGAGAAAGTCAGTGCATCAGCCCCCGGTGTGTTGTAGCATTCCGGCTGTATGGTGTTGCTGCAATAGATAGGTGTGTAGGCCACCATGTTGGCATCGTCGTTGCCGAACCACAGTATGCCGCCGATCTCCCGTGGCAGCCAAGAGCGCATCTGGGACACGAAGGTGAAGCCGGACTGCTGTGTGCTTGTAGGCCGCTCATTGAAATATTTCTTTCCATCGACTTCGAATGTCAGTGGTGTGGGTCGGTAGGGCATCTCCCAGATGCCTCCGCCGAAGTCGGTGCTGTCAAGTGCCAGCGCAGTGCCTTCGTAGTGGTCGCGCATGCACATCTCCACATCGTGCACACTGAGTTTCCTTTCCGGCACAATCCAGAGCGGCATGTCCTCGGCATTAGGGTCCTTGCCCAGAGCCCAGGGCAGATAGCGGTCGAACCCGCTGTTGTAACGGCGGAAGAAGCTCCACACACGTGCCTCACAGAAACGTCTGCCGGAGAAGTCGGGCTTGGCATAGGTCTCCTTCCAGGAGAAGTCCTCGTCCTTTCCGCTGAACCATCCCTGTTTGCGTGCGAACTTGATGACATCCTTGGCATAGATGACATTTTCCTTGTCATGGAGCGCGAACTTTCCGATGCGGCTCTGGTTGGCATGCGCACAGATGGCGTTGTCGGGAATGCGCATGGCTACCCATACTGCACTGCGCGAACCGGGTCCCTTGCCCATCATTTCCATGATCCAGGCCTCGTTGGGGTCGCAGATGGAGAAGGTCTCGCCCTCGGAACAATAGCCGTATGTCTCCACGAGCGATGTCATGACGGAAATGGCCTCGCGCGCCGTGCGGCTGCGTTGCAGGGCGATATAGATCAGCGAACCATAGTCGAGTATGCCTGTGGTATCGACCATCTCTTCCCTTCCGCCGTATGTGGTTTCCGCGATGGTGACCTGGTACTCGTTGATGTTTCCGATGACATTGTAGGTTTCCGCTGCTTCGGGGATGTCGCCATGATAGACATGTGTATCCCAGTCGATGACCTTACGCATGTCACCCTTCTTGTGCCTGGCAGCCGGGTAGTGGCACAGGCCGATGAACATGCCGTAGTCATCGGCATTGTAGGTGCAGATGACAGAGCCGTCGGTGCTGGCATTCTTGCCCACGATGAAATTGGTGCAGGCGTGTGCGGCAGTGGCTCCTATGGCCATGCCGATGAATAGCAGGATCTTCTTCATGATAGCTAATGTTTTATAGTTGTACGTATATGGCTTCTGTTGCCTACCAGGTCTGTAGCCTCGATGAGCAGGTCGTGAGGCCTGGAGGAGGATCGGACGGGGGCATGGGCGAGTTCGCATACGAAGACATTGCTCTTGTCCCTCCGGCGGCATACGGCATATCGGCCGTCAATGTAGAGCCGGACATCGTCCAGCCCGCTGCCCTTGTCGCTGACAGTGAACATGATGCCGGATGCGGGCTTGTCCTGGGCAGAAAGTAGTCTGATGACCGGTGGACTGTCATCGCGTGCCACCTCATAGGATTGTCCCAGTTCGCGCACACGCCCATGGACCCATCCGTTGCTGAATCCGCATCCATAGGCCTTACCGTCTTCTCCGCGCAAGTAGAACTGTCGGCTTCCGGTAGTATCGCGGCAAAGTATGCTGAGCCTCGCCCACTGGATGAGGGGAAGATGGGTGTAGTGAAAGCGGCATGTGGGCGAGATAGCGCCCTCCTTGAATGTTATTTTCGGTGTGAGCGATAGCCGGGTAGGCAATGAATGTTCCGGGCAGTCAAGCTGTATTCCGGGCAACTGTATGCTTCCACATACCCTCCCGTGCAGCTGCCATGGACTGTCTGTGGAAGCAGACACGGGTAAGGGTGAACGCGTTCCCCTGACAATGAAACGGTATGTGCTGCTGTTCCCAGAGACATCTGTCAGGACGTATTTCAGCCTGTAGTCGCGCTCCTCACGGAAATCTATCCATCCTAGGTCAGGACCGGTGACGATGAAAGGCAGTTGCGCACCTTCTTCTGTGAACGACTTGAGATACCACACGCCATTCCTGTAATAGTGTGCATAATCGCCCCAGTAGTCCACCATACGGTTTTTTGACAGCGGTATGCGCGCAAGTTCGCTCGAACAGACCAGCCGGTCGTCCACATAGAGTTCGGTCTTGCGCACACCCATCCAGTGGTAGGTACCGGTCATGTAGTCGTTGGCCCAGATGGCGAATCCCACCCTACCCCATGCTGTAAGGATGCGGTTGGATGGAAGAACGGGAAATGTCGTCTTGCCTGGCGTTCCGCAGAATACGCCCTGCCCGGGTCTGGGATAGGCCATGACCCTGTGGAGCACGGGACTGCTTTGGTCGGAATAGTCTGTAGGCAGGAAATCGAGAGGGTCGAGCAGGTCTCCGTTTGAGGCATCGTGTATCTCAAAATGCAGATGAGGTGCATGGCTTGCTCCCGAATTTCCGCTTAGCGCAATGAACTGCCCTTTTGCCACTGGACAGTCTGTAGGCCTGAGCCTGAACTCACCGCTGTACCTTCTGTTCCTTGCCTGTTCGTTTTTCAGTAGTCGTTCTATCTGCGGAGTGAAGCATTTGAGATGACAATAAAAACTCTCATAGCCTTCGGGATGATGTATGGTGAGGGCATTTCCGTAGCCTCGTGCATCTATGCTGATACTTGACACATATCCATTGCCAACAGACAATACGGCCACGCCCTCTACCCCACCAGTCTTGAGGTCAATGCCTCCATGGAAATGATGGGGTCGAGGCTCACCGAAGTTGCCCGCCAACAGAATACTGTCTGCAATCGGGGAAGAGAAAACAGATGTTATTGCCAGCAAAAGGCCGAAGAACATTCTCCCGTAAGCGCTGGTGGAATTAACAAGCCTTGAAGCTCATGTCAAGACCCTTGACGGAATGTGTAAGCGCGCCGACCGATATGAAATCGACTCCACATTCGGCATAGTCTCGGATAGTATCGAAAGTGATGCCGCCACTTGATTCCGTTTCATACTTTCCTCCGATGATTTCCACGGCTTTCTTTGTATCGGCCACAGAGAAGTTATCGAGCATGATACGGTTCACTCCACCGCAATCGAGCACCTGCTGCAGTTCATCAAAGTTGCGTACTTCTATTTCGATCTTCAGGTTCAGTCCCTTTTCTTTCAGATAGGCATGACAACGGTTAATGGCATTGCTGATGCCTCCGGAAAAATCTACATGGTTGTCCTTGAGCAGAATCATGTCGAACAGTCCGATGCGGTGGTTCATACCTCCACCTATCTTCACGGCCTGCTTCTCGAGAATACGCAGTCCTGGAGTGGTTTTCCTGGTATCAAGGACACGGGTTTTTGTTCCCTCCAGACGTTTCACATATCTGCTGGTCATGGTAGCAATACCGCTCATCCGCTGCATGATGTTCAGCATGAGACGTTCAGTCTGAAGCAGTGAACGCACCTTTCCTGTGACAATCATGGCAATATCGCCTTTCTTTACTGCGCTCCCATCCTGGATGAGAACTTCAACCTGCATGGATGAATCGAAACGCGCGAAGACGCGTTTGGCCACATCTATTCCAGCCAGGATTCCGTCTTCCTTGACCAACAAATGTGATTTACCCATTGCATCTTCAGGTATGCAACACAACGTTGTATGGTCACCGTCGCCGATATCTTCTGAAAATGCGAGATCGATGAGACGATCCTCTAACTCGTTAACACTCAACATAGCTATTGTTTTTTAAAGAAATATCTCTTCCGCGTTCAGTCTTATACCGTCCATATAGGCATGAAGCCCATCCGGATCATGCCGTATTTCTACCGTTCCACCCAGCCATTCAGTAAACGCCTGTTCCCGGGTAAGCGCATAATACGTCAGAATGGCGTCACCCTGTAGCTCGATGACAGCCGGAGATATACAGCACTTTCCTCTAAGGACACGGTTTACAGCGAATCGTCTGGATGCACTCATATCGGGTTAAACTTCTTTGGCTACCGGCTTAACCTTCTCTGGTTCCATCCTTTTGACCGGAGGTGGAGGCAGCACACGTCTGGATCTCACCGGCTGAGGTGTCATCATGCCAGGAGGTTTCGGGCGTTGAGCGGAATCCGTCCTTATGCTATCGGCGACCACTGCAGGAGCGGAACCGTTGCTTACGGTTTTTGCCTTTTCTATGTGCATGTGTACCATGCGTATGTCTGTAATGAAAAGAAGGCGCAAAGTGGTTCTGGATGATGTGCTCTCATTGGGCTGGTTAAGCATGAAATAGCCCTTTATGGCCTTGATGCCTATCCTATCCCGGTCTTCAAGTTGAAGATGATAATGTGATGTCGAGGAAAGACGTACAGACTGTGAGGCAACACTGTCGTTCATGAACTGTACAGCCAACAATACTATGGCATCACGCATTCCATCCTGATACAGGAATTGAGCATTGAAATCAAGCAATATGCGGTCACCTTTGTGTATGGCCGTATCGGCATCGAAACTGAAAGAATAGTTATTCAAGCTGATATGAGGAGACAGCACGATAGCGGAAGAACCCTTCCATATTGTTGCTGTGTCACCACTCGCCACCTCACCAAAATGATTGAGTTCTGTCGCATTCACGCCTTGTGCAATCGCTTCATTGGATAAGCGTTCGGAAATGTTCAGGTAAATATCATGCAGTTGTTTTGTATGCCTGGTGTAATAAACCATAGAAGAATCAAAATCAGACTGGCTGACACCATGCTTCATGAAGACAGCTGTCCGGAACGACAAAGGGGTCAGAGAGTCTGGATTCTGGTAATGTGCAATTTCCTCTGCTATACTCAGGTCATAGAGTATGCTCTCCATTTTTTTCGGCTGGATGAACTTCTTGGGTACGGAAGGCTTGCATGAGAACCACGTAAGGCTCATGCAAAGGACCAAAAACAGTCCTATGTATATTCTTCCAGTCTTGCTATCCATTCGCCTTGTCGTCTGCTGGCGTTTCTGTCTCTGGCTTTTTCTTTCTGCAGAAGACCGTGTTCAGCGTCTCGAGGTCTTTGTGATAGAACAACAACAATACCACAACACCTACACTGATACAGGCATCTGCAAAGTTGAATATAGGCGAGAAAAAAATGAACTCTTCACCTCCCCAGAACGGAACCCATTGTGGCCAAGTGGTCACGATAAGGGGGAAATAGAACATATCCACCACCTTGCCTTGCAGGAATGGTGCATACCCCTGTCCGAACGGCACCCATTCTGACAGGTTATACATGGTTGAAGGCGAAAAGACCAGACCATAGAACATGGAGTCAATGATATTGCCTGCCGCTCCGGCAAGAATCATCGAAAGACACAGGACATAACCTCTTCTGTAACTCTGCCTGATCAGCGTATGGATATAATAGCCAATACATCCTACAGCCACGATGCGCAACAGACTGAGCACAACCTTATTGATGAAAGTCATGCCATAGGCCATTCCCTTGTTCTCAATGAATTCAATGTAGAACCAGTCTGTAATCCGGATGGAATCGCCAATACACATATTGGTCTTGACCTCTATTTTGATAATCTGGTCTATTACAAGTAATAAGACAATCAGAATAGAGGCCAAAACCCCATCGGAGAAGAAAGCCTTACGCTGCGTCATTTCTTTCTGGCGTTCTTTGACGCCACGCTAAGTGTGGCATGAGGCACAGCGCGCAGACGTTCCTTGGGAATCAACTCACCGGTAACACGGTCAATGCCATAGGTCTTGTTCTGGATGCGAACCAATGCAGCCTCAAGCCCCTGGATGAATTTCTGCTGTCTGTTGGCCATCTGGACCAGCTCCTCCTTGGTCTGGCTCTCGCTGCCCTCCTCCAACGCCTTATAAGTGGGCGAGGTATCATCTACATCATTCCCGTCGGCGTTCATCAACTGTCTCATCATCTGGTTTGCATCTCTGCGTGCCAGACTCAGTTTTTCAAGGATAATCTGTCGAAATTCTTCCAACTCCTCATCCGTATAACATGTTTTTTTTGTCATGATGACATTGTCTAAATACTGCATGCCCCTACTGAATGGTTCAGGCCAGAAGCACGCATGGTTTAACAATCGGTTTTCTCAATCTTGATGTTCAGTGACAGCTCGTCAATCTCCACTGCAGTACCGTCATTGTCGGCCAGTGTCAAACTGTTAGCCAATACCTGTCCCTGGATATAGTCGGCAAATTCGGCTACGGCATTTCTTACCTGATCACAATCGGTGATGGTAATTCTGATGCGGTCTGTGATTTCCAGGTCATTGGTCTTGCGGATGTTCTGGATGCGGTTAATCAGTTCCCTGGCCATTCCCTCATTGACGAGCGACTCTGTGAGCTTTATTTCCAGAGCAACAGTCAGGTTGCCCTCGTTAGAGACAAGCCATCCCGGGATATCCTCACTGATGATTTCCACATCGGATGCCTCCACGGTTACCTCTTCACTGTCAACGGCAATCCTTATGCTGCCATTGCGCTCGAGTTCAGCGATGCGTTCCTGAGACAGCGCATCCATAGCAGTGGCAATGCCCTTCATCATCTTGCCGAACTTCTTACCCATGGTGCGGAAGTTGCACTTCACCTTCTTGACCAGGACACTGGAACCTTCCACAAAGTTCAGTTTCTTCACGTTCACCTCGTTCAGGATAAGTTCCTTCATAGCCATGATGCGTTCCTTCTGCTCATCATCAACGGCAGGAATCATGATTTCCTGCAGCGGCTGCCTTACCTTGATGTTCACTTTACGGCGTAAAGCCAGTACCATTGAGGTAATCTGCTGAGCCATGTCCATCCGTGCCTCAAGTTCCTTGTTGATAAAGCGTTCGTCCGCTGTGGGGAATTTTGCCAGATGTACAGAATCCACATCATCGTGACCGGTAACCTTCACCAGATCAAGATAAAGCTCATCTGCATAGAAAGGAGCCAGCGGTGCCAGAAGCCTTGCCACTGTTTCCAGACAGGTGTACAGAGTCTGATAGGCACTTAGCTTGTCCTGGCTCATTTCCTTGCCCCAGAAGCGGCTACGGCTCAAGCGAACATACCAGTTGCTCAGGTCCGTGTTGACAAATGTGTCAATCAGGCGACCCGCCCTGGTGGGGTCATATCCGGCAAACTCAGCATCCACATTTTTGATAAGGCTATGCAACCCTGAAAGGATCCATCTGTCCAGTTCAGGTCTGTCTTCCAGCTTGATGTCATCCTCTGCATAGGTAAAACCATCGGCATTGGCATAAAGTGCAAAGAACGAATAGGTATTGAACAATGTTCCAAAGAATTTCTTCCTGACCTCGAGTACGCCCTTCGGATCGAACTTCAGATTGTCCCACGGCTCCGAGTTGGTCATCATATAGAACCTCACGGCATCAGCCCCGTGTTCGTTGATCATGCTGAAAGGATTCACCACGTTGCCTTTGTGCTTGCTCATCTTGTCACCCTTGGCATCAAGCACGAGACCGGAAGAAATCACATTCTTGAACGCAACAGAGTCGAACACCATGGTGGCGATGGCATGCAGAGTGAAGAACCATCCGCGTGTCTGGTCAACACCCTCGTTGATGAAGTCGGCGGGGAATGCCTTGCCCTCGTCTATCATCTCCTTGTTCTCAAACGGATAGTGGACCTGTGCGTAGGGCATCGAACCCGAGTCAAACCATACGTCGATAAGGTCGCTCTCGCGCTTCATCGCCTTACCGCTCTCGCTCACGAGCACGATATTGTCCACATACGGGCGGTGAAGGTCTATCTTGTCGTAGTTCTCCTGCGAATAGTCACCGGGGACGAATCCGTTGTCCTTCAATGGGTTGCTCTGCATAACTCCGGCAGCAACAGCCTTCTCTATCTCGTCATAGAGTTCCTGCATACTGCCGATGCACTTCTCCTCGCCGTCCTCATTGCGCCATATAGGAAGCGGTGTGCCCCAATAGCGCGAGCGCGAGAGATTCCAGTCGTTGAGGTTCTCAAGCCAGTTGCCGAATCGTCCTGTACCTGTTGATTCAGGCTGCCAGTTGATGGTCTTGTTGAGTTCGAACATCCTCTCCTTCTTGGCAGTCGAGCGGATAAACCATGAGTCGAGCGGATAGTAGAGCACCGGTTTGTCGGTACGCCAGCAGTGGGGATAGTTGTGCACGTGCTTCTCTATCTTCCATGCCGTTCCCTCCTGCTTCATCTCCATGCAGATGACGATGTTGAGGTCTTCTGCCTTGGCGGCAGCCTGCTCGTCGTATTTGCCGTCGATATTGAATTCGGGCTTGTATGCATTCTTCACGTAGTCACCGGCATGGTGTCCGTAGGCGGCACTATCCACACAAGCGGCAATGAAGTTGTTGTCGAGTTCGGCCTCCACATAGTATTTTCCCTCAAGGTCAACCATCGGACGGGTTTCACCTTTCCTATTTATAAGGAAGAGCGAAGGGATGTGGGCATCCTTTGCCACCTTGGCGTCGTCGGCACCGAATGTGGGGGCGATATGCACAATACCCGTACCGTCCTCTGTCGTCACATAGTCGCCGGGGATTACGCGGAACGCACATTCCTCCATCTCCACAAACTTGTCCTTGCCGCTCTCCGATGCGAACACCTTCTCGGGATGCTCTGCTGCATAGGCAGTGGCGTATTCGGGGGCGAGGTCGCCAAGTTTCAGACAAGGCTTCACCCAAGGCATCAGTTGCTTATACTTATACCCCACCAAATCCTTGCCAACATACTCAGCCACAACGCGATAAGGCACCACCTTGTCGCCATGCTTATAGGCATCCATATCGGCATCCTTGCCCTCTGGCTTGAGATAAGCATCAAGGCGCGACTCAGCCATGATGACTGTCATCTTCTCGTCGTTATAGGGATTGTATGTCTCCACTGCCACATACTTGATGTTCGGACCTACACAGAGTGCGGTGTTCGAAGGCAGTGTCCACGGAGTCGTCGTCCATGCTGCAAAGTAAGGCTTGCCCCACTTTGTCCATTTCTCATCGGGATTGGTTATCTCGAAGAGGGCTGTGCAAGTGGTGTCCTTCACGTCACGATAGCAACCAGGCTGGTTGAGCTCGTGTGAAGAAAGACCAGTTCCTGCTCCCGGAGAATATGGTTGGATGGTATATCCCTTATAGAGAAGACCCTTGTCGTAGAGCTGGCGAAGCAACCACCAGAGGGTCTCGATATACTTGTTGTCGTAGGTGATATAGGGATGGTCGAGATCCACGAAATATCCCATCTCCTCGGTCAACTTGCGCCATTCGGCAGTGAACATCATCACGTTCTCACGGCACTTGCGGTTGTAGCCCTCCACGGAGATATACTTGCTGGACTCATGGTTGTCGATGTCGGCCTTGGTGATTCCAAGTTCCTTCTCCACACCCAATTCCACGGGCAGTCCGTGGGTGTCCCATCCTGCCTTGCGGTGCACCTGGAATCCCTTCATCGTCTTGTAGCGGTTGAAGGCATCCTTGATGGAGCGTGCCAGCACATGGTGGATGCCCGGGTGTCCGTTTGCCGACGGCGGCCCCTCGTAGAATACGAACTGTGGACAGCCTTCGCGTTCACTTATTGACCGGTGGAATATATCGTTCTTCTCCCATTCGGCAAGTACTTTCCTATTGGTCTCAGTCAAATCCAGACCAGCATGTTTGGCAAATTTCTTAACCATCTTTATACCTTGTTTTTTCTCGTTTTTTATGGGGTGCAAAGATATATAAAATAAACGTCACAGCCAAAAAAAATGCCTACGGTATATGCTTTTTTTGAAGAATTGGGATTCTTTTGCGTTTGGCCGGACGGGCGTGTACAACAGGAGGAATGGCAAGACAGAGCTTCCGGACGAATATAGGAAAAGGACGCAAATGGCCAATCCCATTTACGTCCTCGTCTGTTCTGCACGTATGCTGGTGCGCCCTTAGGGACTCGAACCCTAGACCCACTGATTAAGAGTCAGTTGCTCTACCAACTGAGCTAAGGGCGCTCCTGTATGGTCTTTTCTTCGACAGGTCTGTGCGCCCTTAGGGACTCGAACCCTAGACCCACTGATTAAGAGTCAGTTGCTCTACCAACTGAGCTAAGGGCGCATGTTTTTAGACCGTTCAAAGACCGCATTTCAAAAATGCGAGTGCAAAGGTACATCGTTTTTTGCAAACCACCAAATATTTCGTTCTTTTTTTGAGGATGTCTCCCGAAATTCGTCTTTCAAGACCAATGACAAACGAGGTTATGCAGGAAACGCGCAGGAGCAGAGGAACATCTGCCGACAAAGTGGAGAATGGGAGAAGAGGGCGGGAAACAGCAAACTCCGGAAAAGCGAGCTGCAAACTTCCGAAAAGCCAAGTAAAATCTTCAGGAAACTGAAGTCCAATCTGTATTTCACGGCGTGAACACTATATTTCACGGTGTGAACACTATATTTCACGGCGTGAAACAGAGATTACAGTTGGCCGTTGTCATCTTTTCCCTTCACTTTTCCGGACTTTCCGGTTAACTGTTTCCGGCTTCATGTTCCCCTGCCCTTTCCTTCATGGCCACAAGAGCCATCGGCCGGTCCGCACCATAGTCTTCCGGTCATGACGGCTTGGGCGGACAGGCCTGCGGAAAGGTGTGAAAAAAGTCTTCAAATCCTGAAAAACCACTGAAAAGAAAGCCGTAGGGCCACAAAGCCCTGGTTTTATTTTGCAGAAGCCATGATTTGTGCTAATTTTGCCCACCGTGAAAAATCGTTGGAAAACCACCCTGCTGGCCACTCTGCCGTTTCTGCTGCTGTCTGTAGCGACGCAGGCAAGAGACCGTGAAGAGGACATGATTCTCAAGCGCATGTTCTCCTACGCAGCCACCATCGATACCACAAACATCTCAGACACCACCTGCACATACGTCAAGTTCAACATCCATGTAGGCCGGCGCAATGCCATCCTCATGGTCATCCCCACCATGTATGCCATTGCCCGGGGAAAAGACCGCTACCACTTCGGAGAGACGTTCGACCAGACGGCACTCAACGGATGGCGCGGGCTGTCGTCTAACCGTCTGCTCGAACAGACCACCATACCCCACGGCCGGAAGACCATGCCCAACCTGCTGAAGTATCTCACGCCCGACCTTTATGGCGTGACACTCATCGACAACTACATCCTCTCGCCCTTCAACGCACATAACCGCAAGTTCTACAGCTATCATGTCAGCTCCCTCTACGGAAAGACCGTGGTATCGTTCAAGCCCAAACTCGACAACACACAGCTCATCAGGGGAAAGGCAATAGTGGACGCTGCAAACGGAAGGGTGCTGACCACTGATTTCCAGGGCGAATACGATATGATCCGCTTTTCCATCGACATTGAGATGGGAACGGAGGGCTACCGCACGCTCATTCCCAAGAGCTGTGCGCTCGATTCGGAATTCAAGTTCCTGGGCAACCGCATTTCCACCAGTTACCTGGCCCTCTATGACCTGCCGGACGAGGAACTGGAAGGAGAGGAGAAAAACGACACTTCCGCCATGGCACGCGTGCGCCCGCTGCCCCTGACAGCCAAGGAGAGCCGGATGCTGGACCTACAGCGGAAACGGCGCGAAAACACTGATTCCGCCAAGGGGTCGGCACGCGAGAAAAAGGTCTGGGACATTTTCGCCGACCATCTCGTGAACCGCATACGTTCCAACTTCGGCAACAGCAACCAGGGCTATGTGCGCATCAATCCCATCCTCAACCCGCTGTACTTCGGATATAGCGGCAGGCGCGGACTGACCTACAAGTTCGACGCAAAGGGCAGCTACAGCTTCACCTCGAACAGCAGCATTGCCGTGAGATTCAAGGCGGGCTACGCATTCAAGCAGCACAGGTTCTACTTCAACCTGCCCATACAGTATTATTATGACAGGAAAAACAACGGCTACGTGGAACTGGAGGTGGGAAACGGTAACCGCATATCCAGTTCGGCACTGCTCGACATCGTAAAGCAGCAGCATTCGGACACCATCAACTGGGACGAGCACGACATCAGCTATTTCAAGGACACGAAAATAAAGTTCATTACCCACCGCGACTTCGGCCCGCACTGGGGACTGGAGATGGGCTTCATTTCGCATCACCGCACGGCATCCCATAAGAATGCTCTCCTGGAAGCCGGACTGCCTATATCCTACAGGTCGGTGGCACCGCTCGTGGAACTGCAATACAGGCCGATGGGCTATGAAGGTCCCATTGTCACAGCCGACTATGAACGCAGCATAAAGGGATTCGGCAAGGCCAACATGGAATATGAGCGATGGGAGTTTGACGGGCAGTACAGGCACCGCATGTCGTCCATGCAGACCCTGCTCACGCGGCTGGGCTGCGGCTTCTACACCCATAAGGGAAGCGGCTGGTACTTCCTTGACTACACAAATTTCCGCGAGAACAACATACCCGGCGGATGGGACGATGACTGGGCATGCGAATTTGAACTGCTCGACCGCAACTGGTACAACGCTTCTGAATATTACGTCCGGGGCAACATCACCTATGAGTCGCCCCTGCTGCTCACTTCATGGCTGCCTCTGGTAGGCCATTTCATAGAAAAGGAACGGCTCTACGTCAACGCACTTACCGTGCGTCATCTGCGCCCGTACATGGAATACGGCTATGGCTTTTCCACACGCTTTTTCTCCATGGGCCTGTTCCTGGCCCAGCGCAACGGCCATATCGATGGCTTTGGCTGCAAGTTCGGCTTTGAACTCTTCAGGCACTGGTAAGCTCACCTTGACACAGGCAGGGCAATCAGTAAAAGTCCTGACTTATGAAAGCCAGAGTCTTGTTCCTTCTTCCGCAGGATATCAGAAAAGGACGAGAGAAATTGAAGTGCCACCCCAAGAAGACGGTCCTGGTCAACAACGGCGCTTGCGCCTCACGCACAGACAGGGCAGGAACAGCACCAACGCAAAGAGTGAAAACAACAATCCACTGATTGAACCTACTGCAAAAGAATACCAGAAGCGCTGGTCTGCCCCATCAATGAGAAACGGTATAAGGCCCAGGACAGTTGACAGAACTGTCAGGAAAACAGGGATGACCTTGTGGTTGTAGGCTTTAAGGAATATGCGTGGACTGGTCAACACCGGACGTTTTACAGACGCATGCCTGTCGCCTATCAAGCATGCACACCTGTGCTGGTCGTTCAGCTCATTCATGAGATAGATACCCGCATTGACTGTCAGACCGCAGAGTAGAACCATCGAAGCAAAACCTCCCGTCCCGAATTCAATACCGCTGAAATAGAACGTGAGGAAAGTCCCGATCATGGAGGCCGGTATAAGCAGGATAATGACCACAGACTTGTAGAAGCTCTCGAAAAGAATGGTGCACACAAAGAAAATGATAAGCACGACAAGCCCGATGAGCCAATATTGAGTGTTGCCCTGCTGGAAATATCCGAAACGGGGATCCATACACCGGAATCCCACCGGGAAGCGGGCGTTGTAGGCCTCTGTAATCCGCTTGATATACCTACAGGAATAGGTGTAGGAACCTATGACATTGAACGCTACGCGCAAGACGTATTCCTGCTTTTCCCGTGGAATACAGTTCTTGGCCTCCCTACGGTTGATTTCCATGAAGTCAGACAAACGTATCTGCCTGTCTGCCAGTCTGATATAGGAGTTTTCCAACTGCCACAAATCAAAACCTTCATGCTGCAAAGGCCTCAACACGATATCTGTACGTTGATGGTCACCCTTTGCACGCCCCATGGGGTGTTCTGCAAGAAGCGTGGAAAGGGCAGAGTGGATATCCTGCACCCTCACACTGTCAGCACTGAGCATCCGGCGGTCATATTCCATAAACAGCTCATCGTTCTGGTGCTCATGTCCAGGCGTTTCTATGGTAATGTCAGAAACACGGTTGTTCTGGGCAAGCGTCTTGCACATGTCTTCGGCATAACGATACAGCCGGTCATAATCATAGCCTACCAACTCTATTCTGTTCGACCTGTATTGCAGATTTATGGAATTGCTGAATCCTCGTTCGCTGACACCGGAGGTGCTCCAGTCTGCCCCTCCTATTGTGATGACCTTTCCTATCGTCTTCGTCTCGAGTATATAGGGGAATGATGTCTTCAAGGCCTCTGGCGTGAATTCTACTACGATGGTCGCACCCCACCACCCGACATTGGTTTCGAACCGCTTGATTTCCCTGAACTGCGACAGAAACGCCTCAACGCTTTCCACCTTTTCATTAAGCTGCCTGGCAGTTCCTCCCAACGGCATCTGTGCACGGATGGTGAGTTTCATTTCCTCACGCTCATACCTATAAAAGTTCTTTTCAAGTGCCTGAATAAAACAGTAAAGTGAAAAGCCGAAAACCACCGCAAACAGGCTGATGATGGCCCAACGCCCGAACCTATGGCATGCCAAATGCAGATAGCGATTATAGATTCGGTTCCACCAGACAGCAAGACGTCTGGTAGGCTGCCTTCCCTTTGTCCGGCTGGTATAGTTGAGTTTGCTGACAAGTGCAGGAGCAAAAAAAGCAGAGACAAACAATGCCACAGAAAGATTGATAATGACTGTCCAGGAAAAATCGTACAGGTCGTTTTTCAGGAAATCAGGCAACCAGAAAATGATAATAAGGGAACCAATCGTCGTGAGCATAGCTCCCAGAATACCAAAGAATGCAGTATAATTGCGATGATAACTATAATGGTCTATCATCACTATTGTGGAATCTATAATAAGGCCAAGTGAAACTGTTATGCCTGCCATGGAGAACGGATGCAGCCGGATGTCGAATAGCCAATAGCAGATAACAGCCAAAAGGATATTGGCCAGAAGTGTCGTGAATATAATTGCCAGATACTTCAGACTCCGCTTGCACAGGAAAACGAATACAAGCAAAATAACGAGTGACATGCCACTTCGTACAATCAATGTACGAAATTCAGAAAGCTGTTCCTCGGCCCGGTCATAACTCAAGTTCAGATTTAATCGTCGGTCTGGCTGTAATGTCTGCTGATTATCCTCAAAATCACTGACAACAGCCTTGACCTTAGATGATACAGAAGCCAGATTGGCATCTTTCTCTGAATGTATGTTCACATATACTGTATTCCGGCCGTTTACACGATAATAGCCAGCAGGATCTTTGTCCTTGAATTCACATTTGGCCAGATGATTCAGATAAACGATCTTTCCATCTATGGACTTCAGAGGTATGGATTCCAAAGAATGGACACCCTCACCCTGTGAACCAGAATGGGGAATAGTCAAGAATAAAGGTATCCTGACCAGATTGTGGCTTTTGGAATCTGCTCCTCCTGCATTCTTGTCTGGAACCAAAGGGGTTCCGACAATATCCTCTCGTCCAAGAAAATTCCGTATGGCCTCGACCACATCCGCCGAAGTAAGTCCATATAACGACAACTGCTCTGCATCATAAGCAATCTCAAGATAACGGTCTGAACCACCGGAAACATCCACATGTGAAACACCCTTCACACGTTCCACAAGTGGTTTCAGTGTCTTTTCGGTCCGTTTTCTTATATCACCGTCTGTTCCATTCGCATTAACGACATAAGTCAGTATATGCGTGTTCCTGTCTGTTTCCTTCCCTGTGACGACCTCTCCACCCGAAAGTTCCGGATAGGAAACATCTTTCGGTAATCTGTCACGGACCTGCCGGAGCAAAGAAGCAACCTCGAATTTCACACTGGACACTGAAGCCTGCTTCTTGAGCTGCAGTGTTACACTGCCATTGCCGAAATTGGACACTGATGATACAGACTCCACTCCATTGACGGAACTGACAAGTCCTTCAATACGTGATGTGACATTCTGCTCAATGACTTTAGCCGAAGCTCCTGGCCATCTGTAACTTATAGTAAGCGTTTTGCCCTGACGCGGTCGAGGGCTGTTGCTGATGTCAAGCCGAGAAACCAGTGCCGCACCGATGACCATCAGCACACAAACCGTCAGGATTACGGAAAAGCTGTGTTTCATTTCCGGACTCTATAGATAAGATAATAGACCAAAGGGATGAAAAACAGGCTGACCATTGTACCCACTGCCATTCCCACTATCAAGGTTAAGGACAAGGGGAACTGTAGAGCAGACCCCATGTCACCCTTATGCAAAAAGGGCAACAAAGCAAGAATGGTAGTCAAAGAAGTCATGATTATCGGTTTCAGACGCCGATGTCCACTGACTACAACGGATTTCAGCAAGCCTGTCCCTGAACGGAACATACGGTTGATGGTATCTATCTTCAGAATGGAATCATTAATGATAATACCACTCATGACAACAAGACCAATCATGGACATGATATTAAGCGACTCACCTGATACCCACAGTACGAGAAGCACGACACTGATATCAATGACGATTTCCGTCAAGATAATTATCGGCTGCAACAAACTCTCAAACTGTGCCGCAAGGATAAAATACAATAGCAGAACAGCAACAATAAGCACAATGGAAAGTTCCTTGATCATGGCTCTTGATTCAAAATAGCTACCGCAATACGAAGCCTTGACCGAATCATCATCCAGCAAATCCGTGTTGTCCATGATGCTTCTGATGTCATCATCAGACACCTTATCTATCTTTACCGGGTAATATTCGCCTTCACTACTGGAAGACAATCTTTTGTAGTTTTCCGTCTTACGTGAATCAACAAGGTAAGTCAAAGGTATGTCAACGCCCTCGCGATTGACAATTGAACTCTGCATGACAATTTCTTCCTCTCGGTTATCCTGCCCCACAATAACGGGAATACTCTGCGATCCACTGGACATCTCGTAGATTTTACTACTGCCTACCAGTTCCTTCAAACGCCTATACAGTTGCTGATAGCCAACCTGATAAAATGCCAGTTTCTCTGGATTGGCAATATACTGCAAGTTGTCCTCTGTTGATACCGGAGGGATATCCAGATGGGGATATGCCTTGCGCAGCTTTTCCGTAAACGAACGGGCATCCTCCACAGATGGTCTGCCGCCCTCTTCTCTCTGCAACCTGATCTCAAGGTCAGGCTCATCTGTCTGGAAAATGATGTCATATACATTTCCGGAAATGCCAAATTCCACCTTTGCCATAGGATAATGTGCGACTGCATATCGGCTGATGGCCGCTGTTGCAGAATCCAATTGCTCCTTAGACGATGCCTTCATATACACGACACTCTCATTTGTCGTGATATCCTTCGTATGGGAAAGGATGAACTCCTGTGTGCCCACCATGGAAGTCGTTGTCTCAAGATACTTCCTGGCAACAGAAAGCAGTTCCTGTGTCCTTAAATCATTTTCCTTCCCTGAAATCCCTTTATTCCAGTCTATGGTCATCAGCGCGTCCTCATGGTCAATATCCGGCATTTTCTCCTTCTTGACATAAGGAAACACAACCACAATGAACAGGACTGCGGCAGCCAAACAGGAAACGACCAATCTGCCATGGCGCAATGTCCAATACATCATCGGCTCATAGATGCGCAGAAGCACATTCTCGGCCTTGCCTGTAGTTGCCTGTTTCCTGTACCTCTTGAACAGCTGGTGATAATACACCGGCACCACGACAGACGCGACTATAAGCGAGGCAAACAGCGCGATTGTAACACCCATTGCCTGATCGTAGAACAATGCCCCCGCAGTACCACTAATAAAAACAAGTGGTATGAATACAGAACAGGTCGTCAGGACAGAACTGAGCATCGGCATGAACACTTCCCTGGTACCAGCTATGACCTCACCCCGCTGATTGATGTTATCAATAACAATAATGGCATTGTCCACAATCATCCCGACACCAAGAATAAGCCCGGAAAGGGATATCACGTTTAAAGAAATACCCATCACATAGAAAGAAAGCAATGTGAGGATCAACGACAGCGGAATAGAGATAATGATGAGAAGTGGTGTGCGCCATCCGCCTCCAAAAAGGAACAAGATGACACAGGCGAGTAAAGCGCCCAGCACCAGATTCCATTCAAGATTACTCAGGGAATAGTCCAGAAGCAAGGTCTGGTCTCTGGTTATCTTGAACTCCAGTTCCGGATAGTCCCTCTCCATCTCCTCCATCAGAGAAGCCATGCTTTTCCGGAGTTCGTCCATTTGTGCATCATTCTGTTTGATGACAGCTACCGTGATGGCATCTTCTCCATTATTGCGCACTATCCCGTTCCTTACAGCAGCCTTTTCCGTTACCGTACAGAAATCCTTCAGCTGGAACAACCGGCCTTCATGGCGAATATACACATTCTCGATATCTTCCGTCGTGAGGATCTGCGAATCGAAATGAATACTGTAACGGTAAATTCCACTGACCACGCTCAATGCCTCAAGCACGATGTTGTTGTCCTGAATGGCCCGCTCGATATCGTCTGTGCTCATATTCAGTGCATGGAGCTTATCCATGTCGGGCTGAAGCCACACCTCCGACCCCACGGTTCCACTATAATCCACCATGGCCGTCTGCGGAAGCTGCTCAATACGTTTCACTATCACATTGCGCACCAGCCTTGACAGCTGTGCAATGCCTGTGTCATCCTCATCAGCCTGACGGTTGCCCGAAGAAGACCGAGTTATGTCCACATAGAATGCCGGAATGTCCATTGCACTGGCCTTTATGACTTTAGGACGCTGCATCTCCTTGGGCATGTTGTTCATGGCCCTGTCTATCTTTTCATTGACATCAATAAAGAGCAAGTCCATGTCATTGCCTGGCTCAAAAGAAAGGATAATCGTCCCGGCATCCATACGCGACTCCGTAACAATATCCTTCAGCCCCACCACCTGGGAAAGCTGGTTGCGCATGGGAGCCACAAGCTGCTGTTCCACCTCTGTGACAGAAGCTCCCGGCGAAGACATCTGCACCGTGATGCGGGGAATATCTATCTCCGGCATCAAAGAGACGGGTATGTAGGCAAAAGAGAGAATGCCGACTGCCACTATGGCAATCAGCACCATACTGACCGCTATCGGTCTATGTAAAAGGGTCCGGAGCATTCTTTTCTATTCCTTTTCGTCATTCACCACCTTCACTTCCGTGTCGTCAGCAAGATTCAGGTTACCGCTTGTGATGACTATGTCGCCTTCATGGATCTCCGTTTTCTTGCTCTCACAACCGGAGAGAGCATGACTGTTGAGGTTACTGTGAAGGATGTCCACATACGTCCATACGGCACGTCTGGTCTGGGGATTATACATGAAGACCACATTATAGCCGTCACGTTCCACAACCGCATCCTTGGGTACGACAAACATATCCGGGACTTCGCGTTCAACAATCACACGTACATTCATGCCATCCATCAACCTGTCTGACACATTCCTCACCCTGGCACAGATCCGGACAAGGCCTTTTTCGTCAACGACAGGATTTATTTCCTTCACGAACCCCTCATAGCTTTCCTCTTCGTTGACAAACGGAGTCACCCTGACCGTCTGGCCTTTTCTGATAAATGAAAGCTCTGCTTCAAGAATCCTGAATTCGACATCAAAGGACGAATCGTCGATGAGCGTGCAGAACTTCTCGCCTTTCTGATACATACGCCCTTCGAGGTTAGCTATCCTGCCAGGAAAGGGGGCATGCAGTTCACAGTCGGCAAGAGCCTTCCTTGATGCGGCAAGCTGATGCTTGGCAGAATAATAGCCGGATGTAATCTCGGCTCTATGGAGAACCTCCTCCGGAACATTGCCCAAGTCACCGTCATAGCCTAGTCCAATCAGCTTGTCCTGAAGTTCCACCTTCGACCTTTCCAAGTCCTGGCCTGCCTTTTTCAGCTCAGCCTCTCTGTCGCGCGTATCTGCTACACACAACAAGTCTCCTTGAGCCACATGCTGGCCATTGGCAACCTTTACGCTCTGCAATACCACGCCTTGCCCCGGACACTGCAATTCCGCCTTCCGGACAGCAGAAAGCCTACCGTTACAAACCAGCTGTTTCTGGAACTTTTGCAGCCGCAGCACCATGGTGTCCACTTCGACCACAGTCTGCTCCACCGAAGCAATCGTTTCGGTTGTGTCCTTCGGCTTATCCTTGCAACTGCATACCATAGCCACAGCAACGGCAACAAGCCACCACTTGAATCCTGTTCTGCCCATCTTCTATCTATTGTTTTAGTATTTCCTCAAAGTCCACTTCCATATCTGTCTTGTTGATCCAGTCGTATAGAGTTGACTGCTGTAAAGTATAATAATCCGTCCAGAAGCCACGGAGCTGGTTGATGTACTGCGACTTGGCCGACTCCAGTTCCTGCTGCGCCGTATTCAGGTCTGTCACCGAGACCGCTCCGGCTTCAAAACGCTTTCTGGTAATGCCGTACCGCTCCTCAGCAATCTCCTGTGCCCTCTGGGCATTTCTGCACTGGTTGGGCTGGGCATTAAACTGCAAGACCTTCTTCCTCAATTCCTGCACATAGTCCTGATGGGCCTGTTCCAGTTTTGTCTTGGTGACTTCCAGCTGGGCCTGAGCCATCCTGACCTTACCTTTGCTCACACCCCAGTCAAAAATCGGAAGCGACAAGGTTAGCCCCACAATCTCATTATCACGTAGCCGTGTATAGGCGTTTTTAAATGTACTGCCGGTCTGTGTGAACCCTAATTCCCCACTGAGGGTCAGCTGTATTCCCCTTCCCGACTTTGCCTGGGCCAGTGCCTTCTCCGCTGCAAGCATCTGCTGTTTCTGTTCGAGCGTATGCGATGAGTTCGCAATGGCCTTCTGCAAGACATCGTCCACGCCCAGCATCATGTCCGGAACGGCACCGGGAGCCACAAGCACGGCATTCTCATAATCCGTGACACGTAAATACGAGAAGAACTTGTACATCTGGTCATCCAATGCAATCTTGTTATCGCTGGCAGCGACCTTTGCATTCAACAGCGACAATTCAAGCTGAAGCACCTCGCTCTTGGTCGTTGTGCCCAGTTCAAGGCGTCTGCGTGCCATCTCAAGCAAGGTCTCACGGTCTGACAGCGTTGACAGGCTTTGCTTATAGTCGGATTGCGCCGAAAGCACCTGAAAGAACAAGGATGTGACATTCAGCGTCACTGCCTGCATGGATGCAAGATACGTACGCTGGGCAATCTGATAATCCACAGGAGCCATTTTCTTGTCCCATTTCAGGGCATTGAACGCCCGAAGCGGCTGCGTATAGCTGATTCTCAATGGCTGCGAATTGAATGTGGTCTGGTCATAGCTGAACTGATTGAGACTGTACAGATACGACTGCAAGGAAACCGTTCCGCCCGTGGCGGCGATCTTCTGGTCAACAGAAAGCGTAAGGAAATTGGCCAGCGAATTGTTGTCCACATAAGCCACTTTTCCATCCTCATAGTTTCTCACTTCAACCAGCGAATGGTCAAATTGCCCCACATTTCCGGAAAGGTTCACAGCCGGCAACAGGTCGGCCTTGAAAGAACGGTAAGTCCAATAGCTCGCCATAAACGACAGTTTAGCCAACTGTGCATCATAGGAATTCTTATGGGCTATGGCTATGGCATTCTTCAGGCTCAGCTGTTGTCCCTGAACCTGCATGGTGCAAAAGGCAACGAGCAAACCGACAAGCAATTTATGATTCATAGTTGTTTTCGCCTTGTTCATATTTCATTATCTGGAACGGGTATCTCTGTGGATCAGGACACGTCCCGCCACTCCGTTCCGCCCGGGAAATCGCAGACGGGCTTCCACATTGCAAAATTAGACAAATATCCTGAGATGTCCAAACAATATATTGGTATTTGTATGTATCTTAATGCCATTCCACATTCCACATGGATACCACATGGGTCTGGTGTCTGGTTTCCAGCAACAGGATGCCCAGGACAGGAGCTGCAGCAGGTGTAGTGCGATGCTCCGTAGAGAGTAAGGAAAAACGGATTTCCCGTTTTGACAAAATGTCAGTTTTTTGACGTTTCTTCTTACACTTTGATTTTTCGGAGTCTTTAAAAACAGGTGATTTTGAGGCGATTTTCATGTTAATAAGTGTAAATTGTCGGTTTTTTTGCACAAAACGGGAAAATCAGTTAAGTGTTAGGGGGGAAACACTTAACTGTTTCCAGAAAATTAGTTAACTGTTTTCAATCTGGCACTTAAGTGTTTTTGGGGTAAAACTTAACTGTTTCGGGGCAAAAACTCAGGTTTTTCAGTCTCAAAACCGCGATTTTCCGGCCAAAAGTGCGGAAAATGGGGACTGAAAACTGCACAAATCGGCCATTTTGTGCATGAATTTAACGCATTTTAGGTTAAAATCGGGCGGTTTTTGTTAACACTTTCTGTCTATAAAAATTTATCCCATTGATTATCAGCGGTTTACAAAATAGGACTTTAAAACAGAAAATTTCCGCTGGCGCGCAAAAATCCGCTTGTGCCTGAATCTTCAGAAATGGCCGGAAAATCAAAGTGTAAGCTAAAGTGTTAAAATTCTGACACTCTGATTTTCGAATCCATTGCCTTTTTCCACCTCAAGAATGTTCTCGAATTGCGGTTCCCTCCCCAGGGAGGGTTAGGGTGGGCCTTAGGGTAGTCCTTCCTTGAACGAGTGTAACCGCGCCGCGGTTAATCCTTATGTCTTGCTCCTCTCCCCACATAGTCCGGCTTTGCCGTCGCAATGTGGGGCTACTATGGAGTGGAACCGCGCCGCGGTTCTGTGGCTTGCTTCTTGAGCACAGGATATTAGCGAAATTACATTTGGCTTAACTCCTTAACTCCTTAACTCCCGACAATCCGCTTTACTTCCGAAAATTGAGTTAAAGCAGAATGTCCTCAAGCTACGGTTCCCTCCCCAGGGAGGGTTAGGGTGGGCCTTAGTTGGGCTTTCCTTCCTTGAACGAGTGGAGCCATTCCGCATGATTTGCACAACCTTGCTGATCATATCCTTGACAAATCCTGACAGCAATGGAGAGGACATCCGGGCAATATTCCCTATCCGTCATTGGGAAATCATTTTGATGTATTGAATCCGCTAAAAAATGGATTCAGCTAATGATGTACCGACCTTTTTATCTGGTGCAGCCATGCTTCCTGTTTCCAGAAAACGTTTAGCATGCTCTTTCATCTTTTTTGTTGCAGCCGACACCGTCTTCTCCCTGAACCCTACTATCCTTCGTGCTGTAGCATGTGCCAACCGCGTATTGCCGTTTTCCGCATAAAGAAGCAGCAACCTGTACAGCGGATAAATACGGTTAGGCATTACGGAAAATGCTTTCTTGTATGCCTGCTCTGCCATAGCCACGGCTCCCATGTATTGATAGTTCTTGCCCTGAAGTACATAAAACATGGGGTCGTTGCTGACAAGCGTCCCTCGATACAGGGCATCGTTGCTATCATTGTAGCGATGTTCCCTGGCAAGCAACTTGGCATATCCGAACAAGAACACAGGATTGTCCTCTTCTACAGGCAACAGTCTATAATAGTCCTTAAGGAAAACAGCATGTTCCATGCCAGCGAATGACCGGTAATCACTATCAGCCTTGACAGAAATCTCCATACCTTTCACCAGACATACACTTACGGCAAAGACGAACAGGCCTGCCACGCCTAAACCTGCTCTCCGCATCCAGCCTGTAACGGCCCTGCACATCGGCTGATGGGGAGTAAAAGCCATAACAGAAACCGCCAGCAAAGCATAAGGATACAATGAGAACGGATAGGAAAACAGGGAAAAGGACAGCAACGCCAGAAACCCATAGAATAGAGCCCTGTCCCATCTGAACAAATCGTACATGGCTACAGCAACAACACAGACACATAGCAATCCGCCGGCCACGCCCTGCTCGACCAGGACCTTCACGAAGTCACAGAAAGCATATTCTGCCACATTTCCCGCGTAAAAGAACGGGAAACCGGGATTCTGGACATAAAGCATGGAGATACCTTCTGCACAGGCATTCCTGAAACCTCCCAGACCCACACCGGTCCAAGGATGCTGCAACCACTGCCCCAAAGATGCACTCCAGGTAAGCAGACGGCCGTCAGCTGAGCCTTGCTTCATGAAATACAGAGCCATCCCGGCAGCAATCACACATAGTGCCACAACCAGCGACCATCGACGGAGTTCCTTCCGGTATATCAGCAGCACGACTATGCCCAAAGACACATAAGCAGCACGGCTCCATGTGGCGGCCAGAACAGTAACGCATATCACGGTGGCGGCACACACTGCATAGTCAAGATATTTGGTACGGAAACGTCCATCTTGTCCGTCCGCCAGGACCAATCCCATACATGCGCCCATCAGCGGATAGGCAGAATAAGGGCCGGGATTCTGGAATGAACCCGTCAACTGATAAACGAAATGATGCCCTGTTCCTGTGAACACCTGCCACAAGCCCAATAACGATTCATAACAAGCACAAGTCAGGAACAGTACAACGAGAACAGAAGACGGGACTGCACATCTTGCAGACATTGCCCTTAATGACACATAAAAGAGGAACAAAGATGCAGCCTTCAGTGCCTCTGTACGACAAGGGTATTCCGCCCCGAACCACATGCGCAGGAAACAATAGGCAGTCCATGCCAACACAAGCATGTCGCACACTGAAAAGACATGGGGCCTCGTGCTCATGAGGCAGACAGCCCCAGCCAAGCACAAAGCAGGCAGACAGCCAATACATACTTGCTCGCATTCGCCCCAACGCCCGGATACAGGAAGGACAGAGCAGTAGAAGCAGAAAGCCACTGCCACGACACCGGTCAACAGGAAGAGGGACTCCTTGAACGGGTGACTACCACCAAACCTGTTTTCCGCCCTCAAACGTAAATATTCTCTCATCATGCCCTTTCGTCAGATCCTTCAGCAAATACAATCCTCCCGCAGGAACACCTTCAAATGGCAATGAAGGACCATCAGCCGTCATACGCCCGACGCTCTCCCATGTGCCGTTCTTCCAGCACATCAGCTCATATTCATCACCTTTCTCGATTGAATTTCCGTCTCCTCTTCCCACGTAATATATATGGTTCATCTTTACCGGCCTTCCAAAATCCATACCCACCCAGGATGTATCAGGGTTGGCAGCCTCATGAAACGTCAGGATATCACCGTCGAAAACCTTTTCCTTAGTACGGTCCGGCAAATCCCATAACGAACCTTCAGTGCCAATGACCTCACCTTTTAAGGGTTCCCCGTCCTTACTGTCATGAAAGGCAATCTCCGCCATTGTGCAAAAGCCGCCTTTCCTGTCGGAATAGTATCTCCAGTACCTGCACGGAGGTATCGAGTCCGGCACATCTATCTCATACCCTTCGGCACGGCATTCCGCTATCCTGAACACCGTATGGAATTGCCTGAAATCCTTGTCGTTTGACGCCTGGAACTCCCCACCCTCCAGACGGGTCAGATACCAATAGACATATTCCAGCACCGGATATTTCCGTTTCAGCGTCATGCTGGTTGTTTCCTTTTCCGACACCACCACATATTCCGGTTTCCCATCATAATTCAGCACAAAAGGATTGCCCATGACCTTCATCTGTCCACTCTTGTCATAGCCCACCACCAGATACATGGAGTTCAGGCCAACATTCCGGAATGTCGCCTTTCCGTTCTCTGTCTGCCCATAAGCTATCGGTGTCCAGTTCTTGTCATCAAACACAGCAAGATATGCGTATTTCCCGCAGCCCTTTTCCACATCTACCGTAAAATCCTTACACGATATATATTCCGGCGTAACGTCTTTCATAAAGACATTCCTGAATAGCGGAGGAACGAAATCTCCACTTTCGTTGATTTTCCTGATGTCCTCGTTCATTGCATAAGTATGCCTATAGGCCTTGGCCATTTTCTCCTCGAGCTTATGAGGTTCTCCTGGCGTAGAGCATACTCCACTGAACGGAATCTTCTTTCCGTCATTGGCATACACCACATTCCACGAGTGTCCCATGCTACGGAATGCCCACTGCGGCGTAAAATCCCTTACTATAGGAATCCCGGCACTCATCATCACGGCCGAAGCTATCACTGCATAATTGTCACAGGTTCCAAAAGGAATGCCCGCACCAGACTCAATCCTCATCCTGGGATAGGCCACAGACAACGAATGGTCAGGATTCATATAGTCGTGCAGATTATTGTTTATCTGCTTACACGCGGTAAGCGTGGAATTGCAGAACACATCACAGTATTCCAGTTCCTTCAGGTTGCCTGTATGGAAATGTTTTAGCCTGCTGCGCCAGTCATCCAGCAATTGCAGCTCTTCTACCTTATAGGGCAACAGATACTCACAGAACTCGTCAAAGGTCAGGTGGTGTGCCCAGCGCCCGTCCTTCCATGCAGCAAAGGCATCGTCAATATTCCTGATAAGGTAGTCGGACGTGATGGTCTTTATATCATAGCATCTTTTCAGCGAGGGGATTCCCCGGTATTCCGCACAGGCATTCACCGCATCCCGGATGCTCTCCTTGCTGCTGTCTTTCATGCAGTACACGATAGAGTCCACATCCCTCGAATAAGCCACGACAGCATTTGTGTCGGCATAAGAATAATGGCCGGGCATATTCCTGACCAGGAACTTCGCCGCTGCATATTTAAGCGAATCTCCGGAGAAATGGTCAAGTACCCGTTCCATTTCTGGCCGATTTTCTCCGGCCATTGCAAGGGCTTCCTCAAGCCGCAGATCATCCACTGTCGGACTACAGCCAACAATGAAGAACACGGCAGCCAATGAAGCCATGACAGATTTCTGCATTGTCAATTATCTTTTATGGTAGATATATCCTACTACGCCCACAATATATTCCTCGGGCACCAGTCCCCAATAACGAGAATCATTGGAATCAATCACATTGTCGCCAGCCATGAAATAGTAGTTATGCTGAAACCTGTGATGATTATAAGGTCGTGCATCGGCATAAGCCTGGTTCCTGTCCCAGTCCCATGTTATCCGCTTGCCTGTCTCCCACTCCAGTATCAGCTGGTAGTAAGCCGCTTCATACGGTGTAATGCTCACCACATCACCTCGACGCGGCACATATACCGGATGCATGTCTTTTGTCGTAAACGGAATATGGACATCGTCAAAGGGATAGGTGTTCAGCACCTCATGTGGCAACAATGAATCGGGTATGGAGGCAAAGCGTCTCTGTTCGCTCTCAACCCCCAGGCACGCTTCATAGTTGCTGTTCCTGTAGAAACCGTTTTCCGTCCATATACTGTCACCCGGTATAGCCAGGACACGCTTGCAATACACATTGTTGATGATGAAGCTGATCCTGCCGTCGTGATGGGGAAAATTGAACACAACGATGTCATTGTGCCTCACACGTCGCAGCCCCTTCATTCTGAAGGCTTCCAGTTCCTGGCCTTTACGTGAGAAATTAAGATTTGTGTAGATTCTTCCGCCGAGCAGCAACTTGTTGACCACTACCTTGTCGCCACGCACAATGGTAGGAGACATCGAATAAGAGGGTATCGAGAAATAATCAGCTATAAAACACCTGCAGAACTGCCATAGACAGAACAGCATCACTGCAGCCGTAATCGTATATAGAAACACATCACGGATCAGTCCCAGCACCCTCAGCACCTTTATCGGCATTTCTCGTCAAGCAGCCTTACCAGCAGGTTATGCACTTTCTTGTTGTGTAACGGATTGCCCACCATGACCACACTGTCGCGCGCATTTACCAGGAATGCATGCATCATGGTAGTGGACGGTATCTGCGGATTGGCACGGGCAAAACCGTTGCAGGTGTCCAGATACACGTCATGCCCGAAACGTTCATGCTGCAGCTGTCGTCTCACCCTTTCTATATCCGCATGTTTGGGCGTAAAGACAAAAAGAAAATCAAAACAGTCCGTATAAACAGAAAAGGTGTCCATTAAGGGCTTCCACTGCCCAATTTTCCTGACGGCACACGATGCACATTCCGTGCTGTCCGTATAGACCACAAGCCGATAAGCCGGAAGCGTCATGTAATGCTCTGTCACTGAATCATCATAGCAGATGCGCTCCATCTCGGACAGGTCTATCGTCAAAGGCGTTGACTGCAATGTTTCCATGGCTGCCCTCAGCTGTTTCTGAGAATCGTCACACGATGCACACACAGTCAGGCACAGTAAGAACAAACATTTCTTTTTCATTATCATTCCTTTAAAAAGCAGAGCCATGGCGCATTTTACCGCAATGGCTCTACTGGATGAATATTTTGAAAACTACAGCCCCATGTCTGCCACCTTGTAGCGATACAGGGGCTGGCGGTCCTGATGGCAACCGTACAGCAGGTCATTGGCCTGGTCCAGGTAGATGGACTGCACGGGGACGGACAGCTTCACTTTCTTCAGCATACGGCCATTCCAGTCGAAGACGTGAACCTCATCGTAGCCCCGGCTAAAATCATCTTCCGTGATTTTCATCCCACTCCATAACGCAAAAATATAGCGGTCATCTGATTGTACATCCTTATAATAGCTATGTGCCTCTTTCATATCTGCCATAAAGATGGAATAGTCCTCACGACCTGTCATCAAAAATCCCTTCACGTCTCCATTTTTAATGTCTATCACATTAATCTGGGGCAGATAATCCATTGCTTCCGCGATTTTGGAAAAATCAGGTTTAACACATGAATACGTATAGTAGTACATGTCCTGGGATACAGTACCCTCCGAAGCTTTAGCATTATTATAAACAGGCTGATACAATCTGAATTCCTTTAATATGCTGTTTTTAGAAAGAGAACGCAACTGCCATACAGGTTCTGAGATAACATCTCCTTCCGTCGTCTGCATGATCCTACTTCCATAATAAGTCATGACGGAATCTGCTCCAACATAATAACACGTCCTGTAATAAGCCGGTTGTTCATCGCTTTTCCTACATTCCACAGCATCAAGAACCGTAGTATTCCTACTCAGAGACTGCGATATATTCCAACATATAAGTTTCTGCTCATTTGATGCCGTCATGAAGGCTTTTAATTGGTTGTCCTCTTCATACAGTTGCTCTACTGTTGAAACCGCGATGAATTCCCCGCTACCATGTCCACAAGGAATGAAGTTTCCTATCGGACATCCTGTTTTCAAGTTGACTATTTCATACGAATCTCCAGACTGGGATGGCGTGAAAAATACGGCCAAAGTATCAGCGACAGAGAAAAAGAACCCATGCGGATGCTCCAGATCCACACTGTCGGCCTTGACCATCACTTCATCGCCAACCATGTGAATTTCACATAATTTACCTTTAAATATAGACTGCTTGTCACATCCTACAACTAAAATACAACACGCCAAACATAAAAGAACTTTGTGTTTTAACAAATTCAAAAAGGAAAACATAGATTCATATATTTATTTTCATTCCCTAATCAAAAGAAAAATCAATTAGGGAATGAAAGACCACATTCATTTATAAAACAATTATTAAAATATCCTCCTATATATACAAATATTTTTTACTTTCAATATTCTACAATAACTAATTTGTCGTGCAATAACTTGATGCACCTGCACACATATAAGTTGAATTTGGAGGACAGGGGTAAATCATTTGAGGAGATGTTATTTCCTCACACTTGATATACCAGTCATATTTTCCATCAGCACCATCAGAATAACACTGTCGTACTGGTGTACCACCTTCCCCGTCTGCCAATGCCTCGACATTCAGGTCAAACATGTTCTCATCCAGCGAGTTCTCTGCAACCTGTCTGTTGCTGACCAACC
>JBJEHA010000072.1:0-37621 GCA_051875605.1 Prevotella sp. | reverse complement strand
CGAAGACGGTTATAAGTTGTTCAAAACAAAGCATTTACAACAAGAAATCATAATGCAAAGAAAAACATCATCCACTGGTTCCAGTTCGCTCTCTGCATGAGCGGTCTGCTCTGCATTCCAATTATCGGACATGCACAGACTGAAGAAGAACCAATTGTCACACTATACACCAATATCTATGAACAATCTGGCAGTACAAACTCTTTCCAGATCATGCTCGGTGGAATCAGTGAACAAGACTACATAGACATAGACTGCGGATGGGGAAAGGATGAAGTGGAACTGGTACCCGCATCCTTTGACTCGGAAACACAGGAATGGAGCGGAACATTCTACACATGTAACGTGACCTCAAAGGGTGTCGTGCGCATCTACGGTGATGCCAGCAACATCGATGTATTAAGCATTAACGGAGCGTACATCCGCCAGATAGATTTCTCCACCCTGACCAATCTGGAAATCCTGGACCTGAGCCACAATGAACTGGAAGCACTCGACCTCACTCCTTTCACCAAACTGAAAGCCCTGTATCTGGATGACAATCCATTCAACAAGTCTCCGCTCATTGTGGGAGCACCGAAGCCCAATCTATATATCCTGGAAATGGGACAGACTGACAACCTCAACCCATCGTTCAATCTTTCCGACTACCCGGAAATGATTTCGTTCAATGCATGGAACAACAAGGGGCTGAAAACGCTCGATCCCTCGGGATGTCCGAAACTGATGAAAATATCCATTGACGGAACAATGGTGAAAGAACTCGATGTGACCAACAATACCAATCTGCAGATACTGAACATCAGTGAAACCGGCATAATGGACATCAACCTGGAAAAGAACATCTCATTGCTGGAATTCTACTGCGACCGTCAGTCGAGCACAGATGAACAGAAACTCAGAACCCTTGACGTGAGCAAGAACGTGAACCTGGTACGCCTCTTTGCCAACGGAAACAGGCTCGAAAGCATAGACCTCCGTAACAACACCTATCTGCAAGACCTCTACATCAGCAACAACCGGCTGACCAGCATCGACATTTCCAACAATACCAATCTGCTGAACCTGGCCATCAGAGGCAACTACTTCAATTTTGCCACACTGCCATTGCCACAGACTGACTGGAGCAATTATGATTATTATCAGAACAACATGCCCATAGCCAAGACTTTCAAGGTGGGCGATGTCATAGATTTCAGCGACAAGGTGCTACGCGATGGAACCATTACCACTATGGCCTTGTTTACCGTATCGGAGGAAAATCCGAACAGCCGCATAGAACTGACAGAAGATTACTATACCTTTACTGATGGTAAACTTACACTGCTCAAGGCTGTGAGCGACAGTGTGTATGCTGCATTCGCCAATGACGCATTCCCGGAAATCACACTTAACGAAATGCCATTACGCACAGACAAGTTTCTGATAAAGTCAGCAGAAGACTTCGGACAAGACGACGAGGTCCTTGTCTTCTCTACACAGTCTGAAGGCTGTAACGTGGAGTTCAGGCTCGGAATGTTCGGAGCCACACCGGAAAACCCGAAAAAATTCTACGTGGATTTCGGCGATGATATAAAAAGAGAATACACAGCGAACGGACATGACATTCCCACCACAGCAAACGCACAGGGTACAAGCATCACAGGCACTGTGACAGTATATGTGCCCGAAGGAGAACTGGTTTCGGCCCTCGCCATTGAGGACATAGCGCTTAAGAGCATCGACCTTAGTGCACTGCATGAAATGAACAAGCTCAAACTCACCGGCACCCTGTTGACAAACATTGACCTGGGATGGAACAAACGTCTGAAAGAACTTGTGCTCACCGGTAACAACTTCGGCACGCTTAACATCAGAGGCGTAAACGATTTCTATCAGAAGGCACTTCTGCAAGATATCGACCTGAGCGACAATCAGCTCACATCGGTTACACTCAACGATAACTACACCATACACAACCTGAATCTGAGCAAGAACAAGCTGAAAGAATTGTCTTTCAAGGACGCAGACATGCTTGAGACACTCGACATGAGCAACAACCAGCTCACGGCCATTGACCTGAACTACTGCACATTGCTCACTCATCTGAACATTGCAGACAATGACATTGCCTCCATCAGTCTGCCAACAGAAAATTCACTAAGGGAACTGCATTGCGAAGGTAATGCACTTTCATTTGCGACATTACCTGTATTGCCGGATGTGGAAGTATATACTTATATGCCACAAGATATAGTATCTATACCCGAAATTGGCCCTGGAGCCAATCTTTCAGCACACGACTTGAATGGACAGACCGACTATACATGGAAGAAGACCAATGGCACATTGCTCCATGAGGGCACAGACTACACTCTGGAAAACGGGAAGACACGATTCTGCGAGAATGTAATCGGAGAGCAAGCCTATTGTGAAATGACCAATCCGATGTTCAGTGGACTGACGCTCACCACGTCTGTCATGAAAATCGCAGGAATGCCCACAAATCTGCTTGGCTCATTTACCTCAACAACAGAACAGACTGCGAAACTTGTTCTCGCCTCTTCTGCAGAAAGCACAAACATCTGCATTGACTGGAAAGGTGATGGCGTGGAACTGGAAAACTACATCATAGGCACCTCACCCACGATCTTTGAAGTGAGCACACAGCAAAATGCCACTGCTAAGGTGTATTCCTACGATGAGGACAGTAAACTGACCGTGTTCAGTATCACAGGAGTAGCCATGGCTGATGCTGACTTTACAAACATGAAGCGATTGGTTTGCCTCACAGTAAAACAGGCCGGCCTTTCGTCTATCAAACTTCCCGATGCGCCAGACCTCTTTGAATTATACCTTGATGGCAATAATCTCACAGACATCAACCTGACAAAATTCACCAATCTGCAATATCTTACACTGAACAACAACAAACTGACGACATTTGACGCAAGCCGCTATCCGAAACTCTTGATGTTCTCTGCAAGTGGAAACGGTATGCAGACAGTGAAGCTGGACAACGAAAACCTATGGTCACTCGACCTGAGCAGCAATATGCTCACAGAAGTTGACCTGACCCATGTCAATGGACTGGAACAGCTTTCATTGGCCAGCAATCAGCTCGAACACATCGACGTGTCAAATCTGGAAAGACTGCGTGTACTCTATCTTGACCACAACCGCTTCAAGTTCAGCACATTGCCCTTAACTGACGGTTTCCAACTCTATACCTATGCTGACCAGGCAGCTGTCCCGGTAGAAGTAATAGATGGACAGGTAGATCTTTCTACCGAAGCCATCATCGACAACACACCCACCACTTATCGCTGGTTTGTGGACATGCCCTACTACGATGAATACGATGAGCTGACAGGTGAAGAACTTTACGTAGATGACGAGTTCGTTGTCAATAATGGTGTAACTACCTTCCTGACAGTACAGAACGATGTGGTATGTGCCATGACGAACGACAAGTTCCCGAAACTGGTGCTCTACACACCACTCATCGATGTGACGACTACCGGCATAGAACATGTCACCGGAACAGACAAGAATCTCTTCTCAATTGATGAAAATACCATTACTGTAAAAGTTCCAAAGGGACAACGTGTAAGCCTTTACCGTGCTGACGGTGGACTGGTTGATACGGCTATCTCCACCTCTGGTTCTCCATTACAGCTCACAGCCAATGGGAAAGGTGTGTTCATCGTGAAGACAGCAACGGCATCTACCAAGATTGTCATCAAATAGCATTGCATCCCTACAATAAAAAGGCCCTGGAAGCGTCCATACTTCCAGGGCCTTTTTATATGCCATTTATTCTTGACCTCAGAACATGGAAGCCACACGCTTAATGCCTTCCACAAGCATGTCGATTTCCTCCTTCGTATTGTAAAGGGCAAATGATGCACGCACTGTACCCTGAATGCCCAGCCTTTGCATAAGCGGGAAAGCACAATGATGCCCTGTACGCACGGCAATACCGAGACGGTCGAGCAATGTACCCATGTCAAGATGATGGATGTTGCCCACAAGAAACGAAACGACAGCATCTTTTTCCCTTGCCCGTCCGAAGATGCGCATATCCGCAATCTCGTCCATGCGCTTCATGCAATATGCAGTAAGCATACGCTCATGTGCACTGATATTATCCAGTCCCAAATGGCTCACGTAATCGAGTGCTACCGCCAAACCGTGGGTTGCCACATAGTCAGGTGTCCCCGCCTCAAATTTAAATGGAAGTCTCTCAAAGACGGTCTTCTCAAAGCTCACGCTCTCGATCATCTCACCCCCACCCTGATAAGGTGGCATCTGTTCCAGCCATTTTTCCTTTCCATAAAGCACCCCAATACCTGTTGGGCCGTAAATCTTGTGACCACTGAATGCGAAGAAATCACAGTCAAGCTGCTGCACATCAACAGCGAAATGCGGAGTGCTCTGTGCACCGTCAACAAGAACCGGGACCTGATGCTCATGCGCCATACTGACCATATCGCCCACAGGATTGACAGTACCCAGCACATTGCTCACATGTGCTACACAAACCAGTTTTGTCCGTTCACTGAAAAGCTTTCCATAGGCCTCCATATCCAGGTTGCCCTCATCGTCCATTGGAACCACCCGGATAGCGATTCCCTTCCTTGCAGCCTGTATCTGCCAGGGAACGATATTGGAATGGTGCTCCATGACTGTAA
Source organism: Prevotella sp. (assembly GCA_051875605.1). Classification (GTDB taxonomy): domain Bacteria; phylum Bacteroidota; class Bacteroidia; order Bacteroidales; family Bacteroidaceae; genus Prevotella. The sequence goes on along the minus strand of JBJEHA010000072.1, from coordinate 32,948 downwards.
CGATGACCTCATCCCCACTCTGCATGAAAGCCTCAACAAACGAAGAAGCCACGAGGTTAATGCTCTCCGTTGTGCCGCGCGTAAAGATAATCTCCTCTGTTTTCGGCGCATTGATAAACCTGCGCACAGTCTCCCTTGCCGCCTCATGCAAATCGGTAGCCTGCTGCGACAGATAATGCACCCCCCTGTGCACATTGGCGTTCACGTTCAGATACTCGCTGCGCATGGCATCGAGCACACAAAGAGGTTTCTGGGTTGTGGCGGCATTGTCCAGATAGACAAGCTGCCGATCATATACGGTACGCGACAAGATAGGGAAATCCTCACGCACCCGGGCAATGTCGTAACTCATTTGTATGAAAAGTTAAGGTTATGGCGTGGCCGGTCAGTGACACAGGCTACAGCCCTCGCACTTGTTCAGTTCTCCTCTGAAACGCTTGTCAACCAAATGGCGCAAGCGGTCACGAAGAGGCTCAAGGCGTATGTTGTCAATTACCTCGTTGATAAATGCCGACTCAAGCAACAGACGCGCTTCCTTCAGACTGATACCACGCTGGCGCATATAAAAGAGTGCAGCATCGTTTAGCTGTCCTACCGTTGAACCATGGGAGCACTTCACATCGTCGGCATAGATCTCAAGCATTGGCTGGGTGTACATTCTCGCCTTCCTTGATGTACACAGGTTCTGGTTCACCTCTTCTGAAAACGTGTGCTGTGCATCCTTGCGCACCAATACCCTTCCGGCAAATGCTCCAGTCGATTCCTCACCGAGTACATATTTATAGAGTTCATGCGACGAGCAATGCGACACCTGGTGGTCGATAAGTGTATTGTTGTCCGTGTGCTGCTGCTTGTCCGATACCACACATCCATTGGCCCAGCATTCTGCGCCCTCACCACGTAAGTACACATCAAGCCTGTTCCGGGTCGTGCCGTTGTGAAGCGTAATCACGTTGTGGTTTACCCTGCTGTTGGCTTGCTGCTCCACATACATATTGCTCACGCGCACATTCCTATAGTGGGTTTCCTCCAGACAATAGAGGTCGAGCGAAGCGTTCTCGCCCACGAAGACCTCTATGACCTGCGTCGTGAGGAAATTGCGGTCATCCGCGGCATGGTCACAGAACAACAGCTTTGCCTCGGCACAGTCCTCCAGAACAATCAGCACACGGCGATTGACCATCAAGTCAACATCCGACCGCAGGATATTGATGACCTGTATGGCACGGTCTGCCTTTACCCCGTGCGGAACATACACCAGCAGTCCGTCCTGGGCAAGCATCGTGTTGAGTGCAGCCACACCATCATCCTCTGTATTGGCCAGCCTTGCATAGAAATTCCCTACAAGCTGTGGGTTTTCTGCCGCCACATCACGCAGAGACCCTACGATCACACCTTCCGGCAATGGCGTCTTGGGCAATGCTTTCTTGTAGAACACATCGTTTACCACAAAATAGAGCGATGTGCTCAGGTTAGGCACATCACAGCGGAATGCCTCATAGGGATTGACAGGAATGTCCAGCCGGTTGAGGTTCAGTCCATAGTCAGGTGCAAAGAGAGCATCCATATCGGTATATCTGTACCGTTCCGTCTTGCGCGCAGGCAATCCGTTACGGCAGAAATCGCCAAAGGCGCGGTCACGCACCTGGTTAAGCACATCGGCCGAGTGGCTTTTTATCAATCCGCTGCTCTGCCTGTACAGCTCAATGTATTGTCTTTCGCTACCCATTGACTTCTGCCTTAATCCAGTCGTACCCCTTTTCCTGTATTTCCCTGGCCAACTCCGGCCCGGCAGTCTTCACAATGCGTCCCTGATAGAGTACATGCACGATGTCAGGACGTATCATCTCGAGCAGACGGTCATAATGGGTGATGACAATGCAACTGGACTGTGGTGTGCGCAGCTTGTTCACGCCCTCAGCCACAATGCGCATGGCATCTACGTCCAGTCCGGAGTCCGTCTCGTCAAGAATGGACAGCTTCGGCTCGAGCATGGCCATCTGGAAGATCTCGTTACGTTTCTTCTCGCCACCGCTGAAACCCTCATTCACCGACCTTCCGGCCAGTTTGCTGTCCAGCTCCACTATCTTGCGTTTTTCACGCATGAGCTTCAGGAATTCCGCAGCATTGAGCGGATCCAGTCCCTGATACTTGCGCTTCTCGTTGATGGCAGCCCGCATGAAGTTGGTCATGGACACGCCCGGTATCTCCACCGGATACTGGAATGAAAGGAACATGCCTTCATGGGCGCGTTCCTCCGGCGGCATGGCCAGCAGGTCCTTTCCGTTGAAACTCACGCTGCCTGCGGTCACCTCATAGAGCGGATTACCCACAAGCACCGCACTCAGTGTAGATTTCCCCGACCCGTTCGGTCCCATGATGGCATGGGTCTCACCGTCCCTGATGGTCAGGTTGATGCCTCTCAGTATTTCTTTTCCTGCCACATTGGCGTGCAGGTCTCTAACTTCTAACATATATGGTCATGAATGTTTTCTTGCAATTGTATGTTTTCTGCTGCCCACATCTGCGGCTGTCATCCCACCGTGCCTTCCAGTGAAACGCTGAGCAGCTTCTGCGCCTCTACGGCAAACTCCATGGGCAACTTGTTAAGCACCTCCTTGGCATAGCCGTTGACAATCAGTCCCACTGCCTGCTCGGTGGGAATGCCGCGCTGGTTGCAATAGAACAGCTGTTCCTCACTGATTTTCGATGTGGTGGCCTCATGCTCCACGATGGCCGTGTCGTTGTGTATGTCCATGTAGGGGAACGTGTGCGCCCCGCACTGGCTGCCCAGCAGGAGCGAGTCGCATGAGCTGTAGTTGCGTGCATTGTCGGCATTGCCGGTAGCGCGCACCAGCCCACGGTAGGAGTTCTGGCTGTGCCCTGCCGATATGCCTTTGGAGATGATGGTCGAACGGGTGTTCTTCCCCATGTGTATCATCTTGGTACCCGTATCGGCTTCCTGGTAGTTGTTGGTCACGGCCACGCTGTAGAACTCAGCCACGCTGTTGTCACCACGCAAGACACACGACGGGTATTTCCACGTGATGGCCGAGCCCGTCTCCACCTGTGTCCAGGAGAGTTTCGACCCTTCACCCCGCAGGTCACCCCGCTTGGTCACCAGGTTGAGCACTCCGCCACGGCCTTGCTCATCGCCGGGATACCAGTTCTGCACAGTAGAGTATTTCACCTCAGCCCGGTCGTTCACCACAATCTCCACGATGGCGGCGTGCAGCTGGTTCTCATCGCGCATAGGAGCGGTGCAGCCCTCAAGATAGGACACATAGCTGTCGTCATCGGCCACGATGAGTGTGCGCTCGAACTGTCCGGTATTGCGGGCATTGATGCGGAAATAGCTGCTCAGCTCCATCGGGCAGCGCACGCCCTTGGGTATATAGACAAAAGAGCCGTCGCTGAACACGGCACTGTTCAGCGCGGCGAAGAAGTTGTCCCTATAAGGCACCACTGTCCCCAGGTACTGTCTCACCAGTTCCGGATACTGCCTGATGGCATCGCCTATCGAACAGAAAATGATACCCTTCTCGGCCAGTTTTTCCTTGAATGTGGTCTTCACCGATACCGAGTCCATGATGGCATCCACGGCCACGCCGCTCAATGCCAGCCTTTCTTCAAGCGGGATGCCCAGCTTGTCGAAAGTCTTCATCAGTTCAGGGTCTATCTCCGTATTCTTCGGCTTGCGCGCCAGCGGGTCGGCATAATAGGATATGGCCTGATAGTCTATTTCCGGCAGATGCACATGTCCCCATGTGGGCTGCTTCTGCGTCTGCCAGTAGCGGAAGGCGTTCAGGCGGAACTCGAGCATCCATTCGGGTTCGCCCTTCTTGCTGGAAATGAGCCTCACCACATCCTCGTCCAGACCGTTGGCGATGATGTCTGTATGCACATCCGTTGTAAACCCGAACTCGTATTTCCGTTCGGCCACCTGCCTGACAAACTCGTTGTTGTTTCCCTTTGTTTCTTCCATTTGCTCCTTTTCCTGCACGAAGCCATCTGGCCGTCGCGCATGTTCAGAAGTGCAAAGTTACGAAATAAAGGTACTGCAAACAAAGAATTGGGTGAAAAACTCCAGATATTGGCCTCACATCGCCTGCGTCTCACCTGCCCATGGAGGCACTGATGATGCCCTGGTTGATTTCGCGCACCTTGTCTATGTCCATTTTCTCCACCTTGCGGTCGTAGGTCACGATGCCGTTGATTTCGTGCTCCAGGTCAGTGGTCTGGGTGTAGATGGCCGTGCTCAGCCCGAAGTACTTCATCATCTGCTCCACTTCGGTGAGCAGATACACATACATGTTGGTCAGGTCTTCCTTTGAGCGCATCATTTCGTAGGCATCGTTGCGCACCGGCCACATGTGTCCACGCACGAAAAGCCCCTTTCCCCCGAACTCTCCAAGCGATGCGGCGCGTGTGTCCGTAGGCTTTGGCATCTCGCCCGGCTCTATTCTCCCGTAGGTGTGGATGTCCACGAAGTCGGTATTGCCGGGGTCGCCATAGGCCTTGCGGTAGCCCGGCGCATAATTATAGCCTGTCATGCCGTTCACCCACCGGCTGGGGTCATAGGCCTTTACCTCGTCGCCTATTTCCTTCACATCGAAGGCACCCCAGTTTTCATTGAAGGGCACCCAGAGCACTATGGAGGGAGAATTGAAATGCTGGTCCATGATCACCTTCAGCTCCCTGCGGAAGTTCTGTCGCACGGCTACCGAATCCTTGTCGTCCGGTTCCCAGATACAGGGCATGTCCTGCCATACCATCATGCCCAGACGGTCGCAATGGTAATACCACCGCTGCGGTTCGGTCTTCATGTGCTTGCGGATGACGTTGAACCCTGCGCGCCGGGTCAGCTCAATATCATAGAGCAGGGCTTCGTCTGTCGGAGCCGTATAGGCGCCATCCGGCCAATAGCCCTGGTCGAGCAGCCCTATCTGGAACACGAACTTCCCGTTGAGCACCGGACGCATCACCCCGTCTATTTTCTTCATGGCGAGTGTGCGCATGCCGAAATAGGAGGCTACCTCGTCTGTCACCCTGCCGTTCTTCTTCAGCTGTATCTTCAGGTTGTACAGGAAGGGGTCGTCCGGACTCCACAGCCTCGGGTTCTTCAGCGGCAGGCAGAAGTCGGCATTGCCCTTGCCCTGCGCCTCTGCCACCTGTGCGGTGCCGTCGTCGGCTGTAGCCACCACCTGCGCACCGTCGTCACTGGTGGAGACATGGATCCTGAGCCTACCATTCTCCACTTCGGGAACCAGCCGCATGGCCGTGACATGTGTCTTCTTCACCGGCTCCAGCCACACCGTCTGCCAGATGCCCGTGGTGAAGATATAGTCGCCTCTCCTGGAATTCTTGCCCGACGGGGTCTTGCCGTCGTGCGGGTCGTTCACGCCCACCACAAGCACATTCTCGCCGGAACGCAGATACGGAGTGATGTCGATGGAGAAGGCATCATAGGCCCCTTCATGGGTGCCAGCCTTCTTCCCGTTGACAAAGACACAGGTGCTGCGGCTCACAGCATCGAAGTTCAGCAGCACGTTGGACCCTTTCCATTCCGACGGAACTGTGAACCGGCGCTGATACCACACATTGGTCTCATTCCTGCGTGCTATGCCCGAAAGGTCGGACTCGGGCGGATAGGGCACGCGTATCTTCTCCCTGCCCTTGAACACCGGGACGGCTGTGGCCGTGCGCGGGTCGGGCACATCCTTTCCGCCCATATAGTCCCACAGGCCGTTGAGGTTCTTCCACTGCGCGCGCACCATCTGCGGACGCGGATATTCGTTCAGCGGGACTTCAGCCCTGAGCGCGTCTTCCGACCAGGGCGTAGGCAGTGTGAAACCTTCCACGTTCTGGGCAGACAAAGGCCGGGAGACAGAGAACAGCAGGGCAAGAAGAAGCCCTTTGAACAGGTTACTTTCAGTTTTAAGCATTTGATTCTTGCGTTTTTAGTGAATACTATGGATGAATTTTCCTTGATTCTACAAAATTACACAATTATTCCGTACCCATGACTGTTTTCCGTGTTTTTTCCTTGCAAAGGCATCCTGGGCACGGCCGGAACCGCCCGATTCCGGAATAAAGTCCGGAAAAGCAAAGTGGAAAGTCCGGAAAAGCGAACAGAAAAGTTTCCTGCCGTTAACCGCAATCTGTAGTTCACGGCGTGAACACTATATTTCACGGCGTGAACACTATATTCCACGGCGTGAACACTATATTTCACGCCGTGAACTACAGATTGGACTTCGGACTCCGGAAGATTATACTTCGCTTTTCCGGACTTCCCGGTTAAGTGTCCCTGAATTCCCGGTTCCACGCTATCGAACCTACTCCAAAGACGGGACGGGAACAGGATTCCGGCAGAGCCTCCGAAAGCGAAACGGAGGGATTCTGCTCCAATGCTTTTACATGAAATGCATAAAAGAAATAGTTCCGAAATAGATATAAAACTCCTTTGCTAGTTTATTCTATCGGAATGTGAGATTATTTCATAGACTCCAGCTTTTCAAACAATAATTTTTCTATATTGGTATTAGTTAGCGGATTACCAACAAACAATATTGTTCCGTTTTTGTCTATAAAGAAAGCATGTAACATCGAATTCGCAGGAATAAATATGTTTTCAGATATGAAATGATTCAAAGTATCAATATAGATAGGATAATGACACCTCGAATTATAATATGCCTCATTAATCGTCTTTATAGACTTTTTTGTGGAAAAAATAAAAACAAAATCTACATCATAATTAAGTTTCTTCATATCGTTTTGTATCCCCTCTGCTAAAAACAACTTGTCAATAACACATGATGAACACTGAAGACTATCAAAATAAATAATATATCTATATTTATTGTCGCAAGTTAACTGTTTAGCATTTGTTTTAGAAACTTTTACCATCTTGGAAAGATCCAGTTCTACTTTATGGGAATAGATTTCTTCCAGTTCTTTTATCAAACGTTTTTCCGTACGATTACAAGATATAAATATGAAGAAAAAGGCAAATAGTAATGAGAATAAAGTCAATATTGTTTTCATTCCACAGATAAAATTAATAGGACAGCAGAGTTAATTCTTTTATCCGCAAGAATCTGACACCGCTGTCCTATTATGCCGTTATTCTATTGTTCAGAAATCGATTTTGTAGGTGACAATCAGTCCGTTCAACTTTCCCTCCTTGTATTTCCGGGCATACGGTTTCAGCTCCTCGGGCATATAGTCCTGGACATATTCATCCGGAGCACCAAGGCAGAAGAGTTCCAGATTGGCATAATAGCGGCCATCATAAGGGCAGTAGGGCGCCACATAGAGCACGTCCGGATTGAAATGCTTCGAGGCCTGGCTGATGTCGCTGAAATGGGTCAAGATGGTTTTCTGTCCTTTCTTGTCGTACAGCACATCTGTAGCCGAAAAGCCATCAATCCTTCTGTAAACCAACCGGTTGTCATCCACGAACCCATTGCCCCAGAACACCTTCTCCTTATCCATTGCGAAATTGCGCTTGGCAGACCTCTCTGTCAGCTCCTCATCGGTCAGGAACGAAAGGCCTGCGGTTCCGGAGAACTGCACGTATGGACGTGCCTCGCCGTTTTCCACACCATAGACCGTATCGTCACAGATAGGCACCAGCAAAAGGTCATTGTCCGCAGTAAACCGCAATTGCGAATAAGATGACTGCGGCAGACAGATGTCATTGGCTTTTACATTGACCATGGCCTTTTCCTTCTGGACATCCTCAGAAAACACCTCCAGCTTGAAGCGTGTGCGGTCATCGAGCTTGAAATCGGAATAGGCCGGTGAGGTCACAGCATACAGATGGCCGCCATAGCCTCCCACCTCGCCTGTGGGACAGCCGTTCAGGTCGTAGCTTTTCAGGAATTTTCCGTCAAGGTCATAGCACAGCACCTTCCTTGTCATCCGGTCTGTAAGATATATTGTCTTCTCCTTCCCGTTCACGAACATCGACGAAAGGGAAATCCACTCGTTCTTGGCTTGCCCCACACTGTGTATCTTGAACAGGAACCTGCCTTCCAGGGTAAACACAAGAACAGCTCCACCCCGCTCTATATCAAAGCAGTAGATTCTATCATTCACGATACGGAAATCGCGCAGGAATCCCAAGGGGCTGTCGGACTTATATTCAAGTTCTATGATTTTCAGATCACTCACCAGGGATTTCACATCACGCTTCTCGGCTTCCGTAATGTCTATCGCTGTCGGGATACCCGATTTTTTCTCCGAAGTGCAAGAACAGACAAGCGAGAAGGCAAGAAACAATACGGCACGGCATAAAGTCAGGATACGCTTTGGCATATTTTTCTCTTCCATACAATGTGTTAATTAAATTTATTAGTTATTATTTTTTTTTGCAAAACCACAGAAAATATAAGGAAAACAGAATATCATAGCATACATAATCTTGTTTTTTTAACAATTATTACACATATCCACGTTACGACCAGGGAAACCCGAGCCCCTCTAAGAACATGCCCCCCAAAAAACGTGGCAAGAATTTGCAGACAACAAGACCTGTTCTCCATAAGACGCCATGGAAAACTGCCACAAAAGCATTACCTTTGTAAGAGAATTGTCGAATCAAGAAACAACCACACTGTGACATGAACACCTATCTTGCCCCAAAACCCCGCTATGAGATCCTTGACGGACTGCGCGGTGTAGCAGCCATGCTCGTAGTGGCCTACCATCTGTTCGAGACCTACTATCACGGCGGGCCCGACCAGCCTGTCAACCACGGCTACCTGGCTGTGGACTTCTTCTTCGTGCTTTCAGGCTTTGTCATCGGCTATGCCTACGATGACCGCTGGGACAAAATGACGACCTGGGACTTCTTCAAGCGCAGGCTGATACGTCTGACCGGGAAGGGGGCATCGAGAGGCAACAGCATAGGAAAGACCACAGTGCAAAGAGAAAGGACTTCGCCCGGACACAGGTCCAGACGAAGTCCTTTCTTCCTTCAGCCACCTTATAGACAGCCTATGGTTCATCCGCCGGCCGGAGCAGACGCGCATATTCCTCAGGCTCCTGCAACAGGCGCAGGGCTTCGCGTACCTGCTTGTCATAGCGAAGCGCGTTTTCTATGGCACCGCCCTGGAAATAATAGGCTGCAACAATGTCATCGGCTATCATCCTCTTGATGTACTGCTTGTTGTATTCATAGTCAAGCTCTTTCTCAAGATTGTGCTGCAGCTTGCGTTCGAGAGCCTCGAACTCCGGTTTGGCATCATCATAATAACCCTCGAACTGAGCCACTTTCTTCAAGTCCTCAAGGCATTTCTCGCTGACACGGTCGTAAGTGAAACCGCTTTCCACCACACGCTGCTTGAACTCCTCATAGTCGGCATCGCTGAGTTCGAAATCATGTGCCGGAGCTATGGCAGGATGCTTGCTGATGTAGTCAAGCTCGTAATTGAGAAGCAGGTCGGTTGTATCCACACGCTGCATGTAATAGGCTATGTTGGGCATGGAGTCGGGCTGCACCTCAAAATCGGGCTTGATACCTCCGCCATCGCGCACCTCCCTTCCGGCAGCAGTGTGGAACACCTTTGTGAGCGAATCGGGCACATGCTCGGTGTATCCTCCACGCGAATGCCGGTAATTGATGGCCTGTATGCAACGCCCACTGGGAATGAAATACTTGGCAGTGGTGAGCTTGAGGTTCCCGTTATAGGGCAACGGGATATTGGGAATCTGCACAAGGCCTTTGCCATAGGTACGCGTGCCAAGCACAACAGCACGGTCAAGGTCCTGCAGCGAGCCACAGGTTATCTCGCTCGAGCTGGCACTATAGCCGTTGACCAGCACGACAACCGGCATGACCGTGTCTATAGGCTCGACCGTGGACCTGTAGGTCTGGTTGGAACGCTTCAGCTTGCCCTGCATGGTGAGGAGCGTCAGCCCCTTGGGAACAAACATGTTGATGATGGAAAGTGCTTCCTGCACCGGCCCGCCGCCATTGTTCCGCAAGTCCACGACCAGACCCTTGGCACCCTGCATCTTGAGTTCAATGAATGCCCGCCGGAAGTCCTTGGCACAACCATCGACAAAAGAGCTGAGGTTGATGTAGCCAATGTTGCCCTCCTGCATGCCGTAATAAGGCAAATAGGGCATCTGGATGGCCTTGCGCTGTATCTTGAATGCCATTTTCTGTCCAGTGGAAGGACGCAGGATTTCCAGTTCAAGCGTGGAACCGGCATCACCTCTCAGATGCTCACTGACATACGATGTGCTCTGGGTCTCCATCGGTTCACCGTCAATGGCCAGAATGATGTCACCCTTGCGCAGCCCGGCCTCAGCTGCCGGCATGTTGGCATAAGGCTCGTTGACGATGACACGCTTGCGCGTGAAACTGTAGCTCACGACGGCACCTATCCCGGCATACTTTCCTGTCATCATTTCCTTGAATTCCGATGACTTGTCCTCGGGATAGTATTCGGTATATGGATCCAGGCTCTGGAGCATGGCATCAATGCCCGCACCCACCACCTCGTCGGCATTGAGCGAGTCAACATACATCAAATCAAGATTCTTGTAAATGGCATTGAATACGTCAAGGTTCTTCGCCACACTGAAATTGTGGTCCTTGTCGGTCTGCGCAAAAGAAAAGGCATGGACAGACAAGAAAATGAAAAAAAAGATTTTTCGCATAAACCAAAATTGTTTTGTGGCTGCAAAAGTACTACAATAACGCCGATTTCAGCCTATCACGGCTGCTTTTTTATCGTATTTTTGCTATAAAACAAAAAAAAACGGCAAAAAGTTTGGAGGTTTAAAGAAAACACCGTAATTTTGCATCCGCAATCAAGCAATACTGCTTCAGTAGCTCAGTTGGTTAGAGCACCTGACTGTTAATCAGGGGGTCGTTGGTTCAAGCCCATCCTGAAGCGCGAAAGTCCCAGCCATAAGGTTGGGACTTTTTGTATAAACAGGACTAAACAAGGAAATGGCCCACGCCAAGCGTGAGCCATTTCCTTTCTGGACTATATAATCAGTTCTTCAACAGTTTTTCTATCGTCAACGCATTGCCCGACCCGACACGCACGACATATATGCCCTTAGGCAGTCCCTCAACCTCAATGATGCAGTTACCACAGGCCTTTCCCTGGCGGACAACCGTTCCGGACGAAGAGAGCAGCTGCCAGCTATAATCGGCCGTTGTCTCTGCATCTATGCAGAATGTAGTGGATACCGTACGCGGATAAACATGGAATGCATTCCATCCGGAATTGTCCGTTACGGTATCAATACCTGTTTCCGTCCATTCCAGTCCCGCATCCTGAATCGGACCTGCATTTTCCACGCCGAACATTGACTGCCAGTTGAAGAAACGCAGGAAATGTGTCTGGTTGAGGTTTGCACTTCCCCATGCGTTTGTCTTGCGGGCCGTACCGGTAAGCGTCTTCTCCTCCCCTGAGCCGTCATCACCTTTCACATATACAGTAATATCGGCAGGATCCATATTATAGGAAAGCACTAATTCACCCATGCGTGACAATTGCGGATGGACTGTCACACGGCTGGCTGTACGCATTTCCTGAGGAATGGTGTAAAGCACCTTTCGACTGGCAAACGGGCCGTATGGTGTTTCCGACTGTGAAATACAAATGGAACCGTCTGCCGTATTCTGCATACACATATAATATTTTCCTCCATAGCTGAACACACTGGGATGAACGGCACGTCCAACGATATTGGAAGTCGTGATACTGCTGCGCTGCAGTTCTTCGATTGTCGGCGGGACTGTCTGCCAGTTTCCCACTCCCTGTTCATCATTCACGTAATATTCCCACACAGACGTAAGATCACGTGTGGACGTACGTGCAACAACCGGCCATGTTCCACCAAATGTCTTGCCCGTTGATACCTCTCCATAGAGATAAATGTGTCCCCCATCTTCAAGCAGGGTCACTCCATAAGGTTGTCCGGCAGGGATAACGTCACGGTCAATGCCAAGAAGTGTCAGATAGCCATCAGCCGGTGTTTCCCCGTTGACAGCAAAACGGGCAACGCTGTTGTCTGTGACATTGCCATCGGCATCATATCCGCGAACCATCAGCTGCAGGACACATCCGGAACTGGATTGAAGCACGGTTCCGTCAAGAGGATAGTACAGATGGTCACGGTCAATGAGCCCAGCATCTATATACTGTTCAGAATAGGAGGCATCGGGATGGCGCAACCAGGTCTTTCCGGTATAATAGACAGATGATTTCTGGGGAGTTACTGAAATATATCCGTTGAGTGTCACAAAATCACGTTCTGACGCTTCACCCGTCTGCACCATAGCGGCATTGTGGACAGTGTTGTTGTTCTTTGTCCTGTTCCTGAATTCCGAAATCCTTCCAAATTGACTTTCTCCAAATGCCCAGAACACATTTCCATCGGGCATTGATATTGATGTGGCTCCTACGCCGCCATTCCATCCCTTCTGTCGCATGGAAAAAAGATTCCAATAAGTCAGGTCACTGTAAACTTTCACCTCACCTCCGTCAGGAGCCGTCCCCAGGTAGTCAAGGTCCAGTCCCTCCAGCGCATCAGCGTTCAGATCCACAGTCTGGGCAGAAATGGACATGGTCGTCATACACAGGACAGATACTATAATTGTCTTCATGATTGTTTCGTTGTTTCTGTTAATTGAATGTACCATAAGAAATGATTCCAGCGTCTTCGACAACCCCCAAATCCTCGACTCCAAACATTTTTTGCCAGTTGAAGACCCTGATAAAATGAGGCTGGTAAAGGTCTGCACTCTCGGGAGCATTGAAATTTCTCCAGAAACCCGTCATGGTTTTCTCAACCAGCTTTCCGGTACTGTCCTTTTCATAATAATTGATGTCTGCCGGGTTCATGTTATAAGAAATCACCAGTTCGCCCGTACGAGAAAGCTGCGGATGTATAAACGCATTATATGTGGCACTGTGTTCAATAGGCACTTCATACAGTGCCTTTCTGTTCTTGAACGGGCCATACGGCTGTTCAGCCTGCATAATATATATTTTACCATTGGTCATATCTTGTGTAACCATATAATAATAGTCACCATACATGAATACACTGGGTTCTGTTACCCAATCGCCATTTGATATGCCCGAACGACGCATTTCTTCCTCTGTAGGAATCTCTTTCTGCCAATTCCACTCACCATTCTCAGACTTTATATAATACTCCCATTCCGATAGCAGGTCATAAGTCTCTGAACGGGCAACAATGGCCCATGCACCCATCCATCCCGTGCCAATAGTACTGTATAAATAAGTATGACCGTCAGGAGCTTCAAGTATTCCTGAACCATAACCAGCACTGTAAGGCACGACATCCTTATAGAGTTTTATCAAATTCATGTACTGCCCGTCACCTGGCTTCCCTGTGAGGTCGTATTCCGCCATAGAAGTCTCTGAACGCACCATGTGATCATCACAAGCACCGAACAACACCTGCAGAATGGTCTTTCCATCACGTTTGATGACTGTGGCGTCACCTGGCCAATAGAAAATATCGCTATCGGTTTCACCACGGTCAATCTCTGCTTGACTTTTGGAAGCATCGGGATGACGCAGCCATGTCTTACCCTTATAATAAAGCTCCCTATTGTTGGGATCAGTTGATACATATTCATTAAGTACCAGAAAATCATCACATGACTCTTCACCGGTCTGAATCATTGCAGCATTACGCGGCAGATTGTTTGGGCACTTTCGGTCTCTCATTTCAGAAACAAGTCCGAAAAAACTGTCTCCAAACGACCAGAAACTATTGCCATCGGGCAAAGTAGTGCTGTAAACACCATCGCCCCCATTCCACCCTTTCGTATGACTTGCGAACAGATGCCAATATGTCAAGTCACGATATACTGTTGCACCGTCTCCATCGTAGGCTTGCCCTATATATTCCAGTTCCAGACCTGACAACCGTTCATCGTCAAGACGAACCTGTGCACCAGCCTCCGTTGAAAACCACAAAGCAAGCAACACAAGAAGAAATCCAAGTGATAACTTTTTCATTTGTCCCATTACATTTTATCCTTATCAGTGTTAATACACCCCTATGAACGCTTCAGTATTTTTGAGAAAAACAGCAGATGATAATCTATCGAATTAGCCCAGTATTCCCAAGTATGCCCTCCTGGCCGTGTTGCAAAGTCATGATCAATACCACACCCCAGCAAACGCTTGTGCAAGTCCTTGTTCACTTCCAGAAAGAAATCAGCCTCTCCGCAATCAATCGTTATGGCAATCTCACCATTGCTGATTCGGCTGATCTGATTGACCACCGTATGGTCATCCCACACTTGTTTGTTCTGCGCCATTTCACCCAACACATCGGGAATGTTCCAGTTTTGTGGGAATGGCCGGATATCCACTCCACCGCTCATAGAACCTGCTGCACAATAGGTGTCCGTATGACGCATAGCCAAGAAGAGTGCGCCATGACCACCCATGGACAATCCCGTAATAGCACGACTGTCACGTTGTGGCAAAGTAGGATAATGATTGTCAATGTATTCAACCAAAATCTTGGAAACAAATGTCTCATACTGGAAATCGGCTAGTACAGGAGAATCGAAATACCAAGAATTCAGTGCTGAAGGCGTAACAAAAATCATTCCTTCACGATCAGCAATCTCCGGCAACTGCGGCTTGATTTCCAACCATGAACGTGCATTACCAAATGCGCCATGAAGCAGATAAACCACCGGATAGTGCCTTTCTTCTACTTTCATTCCTTTCCTGGTCTTCTGCGCCTGTGGCGTTGGAACAATTACCACTACTTCAATGTCTCGTTTCATTACATCACTGTAAATACTGATAGTGTCAACTTTTCCAGCATGTACAGGGAAAAATACAAAAGACAGAATTACCATCAAAGTAAGATTACGGAAATAATTCTGGGCAGAATGGAATACCTTCCGATTTGTCTCTGCCAGACTGAACATTTTCACCATGATTCTTATTGTTTTTTAAATTTATCCAACTTGCTCCCATCAACGTTTAATGAAGACCTGTCGATGAGAAATTCCATCTATCACTGCAGACATGACATACATGCCCGAGGGCAATGAAGAAACATCAATCCGGTTCTGCAGACTACCCTGCATCACCTGTACACCGGTCGAAGAAAATACCCTGTAAGACTGCACTGCTCCAGCATCAGCCTGTAAACATACAGACGTTACAGCCGGATTTGGATACAAGAATACATCCGATTGGGTTCTCACTTCATCAATTCCCGTTTCCAAAGCGTCTTCACACTCTTCAAAACCATATTGTTTTAGCAGTACCTGTGGTGTTACAGTAGTAAGTGAAGCGTCATACTCCATATTCAGCAAACGCGTTTCATGGCCGAACAAAGTGAAGTAATTGTCATCCATAATAACAGGCAGGATACGTTTTCCACTCTCTGCATCCACAAGTCTTACACGGATACCAAAAGCCACATTCTCAGAATTGTTCGTAAGCTGAATGGACATTTTCTTCACTCCATTCTCTTCGGCCTCTGAAACTATCTGGTAGGTTACATCCGCCTGAGGCAATGTGTTTAACTCCGAATAGTCATATTTTTCATTTTTTGTCGTTGTCCAATAGAAATTGTCGGAAACAGACCTTCCCTCTTTATCTGCAAGTCTCAACCGAATGAAATACATTCCATCAATTGCAGTTTCATCACCCATAGGAGGAAACACTTCCTTTTCCAGCAAAACGTAACCCCAGTTTTTGGCACTTTTCTCTCCTTGCATTTTGACATACCGGGCGTGTATCGGTTCTTCAAACAGAATATAGTCTTCGCCTCCGTCTCCGTCAGTTTCCACATACACGTCGCGCCATGACACTGCATCATCAGAAGCCTGTATGCGGTATTGCTTACCACAGCGCAACATATCCTGCCATTTCAGATTAATTGCTCCAATGATTTTTTCTTCACCCAAATCCACGTATATCCAAGCCTGCTCAGCACCTGAAGTCTTAGTTGCCCAACGTGTTGAAGTATCTCCGTCAAAAGCTGCCTGTCCCGAATAATCGTCCGACAACTGTTCTGAAGCTACAGCCGTTTTACCCATAGCAAGATTCATATTACCAGCAGAAAGCGTATGAATCTGGCTGACTGTATTAGCCGGAGCCGATATGCCATTGATTACGGTTGACTGTGCATTGAATTTTGTTCCATCCATCCGGAACAGTTCTATTGTTGCTGAAAGGTCATCCGCATCTGTTGGCATAGTATTTACTACATTGACCTTCTGATTACTGCAGTTCCACTGAATATGCAACGGTTCACAGGCTTTCTTTGCACCCCAATAGGTTCCGGTCATGTCATAATAATAATCGTATGTCTGCCATATCAGACAAGGATAAGCCGACTGACTCATCCAGAAAAGCATACCTGATGCCGTGTTCCAAAGATTATCCTGCCAACCTTCATAGATGGCTTTCATTACTTCAATGTTCACGAACTGCGCTCTTTCACAGAATTGTTCTATACCTGAAGGTTCTCCATAACAGCCCACCACCGTATCATAATATCTGCTCGCATTGGCCGCACCGCCATAAGCGGCGTTATCACTGAAGAAATGCTTCTCCCACATTTCATTGCGAGGCCACCAGTATTCCTCCGGCATGAATTCCTTGAAGCTCTCAAATGTGGTAAACGCGCCCATTCCCAATTCGGTACGGAATCCCCAATCCACTTTGTCGCCTTGGTCTCCGCCACCGCCCCAGATGCCTGTAGCAAAATATTCGTGTGGTTCAAAATTCGTCCACCAGCCGCTACCAGAAAGTCCATATCCTGTTCCGTCCTTAGCCTGATAGCTGTCGTTCGAAAGATATCCGTTATGTGAGTTAGGCAGATAAAGCCTGTCGTTGCCATCATAAGCGCCGATGGTTTCCACGATTTCCGCATCCAATTCCTTATAAGGCCATCCCTCATTGCATCCACACCATACTGCTATCGAAGGATGGTTACGCAGCCTGATGACTTTATCCCGTACATTCGACATGAACTCCTTGCGGTCATCCGGCCCGGTGAGCCCGGTATAGGGGCCGGTAAGCCAGAAATCATCCCAGACCATTATGCCATAACGGTCACAGGCTTCATAGAATTCCTCATCGGTCACACATCCCGTCCATAGCCTTATCATGTTATAATTCATGTCCTGATGCAGGCGAAGGCGGGTATCATATTCTTTTCCATGACAACGCAACAGGAAATCGCTCATTCCCCAGTTGCCACCTTTACAATAGACCTTCTTACCGTTCACATAAAGTGTGAGTGCCGTGTTTTCCTTTCTGTACTCATATTTCCTGATGCCGAAATCCACACTCTTTTCATCCACGGTCTTTCCATCTATTTCCACTTCAAACCTGCAGGTATAAAGATTCTGCTGACCCGAACCGTTAGGCCACCATAATTCAGGATTCCTTACAAGCACATCACCCAACGACACATCCACCGAGTCTCCTGTCTCCAAGGCAACACTACGGTTCACTTCATAGTCACCAGGGCTTACCTTTGCCTTTACAACAGCCTGAACCGGTGCTCCCGACATATTCACAACGCTTGTCTGCAGATTGAGCGTTGCAGAGCTGTAACTGTCGTCCAATGCTGTTGTGCGCACCCAAGGGTCACGGATATTCACATCACCGGCCAACTCCAGATACACATCATTGGTAATGCCGCAATCCAGTCCTGGCACATAGGGTGTCCAGTCCCAGCTATGAGCAGCCACATAGGTAGGACACACATAGTTGACGAAATTCTCTTCACGCTCTATGTGTCCGTCCGCAGGCATGTCTATCCTCACTGCCAGCACATTCTTATCCTTCAGCAATGCCGTGATATCATATCTTACCTTCAGCACATGCCCCTTGATAGTACCCAGTTTCATGCCGTTCAGATAGACCGTGGCATACCTGTTGATTCCTTCAAACACCAGTACCGTATGCCTACCCGATGCAGCTTGCGGGCGCAGGAACACGGTACGGTACCAGAAAGACTGGTTGTATTTCGACTCGTCTGTCCTGTAGATGTTATCGGCGTATGTCGGATCAGCCTCTCTGCCAGCCTCCACATAAGCGTTAAACACTGTTCCGGGAACAATCCCAGGCACATAATCGTCTGGTTCGAAGTTTTCTGACGACACTTCGGCTGCCATTGCTCCACTACGAGGGAACACCTGCCACAATGTTCCGGCCTCGCTGTCCAATGAAAGGATGTCATTGCCAAAGGCCAACTGCCACATCAGCGACAGGCACACTACCAGAACAAATCGATGCTTCATGATTTCTCTTTAATGTTGTTTGCGGATATCCCGATCAGTGTACAGGACTGATCTGGATATGCCGTGTCACCGGCTTGTTGATTTCGTAGATTCTCTTCACGATCATATCCATCTGAGCGATATACATATCGCGAACTTCCTTATGAATCATCTTGTCATAGATTTCACGACGGGCAGTCACCCATCCGTCGGTCTTCTGTCCCTCACGGAACACACGGGCAGCCTTTTCGTTGTTGGCCTCAAGCAAACCGTGCTTCATGAAGAAGTCATACTGCAGCCAGGTATAGTCGCGGAAACGGCGTTCTATCTCCCAACGGTCCTCATTGAGTGCCATGATGGCTGCAGCCTGCTGATACTGGGGCGTGTGGCGGAACTCTGCAAGGTTGATGCCCTCTGCCAGTTCCTTGGCCGAGAATGTACCGATTTCCTCCTTGTCAATGGTGAGAACATAATTGCCCTTCAGTCCAGATACAGCCAGACGCTCCATGTTCATTTCCTCCATGAACGTAGGTATGCTTTCCGTCACCTTGGCCTGTGCCCTGCTGAATCCCCATCCATGAGCAATGGTGTCGAGCGGATAAGGCAGCGACTTGGCCAGATAGTCAAAGCTCACCACACCTCCGTCGTTCCTTACATTCGTTATTTCACAGTTGTCAGCCACTGTAGCCTTTTTCTGCTTGGCGTTGATGCCTATATCTGCCACCTTCTTTCCACTCATGCCCTGTGCTTTGAGGAAGAGGTAAGCCATGACCATGTGCCCGTCGTTATCGGGATGAATGCGGTCACTGCCACAAAGGGTAAAGTTGGGGTCGGTCTGCTGATAATGCTCGTTGATTTCGCACATGGCAGAATTGAAGTCAAGCATTTCCCAGTTGTTGGCCTTGGCAGCCGAATCCTGGAAAGCAATCATCTGCTTCATGTAGTTGTTCTTGTTCTTGAACACATTGTCATTGAACTTTGAGGTCTGGTCATAAGGCGATGTACCGATCATGATGATGCGCACGTCGTCCAGTCCCTTCAGGCGTTTTTCTATTTCAAGGAAGTTCTTGCGTGCCTGTCCTACCCTGTTATTGCCGAAAGCCTCGGGGTTGTCGCCATTGTACTCGAAATAGCCGCTGTCATTCATGCCGAAGGTCAGTGTAAGCACCGTCGGATTCTTGGCAAACACGTCACCGTCAAGACGGTTCAGTATTTCCTGTCCCGAATCGCCGCCCACGCCGCAGTTGGCCATCCAGAGCTGGCACATGGGGAAATGTGTCATGTAGTAAAGCCATATATAAGAATGATAGTGTCCGCCGTCGGTAATGCTGTTACCAACGAATGTCACGCGGTCGCCCTGCTTGAAGGGTGCCAGTTGCTGGGCAAAAGTCCCGGCAGAAAAAAGAATGGCAAATACCAATGCCAAGGTTGCTTTCCTTTTCATATATTCACTTGCTTTTTAAGAGTATATTTAAGAGTATATAAGTATTATAAATTATTAATGTATGTATATATATGCACATGTTCCGCCCTGTCATCAGGACACCATCAATGTGGCGCGCAGCCTTCTCAGGGCGATGCCCATCTGGCATTCCACCGTATTGACCGACAGTCCAAGCGTCTGGGAGATTTCCTTATTGGGCATTCCCTCATCGCGGCTCATCATGAATATCTTCCTGCAGCGTGCCGGCAGTTCGTTGACCACCTTGTCCAGGTGCTGCTCCAGTTCCTTCAGTTCCAGTTCACTCTGTACGCAGGAATTGTTCGAGAGCATGTCCATCTTCACCATACCGCAGTAGGCCCTGAGTTCCTTGCGGTAATACTCCTGACAATATTTCTGATGACGGACATGGTCAAGGCATTTGTTTTTTACAGATGTGTATATATATGACGGAAGGTCACTGACGAATGCCAGTGTATCCAGTTTTTCCCATATCGTCATGAGAGTGTCCTGCACCATGTCTTTTGCATCGTCCGGATCCACATAACGGCTGGCGAATGTTACCAACAAAGGATAGTACCTCACATACAATTCGGAGAAATCCATATCAATAGACTGTTTATTTTAGGTTTTGCATCGCAAAATTATTTATTTCGGCATCGACAGGATATAAAAAACGAACATAAAAAAGTAAAAATCCAGCCAAAATGTGCTTTTCTCCGAAAACGTGAACCGATTTTGTCATTTTCTGGTCTTTTTTCTGACAAAATCTGGTCAAAGGCCTTTTTTATCCAGTTTTCTCGCCGTTTTCCCATATTATCTGTGCCATGTCAGGAAACGGTTTCCTGACATTCCGGGAAGCACGGTTCTCCTTGCCCGGAGGACACCGCCCGGACAAAAAAAAGACCCCTTCCCCGTAGGGAAGAAGTCTTAACACTATTTTTTAATTAATCCTTGAAAATCCTTTTTACTCATCATGTCCGTGCAGATATGCCATCTGCACGGACAATGCTCATTCATAGGACGGGGGCAATTCACCAGTACCCCAATTCCTGTCGGGCTGGGCCGATACGGTGTACTCCAGCACAGCCCCATCCTGCAGGTCGCTCCAGTCTATCCATGTACTGTCATGCCGGCGTCCCCCTACGGTCAGTTTTTTCGTATAAGGCTTGTCCTCCGACCCACCCTTGATGACAATGTTGCCCTTAGGCAGACGGATTGTGGCTTCGGTGAACACGGGGGTATTGAGCGCGAAGCCGCCCACGCCAGGTATTTCGGGATAGAGACCCAGACACGCCCACACATACCATGCGCCCATGGAACCGAGGTCGTCGTTGCCGGGCAATCCGTTGATCTTGCTGCTGTACTGTTCGTGCAATACGCGTCTGATGACCTGTGATGTCTTCCACGGACGGCCTATCCAGTTATACACCCAAGGTATGCCGAAACTGGGTTCGTTACCCGAGGCGAACCAGTCGTCGTTGTAACCGGCATCCAGTCGCTTGAAATATTCATCGAGCCGTTTTTCTGCCACTTCCTGTCCGCCGATGATATCCACCAGTCCCTTGATGTTGTAGGGTACCATCCAGAAATAGTCCTTGTAGGTGGCCTCACGGAAATCGTCGGACAAGGGTTTCCAGGAGCCGTCGGCATTGCGCGATTGCAGCCAGTTGGTCTCAGGATTGTACAAGTTCTTCCAGGAACGGGCAAAGTGGAAATACCGCCAGGAAGAGAACTCATCGCCCGCAGCATGGAGAGCGAACTGGGCAATGGCAAAGTCGGCCGATGTATATTCGAGCTGTATGGAGGCATTATAATAGCCCTTGTCCAGATACTGCTTCAGTCCAGGCCTGGTTTCCTCGCCCTGCGACTTGCTTCCGGGCTGCTCGGCACCCTTGCGCATGATGCGGAAAAGGGGCTGCGGGTCGTAGTTGCGCGCACCAAAGGCCCACGCATTGCTCACCAGTATGGACGACGGGTCGCCCTGCATCACACCGGTCTCTATGTTGGCCATCACCCAGCGCGGGAAACTGCCTCCCGACTGTTCTGCAAAGTCACGGTGCGACACCACGATGTCCGAAGCCACGTCCGGCTCAAGGATGGCAAGCAGCTGTATCTGTGTGCGGTAGGTGTCCCAGTTGCTGAAACCGGTATATTGCTCACCCGAAGTGCGGTGTATGCGGAAGTCGGCGCCCATGTATTCGCCGTTCACATCGCTACACAGGTTAGGATGGGCGAACACCCTGTACAGATGGGTGTAGAACTGCTGTATGCGGTCGGCATCCGTACCCTTCACCTGAATGAGCGAGAGATGCTCGTCCCAGGCCTGTTCCGCAGCCTTGCGGATGTCTTCGAACGAGCGTCCTGCCGTTTCCTGGCGCAGATTCTCGCGCGCGTTTTTCACAGACACATAGCTCACGCCCACCTTATAGGTCAGGGTCTTCTGCCTAGAGGTGTCGAACGTGAAATATACACCCGAACCTGCGCCCTCGGCAAAGCGTTCCCCGCGATACAGGTCATCGCCTTTCCAAGTGCCCACCTCGACAGCATCAGCATCGAACTCCGCTGCGAAATATACCTTATAAGGAGTCCTGATGCCACAGAAATAGCCTCCGTCGGCATAACCCTCACAGGTGTTCTTTCCGGTAATCACCACTGCGGCCTCATCAATTTTGGTGGCGGCTATGCCCGCTCCGATGATGACACTGCCACGGTCGGCCTTTTCACCAAATGCGTAGCGGGCCACTCCGGTGCGTGGAGTCACGGTCAGGCAGACTTCAACAGCCCTGTTCACCGTGGCCTTGTACAGACCGGCATGTCCGGACTCGTCCTCCACACGGAAGCGTGCATCGCGGATGTTTCCGGGCGACTGCTTCAGTTCGCCTTCCATGGGGAACGTGGGAAAGTTGCCCATGTGCTCACAACCGGCTCCACTGTACTGGTTGATGACAAAACCGGCCTGCTTGCAGAAATAGGAAGGAGTGAACTGCACCATACCGTGCGGATAGGTAGCGCCGGGATAGAGATAGCCCGAGGCCAGGCCGGCACCTTTCGTGCCGATGAGGGTGTTCACCAATTGCGAGTAGGCAGACTGCTGCTGCCCTCCTGCGCCCCATGCTGTCAGCGTGGCTGTCAGCCCACAGGCAAGCAGCGCAAGGCGCATCAAGGTTGTTCTGAATATTCTTTTTTCCATCTTCATAATCGTTTTCTTGTTCTTGGGCGGGAAGAACCCGCTCTGCTGAAAGGCCATGCTCACTTGCTCAGCGAGAAGGGTGAAGCCTGCTTGCCGGTGTTGCGCTGGCGGTTGGGCTGTGCACCCATCGTGAACTTCAAGTGGCCGCCACGCATGATGTCGCCATAGGTGATATAGTTCTTGTCGAGCGTTTTCCCATTCAGCTCGCCCGACTGTATATATACATTGTCAGGGCTGTTGCCTTCGGCCTCGATGACAAACTTCCTGCCTTCTTCTGTGGTGATGGTGGCCTTGCGGAACACCGGTGAGCCGATGACATACTGGTCGGTACCGGGAGTCACGGCATAGATGCCCAATGCCGAAAGCACATACCACGACGACATGCCGCCCTGGTCCTCGTCGCCAGGATAGCCGTCGGGCGTACTGTTGTAGAGGCGTTTGCAGATCTGGCGCACCCAGTACTGGGTCTTCCAGGGCTGTCCGGCATAGCTGTAGAGATAGGGCATGTGCTGTATGGGCTGGTTGCCGTGGGCATACTGACCCATTCCGGCCAGTTCCATCTCCTTCATCTCATGGATCATGCCGCCGTACCAGCCCGGATGCACCTCGGCCGG
The DNA here is from genome assembly GCA_051875605.1 of Prevotella sp. Taxonomy (GTDB): domain Bacteria; phylum Bacteroidota; class Bacteroidia; order Bacteroidales; family Bacteroidaceae; genus Prevotella. The sequence goes on along the minus strand of JBJEHA010000072.1, from coordinate 9,420 downwards.
CTGGGAGAACACAGAGTCCATCTTGGCCACGAAAGCCTCGTCAGAACCGAACAGGTTGATCAGTCCCTGCACATCGTGGAACACGGACCAGATATAGTGCCAGGCATTGCCCTCGGTATAGGGACCACCCCACTCCAGCGGGTCGAAAGGCTCATACCACGAACCGTCGTCGCAACGGCCACGCATGAACTGTGTCTGCGGGTCCCAGAGGTTGCGGTAGTTATACATCTGACGCTCAAACACCTCTTCATAGAACCTGTTGCCCGACGACTTGGCTATCTGGTAGGCGCAGAAGTCATCGTAGGCATATTCCAAGGTCTGCGACACGCAACCGTGGGAAAGGGGGAACGGCACATAGCCTATGGTGAAATACTCATGCCAGCACTGGCGGCCGTTGGCACCTCCCCACGGGCCCTTGTTGAACGCCTCATGGGCATAGGCCTTCAGTATGGAGTCGGCCGGTGCAGTACGGATGCCCTTGGCCCAGGCGTCGGCAAAGAGCGAAATGGAGTGGTTGCCCAGCATGCCGCCGGTCTCGCCGGGACACGACCATGACGGGAGCCATCCGCACTGTTTCTGCACCTGGAGCATGGCATCCATGTAGCGGCCCTGCTGCGTGGGGTGCAGGATATTGGTCAGAGGGAACTGCGAACGGAACGTGTCCCAGAACCCATTGTCGGTGAACATGTAGCCGTCGTAGATCTTGCCGTTGTAGGGACTATAATAATAAGGTGTGCCGTCGGCCTTGTGCTCATAGAACTTCCTGGAGAACAGATTGGCACGGAACAGGCAGGAATAGAACGTGCGCAGTTCCTCCTCCGTTCCGCCTTCCACCTGTATGCGGTTCAGCAGCTTGTTCCAGGTCTGGTAGCCACGGGCCTTGGTGTCCTCGAGCTTGCGGTCCTTGCCCAGCTCTGTCTGCAGGTTGAGCAGTGCCTGCTCCTTGCTGATATAGGACGATGCAGCCTTGGCCTGTACCTTCGCACCCTTCTTGAAACGCAGATAGGCACCGTAGCCGTCGCCCTTGCCCTCGCGCCGGCCTTCAAACGTCTTGTTGCCACGGTTCTCCCATGTGCCATACACCTCGAAAGGCTGGTCGAACTGCACCACGAACCAGCAGCGGAAGGACTTGGAATCGTTCACGAAACGCTGGTTGTTCACCCAACCCGAAATCTGACGGTGCTCGGGATCGATGCTGATTTCGCTCTGCGCCGTGTAGCCGTCGATCACCAGCCATGCCGGCTGACCCTTGGGATAGGAGAAACGCAGGTGCACGCCACGCTCTGTGGGCGCCATCTCGGTGGTGATGCCGTTGTCGAACTTCACGCGGTAATAGTGGGGCTGGCCAATCTCGTTGGCATGGCTGAACTTCGCGCCACGCTGCTCCTCATCGACCACCAGCTCGCCCACCTCGGGCATGAAAGTATATACCGCATAGTCGCTCACCCAGGGCGAGCACTGGTGCGACTGGCCGAATCCGCGAATGCGGTCGGAAGCATAGAGATATTTGAATCCGTCGCCGTTCTTTCCCGTCTGGGGAGTCCACTCATGCACGGCATAGGGCATGGCCGTGGCCGGGAATGTGTTGCCATGGCTCAACCCGAAATTGGAGTTGGTGCCTTGCAGCGTGTTCACGTACTTCACCAGGTCACGCTCACCGTTGGCCGCGAACAGCGTCACGGCAAACAGCAGCATACCCATAACAAGCAATGTCTTTTTCACTTTCATATCGTTCTGTTTCTGATTGTCCTCTTGCCTTGCTTCATGTCAGCACAAATCTGCATGATATATATATAACGCACGGAAAGCCCGAAGGCACTAAAGGCAGGTGTGTTTTTTTGTGTTTTTTCTCAAAAGCCATGTTCCCGGCACAATTCCATACCGATTCTGTCGGAAAAAATGAAAAGTCCGGAAAAGTGAACCGGAAACTTCGGGAAAGCAAAGTATAATCTTCCGGAAAGCAAAGCACAAATTCCAGTTCACGGCGTGAACACTATATTTCACAGCGTGAACACTATATTTCACGGCGTGAACACTATATTTCACGCCGTGAACTGGAATTTGTGCTTTGCTTTCCGGAAGATTATACTTTGCCTTCCCGAAGTTTCCGGCGAAGTGTTTCCGGTTTTACGGTACGATGGCTTTCCACTGACGGCTGGGCTATGGGAAAGCCCGTCTGCACCGTCGCCGGAACGGAACAACGGAAAAGGCCATGCCCGACAGCTGTCGGACATGGCCTTGTAAGGTTTATTCTGTAAAAACAGATGAATCAGAACGATACGGCAACACCGAAGTTGATGACGCGCTGGTTCATGTAGGCATCACCGGCCGTATTGGTAGAGATTTCCGGGTCTTGCTGATACTTGTCGTAGCTGGTCCATGTGAACAGGTTATAGGCGTTCATATAGACGCGGAGCGACTCCATGAACTTGGGCAGCCAGGTCTTGGGGAAGTCGTAGCTCAGGTCAACGGTCTTCAGACGGATGTACCAGGCGTCAACAAGCCAGAAGTTAGACATGTAGGCCTCTGCCGAGTTCACGGTATTGGCATTGCTGGTCAGACGCGGGAAGTTGATAGGCTCTCCGTTCTCGTAGCGTTCGAGTGTCCAGCGCTGCTGGTGGAGCGGCTGGAACTGGCTCTTGAACGGCTCGATACCTGTACCCACCACAGAGAAGCTGTAGTTGAACGAACCCTGGAAGAGCACGCTGAGCGAGAAGCCCTTGTAGCTGCCGCCAATGGTCCAACCCAATGTGGTATTGGGCAGGTTCGGCTTGCCGATGGCACCCTTGTCGAAGTCGTTGATTACACCATCATTGTTGAGATCCTTGTACTTGAGGTCACCGGCCTGTACGGGAATATCGGTGTTGGGCACGGCAGGAGCATTCTCGTCACCGGCGTTGATCAGTTCAATATCCTCAGGAGTGTAGTAGCCGATCCAGGTATAGCCGAAGGGCTGTCCGATAGGACGGCCGGTCTGCGCCAGCCAGGGATAACGCTGCTGTGCCTCTGCAGCATAGAGAATCTTGTTCTTTGCATAGGAGAACACGAAGTTGGTGTTGAAATAGAAGTCGCCGAAGTGGTCACGGTAGCTGATGTTTCCGTCGAAACCCTTGTTCTCGGTCTCTGCCACGTTGAGCGGAGAGGTTCCGATACCGAGGATGAGCGGAACGTCATTACGTGTGACAAGCTGGTCGTATCGTTTGTCATAGAAGTAGTCAACGGTCAAGCTGATTCTGTTCCAAAGGTTCAAGTCGATACCGAGGTCAAACTTGCGGGCTTTCTCCCAGGTCACGTTGGCATTGCCCAAGGAACCTTCACGATAGCCCTGATATCCTACCGGACGCTCACCGAAGAAATAGCGGTCGCCTGACTCATATACCTGGTTGTAGAGGTAACGGTTGCCTGGTGCCACGTCAGAACCTACGAGACCGTAAGATGCACGGATCTTGAGCAGGTCAACACCCTTGATGTTGTTCTTGAACCAGTCTTCCTCGGAAATGCTCCAGCCCACACCCAGTGCAGGGAAGAAACCATAACGGTTGTCTGCGGAGAAACGGTCAGAACCATTGTAGGCAGCGTTGAAATCCACAAGATACTTGTTCTTGTACTTATAGCTGAGCTTGGCTGTGATACCTGTGAACTTGTCGGGTACCTTGTCGCCATCCTTCTCGTTGGTCTCATTCTCACGGTTGTAAAGGAACATGACGTTTACATCGTGGATTTCATCAAATACGCGGGCGTAGTTGACGGTGGCCAGCAAGTTGAGGTTCTTCTGGGCAGCTGCAGTACCACCACTCACAACATAAGTACCGGGAGTATAGACACCGTTGGGGTTGATGTTGTAAAGCCCGGTTTCCGGATTGTAGTGATAGGTGGGATACTCACCGCGGAAGACATGCCTATGGCTCTCGTCCTTTGTAGAATAGGCCACACGGAAGCTGGTGGACAATCCCGGTGTCAGGAAGTCCATCTTCCAGTTGGTCTGATAGAGCAGGTTGTTGTCATTGCGGCGGATACGGGTATATCCTTCGTTGGCAAGACGGGCATTGAGCGTAGGCTTGTAGCCGTCGGTGTCATAAAGGTATGCATAAGAACCGTCAGGATTCAGGAACGGAGCCGAATAGGGGTGCATTTCCTTGAAGGAATAGATGGAACCCGTAGCGTTGATGCCGTGAGGCTCGTTGATGTTCATGAAACGTGAGTTGAGGTCAAGTCGCATGGACAGGTTCTTTGTTACCTGGAAGTCGAGGTTGGAACGGAAGTTCATACGGCGATAGAGGTAGTTGCTGTTGATATCATCACCACTGGAGAAATCGCGTATCAGACCGTTCTGCGAGAAATAGCCCAACGAAACGAAATACTGGAGCTTGTTGGAGCCACCGGAAACATCGATGTTGGCGTTCGACTGTGCAGCCATGTCCTTGAAAATCTTGTCATACCAGTTCACATCGGGATGTCCATAGGGATCGTCACCCGTGCGGAAATGCTCGAGGTCTTCCTCAGTGAACATCGGAACCAGACCATCATTCTCGTAAGCCTCGTTCACGAGAGTAGCCGTATCGTATGAACCGAGGAAATTCGGCGTACGTACTGGAATCTGCACACCACTTTCAAGACGTACATTGATTCTGGGCTTGCCTTCGGAACCACGGCGTGTCTTTACCACAAGTACACCATTGGCACCCTTGATACCATAGATAGCAGTGGTAGAAGCGTCTTTCAGAATAGAGATGCTCTCGATTTCATTGACGTTGATCTGCGACAACTGCTCGTAAGAGAACTCCACGTCATCGACAATGATGAGCGGCTTGTTACCATCGCCAGTATTAAGGGAGCTGACACCACGGATAAAGAAGTCAGAAGCATCCTTACCGGGCTGACCGGTACGCTGCTGCGAGAAGAATCCGGGAAGTTTTCCCTGGAGTGCATTCTGCACACTGCTCACAGGCACCTTCTGCAGTTCCTTACCGGTAATGGCTGATACGGCACCAGTCATGGTAATACGCTTGGCCTGACCGTAACCCACAACCACGACTTCGTCAAGGTCATTGGCATCGGCCTGCATGACAACATTGAGTTCAGAGAAGCCCTTAACTGTCAGTTCTCTCTTGATAAAGCCGATATAGTTGAACTGCAGACGGTCGCCTACTTTAGCATCGATGGCGAAATGGCCATCAATATCCGTAATGGCTGTGGCCTTTCCATCTACGACACGCACGGTGACACCCATGAGCGGTTCGCCATCATCGGCACCTGACACGATACCGGTGACTTTCTGGCCAAATGTGCATACTGCTGCACATAGGAATATCCATATAAATACAAGTCTTTTCATAATCAGTTCCAGTTAGGGTTTTGAACCATGTTCTCGTTTTTGATAACTTCGCTGTAAGGGATAGGATAGAAATACCGACGGATGTCGAACTGTACATCCAACAGGTCAATTACGGAGTATGAAGTGGTATTCATACCTACCTGAATATTCATGCCCTGAAGAGGATGCTTGTATATTTCTTCTGCCTCACGCCAGCGGCGGATATCGAAATAGCGGTGCTCCTCGAATGCCAGCTCTACACGGCGTTCATTGTGGATAATCTCACGCATCTCTTCTTTTGTCAGGTCTGCGGGGATTCCGTAAAGCCCGTCTGCGCCAGCCTCGATTCCAGCACGCTTACGCAACATTTCGATGGCCTTGCGCGGACCCATGTGCTCCTCATCGCCGATAACCTCCTCAAATGCAGGTCCATAATACTCATTGGTAGCTTCAGCATAGTTGAGCAGCATTTCTGCATAGCGGAACATTACCCAGTGATGGTAAACGCCACTGTACTCTGTCTTTGAAGTAAAGTCACCCATGAACTTGCAGGAGAAATAGCTCGTCTGCGAATACTGCTCTCCAGACGACGGGTTGTGTGCACCGCCCTGATTGGTCTGAAGGGTCGTTCCCAACCACTGTGAGCCGTGATGGAGCACAGTCAGGTCAAGACGCGGGTCGCGGTTGGCATAAGGATTCTGCGAATCATAGACATATTTGTCGCTCATGCCGATGGGCTTTCCGTCCTTCATGGTGAAAGCATCAACCAGGTTCTGAGTAGGATTCGTATATCCATGTCCGAGTTTTGAGCCAGAGAATCCCAACGGACCGTTGTTGTTCTCTATGCTTGTACTGTTACTGCTGCCCTGGCGGAAGAAAATCAGCTCAGGATTGGACAGCTTCTGGTAATAACCCAAGAACACATTCCTGAAATTAGAAGTCAGCTTGAACGTCTTTGTACCGCCAAGACTATAACCGGCTATGAAATCGCGGGCTGCATCAGCGGCCTGTTTCCAGCGGTCGGCATCATAGACTGCATAGCCCACCAGCTCATTGTTGGCCTCAATCGGGCGCTCATTGAACAGCGGACTGGCTGCATAGAGCAGGACACGGGACTTGAGCGCATCGCAAGCCTCCTTGGTCACAGCGTGGCCGTATGTACCGGCATCGACAATCGGGCTGGGACGCAACGAGTCCTTCACCAGGTCAAGCTCGCTGACAATGTAGTCCACACACTCGCCGAAAGTATTGCGAGGAAGTTCAAGATTGTCATTGATGTCATAGACCTTGTCGCCCAACAGAGGCACACCACCGTAGCGGCGAAGCAGTTCAAAATAGAAGTATGCACGAAGGAAACGGGCTTCAGCCTTGAGTGAGACACCCATCTGACGGGTTTCGCCCAGTGCATTGACATAGGTAGCCTTAAAAGGAACCCTATCTACACCATTGATGAAGATATTGGCCTTGCGGATGGCCTGATACCAAGAACCCCAAGTCATTTCAGACGATACACGGGTTGAAGGAGTGTATTGTCCCAACTGCAGCTTGAGGACATCACAGTCAGATGAGTTGTTGATGGACAAGGCATCATCTGAGGCTGCATCCAGATAGTTATTGCCCACACGGAAATGACCATTAGGCAATGCATTATAAATGGTACTGATAAAGCCTAACGCCTTGGTACCAGCAGAGTCGGTCGTGGAGAAAAGGAAATCCTCCGTGTATTGGTCAACTGGCAGCGACTCGTAGTTGTCGTTGCAAGCACCCAGCACAACGGTGCAACCAACAGCTGCCAACGCTAATTTTATGTATTTTTTCATAATCGTCAAGAGTTAGAAGTTGAGGTTTATACCTGTGAAAATGCAACGCTGCAGCGGCGAACTTGTAAACGTCACTTCCGGATCGACCAAGTCGCAAGCCGAGAAGGTGAGCAGGTTCTGGGCGTTGAAGAATACTTTCACACGCACGCCACCAAGATGGTCACGGCAGAATGCAGCAGGAAGGTTATAGGCTAAGCTGATATTCTTCAGACGGATGTAGTTGCCAGAATGCATCCACAGCGAAGAACCATAATAGCCACCATAGTTATAGGTATTGCCACCGGCTGAAAGTCTCGGATAGGTAGCTGTTGCTGCTGTTTCAGGAGTCCAGCGGTTCAGAATATTCTGATAAGCCTGTCCATAACCACCGTTAATGGACTGGAAACCTTCTACCAAAGTCCTGTCACTTACATAAAGGTCACGGTTATAGCATCCCTGCCAGAACATGGAGAACTCCAGTCCTTTCCATTCAAAACCGAGGTCAATACCGAAGTATCCTTTCGGCTTGTCACCGCCGATGACAGCTTTGTCGTATTCATCGATAACACCGTCTTCGTTAAGATCCTTGTACTTCACATCACCGGGCTGAACCTTGTTCGCCCATCCGTTCATGACAGGATAACCGTTGGCGATGTCCTCAGCTGTAAGGAATCCATCAGCTATCAAACCGAACTGTGTACCCAGAGTTCTTCCTGTCTGCCGCTGATAATCGTATTCAACACGTTGTTCATCCATGAAGAGCAACTTGCTATACTCAACCGACCAGTTGCCAGTGACATAGTAGTTGAACGTGCCGACATTATCCTGCCATGTCAAAGTCAATTCTGTTCCTGAACGTCTTGACTTACCGATATTCTCTGCCGGATAGCTGGTACCAAGCAATTCAATGCTCTTGCCACGTGTCTGGAGAAGATCGTAATACTTGTCATTGTAGTAGTCGAATGTCACAGCCAGCCTGTCGTTGAAGAAAGAAGCATCCAGACCAATGTTCACCTTATGGGCCTTTTCCCAAGTAATGTAGGGATTAGCCAAACCGTTTTCTGTAACGAAACGGTAAGCATTACTCATGGACACACCAAACGGATAGTAAGACGTTCCCTGGTCAGAATAGGTCTGACGCCAGATATAATATCCGGAGTTGTTCACACCGTTTCCGGTATTTCCATAGACAGCGCGCAGCTTGAGTTTGTTCACCCAATCCACATTCTCCATGAATTTCTCACGGGCGATGTCCCAACCCAGACCTACGGCAAAGAAGTTGCCCCAACGGTTTCCGGGAGCATAACGGTTATAATAGCTCTGTGTCACTGCAAGCTGTGCAAAATAACGCTGGTCGTAGTCGTACTTCACACTTTCCATGATATTTGAAGGCAGTGAGGGCAGGTCATAGTCATCTACCTCATGACGGGTGTCACCCATCAAAGAAGCATGGAGACCGTGGAGACCGAAGCGGCGCTTGTAATCCACAGCAAACTGACCATACATCTGCTGGTATGTAGCTATGTCCCTGAAATCGTTTGACTGTGGCGAGTTGGAACCATACATCGTGTAAACAGGATTTCCGTTCTCGTCAACCTTATACTGATAAACAGCAGCTCTCTTTGTACGGATGATGGCGGTCCTGTTCTGGGTAGAGATGCTTCCTATTGCATGTGCAGAGAGACCTTCCACCAATTTCGAGAAATCATAGTTCAACTTCAACGATGCAGAAATGTCTCTTGAATTATCCGACATATAACCAGAATTGATTGTCTGCGACATCAGGTTGTTTTGATTTGACATAGAACCACCCCAAGACCCATCAGGGTTGTAGATAGGATAAGCATTGTTGGCTGTCTGGTAGATGTTCAGCAACAGGTCACTATAGCCACTGCCGGTTCCGCCAGGCTGATTGCCTTCTTCGATTCGTCCGATAGCCGTCATCGTTGCCGTGAAATCATCGGTAATGTTGATGTTGACCTTAGAAGAAATAAGGTAACGGTTGAAATTCAAATTGGTGTTATAGCCGTTAGAATCATCCGTCTTGAAAAGACCCTGCTCATTCAGATAACCCAAGCTGATGAAATACTGGGCCACCTTTCCGCCACCCGATACATTCAGGTTGTAGGACTGGGAAATGGCACTGCTCTTCAGCAACTCATCCGACCAGTTGATATCCGGATGCAGATAAGGATCCGTATGATTCTGGTACAGCTTATAGTCTTCATAGTTATAGAATGGAGATTTTCCATCGTTCTGCAACGCCTCATTGAGCAGATAAGCATACTGCGAAGCGTTCAGAGGCTT
>JBJEHA010000071.1:0-7671 GCA_051875605.1 Prevotella sp. | reverse complement strand
TAATCATTGATGATATATGCTAATCGTTGGTAATCACTACCTACTTCCCGATGCAGAAATGACTGAAGATATTCGAGAGCGTCTCGGAAGGAGTGATTGCCCCACCCGTAATGTCTGCAAGATGGTCAAGGCAGATGCGGAGATCCTCACTTAGCAAATCCCCGCTTAGCTGCATGTCCAGCCCTTCTATGACCCGGCTGATGCTGTCGTGTGCATGGCATAAAGCCTCGTAGTGACGGGCAGATGTAATAATGACATCATTCTCATGTATCTGTGGCAGATTTGCTGATTTATAGATGGTTTCCTGCAGGTCAGGGATATTCCTGCCCTGCCTGGCACTGATTCCGATGACCGTCAGATGCGGATATTGCTGCCGTAATTCACCAGTGAAATCGTTGAGGTCAGTCTTGCTGTTTACCACAATGAGCTGTTTATCCCTGCATCTTTGTGTCATTTCATCTATCTCGCTTTCTGCAGGAAGAGTATCTACCAGCCACATCACGACAGCAGCCTCATCTATTTTCCGGTATGAGCGTCCTATACCGATTCGCTCTATCTCATCCAGTGTGTTCCGCAAGCCTGCCGTGTCTATCAGCCTGAACGTTATTCCATGTATGACTGCCGTGTCTTCTATGACGTCTCTTGTCGTTCCATGTATATTGCTTACGATGGCCCTTTCCTCACCGACCAACCTGTTGAGCAATGTGCTCTTCCCTACATTTGTCTTACCGACAATGGCCACAGGAATGCCGTTCTTCATTGCATTTCCAGCAGCAAAGGAATGCGCGAGAGCAGTGATACGCCCGTCTATTGCTGTAGCGATTTCCAGCAGTTCATCACGGTCTGCGAACTCCAGTTCCTCATGGTCTGAAAAGTCCAGTTCCAATTCCAGCAGCGAAGTCAGCTTGAGAAGTTTGTCCCGCAGGGCCGAAAGTTCATCCGATACATTTCCCCTGAGCTGCCCCATAGCCATACGGTGCGTGGCCTTGTTGGTCGACGCTATCAGGTCGGCTACCGCCTCAGCCTGGCTCAGATCCATTTTCCCGTTAAGGAAAGCCCGTTGTGTGTATTCCCCGGCACAAGCCATGCGACATCCCTGGTCAATGAGCAGTTGCAAGATGCTGTTGAGGATGTATTGCGAACCATGACAGGATATTTCCACAGCGTCCTCACCTGTATAGGAATGCGGAGACCGGAAAAGGCTCACCAGCACTTCATCCACGATTTCCCCCTTCCTGTTCCTTGCGCATCCATAGGTGACGGTATTTGCGTTTCTTTGGGACAAGGGCTTTCCCTTGCAGGGGATGAAAACAGAATCAGCTATGGATATGGCTTTTGCGCCCGAAATCCTGATTACGCCAATTGCACCCCCCTGTGCTGTTGCAATCGCACAGATGGTGTCCTGTGACAATGTATGGGCTGTTGTCGTCATGTTAATGTATGGATGGAATTATATCGTTTGTCTTGGTACAGAAACGGTTCATGATTCTTTATTGCCGGCTACCTGCAGTTTCCCGTTCTCCAGCCAGATGAGATGTCCGTCAATGCCTATAGTCTCTTCATGCACAAGCAGTTCCAGAGCCTCGTCCAAGGGCTGTTTCGGCAGATTCAGTTCGAGCAGTTCCCTTAACCTGTGCTTCCGCCCGTCCTTCAGATGGTTACAGATGGCTTTAAGTGCCCTCTCCCGGGCGTTTTCCTTTGCCGGTGTATGGGCATTGCGTGCATTGCAGACATCACAGATTTCACAGTCTCTGGTCTTTTCCTCCCCGAAATACCTGAGCAACTGCCTGCTACGGCAAACATCGTTGTTCATTGCATAGGCCGTGATAGCCTTGATGCGTTTCTCAAATTCTTCCTTCCGCTGCTCGTACACTTCCCTTGACAGCACCATACGCTCTTTTTCACACCTGTCGCGCATATAGGTGATGACAGGCATCCTGCTTTGAGGTATGAAGTGCAGTATGCTTTTGCGGTTGAGACTTTTCAGCGTGAGATAGACCTGTTCCCTTGTCAATCCGGTAGCCTGTGCAATGAGGGTCTCGTCTATATAGCCGTATTCATTGAACAGACCGCCATAGTTCCTGAGCAAAGCCGTGATTACAGCCTCCTCGTTGGGCTGTCCCTCACGGAGCATGTAAAGCTCGTTTCTGCCCAGGATGAATTTCACACGCGTCCTGTTGTTCGGATCCATATCGAATTCTATGTATCCTGCACGTTCAAGTATTTTCATGGCAGAAAGCACCTGTGTAGGAAAATGCCTGAAGTTACGCGAGAACACATCCAGGTCGAAACGGAACGTATGGCCTTCCCCACTCCCCACTCCAATCTGGTAAAAACAGGCCAGGTGCTCGTAGATGTCCATGACAAGCCTCTTCTCCGGGAACTCGTCGGCAATGCGTTTCTGCAGCTTGTGCGTGTCGCTGTCGTTATAGAGCAGCACGGCATAGGCTTTCTGCCCGTCCCGTCCTGCCCTTCCCGCTTCCTGGAAATAGGCCTCAATGGAACTTGGGCAGTCTATATGTATGACCACCCTCACATCCGGCTTGTCTATTCCCATTCCGAAGGCATTCGTTGCCACCATCACCCTTTTTGCGCCTTCCTGCCAGGCCTTTTGCCGCTGGTCCTTGGTCATGTGCTCAAGACCGGCATGATAATAGGCTGCCGTGATTCCTCTTTTTTCCAGTTCCCTGGCAATGTCAGCTGCGCGCTGTCTGCTTCTCACATACACAATGGCACTGCCCGGCACACTGTTCAGGATATGGACCATCTGCTCCTGCTTGTCGGGCGTTTCCCTGACCACATAGGCCAGATTCCTGCGCTCAAAGCTCATGCGGAACACGTTAGGAGCCTTGAATCCCAGTCTGTGCTGTATGTCGTCTATCACCTCAGCCGTTGCCGTTGCCGTAAGTGCGAGAACAGCTGCCTCCGGTTTCAGCTTGCGGATTTCCGCAATCTGCAGGTAGGAAGGCCTGAAATCATATCCCCACTGGCTGATGCAGTGGGCTTCATCTACGGTAATGAAACTCACCCTGATGCGCCTGAGCTTGTTCTGGAACAACTCCGAACCTATGCGCTCTGGTGCTATATACAGGAATTTGGTACTGCCCAGGATGCAGTTGTCCAGAATGGTAAGCGTCTCCTGCCTTGTTATGCCGGCATGGACAGCAGCGGCCTGGATTCCTCTCTGGCGCAGGTGCTCCACCTGGTCCTTCATGAGTGCTATGAGCGGTGTGATGACAATGCACACCCCCTCAAGGGCAAGTGCCGGAACCTGGAACGTTATGGACTTTCCACCTCCCGTGGGCATCAGTCCGAGCGTATCCCTGCCCCTGCCTATACTTTCCACAATGTCCTGCTGAATGCCCCTGAAGCTGTCGTATCCCCAGTATTCCCGCAGGATTTCAAGGTATCTGTTCCCGTTGTGCACCTACTGTCCTTTCGTCTTGCTGTTCCCGTGTCGATGTGGCTCAGTCCTCGCCTTCCGGCTCCTCTGCAGGCCTTATGTCCTCAATCTGCAGCTGGATCATGTTGCGCTTGAATATGTTGTCCTCTATGGTATATGCGATGTCGAAGCTTCTCTTGGACTTGATGTATCTGGCCGACGCGCTCTGCCCGAAAGCTATGCCGTTGACCACATTGCTCGACTTCGAATCGACCAGCTCCAGCTTGATGTGCTCCTGTTCACGCCCCACCACCTTGCTTGTGCCATAGTCATACACTCCCGTAGTGCAAAACCGGGGCTTGGGGTTGCAGGGGCCGAAAGGAGCGAACTTCTTCAGGTCAGTATGAAGCCGCTTGGTGATGTCCTTGAAGTCGATGAGCGCATCGATATTGAGCAGGGCCTCGGTCTGTTCCGGCTGGATATGCTCCTCCACGAACATCTGGAAACGCTTCCGGAAGCGTGGTATGTCATCCCAGCGCAACGTGAGTCCCGCCGCATAGGTATGGCCGCCGAAATTGAGCAGCATGTCCTTGCAGCTCTTTATGGCTGCATAGACATCGAATCCGGTGACACTGCGGGCCGAACCGGTGGCGAAGTCGCCGTCACGCGTCAGCACCACGGTGGGACGGAAGTAGATTTCCGTGAGCCTTGAAGCCACGATGCCTATGACACCCTTCTTCCAGTTCTCGTCATAAAGCACGATGGACGACTGGTGCTTCTGGCTTTCCAGTCTCGACACGATCTGGTTGGCCTCTTCCGTCATCTGCTTGTCTATATCCTTGCGCTGCTCGTTGTAGCCGTCAATGTGCTTGGCCTCGAGCAAAGCGTGCGTGAAGTCCTTCTCCACCATCAGGTCCACGCTCTCCTTGCCGTTCTCCATGCGCCCGGAAGCATTGATGCGGGGGCCTATCTTGAACACGATGTCGCTCATGGAAATCTCGCGCCCGCTGAGCCCGCAGATGTCGATGATGGCCTTCAGCCCCACACTCGGGTTCTGGTTGAGCTGCTTCAGCCCGTGGAAGGCCAGGATCCTGTTCTCATCGACAACGGGCACAATGTCGGCCGCAATGCTCACTGCACAGAAATCCAGGAGCGGGATGAGCCGGGAAAACGGGATGCCGTTGTTCTTGGCAAAGGCCTGCATGAACTTGAATCCCACTCCACACCCGCAGAGGTGCTTGAAAGGATAGGGGTCATCGGGTCTTTTGGGATTGAGTATGGCCACGGCCTCCGGCAGCACCTCGTCGGGCACATGGTGGTCGCAGATGATGAAATCTATGCCCACACTCCTGGCATAGGCTATTTCCTCCACGGCCTTGATGCCGCAGTCGAGGATAATGATGAGACTGACACCCGTTTCCCTGGCATAGTCTATTCCTTTCCGGCTCACGCCGTAGCCCTCCTCGTAGCGGTCGGGTATGTAATAGTCGATGTTGGAATAGAACTGCTGCAGGAACTTATATACAAGAGCCACCGCCGTGCAACCGTCCACGTCATAGTCGCCATAGACCAGTATGCGCTCCTTCCTGCCCATGGCATCATTGAGCCTGTCAACGGCAATGTCCATGTCCTTCATCAGGAAAGGATTGATGAGGTCGGAAAGCTGGGGCCTGAAAAACCGCCTGGCGGCCGACTCGGTGGCAATGCCCCGGCGGATAAGGAGCTGAGCGAGAATGGGGCTGATGTTCAGCTTCTCGCCCAGTTCGTCAGCTGCTTGTCTTTCTTGAGGTGTAGGTGTCTCGTAATTCCATTTGAAAAGCATTTATGTCGTTTTTTTGTTTTTTCAGCCAAGGTTGCAACAGGTGCAAACTGCGTGTAAAGTTACAAAGAAAAACCGAAAAAGGAGTGAAACCGCATTGTTTTTATACTATTTTTCCTCACAGAGGCTTCCACCGCCCTTTCCGGATCCTTTCGCAGACCTCCCGGGAAGGCTGTCTCAGAGCGCGCGGGAAGCACAAGGGGAAAAGTCGGGGAAGCGAACCGGAAACTTCAGAAAAGCTAACAGAAATCTTCCAGAATGCAAAGCGTAAATTGCAGTTCACGGCGTGAACACTATATTTCACGGCGTGAACACTATATTCCACGGCGTGAACACTATATTCCACGGCGTGAACTACAGATTGCAGTTAAGTTCCCGCAACCTTCCAGTTCACTCTTCCGGAATTTCCGGTTCAGTATTTCCGCTTTACGTTTTCAGCCTTCCCCCAGCATGCCGTGAAAGAAGGGCAGAGAACGGCAGCTCCTGTACGGAATCCGCTCGTTGCATGCGTCCGCAAGGCATACATATCCCTGTCTGCGCAGCGTGTCGTTTGTCCTGGCTGTGCTCAGGGCTCATGCCGAGCCTACGAAAAACGCCCTTCCGCGGGGAACTGTCCACGCAGAAGGGCGAAAATATCATGAAAGAAGCTGACTCCTATACAATGCCTTGTGCCATCATGGCCTTGGCCACCTTGAGGAACCCGGCCACATTGGCGCCTTTCACATAATTGATATAGCCATCCGGCTCCGTGCCATACTTCACGCAGTTGGCGTGGATGTCGTTCATGATGTCGTGCAGCTTGGCATCGACCTCCTCACGGCTCCAGCGCAGACGTTCGGAGTTCTGGCTCATCTCGAGGCCGGACACAGCCACGCCACCGGCATTGGCGGCCTTTCCCGGAGAATAGAGTATCTTGGCATCCTGGAACACCTTGATGGCCTCGGGAGTAGTAGGCATGTTGGCACCTTCGCTCACGGCAAACACGCCATTGGCCACAAGCGCGCGCGCCGCCTCCTCGTTGATTTCGTTCTGCGTGGCGCATGGTGTGGCGATATCGGCTTTCTCGAACCACGGCTTGGCTCCGGCCACATATTTCACACCGTATTTCTCTGCATATTCGCTGATTCGTCCGCGCTCGATGTTCTTCAGTTCCATGACATAGGCAAGCTTTTCTGCATCGATGCCATCAGGGTCATAGATATAGCCGTCGGAATCGGACAGAGTGACAGGCTTCGCGCCAAGCTGGATGAGCTTCTCCACCGTGTATTGCGCCACATTTCCGGACCCGCTCACCAGCACACTCTTGCCCTTCAGGTCAATGCCGCGTGTCTGGAGCATGTTCTGCAGGAAATAGACGTTTCCGTAGCCGGTAGCCTCAGGCCGTATGAGCGAACCGCCGAACTCGAGTCCCTTGCCGGTAAGGATGCCATGGAACTGGTGGGTGAGCTTCTTGTACTGGCCGAACATGTAGCCCACTTCACGACCGCCGACACCGATGTCACCAGCCGGAACGTCCTCGTCCGGGCCGATATGGCGGTAAAGCTCGTTCATGAAAGCCTGGCAGAAACGCATCACCTCGGCATTGCTCTTGCCACGTGGCGAGAAATCGGAACCGCCTTTTGCGCCACCCATGGGCAGCGTGGTGAGCGAGTTCTTGAAAGTCTGCTCGAAAGCGAGGAACTTGAGAATGCTCAGGTTCACGGACTTGTGGTAGCGTATGCCTCCCTTGTACGGGCCTATGGCGTTGTTGTGCTGCACCCTGTATCCCATGTTGGTCTGCACATTTCCCTTGTCATCTACCCATGTCACACGGAATTCAATCAGACGGTCGGGTATGCAAAGACGCTCGATGAGGTTGGCCTTCTCAAATTCGGGATGCTTGTTGTACTCCTCTTCAATGGTTCCGAGTACCTGGCTGACGGCCTGTATGTACTCAGGCTCGTTCGGGAAACGCTGTTTCAGTGTTTCCACAATTGCTACTGCATTCATAAGTGAATCTTTTATTGTTTGTTAATACTGAATTTTCAAATCGGGTGCAAAGGTAAAGTATTTTGGTGAAAAAACAAACAAAAAGTAAGATTTTATGGGTAAAAAGTGGAAAAAAGTAAGTTTTTACGTGTTTTTCGTAACTAAAATAAAAACAGTGTACCGATTCGAAGTAGTCGGTACACTGTTGTATGGAAGTCGGCACAGGGGCATGATTGCCCGTGCTCACTGTTTCTTTCCCAAAGACCTGATCCACCTCAGCGGCTTCTTCAGCATGGAAGCGATCTTTCCTTCCTTTGGGGCAGGAACAGCATTGACAGGCTGTCTCGCCGAAGTCTGGGGCTTTGCAGACGGTTTTCTGCGCGGCTTGTTCCTTCTGCTTCTGCCCTGCTGGTCCTGAGACTGCGTCTGTTTGTTCTGTGGCTGTGGCTGTTTGTTCTGTGGCTGTGGCTGTTTGTTCTGTGGCTGTGGCTGTGTCTGCTTG
>JBJEHA010000070.1:0-38618 GCA_051875605.1 Prevotella sp. | reverse complement strand
GACTTTTTTCGAAAATTTTATATAAAAAGACGAGGAATTGACGGAAATCAAGGAAGTGTACAGCTTACACCTTATATTATATATAGGACATACGAACCAAACATTGCATTTCATTCATACACCTCGTCAATGTCCATTGCCTCTACCATTCCGTCTTCCCTGGCACACGGATCATAGTCTTCCGGAATGTCAAAGGTTGCATTCGGGTTGTACTGGAGAGTCTTGTCCGCATAGACCGCTTTCATGTAATAGGCCCATATTGGCAGCGCCATTGATGCGCCCTGTCCCAACCGCATCGACCCGAAATGTATGTCACGGTCTTCTCCTCCTACCCAACAGCCACTCACCAGTTCCGGAGTCAATCCCATGAACCACGCATCCGAATTCCTGTTTGTGGTTCCTGTCTTCGCACCGATATCACCCGTGAAATTATACTTGTAGCGCAACCTTCCTCCTGTTCCACCGTCCACGACACCTTTCAGCAATATCAGCATCTTGTTTGCACTTTCGGCACTGATTACCTCGTTCATGCGAGGCTGGAACTGCGTGATGACGTTCCCGTTATTGTCTTCTATGCGTGTCACGAAAAGCGGTGCAGTCCTGATGCCGTTGTTCGCGAAGGTGGTGTATGCACTGACCATTTCGGCCACAGACACATCACAAGGCCCCAGACACAGAGCCATCGAAGGATGGATGTCCGGATTATTGATGCCATAGTCGTGCAGCATGCTGACGAATTGCTGCGGATTGAGCTGGCTCATCAAATAGGCGGAAATCCAGTTGTTGGACTGTGCCAGCCCCCATTTCAGCGTCACCATCTGCCCATAATTCGACTTGCTTGTATTACGCGGTGTCCATGGTTTCCCGGCCACGATATATGTCTGCTGCACATTGGGAGCCTTGTCACAAGGTGTGAATCCATTTTCCATGGCCAGGGAGTAAAGGAAAGGCTTGATGGTCGATCCCACCTGCCTTCTGCCGTTCATGACCATATCATACATGAAATGTGTGAAATCCACGCCACCCACGTATGCCTTGACATGGCCGGTCAGGGGTTCCATGCTCATGAAACCGGCCCTGAGAAACGACTTCACGTATCTGATGCTGTCCATGGGTGTCATTGTCGTGTCCACATCGCCATGATAAGTGAACACGGACATCATTGTAGGCGTATTGAAAGCCTTCTCTATTTCGGCCTCATCGGCTCCTGCGGCTTTCATTGCCCTGTAGCGGTCGCTCTGCGCCATCGAACGATGCAGTATCTGCTCCACCTGCTTCTTGGTGAGCTGGTCGGTAAACGGCGCATTCGGCCTGTGCCTGATTTCCTTGGTGAACTCCGGTTGCAGATAGCGTGCCACATGCTTGTAAACGGCCTCCTCCGCATAGCGTTGCATGCGCGAGTCTATGGTCGTATATACTTTCAGGCCGTCGGCATTCAGGTTATAGGGCTTACCGTCCTTCTTCAGGTTCTTGTTGCACCAGCCATAGAGCGGATCGTTTTCCCAGGCTATGGAGTCAATGACATACTGGTTCTTGTTCCACTCCGGATAGTTTCCCCTATCAGGCATTGACGCAGTCATGTAAAGGCGCAGGAACTCCCTGAAATACGGAGCTGTACCCTCCTTGTGGTCAGGCCTGTGGAAATCCAGCCCAAGCGGTTCCTCTCCCAGTCTGCTGCATTCTTCCTCCGTAAGGTATCCGGCCTTCTTCATCTGCCCGAGCACAACATTGCGACGGCTTTTGCAGCGGTCCGGATAGCGTATGGGATTAAAATAGGACGGGTTCTTGCACAGTCCCACGAGCAGCGCAGCCTCTACCACGCTGAGTTCAGAGGGTTCCTTATTGAAATAGGTGTTCGATGCGGTCTTGATACCCACCGCATTGTGCAGGAAATCGAAGTAGTTGAGATAAAGCGCAATGATTTCCTCCTTGGTATAAGTGCGCTCCAGCTTCACAGCTATCACCCACTCTATCGGTTTCTGGAGCAGACGCTCCAGCTTTGAACCTGCAGTTTCCGAATAAAGCTGCTTGGCCAGCTGCTGTGTGATGGTTGAACCGCCACCGGCATGCGACTGACCGAGAATGCCGCGCTTGACCACCGCACGCGCAAGTGCCTTGAAGTCTATGCCCGAGTGTTCATAGAAACGTATGTCCTCCGTGGCGATAAGCGCATGGACAATGTGCGGAGACAGACTGGAATAGTCCACGCAGACCCTGTTCTCGCGGTTAAAGTTCCACGTGCCGATGACCTTTCCATCAGCAGAATATATCTGGGTGGCAAAACGGCTGATGGGGTTCTGGAGGTCTTCAATGGGTGGCATATAGCCAATCCAGCCGTTCCAGATGCCTATAAAGGCGGCTGATGCGCTCAATAAAGAGAGGGCAAGAAGAATCCACATGAAGTGGACAAAGACTTTTCTCATATCACATCTGTTGTTTTCATGCATAAGGCGACGCAAGCCGGGAGCAGAAGCCCTGACCCATCAGGCTGCCGTGCCAGGATGCGGCCTATCGGTCTGCAAAGATACTGCAATTCGCATGAATAGCAAAATAATTACATTTTTTTTGAACATCCGGCAATCACGGCAAAAACAGCATCCGGAGAAAACCTTGTCGTCCCTGTCCCGTCCCATCACATGGTCAATGATGTATGGGATGATGTCCGGTAATTCAGCTTCCGGAAGCAAAAAAATTCGGGAAAACTGCTGGGGATGTGGGCGTCCCACCCGCACGTGCCACACCATCCTGCAAAAAAGTGGCTTGCCTGTCCGTAATGTGCGGGCGGGACGCCCACACCCCCAGTGCCGCCATTCAGCATCACGCAAACACACCCGACACTATGCCCAGGAACCGACAGGAGAATGGAATAATCTGAAAATCAAAATGTCAGAATTTTAACACTTTTGCTTACACTTTGATTTTCGGGCGTTTTCCGGAGAATCGGGCGAGAACGGTTTTTTGTGCGCCAGCGGGAATTTTCGCTTTCGGAGGACTATTTTGTAAACTACTGATAATCAATGATATAAGTTTTTGCCGTTACAAAGTATTAACAAAAACTACCCATTTTTAACTTAAAATCCATTAAATTCGTGCACAAAACAGTCGGTTTGTGCAGTTTTCAGTCCTCATTTTTCGCACTTTTGGCCGGAAAATCGCAGTTTTGAGGCCGAAAAACCTGAATTTTCGTCCCGAAACAGTTAAGTTTTTCCTCAAAAACACTTAAGTGCCGGATCGAAAATAGTTAACTAATTTTCTGGAAACAGTTAAGTGTTTCCCCCCTAACACTTAACTGATTTTTCCGTTTTGTGCAAAAAACCGACTTTTTGCACTTATTAACATGAAAATTGGCCCAAAACCGTCTTTTTTCCAAGACCCCGAAAAAATCAAAGTGTCAGAAAAACCGGCAAATTTCTGACACTTTGATTTTTGAGCCCTATTCTGATTCCGGAAATAAAAACTGTCGGCATGCCGCTGTGGGGGTGTGGGCGTCCCGCCCGCACATCGCCACACCATCCTGCAAAAAAGTGCCATGGTGACATGGCCGGTCCTGAATGTGCGGGCGGGACGCCCACACCCCCAGCGGTATTATCGACAGAACTTTCAATTCCGGAAACTATACAAGATAAGGCATGCCACGTTGGGTGAAGCTGCTGGTTGCCTGTAACCACCTGCAATTCACGAATATCGGAAATTCAAAGAAAATTCAATTCAAATGGAAAATCCGTAACCCCAAAAACACAATTTTGGGCTGTGCTTTTCGCACAATCCAACTTTTATTCGTACCTTTGCACAGATTTTTTCAGATTTGTTTTCGGAACAAGACACCAATAATCCAGGTATCGTAAGTTGAATACAAGGAAAGAGTAGACACGGACAAACGCCCTGGTGGCAACGGCAAGCCACCGCCCTGCCCTCCGCAACATGCCAGGCTGCATTTCACCCTGTCAATCAACGCACGTGCCTCAAATTAATATTCATAAACATATATATGACAGAGAAAATCAGGATAAAGGACATCGCCGAAAAAGCCGGTGTATCGGTCGGGACCGTTGACAGAGTGCTGCATGAACGCCCGAACGTCTCGAAATCAGCCCGTGAGAAGGTGGAAAAGGCACTGAAGGAAATGAACTATCAGCCCAATGTCTATGCCAGTGCGCTGGCCTACAACAAGGTCTATACCTTCTTCCTGCTCATGCCCCAACATGAATCGGAGGCCTACTGGGAGGAGATAGAACAGGGCACCCGCAAGGCAGTGGAGCAGCTGCGCGATTTCCAGATTGAAGTGCACATTACCCATTACAAGCGGTTCGACAATGACTCGTTTGCCACCAAGTCACAGGAATGCCTGGAAGCCGGTCCGGACGGCGTGATCATTGTCCCGGGCGAACTGCAGGTGACACGGGCATTCACCGACAAGCTCCACGAACGCCAGATACCGTTTGTGCTGCTCGACTCCTACATGCCCGACCTGCGCCCCCTCTCGTTCTGGGGCCAGGATTCGTTCTGCAGTGGCTACTTCGCCGCCAAGATGCTCATGCTCATTGCCTCGGGCGAGAAGGAGATCATGCTGCTCAAGCTGATGAAAGACGGACGCGTGACCAGCAAGCAGCAGGCCAACCGCGAGGTGGGTTTCCGCCATTACATGCACGACCATTACCCTGCCGTGGCCATCAGCGAGCTGAAGCTGCCTTACATGGGCACGCGCTCCGAATACGACCGCATGATACGCAGCTTCTTCGACGAGCATCCCGACATCCATCACTGCATAACACTCAACTCCAAGGCCCACATCGTGGGCGACTACCTGCTGCGCAACAACCGGCGCGACATACAAATCATGGGCTATGACATGGTGGCCAAGAACGCCGAGTGCCTCCGCCAGGGCAGCATATCCTTCCTCATCGCCCAGCATGCCTACCAGCAAGGCTACTGCTGCGTGAACACCCTGTTCCAGGCCATTGTGCTGAAGAAGAAGGTGCAGCCCGTGAACTACATGCCCATAGAACTGCTCACCAAGGAAAACGTGGATTTCTACCGCCGCACACAGTTATGAGAAATGACCTGTCTGCCGACAAGCGCGGCCACATAGGCGCACTCAGCCCCCTGGCACTGTTCGTGGTGCTCTATCTGGTCACCTCCATCCTCGCCGGCGACTTCTACAAAGTGCCCATCAGCGTGGCTTTCGCCATTTCCGGCATCTTTGCCGTGGCCACCACGCCCCGGCTGTCGCTGGGCAAGCGCATCACGCTCTTCGGAAGAGGTGCCAGCACCCCCAACATCATGCTCATGCTCTGGGTGTTCCTGCTGGCCGGTGCCTTTGCCACATCGGCAAAGGACATAGGCTCCATTGACGCTACAGTGAACCTGATGCTACGCATCCTGCCCGACAACATGCTTCTGGCCGGCCTGTTCGTGGCCACCTGTTTCATCAGCCTCTCCATAGGCACCAGCGTAGGCACCATCGTGGCGCTGGTACCCATAGCCGCCGGACTGGCCGAACAGACCGGGACCTCCGTTCCCCTGCTCACGGCAGTAGTGGTGAGCGGCGCTTTCTTCGGCGACAACCTCTCCTTCATTTCCGATACGACCATCGTGGCCACCTCCACACAAGGCTGCAAGATGAGCGACAAGTTCCGTGTCAACGCCTTCATTGTCATCCCCGTCGCCCTGCTCATCATCGTCATCTACACCTGGATGGGCATGGATATAGAGACACCCTCCACACTACCACCCCTGGAAGTGGCCAAGGTACTGCCCTACATTGCCGTGCCCGTGACGGCGGTCTGCGGTGTCAATGTCATGGTGGTACTCGTCATCGGCATCCTGCTCACAGGCCTCATCGGATGGTTCACAGACACCTGCGACATGTTCGGCTGGTTCGGTTCAATGGGCAACGGAATGGCCGGGATGGGTGAGCTGATCATCATCACGATGCTGGCTGGCGGACTGTTCGAAATGGTGAGGCACAATGGCGGCATCGACTACATCATCAGGAAGACCACGGCCCACATCAAGGGGAAACGCGGTGCGGAACTGGTCATCGGTTCGCTCACGGCACTGATAGATGCCTGTACGGCCAACAACACGGTGGCCATCATCACCGTGGGCGGCATAGCCCGGCGCATCAGCGAACAATACGGTCTGGACAACCGCAGGGTAGCCAGCATTCTCGATACCTTCTCCTGCTGCATGCAAGGCCTCATACCCTATGGGGCACAGATGCTCATGGCCGCCAGCCTGGCAAAAGTCAATCCGGTGGACATCCTGCCCTATCTGTACTATCCCATAGTGCTGGCCACATTCACCATAGCTGCCATCCTGATACGGTATCCACGCCGCTACTCCTGACCGCCCGGACTTTTTCTGCACAACACATTTCATGAACATCATCAAGCGCAACTTCTTCACCGCACTGCGCATCGGCGCATTCCATAGCGACGAGCTGTTTGAACCCATGTCGGCCTTCAAATGGCGTAAACTCCTGTCCATGGCCGATGCGCATGAAATGGGCGGCTATATCGCACGGTCACTGGCTGACTACGACTGCAACGGCATCACGGCAGCAACGGCAGCCATGCTCCACAACTACAGGCAACAGCACGCAGATGACCCGACCGGCATCCCGACAGGAGCAACACGCCAGTCGGCACTGCAGAACGGACTGCTCAACAGCCGTCTGGAAAACATCCGCGACAACGAACGCCACGCCATAGACACATCGGTGGAATCGCTTGAACTGCTGAACCTCATCGTGTGGAACAGTGCCCACATCCTGAAAAGCGGCATTTCCCTGCAGGGAATCATGGCACTAGGCATGATGCTCCGGCAGAAAGGCGACAGGATAGACTTCGTGAAAACGGACCGATGGCTGGGTAAACTCCAGCTCCGTCGCATGGCACAGCTCGAAGGCAGCATTCTCGTGGCGTTCTTCGGCTTCGATACCGAAGAAGTGCCGTTTCTTGACCGCTGCATGCGTGAAGCCATTGCCTTGACAGAGCATGAGCTCGGACGACATCCCGGGCAGCCGTCTTATAACTGGCACTTCCGCCAAGGGCGCAGCGGCTTCCTGCACAACGATGCCACTTCGACCGGCCGCACCTTGCGCCACGCCTACCGCTACATGGGCTATGCACCCGTGGAAAGCATCAGCACACTGCTGCACAACTTCACACGCAGCCTGGCAGAAATAGAAGAATAGGCAGGAAACACCACACCACAGCACATTGACCGGCACAAACAGCGACACAAACGACCCATTCCATGCCATTTCTACTCCATATAAGCGAAATGCCGACAAAAAAGGGCGTTTAATTTTCCTTTTGTCTCCAGTTTACATTATCTTTGCATCATGAAATGCTTTTTTACTACTATATTCACGCTATTCCTTCTCATAAACAACATACATGCACAGCAGTTCGACTATATACAATGTGAAGACACATGTGACCATATACATGGCTTCGACATGAGCCACTATCAAGGAGAAGTGTTCTGGGATGCCATAGGTGAAAACGCACATCTAGCCTACGTCTATCTCAAAGCCACAGAAGGCGGCGACCGCATCGACAGCTATTACGCCTATAACATCGAACTGGCCCACAGACACGGTATTAAAGTAGGTTCCTACCACTTCTTCCGGCCACGCACCTGTCTGGAACTGCAGCTCCGCAACTTCATGACCCAATGCCGACCGGAGCAACAGGACCTTATACCCATGATAGACATCGAAACCAAGGGCGGACTATCCGATGATGCGTTCCTCGACTCCCTGACCGTATTCCTGGACATGGTGGAGAAAGCCTACGGACAGAAACCACTCATCTATACCGGCACCAACTTCTATAACAAATACCTTCTCGGCATGCTCACCCATTACAAAGTCATGATTGCCCAATACACGGAACATGAACCTGTACTTTTCGACAACAAGGACATCACCCTGTGGCAATATACCGGTAAGGGCAGCATCCACGGTGTGAACGGGCATGTGGACAAAAGCCGGTTCATGGGTAAACACGGGCTAAGGGAAATCAGGTTCATACACCGGACAGACTGAAGAAAGGGCATGTCTGGGAAAACCAGGAATATACAATAAACATAGAACGGCTATGGCTATTATAAAATGTCCCGAATGCGGACACCAAGTAAGCAACAAGGCTCATACATGCCCGTCATGTGGCATAGAAATTGCAGGCAAAGTGGCTATCTGCCCAGTCTGTGGTGAAGCCTATTTCACAGAACAAGGACAATGTCCCCGGTGTGGCAACAAAGACAGTCAGCCCGTGGATGAAACAGCCCACACACAGACATCGGGATCTCCACGCTCCAAGAAAAAAAACGGAGCAGTACTTGTCGCATCAACCATCATCGCAATCGCCATCTGTGGAGTTGTAGGCTTCCTCTATTTCACCAAGCAAAACGAGAGAGAGACCGAAGCCTATGACTATGCCAGAACAAGTACCGACACTTTGGTATTGCAAAGCTACCTCAGCACGTTCCCTGATGCCCCGGAAAGCCACAGGACAGACATCAGCGGCCAGCTTAACCAGCTCATGGCTATAGCAGCAGAATGGAAAAATGCGGTGACAAGTGGTTCAAAAACCGAACTGAGACGCTTCCTTGATACACATCCGGAATCGCCTCATTCAGCAGAAGCCAAGCATATCATTGACTCCATTGACTGGGACACAGCTACCCGCACAGATACGCCGGAAGCCTATAGCCGATATATGGATGAACATGTCAGCGGAGAACACATGGATGATGCACTCGACAGGCTACAGAAACTTGACACAGAACTCTCTGAGACTGACAAGAAAGCCATAGACAGCCTGTTCAGGACCTTTTTCATGGCACTGACCATGGAAGATGAAGAACAACTCTCCACAACCTTGTCAGAACCATTAAGCGTGTTCCTCGGCAAGCAAAACGCAACAGTAAATGACGTGAAGACATACATGAAGAAACTTCATCAGCCTAAACACCAGACACAAGGATGGAATACGACCAGTGACTATTCACTCACAGAAAAGAACATTGATGAGACATCTGGCAATATGGCCATTGCATTTACTGCCACGGAAAAGTTCATCAATGCTAATGGAGAATCACAAATGGACAGATTCAAAGTCACAGCAACAATAACCAAAGACTATAGAATCGTTGCATACAGCCTTGTAAGACTGATAGGCGGCAATTGAACATACCAACAAACCTGATAATCCCCGAATTTTATGAGAACAAAAGTACTACGTATGGCTGTCATCCTGTTCTGCATGCTCTCCCTCACACTGCATGCCCAGAAATTTGACTCACAGACAAATTATGTCATCCGTACAGCCAATGGACTGCTGCTTGACAACCAGAACAGTATCCAACAGAACGCCGAGCTGTTTCTTTCTAAAGGAAAAGAGACCAAAGCCAGCCAAGTGTGGAGATTCATCCGCATTTCAGAAGGAATATACAACATTGTCAATGCCTATTCCACTCATTCCATTGACAATGGAAACGGGAAGCAGGAACACCACATCATTCAATGGCAGACAAGCCTGGGAAACACAAACCAGCAATGGCATATCAAGAAACAGGCATCAGGACATTATACGTTTACCTGCATTGCCAGTGGCATGAACATGGGCATGCGTGATGCCCCTCAATTCGGCGAACCCGTATGGCAAGTCAAGGCCAACGACAATGACCCTAACCAACAATGGGTCATTGAAAAGTCCGACCTGGATATCAGTGCAGATATCACCATACCAAAGACAAAGAGCACCAACGACTGGGAGGACGAGACCGTAATTGGCATTAACAAGGAACCAGGACACGCTACGTTTATTCCCTTTGCAAGCATAAGCGAGATGGAAAACGACCCGGCCTGGCAGAAACCTTGGCTGCGCACAGCATCCAGCAGATACATGCTACTGAACGGCAAATGGAAATTCAACTGGGTAAAACAGCCAGAAGACCGACCGGTCAGTTTCTATAAACCCGACTATGATGTATCAAAATGGGATGAGATTACCGTTCCTTCAAACTGGGAAATGCAAGGCTATGGAACACCCATATATACAAATATAACCTATCCATTCCTCAACAACCCACCGTTTATCCAGCCACAAAAAGGCTATACTGCATACAAAGAGCCCAATCCTGTAGGATCTTATCGCAGGGACTTCATTATTCCTGCAGGATGGGAAAAGCAACGTGTCTTCCTACATTTTGACGGCTGTTACAGTGCCATGTATGTATGGATAAATGGCAAGAAAGCCGGTTATAGCCAAGGTGCAAACAATGATGCAGAGTTTGATATCACACCATACATACATCAAGGCAAAAACACTCTGGCTGTAGAGGTGTACCGATGGTCTGACGGCAGTTATTTAGAAGACCAAGACATGTTCCGTCTCAGCGGTATCCACCGCGATGTATATCTTACCGCCCGTCCTGCCACATATCTACGCGACCTTTATCTGACATCTGATATCGACAACCAGTTCGGCAAAGCCACACTTAATGCACGCATGACCATACGTAATAATGGCACGAAGACGGGGCGCTATGGCATCCGTGCCACACTTCTTGACCAGAACCTCAAGAAAGTAGGGCTTCAGGAAGCCATGTTATCAGACACAGAGAAGAGAAAAGGCGCGAAAACAAACGAGGAAAAGTCCCTGGAACTAAGCATCAAGGTGAATAAGCCAAAGTTATGGAGTGCAGAAAAGCCTTATCTTTATACACTTAATATAGAACTGATTGACCAAAACGGGAATGTAGCAGAAGTGACATCCCAGAAATATGGTTTCAGGAAAATTGAAGTACATGAAAACAAGGTTTACATCAACGGCGTACTAACCTACTTTAAAGGAGCCGACCGTCACGATACCCATCCTGCCTATGGCAAAGCCATTCCCGTTTCGTCCATGATTGAGGATATACTGATATTCAAAAAACACAACATGAACACTGTTCGTACCAGCCATTATCCCAACGATCCAAAAATGTATGCCCTGTACGATTATTACGGACTCTATGTGATGGACGAGGCCGACCAGGAAAGCCACGGTAACCACTCCATAACAGACAACCCTTCATGGAAAGATGCCTATGTAGATAGAGCTGTACGCATGGTTGAACGCGACAAGAACCATCCTTCTGTCATATTCTGGTCACTGGGCAACGAATCCGGAGCAGGATGTAATATCAGAGCAGAATACGATGCCATAAAAGCAATTGACAACAGACTTATTCATTATGAATCACAAAATGAAGTGGCAGATATGGACTCACGCATGTATCCATCGATTAAGGGCATGCAAGAAACCGACCGCAACGGAAACGACAAACCGTTCTTCCTCTGCGAATACGCCCACGCCATGGGAAATTCTGTTGGAAACCTGCGCCAATACTGGGATTATATCGAAAACAAATCAGTACGCATGATTGGCGGTTGTATATGGGATTTTGTTGACCAGGCACTGTATAAACCAGGACAATCACAGGAAAAGCTCTATTTCGGCGGTTCTTTCGGAGATCAGCCCAACGATAATGATTTCTGCTGCAACGGTCTGGTAACGGCAGACCGACGCATCACGCCCAAACTGCTTGAAGTAAAGCAAATCTACCAATATATCAAATTCGAATTGAAAGGACATAACGAACTGATATTGTCCAACTGTTACACATCCTACAATCTGGACGAGTTCAGTCTTTCCTATGAAATCATGAAAGATGGAAAGGCCGTGAAGAAAGGGGAAATAGACCAGTTGCCTGATACACAGCCACGCCATACAAGCACAATCAGCCTGCCCATCGATGACTACACGGCACAAACAGACGGTGAATATTTCCTGAACCTAAATGTCCGTCTGAAAAAGGATGAATTATGGGCTAAAGCCGGTTATTGCATAGCAAGGCAGCAGTTCGCCCTGAATGCCTATGAACATCAGTTGGCCGAAATCCAGATTCTGGCAACAACGACACCCCTCAATGTCTATACAGAAGAGCAACACATCCTGCGGATAGAAGGTGGAAATGTGCAAGTGGCCTTTGATTCCCGAACCGGGCAGATGACAGACTTGACATACGGTAATCATACCATACTCCACGGGCAGCAAGGCCCTGCCTTCAATTGGTACAGATCCATTAGCAATGATGTGCTAGCGTGGAAGGAGCCGATAACAAAGCTGCATGAGTTCAACTATACTGTTGCTGACAACAGACTGTCAATGAACGTAAATACGGCTTTACAGACCATTGTGGGCAAAGACACCGTGGATTATGAAATCTTCTACATCATATCCGCCAGCGGGGCCATAGACATACAGACCACATTCCACACTCCGGATAAATATTCATTGCCTCGGCTCGGACTCCAAGCCCTGCTTTCACCCTATCTTGAAAATATCACATGGTACGGGCGCGGTCCCATTGAAAACTATTCCGACCGCAACGATGCCGCCTTTGTCGGACGATACAAGACTACAGTCGAACAGATGCGTGAATATTATGTGCGCACCCAATCCATGGGATTCCGTACCGACACACGCTGGCTGTCATTCACAGACAATGGCGGAAAAGGCATACGCATCACTGCAGACGGAACGCTCGGATTCTCTGCATTGCACTATACCGACAAAGACATCTGGAACGTGAAGTACGGACACGACCTTGACAAGGTGAAAAGGGCTGAAATCGTACTTAGCCTTGATGCCATACAAAGAGGTATCGGCAATGCCAGCTGCGGACCTCCTGCATTGGACGAATACAGAATCAAGTCCGGAACCGACTACGCCATGCGTTTCCGCATCGAACCTCTTTGATACGACATCCCGACAACAGACAAGCCGGAACGGTATAATGTCCTCCATCCGGGCATCGCCGTTCCGGTTTTTCCTGACCTACAAGGCATTGAACGGCCTCCGTTATCTCCCGACATCGGCTTCAACTCCAAAACCATACAATAAACAACCTGTACAGACGTTTATCTATATATCAAAGAAAACGAATCCTAAAGAACAACAAGAAAATGAAAAAAACAGTTTTGGCATTCGCCCTTACTTTATTGTCCATCCAACTGTCTGCCCAGCAAGACACGGGAACATTCTCCATCATACCTCGACTCGGTGTCAGTCTGTCAGACCTGTCCCACGATGAAATCTTTTTCGCTGATGAAGAAAAGGGAATCGGTTCACGCAACAAGGCCGGATTGCTTGCTGGTGCAGAAGTGGAATACCAGGCCACTACAGCCATATCCGTTTCGGCGGGAGTACTCTATTCCCAGCAAGGCAACCGTTTCCCTGACCATGAAACCGGCGACGGCAAGAATTACAGTGGTTTCAGGAACTTCCATACCACTCTGCACTATCTGAACGTGCCTCTGACAGTCAATGCCTACGTACTGCCCAATTTTGCCATAAGGACCGGAGTGCAAGTCGGTGCGTTGCTGGGTGCACAAAACAAGTATGAAATCACTGACTTCGTGAAAAACGAGGACGGTTCCAAGACCTACGGCACGACGGAGGAGAGGAAAGCCACATTCACCGACCTATGCAACAAGGTAGATGTGTCCATTCCCATAGGTGTATCCTATGAATACATGAACGTCATACTCGATGCGCGCTACAACATCGGACTGACACGCCTGTACAGCAACAAGACCCTTGACCAGAGGAACCGTTGCATCACCATCACTGCAGGCTATCGGTTCGCACTGCGCTGACTTGCGACTACCGGTTCATACTATAGCAGACCTTACACGACAACAGTCGGCCGGAACGGACGAAGGGGACATCATCCTCCTTGTCTGTTCCGGCCGTCCGTATATGGCCAATACCAGCTCTCCCAAACAGAAATTCATTCCGGGTAGTGCAAGTTCTCCGTCTCCATGCACTCCAGCACTTCCCGGAGATACTTCCGTGCCTCCCACCTCGCCATGGGCAGGTCGTGCAACAGCCAATTGCCGCAGTCACGTGGAGCTGCGCCCGGCACATCACCTTCAAATGTAGCGACAAAGGCAAAGGTCTCCTTCATCAGCCCTACGATATCACTGCTGTCCAGGTCGCCCTGCATCAACAGGTAATTGCCTGTCAGGCATCCCATCGGTCCCCAATACACAACACGCTTTCCCCACACCGGATGGTTGCGCAGATAAGTTGCCGCCAGATGTTCTATGGTGTGCAGGGCACCCGGCTGCAAGGCTGGCTCACGGTTAGGCTCTTTCATGCGAATGTCAAAAGTGGTCACGGTCTCTCCACCCACCACATCCTTGCGACTCACGAAGATACCTCTCCGCAGCAAGCAATGGTCAATCGTGAAACTCGGTATTTTCTTCATAATGTCTCGATAAAAGTCCTTGTCATTTGGAACGAGCCTTCCGCCACGCGCTCCCAGAATTCCATGTACTGTGCCGCATGCGTGTCTTTCAGGGGCACATCGCTGACGGTGCGTATGGAAAGGAATCCCACGCCATAAATGTGGCACACCTGTGCCAAGGCAGCACTTTCCATGTCCACGCCTACCGCTTCCGGGAAGTGGTCGAGTATGCTCCCCATCTTTTCCCGGCTGTCCACGAACCAGTCGCCACTGACAATCAACCCTTCATACAGGTTGCCCGCTACCTCAAGCTGGCGCGAGTGTTCCAAAAGCAGTGACGATGCGGGATAACGCGCGGGAAGTCCCTGTACCTGACCATATTCGCCTTCCGGCCCACAATAGACATCATGATAGCAACAATCCTTGCCCACAATGACATCACCCGGTTCCAGGAACAAGGAGGCACCACCCGCCACGCCCGTTGACACGATGTTGTCCGGACGGTAGTGGCTGATCAGCTCCATTGCACCTACGGCAGCGTTCACCTTGCCTATTCCACACTGATGCAGCACCACCTCATTGCGGCCTGCACTGCCTATATAGAACGTATGGTTGCCATGCTGTTCTACGCTGTATTTCTCCACCACGCCAAGCAACTGTTCCAGCTCCTTACCCATGGCTACTATAACTCCAAGCCTCATGTTCCTTTCGTTTAGACAATGCAAAATTAATGCAATCCGTGCGCATCACAAAATATCCAACCCATTTTCTGCTGTCATACCGCAACTCAAACCGGCCATACTTGCAGTCTGAAAAGCCCATGGCATGAAAATAATCAGGTGAATATTGGCTGTTCTCGTCAATTTTGAGTACCTTCGCAGCATATCAGCCACAGAAAAGCATAAAAAGCCGTGGAATACATAACAAACAGACAGAACAAGTGGAAAAACTGACAGAACTCTACCGGCAACTGACAGGGCATCTTCCTGCCAGCACCGAACAGCTGCCCAAGGCCGGCAGCAACCGCAGTTACTATAGACTACATGACGGAAACGGGCAATCGGTCATCGGCGTAGTGGGCACCAGCCGCGACGAGAACCACGCCTTCATCTACCTGGCCAACCACTTCACACAGCGACAGCTCCCGGTACCGCAGATCCTGGCCACAAGCGAGGACGAACTGCGCTATCTGCAGACCGACCTGGGCGGGCTTTCGCTCTATGCCGCCATCAGCGGCGGACGGGAAGCCGGAGGACGCTACAACCAGAAGGAGAAGGCACTGCTCAGGAAAGCCATACAGGCACTGCCGGAAATACAGGTCAGAGGCGCACGCGGACTGCAATGGGAACATTGCTACCCACAGCCCGAGTTCAACGAGGAAAGCGTGCTCTTCGACCTGAACTATTTCAAATACTGCTTCCTGAAAGCCACTGAGCTTGATTTCCATGAACTGAAGCTGGAAGCCAACTTCCGTCTGCTGGCCAAGGACCTGACTGCCGAGAAATGCGAGTCGTTCCTCTACCGCGATTTCCAGGCAAGGAACGTGATGCTTGACACGGACGGGAATCCGTATTTCATTGACTTCCAAGGCGGAAGGAAAGGGCCTTATTACTACGACCTGGCTTCATTCCTCTGGCAGGCATCATCCAAATTCTCCTTCAAGCTGAGGCGCGAACTCATACACGACTACTACAACTCGCTGAAGAACTTCACCGAAGTGCCGTCTGTCAGGCACTTTGCCGACAGGCTGAGCCTGTTCGTGCTTTTCCGCACGCTGCAGGTGCTGGGCGCATACGGCTTCCGGGGCTATTTCGAGCGCAAGAAGCACTTCATAGACTCCATCCCTCCGGCCATGGACAACCTGCGCGAACTGCTCAAGCTGAAAGACGTGTTCCCCTATCCCTACCTCATGGACATGCTGCGGCGGCTGGCAGAGATGCCACAATTCGCGCACGTGGAGGCACCCGCGCTGCACAGGGCCGACGGCTACAGGACCACCGACCGCACCATATACAAGACACACCCGCAGGACGGACCGGCCACGTTCTCCAAATACGACGGCAGAGGCCCGCTCACCGTGAGGGTGTTCAGCTTTTCCTATCGCAAAGGCATTCCCGAAGACCCGTCAGGCAACGGAGGCGGCTATGTGTTCGACTGCAGAAGCACGCATAACCCCGGCCGCTACGAGCCTTACAAGCAGCTGACCGGTCTGGACGAGCCCGTCATCAGATTCCTTGAAGACGACGGGGAAATCCTGACCTTTCTCGAAAGCGTGTACAAGCTGGCCGATGCCCACGTCAGAAGATATATACAGCGCGGATTCACCTCACTCATGTTCTCCTTCGGATGCACAGGCGGACAGCACCGCAGCGTGTATAGCGCACAGCACCTGGCCGAGCACATCAACAGGAAGTTCGGCATCAAGGTGCTCATAGAGCACAGGGAACAGGGCATCAGACAGACACTGGAGGCCAACGAAGAACTGAGGGAAGGCTGAAAGAGCATTAGACAATGCCCAACACAGCCCACCGGAAAACAGGGAAGCCAAAGACCATACGTCCTGGTTTTCCTGCTTCTTTTTGCCGCACATCTGAAAGCGATTTTCAAAAAAATACAGAATGTCAGTTTTTTAACACTTTTGCTTACACTTTGATTTTCCGGCCATTTCTGAAGATTCGGCCGAAACCGTTTTTTTTCGCGCCAGCGAAAATTCCGGGGTCCGGAGACCTGTTTTGTAAACCGTTGATAATCAAAGGGATAAGTTTTTATAGACACAAAGTGTTAACAAAAACTATCTGATTTTAACCTAAAATCCGTTAAATTCGTGCACAAAACAGCTGATTTGTGCAGTTTTCAACCCCCTTTTTCCGCACTTTTGGCCGGAAAAACGTACTTTTGAGGCCGAAAAACCTAAGTTTTTGCCCCGAAACAGTTAAGTTTTGCCTCAAAAACACTTAAGTGCCAAATCGAAAACAGTTAACTAATTTTCTGGAAACAGTTAAGTGTTTCCCCCCTAACACTTAACTGATTTTTCCGTTTTGTGCAAAAAACGGACAATTTACACTTATTAACATGAAAATCGTCCCAAAACCGCCCATTTTCAAGAACCATGAAAAATCAAAGTGTAAGCAAAACTGTCAAAAATCTGACACTTTGATTTTTTGAACCCCATTCAATTTCCAGAAGTAAGAGAACTGTCGGGAATGTTGCTGAGGGTGTGGGCGTCCCCTGTATCCACACCCCACGGGAAGGCAGGAGCTACTACTCATTCTGACTGCACAGTACAGGCTATACCCGATGCGAAACAATCCGAAAATCCGTATAAATCCATTGGGTCATCAGTTCCTGCCTTCTCAATATCATCCTGTTTTGTCATCTTTTCGCTCTGATGCGATGTAAATTGCCGGAAATTAACTAATTTTGCATATCATTATTCATCTATTCACACGTATCTACACGCAGGACATGATGCAGGCAATGATTTTCGCAGCCGGAATGGGCACCCGTCTCAAGCCACTGACCGACACCATGCCGAAGGCACTGGTTTGCATAAACGGGAAACCATTGCTATGGCATGTTATCGACCGTCTGAAACAGGCCGGGACGGAGCGGATTGTGGTGAACGTGCACCACTTTGCATCGCAGATTGTGGCATACCTGCATGAACACCGCAACTTCGGGCTGGACATACGCATCAGCGACGAGACGGAACAGCTGCTTGAAACCGGCGGAGGAATAAAGAAGGCGCTGCCCCTGTTCGACCCCACCCAGCCCATTCTCATACATAATGTGGACATACTCAGCAATGTATGCCTGGAAAAGCTGTACGCTGAAGGGCAAAAGGCGGACGCCACACTGCTCGTGAGCGACCGGAAGACCAGACGCTACCTGCTGTTCCAGAAGGAGGGCGAGTGCAGGCTGAGGGGATGGACCAACATTGAAACCGGTGAAGTAAGAAGCCCGTACAGCCATCTGGACCCATCGGCCTGTGAACGGCTGGCCTTCTCCGGCATACACGTATTCTCTCCTACCCTTTTCCCCCTGCTCCGCGACATGCCCGACCGTTTCGGCATCATGGACTTCTACCTGAAATACTGCGGCGATACCTGCATCAAGGGTATCGTGCAGCCGGGCCTGCGGCTGATGGATGTGGGAAAAGCCGACACACTGGGTGAGGCAGAGGCATTCCTGGAAAGACTATATCTCAAATAAAACAACGAACAATAAACCCATGCAACAGAAAATCATCATTCTGGATTTCGGTTCACAGACCACGCAACTCATCGGTCGCCGAGTGCGCGAGCTGGATACCTTCTGCGAAATCCTGCCGTACAACAAGTTTCCCAAGGACGATGAATCGGTCATCGGTGTCATTCTGAGCGGCTCACCCTATTCCGTGCACGACCCAGAAGCCTTCAAGGTGGAACTGGACCTGTTCGCCGGCCGGCTGCCTGTACTGGGCATCTGCTACGGCGCGCAGTTCATATCCAACAGTCTCGGCGGGAAGGTAGAAAAGGCCGACAGCCGCGAATACGGACGCGCCCACCTGAAGACCGTCAGCACAGACGACCCGCTCTTCAAGGGATTCGAGCAGAACTCACAGGTATGGATGAGCCACGGCGACACCATCACATCCATCCCCGACGGCTTCAGCTGCATCGCCTCGACGGCCGATGTGAAATACGCCGCCTACAGCAACACCTCATACGGACGCGGCATCTGGGCCGTACAGTTCCATCCGGAAGTGTTCCACACCGTTCAGGGCAGCCTGCTGCTGAAGAACTTCGTGGTGGACATCTGCGGCTCACGCCAGGACTGGAGCGCGGCCTCGTTTGTAGATACCACGGTGGAACAGCTCCGCCAGGAACTGGGCCAGGACCGCGTGATACTCGGCCTCTCGGGAGGAGTTGACAGCTCGGTAGCGGCAGTCCTGCTCAACAAGGCCATCGGCAAGAACCTCACCTGCATATTCGTGGACCACGGCATGCTCCGCAAGAACGAGTTCCGCGACGTGATGCACGACTATGAATGCCTGGGGCTGAACGTCATAGGCGTAGATGCAAGCGAAAAGTTCTTCAAGGACCTCGCAGACGTCAGCGATCCGGAACAGAAACGCAAGATTATAGGTCGCGACTTCGTGGAGGTGTTCAACGCCGAAGCCAAGAAGATAGAAGGGGCAAAGTGGCTGGCACAGGGCACCATCTATCCCGACCGCATAGAAAGCCTGAACATCACGGGAAAAGTGATCAAGAGCCATCATAACGTAGGCGGTCTGCCAGAAGAGATGAAGCTGCAGCTGTGCGAACCGCTGAAATGGCTGTTCAAGGACGAGGTGCGCCGAGTAGGCCGCCAGATGGGAATGCCAGAACATCTCATCACCCGCCATCCCTTCCCCGGCCCCGGTCTGGCAGTGCGCATCCTGGGCGACATCACTCCCGAGAAAGTACACATCCTGCAAGAAGCCGACGACATCTACATCAACGGCCTGCGCAACTACAAGGTAAGACTGTCAGGAGAAGACGCACGAAAGGTGCTGGCCGCAGGCGTACCAGCCGAAATGACCGACGGCGAGATTGAAGTGTCGCTCTACGACCAGATATGGCAGGCCGGGACGGTGCTGCTCTCTACGGTCCGCAGTGTTGGCGTAATGGGTGACGAACGTACATACGAACATCCGGTAGCACTGCGCGCAGTGACCTCCACCGATGCCATGACCGCCGACTGGGCACACCTGCCATACGACTTCATGGCCAAGGTGTCGAACGAAATCATCAACAAAGTCAAGGGCGTGAACCGCGTCTGCTACGACATCTCCTCCAAGCCGCCATCGACCATAGAGTGGGAATAACGGGAACCGTTGCTGGCCACCCTGAACATACAGGCAAGACACAGTCCTCCGAAGACCCTGATACATGCAGGTCTCTCCGGAGGACATTTTGCATCCATGCACGCCAGCAGCCGTATTCAGCCCAAACCGCAGGGGCAGACGGCTAAACAAGTGAAAATTAGCCACTTCTGCCCTATCATATTGGCCGGAATCATAAAAAAAGTGGACATAAATTTTCATAACACACGAAAAACTCGTATCTTTGCACTCCCAAATAGGGATTAAGCTGATTACACATATATAATATTACATCAAATGACTAAAGCAGATATCATTAACAAAATTGCCAGTGACACCGGCCTTCAGAAAAAAGATGTGGCTGTAGTTGTGGAAAGTTTCATGGACAACATCAAGAACAGCCTTCTGGACAATAAGGAGAATGTTTATCTCCGTGGTTTCGGTAGCTTCGTCATCAAGCACAGAGCAGCAAAGACAGCTCGCAACATCCTGAAGAAAACTACCATCATCATCGACGCTCACGACCTGCCGAGCTTCAAGCCCGCCAAGAGCTTCGTTGACCAGATGAAAGGCGAATAATCCCTACCCATCCCTTACAGGGACACTGAGGAAAAAAAGTAAATTACAGATTAAATAACACATTAAAATTTTAAGACTATGCCAAACGGAAAAAAGAAAAAGGGACACAAGATGGCTACCCACAAACGTAAGAAAAGACTGAGAAAGAACAGACATAAGAGCAAGTAAGCCAACTTACTTCTTTGTAGGTTAAGCCAGAGGGCGCGTCAAAAGCATTCCGTCGGGATTTCTTGGCTCGCCCTTTTGTTTAGGTGAAAGTCCATTGATTCGGGTGACACCTGTAAAGCACGGACACACACATGAATGGAACGGATCCGGACAATGCCTGAAGTGTCAAGTCAAAAAAAATGAACAAGAAATGAATAGCGAAGTCATCATTAACGTACAGCAGAACGAAATTTCCATAGCGTTGCTTGAAGACAAACGTCTGGTGGAATACCAGACAGAAAAACGCTCTGCAAGTTTCGCTGTGGGCAACATCTACGTTGCCAAAGTGCGTAAGCTGATGCCCGGACTGAACGCCAGTTTCGTGGATGTAGGCTATGAGCGTGACGCCTTTCTTCATTACCTTGACCTGGGCAGTCAATACAGTTCTTATGAAAAATACCTGAAACAGGTACAAAGCGACAGAAAGAAACTTTATCCCTTCTCCAAAGCCACCCGTCTTCCGGACCTGAAGAAAGACGGAAGCGTGCAGAATACGCTGAAAGTGGGACAGGATGTCCTGGTGCAGATTGTCAAGGAGCCCATATCCACCAAAGGCCCAAGGCTGACATGCGAACTGAGTTTTGCCGGACGCTATCTGGTACTCATGCCTTTCGGAGATAAGGTTTCGGTATCTTCCAAAATCAAGAGCGGAGAGGAGCGCGCCCGTCTTAAACAGCTCATCCACAGCATCAAGCCCAAGAACTGCGGTGTCATAGTGCGCACCGTAGCAGAAGGCAAACGCGTAGCCGAACTTGATGCTGAAATGAAAATTCTGACAAAACAATGGGAAGATGCACTCGTAAAGGTACAGACAACACAACAGCGGCCCCAGTTGGTGTTTGAGGAAACAGGAAGAGCAGTAGCCATGCTTCGCGACCTGTTCAACCCCACTTATGAAAACATCTACGTCAACGACGAAGCTGTTTACAACGAGGTCAAGAACTATGTCACATTTATTGCCCCAGAGAAAGCAGACATAGTGAAACTGTACACCGGGAAAGTGCCTATCTTCGACAATTTCAATGTCACCAAACAAATCAAGTCGGGATTCGGGAAAACCGTAAACTACAAGCACGGTGCCTACCTGATTATCGAACACACGGAAGCCCTGCACGTCGTTGACGTAAACAGCGGTAACCGTTCGCATTCGGACAATGGGCAAGAAGCCAATGCACTGGATGTGAACCTCGGTGCAGCAGACGAACTGGCACGCCAGCTCAGACTGCGCGATATGGGAGGCATCATTGTGGTGGATTTCATAGACATGAATCTGGCCGAAGACCGGCAATTGCTTTATGAACGCATGTGCAAGAACATGCAAAAGGACCGGGCCCGTCACAACATCTTGCCACTGAGCAAATTCGGACTCATGCAAATTACAAGGCAAAGAGTCAGACCAGCCATGGACGTTAATGTGGAAGAGACATGTCCAACCTGTTTCGGTAAAGGGAAAATCAAGTCAAGCCTCATCTTCACTGATCAACTGGAACGCAAGATTGACCGCTTAGTCAACAAAATCGGAGTCAAGAAATTCTATCTGCACGTACACCCCTATGTTGCAGCCTATATCAACCAAGGTTTCCTTTCGCTGAAACGGAAATGGCAAATGAAATACGGTTTAGGCGTGCGCATCATTCCTTCACAGAAACTTGCATTTCTCCAATATGAGTTCTATGACAGCAAAAAGCAGTTCATAGACATGAAAGAGGAAATTGAAACAAAATGACCCCGAAAGGTATAAGACAAGGCATACAAGAAACGGGTGCAGTTCCATGAATTGGTCTGCACCCGTTTCTTTATGTGTAAGCAATTACCTAACTCCAGCTACGATATCAGCAAACAGACGGTGAACGCGCGTATCACTGTCCAACTCCGGATGGAACGCCGTAACGAGCTGTCTTCCCTGACACGCAGCGACAATACGCCCGCCCGTCTCGGCAAGGACATCTACACCTTCACCTACATACTTGATATATGGAGCACGGATAAAAGTCATGGGGATTGTCCCCACACCCTTCATGCAGTCTTCCGTATGAAAGCTTCCCAACTGGCGACCATAAGCATTCCTGCAGGCAACAATATCCATAGTGGAAATCCGCTGGAGATTATCTCCGTCAACCTTTTCGGCAAGCAGGATAAGCCCGGCACATGTACCGAACACGGCTCCGCCACCTATGATATACTCCCTTATCGGTTCAAGCAGATTCAAATCCCTCAACAGTTTCAGTTGAGTAGTGCTTTCACCTCCCGGAATGATAAGTCCGTCCTTAGGCTTCTGCCAATCGGATAGCTGCCTGACTTCAAAAGAGTCAACTCCAATTGTACGGAGCATCTGCTCATGTTCAATAAAGGCTCCTTGCAAAGCCAATACAGCAATTGTCATTTTCCCCTTTCTGCCATCAGCAGCTCTATTTCCTGTTCATTGATGCCCACCATGGCCTCACCGAGGTCCTCGGAAAGTTCTGCCAGTTTCTTTGCGTCATTATAATTCGTGACAGCCTGTACTATGGCCGCTGCACGTTTGGCCGGATTGCCACTCTTGAAGATACCGGAACCCACAAAGACACCTTCTGCACCCAGCTGCATCATCAATGCTGCATCAGCCGGAGTGGCTACACCACCTGCAGCAAAATTAACCACAGGAAGTTTACCGTTCTCATGCACATATCTCACAAGTTCGTACGGCACGTGCAATTGCTTTGCTGCTTCATAGAGTTCATCTTCTGCCATTGAAGTCAGCCTACGGATTTCACTCTGCATCATGCGCATGTGGCGCACTGCCTGTACAACATCACCCGTACCCGGTTCACCCTTTGTGCGGATCATCGTCGCTCCCTCTGCAATACGACGAAGTGCCTCTCCAAGATTCTTTGCACCACAGACAAAGGGCACGTCAAACTTGGTCTTGTCAATGTGATATACATCATCGGCCGGGGAAAGCACCTCACTCTCGTCGATATAGTCAATCTCTATCGCCTGCAGAATCTGTGCCTCTGCAAAATGTCCAATGCGGCATTTCGCCATGACCGGAATACTTACAGCCTCCTGGATGCCCTTGATCATCTTGGGGTCGCTCATGCGCGATACGCCACCTGCGGCACGGATGTCTGCAGGAATACGTTCCAATGCCATAACAGCGCATGCACCGGCTGCCTCTGCGATACGTGCCTGTTCGGGTGTTGTCACATCCATAATCACACCGCCCTTGAGCATCTGTGCCAAGTTGCGGTTCAATGTTTGTCTGTCCTGTGTCATTTTCTCTGATTTTTTCTGACGGCATTTCCCCTCGGGCTATACACCGCCAACATTTGTTAATTATCTTTTATTCTAAATACCTTTTCTTATATATAATATAAGCCGACTGCTAAGGCTTGCGTTTCCTGAATTCGCTGGGGGTCAACCCTTTCATCTTCTTGAAGAACTTGGCGAAGTGTGCCTGAGATGAGAACCCGAAATCATACGCCACTTCCTGAACAGTCCGGTCTGTTGTATCAAGACTTACCTCAATCTCCTTTATCATAGACTCATCAATTATGTTCTTGGGAGCCTTGCCACAAATGCGTCTGGTAACCTGTGCAAGATACCTGCTACTCACGTTCAGGCAGTCGGCATAGAAGTGCACATCACGGTTCTTGCGGCAATGGTGCTCTATGGCAACCAGGAACTCATTATACAGTTCACTGCTTCTTCCCCGCAAATCTACCGTACGGTTCACCTGCTGACCCACATAGTTCCGTGCCATGGCGATGGCCCTATCCATAGGCTCTCCATTGCTCAGATACACAGCAACTGCACTTGAAAAACCATTGGCCATGCCATGCACATCCATTCCTGTGAGCTGGTAGATATTCAGGTGTTCGCTGCCGCCAAGCAGACTTCCCGCATCATTGCCACTGACAATGACCAGAGAACAGAGCGGCAACAGCCGATGGCGCACCTGACAAAGCACGTCATCGGACATCAGCGCATCGCCTCTTTTGGAATAGACGACCGGATCATAAACAACAAACCGTGGCTTGTACCTTACCAATGCATCTACAACGACCGAAAGTACACTCACACTTCTTATCATGCCTATCTTGACTATCTGAGGCTGAATGTCGTTGATGATGGCCTCTATCTGTCCGGAAACAATTTCCGCAGGCAAATCGAAGAACTCCTGAATGCCCAGCGTGTTCTGCACTGTGATGGACGTAATGGCCGAAACCGCATATCCGCCCAAAGCCGAAATGGTCTTTATATCGGCCTGTACACCAGATCCGCCAGTACTGTCCGATCCGGTAATAGTCAGTATTGGACTATGCGTACCCATCACTTTTGCGGTGCAAAGGAATAAAAAAAAAACGAGCTACAGAAATGTTGTTCTCTTTTTGACAAAGAAAACACTTGTTTATACAAACATCCGGGCTTGGCTGTCCATGCAGTCCAGTCCGGACAAACATCATTGCACTATCTTAAACCTGATGCGGAAAGAATGCTTTTCCTCATCCCAATTGGTGCCCAAAAGCTCAAAGCGGCCTATCTGTGCCGTTGAGCGGACATGCTTCCCGATGCAGGGACACACGTCATAGTCGCCAATACGCACAAGCCTGATGGTTTCCGAAGCATCGTCAGGTAAACGGTCGAGCACAATATTTTCCGGCACTTCATCACGCCTGACGTAGTCAAAACTTACTGGTAGGTCTGCTGCAATCAGTTCATTCATCCTGGTCTCTATCTCCTTTTCCACCCTGCGGTCGGGTTTCCGTTCCAGCACATAGCTTATCTTGCTCTTCTTCCTTTCCACATGGGCGTTTCTGGAACGTTCGCAACCGAACATCCGCATCATGGTCTGGTTCAGAAGATGTTCCGCTGTATGAGCAGGTGGAAACTCTTCCTTATTGTGTTCGTTGAGCATCAACTCATCCATCGTTCTATCGTATTATAAATCCATCTTCAGAACAGCCGCCCCATAGGGTTCAAGCCTCACATCTACACAGCCATCAGCCTCCAGCCTCACCTCCTGCCGATGGCCTGTCAGCAAATCCGTTGCTACCGTTTCTCGGTCTTCAATTCCCATCCATTCGAAGGCATGGCGAGGAATGAACACCTTGCACGATCCGTACTGAGCGGAGAAACTGGCTACTACCAGTACCAGTTCGTTCCCGCAGTGGCGCAGGAAAGCATAATTCTTTTCCGCAAGGTGCGGATTCACATACATCAAATCGAAGAAGCCACCTTCACGCAGGGTTTTCTCACGATTCGACATGTTCAATACCTTCTTATAATAATCTTCCAGCCCACGCTCGTCCGTAGTCAGCCTACGGCGGTCATAATATCCCTTGCGCAAGGTCTCCAGCGACCAGTAGTCGAAGATGGTCGTCCGTCCGTCCTGCCCACTGAATCCTTCTCTGTCCATACCCGGTTCACCGAATTCCTGACCGGCATACAGCATGAAGGGATTACTGCGCAGCAGTACGCTGACCACCAGTCCGGGAATTCCCATGCGTGGGTTGCCACAGAGAAATCTGCTGGCTATGCGCTGCTCGTCGTGGTTTTCCAGGAAATACAGCATGTGGACGGAAATGTCGTCCGTCGATTGCCATTGGGCGGTGATGTCGGAGGCCCACCTGTCACCTCTCATGACGGCACACATGCAGTCGTACATGCCCACCTTGTCATAGAGATAGTCGAACCCTGCAGATATGTATTCCCTGTAGCTGCCGGGATTATACACTTCACCGATGAAACAGATTCCAGGGTATTTATCTTTCACCTTGTCCAAAGCATACCGCCAGAACGCTGGAGGTACCATTTCCGCCATGTCGCAGCGGAATCCGTCCACACCCTTTTCAGCCCAGAAAAGCAGGATGTCGGTCATCTTCACCCACGTGTCCGGCAGCGGGGAGAAATGCTCCGACCGTCCTCCTGCATCGCAGTAGTCTATGCCATAGTTGAGTTTCACCGTTTCATACCAGTCGTTCTTTCCCGGCCTGTTACTGAAACAGTCATTTCCAGTAGCCTTGGCCGGACATTCACTGTAACTTCCACATCCGCCTTCCGGCTCGAAGGGCAACCCCCAGCAATAATAGAAGTTGTTCTTCACAGAAAAGTGCTTCGTGCTGTCGTCCTCCTGCCCCAGGTCGGCCACGCC
Source organism: Prevotella sp. (assembly GCA_051875605.1). Lineage (GTDB taxonomy): Bacteria > Bacteroidota > Bacteroidia > Bacteroidales > Bacteroidaceae > Prevotella. The sequence goes on along the minus strand of JBJEHA010000070.1, from coordinate 11,541 downwards.
ATCGGGACGGTTCACCGAGCAGTATTCACGCGCCACATGATTGGGTACGAAATCCATGATGAACCCCATCCCAGCGCGGTGGGTGCGTTCGAGCAATGCAAGCATTTCCTCCATTCTCCTGTCCACATCCACAGCCAGATCAGGATCCACGTCATAATAATCGGCTATGGCGTAGGGCGACCCGGCCCTGCCTTTCACTACCTCTGCATGCTGGCGAGGAAGGCCAAAGGCTTGGTAGTCGGTTGTCGTGGCATGCCTCACGATGCCCGTGTACCACACATGCGTAACACCGAGTTGCCTGATGCGCCTCAACACGGCTGGCGTGAAGTCATTGAACTTTCCGCTGCCATTCTGTTCAAGCGTTCCGCCGGGCACGCGGTTCGTGTTCGTGTTGCCGAACAGTCGGGTAAACACCTGATATATGATGGGTTTCATACTGATTTCGGGATTGTGGTGGAGTAGATATAGTCCTGCCTCGCCAAAGCGTAGGACAGGTTTCAGATACCGTGAGCAGTCACATTCCTGTCGATGCGTCCGATCATGCCCTGCAGAGCCTTGCCTGGTCCACATTCCGTGAAGTCATCGGCACCGGCAGCAATCATGTTCTGCACGCTCTGGGTCCAGCGCACCGAACTGGTGAGCTGTGCGATGAGGTTGGCCTTGATTTCAGCGGCATCCGTATGGGGCTGGGCATCCACATTCTGATATACAGGGCATGAAGGGCTCTTGATCTCTGTCTTTTCAATGGCAGCCTGCAGCTCGTCCTTGGCGGGCTGCATGAGCGGAGAATGGAAGGCTCCACCCACCTTCAAGGGCAGCGCACGCTTGGCACCAGCCTTCTTCAGCCGCTCACAGGCGGCATTGACGGCTTCTATATGACCGGAGATGACCAACTGACCGGGGCAGTTATAGTTGGCAGGAACGACCACACATCCCTCTGTGCTCACTTCCTCGCAGATGGACTCAATCTTGTCATCAGGCAGACCCACAATGGCAGCCATAGTAGAGGGTGCCACATCGCAGGCCTTCTGCATGGCCATGGCACGTGCATAGACCAGGCGCAGACCGTCCTCAAAGCTCAGCGCACCGGCTGCCGTGAGTGCGGAAAACTCCCCGAGCGAATGGCCGGCCACCATAGCGGGCTGGAAGGCCTCACCCATGCAACGGGCGGAAATGACACTGTGCAGGAACACTGCGGGCTGAGTCACCTTGGTCCGCTTCAAATCCTCATCGGTACCTTTAAACATGATGTCTGTAATGCGGAAACCCAGAATTTCATTGGCTTTCTCAAAAAGTTCCTTGGCTTCGGGGTTGTTGTCGTAGAGGTCCTTGCCCATACCTACAAACTGCGCTCCCTGTCCGGGAAATACAAATGCTTTCATACTTTTCTGATATATTTCGTTATACTTTCTGTTCTATTCCGGTCAGTCAGGCCTTAACAGCCTCCCAACCGGGCATCACGGGCTAACCCAATGACTTTCAGCGTGCAAAATTACGAAAAAACACGCGAAAACCATCACCTTTAGGCCAATAATCTGGCTTATACCGCCATGACAAAGCGTCAAGACAAGCTTCCAACACACTGGAATCCCGTCTGCGACCCGACACAAGCGGAACCGACTTCCACCATTCTGCTTCCATCAGATGCTACAGACAAAAGACAAAGTCAGGGAAAAAGCCGGATAAAAGCAGAGATTTAGGCACGTAGAGCAAATGTATTCGGAAAAATATGATTACCTTAGCCGACAAATTACAGAACAAACAATCTCCAAACAAATGAAAAAACAGGATTTCGTAACCATCGCCAACTTGTCGAAGGACAAGATCATGTATCTCATTCAGATGGCACAGGAATTTGAGAAGCGCCCGAACCGGGAACTGCTTAAGGGAAAAGTGGTGGCCACGCTTTTTTTTGAACCTTCCACACGCACGCGCCTGAGTTTCGAAACCGCAGCCAACAGGTTGGGCGCAAGGGTCATCGGGTTTTCCGATGCCAAAGCATCGAGCGTGACAAAAGGCGAGACACTGAAGGACACCATACTCATGGTATCGAACTATGCCGACATCATAGCCATGCGCCATTACATAGAAGGAGCCGCGCAGTACGCCAGCGAAGTGGCACCAATACCCATCATCAACGCGGGCGACGGCGCACACATGCACCCTTCACAGTGCCTGCTGGACCTCTATTCAATCTACAAGACACAGGGAACGCTCGAAAACCTGAACATCTACCTAGTGGGCGACCTGAAATACGGACGCACCGTGCACTCGCTCATCACAGCCATGCGCCACTTCAACCCCACCTTCCACTTCGTGGCACCCAAGGAACTGGCCATGCCCAACGAATACAAGCTCTACTGCAAGGAAAACGGTATACGCTTCCAGGAACACACGGCCTTCAACGAAAAGGTAATCGCCGATGCCGACATCATATATATGACACGCGTGCAGAAGGAACGGTTCTCGGACCTCATGGAATATGAACGCGTGAAGAACGTGTATATACTGAAAAGCAGCATGCTTAAGAACGTGAAGGACAACATGCGCATACTGCATCCGCTGCCCCGGGTGAACGAAATAGCCTATGACGTGGACGACAACCCGCACGCCTACTACATCCAGCAGGCACAGAACGGGCTATATGCGCGTGAAGCCATTTTCTGCCACGTGCTCGGTATCACGCTCGATGACATCAGGAATGACTCAACCATCATCGGATGACACGTGCATCCGTAAACATATCCCACAACAGAAAGACATAGCATCATGAACGCCAACAAGAAAGAAAGACTGGTGGCCGCCATAGAAAACGGAACGGTCATCGACCACATCCCCACACAAAAGACATTCCAGGTGGCCGCACTGCTCGGACTGCAGCAGCTCAAGACCCCAGTCACCATAGGCTACAACTACCCCTCCAAGAAAGTAGGCTGCAAGGGCATCATCAAGGTGTCGGACAAGTTCTTCACCGATGACGAGATATCACGCCTGTCGGTGGCGGCACCGAAAATCGTACTCAACGTCATACGTGACTACGAAGTGGTGGAAAAGAAAACCGTGGAAACGCCCAACGAACTGCGGGGCATCGTGAAGTGCAACAACCCGAAGTGCATCACCAACAACGAACCCATGCAGACAGTGTTCAACATCGTGGACAAGGAACACGGTCTGCTGAAATGCCGCTATTGCGACAAGGAGCAGGACATCAACAGCGTAGAACTGGTATAAGACCTGCACCGCCACTTCTCCGAAGAGACAGAACAACTCATCCACCGACAAGAAAGAACGGCGCCGCGAAGCCTGTACAGCTTCCGTGACGCCGTTCTTATGTATGTCCAATACAGCAAATAGCTATCTGTTCACGACCTTCTGTCCTTTGCGCACCACAATGCCCTTGTGGGATTCGTCCACACGCTGGCCAGAAACGCTGTAGAGCGGAGTGGGAGCGGATGTGGACTCATTGGCAGAGACTGCGGAAACGCCACTGGGGATGCCCTGATTGTAAGCTACCGTATTCAGTGATTGCGCCAGATTGTCCACACCATCCTTAGAGGCTTCAGAAAGCGGCGCATATATCTCAAGGCTCGACTTCAGCATTTTGCCGTCTGCCACAGCCTTGACCTCATCGGGCGAAAGCGCAGACCTCCAGAAGAAAAGCTCCGACAGGCTGCGGGCCACATTGGTCTCGTCATCGCCGACCGTGAACTGTCTGGGGAGAAGCGTCTGCGCCAACAACTCTCCTGCACATTCCTCATCAACATAGAACAGGAGGCGTTTCTGCGCATAGTAATAAGTCAGCGTTACAGTGTGCCAATCGCCATCACCCAAGTCACGCGTGCTCACAAGCTGGTCGCCCGCAGGACTGGTATAGACAGCATTGCCCGTAGCGTTTATGGAAACCACACCTGCAGAACCTCTCAGCTGACTGAACTGGAACAGATTCCCTGCTTCCCCTCCTTTCACCTTCAAGCTCACAGTGAACGGATGCACGGTATTCTCGCCCTTGAAGGTGAGTGTACTTCTGTCCTTCAGTTCCATTTCCCCGGTTCCATCGCGCTGTGGCAAAGGTTTTCCGGCCTTAATGGCATCAAAGAGTGAGGGTGGCATGGCATAGAAGAACTCCATGTGACCCTGTGTGGTGGGGTGAGCCGTGTCTGCCATATAACCGTCAGCCCATTGTCCGGCCCCGTTGTCAATGGCTCCGAGCGTATTTACAGAAGGTACATCCCACTGATGTATCTGCAGGTTGACAGCCTTGATGCTTTCATAGTCGGCTTCAGTATAGTCGCCACGTGTGTAGTTGTTCATGACGACAGGAATCTTGCCATCCTCGCGCATCATGCTGATGAGCTGCTGCAAATTGCCCGCAAACTGGTTCATGATGACCTGCTTGTCGGAAGCCTCATGCAGACCCTCGTTGCCCATGGACAGTCCGATGATGACGTAACGTCCGAAGTCATGGATCATCTCGTCATAACGGTTGAGCAGGTTGATAGTAGTGTTTCCGCCGATGGAAATGCCTGATACGTAGAACGGTGTCTCACTGAGTCCGCTCTCGTAACGTGTTGTCATCAGATTTCCGTAATTGTAGGCATAGCCCTGATATGCAGTAGCACCTTGCCCGTTGCACACCGATGAACCAAAAGCGGAAATCCGGTTCTCATCTACAGGTGCATCTATGTCCCAAAGATAGTTGCGCATATCGAGCGTAACCGTGTAGGTGCCTTCATTGATACGTATGTTTTCCGTATCAAAGCCTTCACCCGGCATGGCGACCTTGGTACGTGAACCGGTAAGCCGTTTCACTGCCAACTGCTCGTCATCATTGAATGCAAAATAGAAGTATTTGTTGGAAAAAAGTGAAGAAGCCGCAATGGTCATGGCAGCCTCCGACTTCCACACGCCATTGCCTTCGTATTCCACAACAGTTCCCTGTGGAACGATATTGCCTTTAAGATAAAGCTCCACTGGGGTCACCGAGATGCTCATGTTCTTGGAGTCGAACCTTACACGAACAACAGCTGGCACATCGCAGACAAAGGCTTCGCCGTCTTCAGATGCCACACCAGCTTCAGCACCGGCTCCTATGCTCACTTCCCGTTCGTCAGTCGTAATGCCCTTCAGGAGATAGGTTCCCTCCTGCAGACGGAGGTAGGTCTCAAAGACTGTTGATGTTCCGATACGCTGAAGGCTGACATCCTCGCCGTTCTCAGAGGCCGTACCGGTCAATGAAATTTCCTTCAGATCGAGTGCCTCAACAGGACGCACTGCACCATCATACTCTTCAATCTTGATCAGATTCAAGTGACCATACGACACATAACGCTCAAGCGAGAAGAGGATATTACCGTCATTGTCGGGAAAGACATAGTCACTGATGGCCACATTGAGCACATTGCCCTGTATGTCGGTACCGTTCTCGTCGCGTCCGCCGATGCAGCGTCCCGAAGTGGTCAGTATTGTGGTCCAGGAATCCTGTCCCTCAAGGGTATATCTGGAACTGCGGTCGCCCGTCTCTTCTGTAATGCGGCTTCCAAAGATATAGAACTTATAAGCCTTTTTCTTGTCCAGTCCGCAGAATCTCACCTGACGCTTTCCGTCAACAGCCAGCCACACATAGTCCTCTGTCGCTGTAGTCACAGCCAGATCACCCAGGTTTTCCTCCTTCGGATTGTTCACGCCACCTGCTGCTACACCGTTAGTGTACATTACCGTCACCATCTCTGCCTGGTATCCAGTGGAATTATTGTCGGCATTCACCAAGTCAATGACTGTACCCTTAGGAATGATATAGTCACTGCCTGAAGGTGCCGAAACAAGGTTGTTCCAATAATGGCCGAACTGGTCTGCGCCCTCCGTCTGATGGCCACGCGCATTGTTGTTTTCGCCGAAGTCCACATACATGGTCTGGCTTAACCGATAGGCCGCATGGGGATTCTCCACGCCTTCAATCTCTTCCATCTTCATGGCGTTGATATGTACCATCCTGTCGGAATAGGTTTTCTTCATCGTCATGCGAATATTGCCATCACGGTCGGGGAACACGATATCGCTCTCAAGCACACTGTTGTTATTGCCATTATATCCATTGTCACCCAATCCGGCACCGGACATCTGATGGTAACCAGACCACACATTCTCGCCACGGAACTCAAAATCGGCAGAACGCACCTGGTCGTTGGCGCGGCACCCGAAAACGTGGAAACGATAGCCTTTTGCAGGATCCAGTCCACGCAGAGTGATGAAATTGTGGTGCTGGAAGGCTTCCATAAAAATATAGTCCTCCGTTGCAGTGGCTACAGCCAAGTCGCCAAGGGCATCGGCTGAAGGATTCACAAGTCCACCGGCTGCTGCTGTTCCGTTGGACATGAACCGTGCATTCACCAACAGGTCAAATCCTGTCGGCTCATTGTCGGCATTCACCAAAGTAAATACCGTGTTGGGATAAAGATACCAGTAACCATTCGTGCACACATTGTTCCAATAGTGTCCGTTTTGGTCGGCACCCTCGGTAAGGTCACCACGCTTGTTCTCCGGATTCTTCAACTCTGTGGTCGGACCGCCAAAGTCGAAATAGAGCGTCTGCGTCACCGTCTGCGCACGTAGCATGACCGCGAATGTGCAGCAGACAAACATCGTAAGAGTTCTTTTCATAATTTTAAAACTGAATATAAATTTGATATATAATTGTTAGTCAACCTTTCCACCTTCTCTGTCTAACCCGGTGTGCAAAGATAAGCAATTTGCTGAACACATAAACCTATAAAGAAATGACAAAGGAGCAAAAACATCAAATATGAATATTTTTTACTCCTTTATGAACGATTTTACACCTTTTGTAAATACATCAAAAGCGTAAGCACACTGTACTGAAAACAAATATATGCTCTCCCCTACTTGGATGTTCCGGAAAGCACCTTCAGCCTTTTCAGGAAATCACCTATCCGTTCAAGCCATGTATAGCTACCGGTTCCCGGCGATGCGTTGTTGTTGAAGCAATGGTCACGGAGCGCAAGCGTATGCAAGTCGCACTGTATGCCCATACTCCTCATTTTCTCCCAAGTCTTTACCGAGTTCATTGCCGCCCAGCCATCTGCATCGCCATGAATGAAGAGCATTGGAGATGTCTGCAAATCAAAACTGAAATCAGGGACAAGCACAGCGCTGTCTGCATTGCCACCGGTCGTATTGGGCGCATTGTCGCCATCAGTAAGGGCATAAGCCGGATATATGCCCACACCCCACTGCACATTGCACGGCAACTGGTCGATTTCATCAATGGGCCAATAAGACTGGTGCATTGATGAAGTGACACCCATCAGCGTGAGATGTCCGCCGGCCGAGCTGCCCATAATGCCGATCTGGTCGGGATTCAGTCCATAGGAAGCCGCTTTGCTGCGCACAAGACGCACAGCACGCTGCAGGTCCTGCCAGGCTGTAGTGTGCTTTGCCAGTCCCTTGGGACGCGGTGTGCGATACTTCATCGTCACCACCGTCATACCCAGTTCATTGAGATAACGGCGTGCCGGAGCCACCTCAAATCCGTTAGGATCATTTCCCTCGTATGAGCCTCCACTATAGATAATCTGTATGGCATCCGTCTTCTTGACCTTCGGGAAATGCCACTCCAGATAGGGCTTGCACTGATGGTCCTGCGCGTCAGGCATCCTGCCTTCCGGCCACACATCCTCTGTCAGCTTCTCCCTACGTGCCTCGTCATTGGGGAAACGGTCCATGATGCTTTCTTCCGGAGCCAGTTTCCTGTAGAATTCCATCTGGTTCATGAACTCAATGCCCCGTTCCAGCCCGAAGGCCCAGTGCCCCTCACCTCCATACAAATGCAGTTCGGCCGGAATATGGCGTCGGCGCAGTTCCCTGTAGATAAGTGTAGAACCGTTGGGCGAATAAATGTCATTTCCGCCATGATGGAGTGACATCGGACACGTCTTCTCGTCGAACTTGAACACATCAGACAGTTTCACGTCCACGCCATATCCCTGGCGCGTGGCTGCTGTTCCGGTCTCTCCATCCGTGGTCACGTAAGCCGGGGCATTGACAATGGCCCAGTTGATGTGGCAAGGGATGGTGTCCAAGGCATCTACAGGCTCATAGGCCGGTGTCTGTGAACTGGTAGCCAACAGCAAGGCCAGGTGCGATCCGGCTGACATGGAAATCGTGCCAATCTTCTCCGGGTCAAAACCGCGCTTCCCTGCCTCACTGCGCACCATGCGTACTGCCCGTTGCGCGTCCTCCCATGCCGTCTGGTAGATAGGCAATCCTTCCGGCCTGGGTGTGCGGTAAACGAAGTTCACACACTGGATGCCCTGACGGGTCAACGTCTCACGCCACAATTTCACGAAAGCCACATCGCAGCAACTCTCATATCCCCCTCCGGAGATAAGAATCATACAGGCATCCGTGCGTACCGACGCATCCGGCTGCTCATACCATTCCAGATAGGCCACCCGATGTTTGTCTGCCTTGAATTTCGGATCGCCTGACTCATCGGTCATTGCTGCAATCTGATGGTCCTGCCTATGGGGCATCTTGCCCTTGGGCCACACCGTTTCACGCTCCCAGGCGTAGCTGCTCCACGCACACAGGAGGGCAACCACACACAACATCATTCTTCTTTTCATGATACATTATTATTAAATTAGATAAAAAACCTACAACGGATGACTTGTCAGCCATATTTCCGGGCGGATGCCGCCGTTTCCCGGCTCAGGGTCCTGTGCGCCTGTGTCCGGGCGGTCGCTGTTCACGTATTGATTGTTCCTGCCCAAAGCCATGGCCACGACCTCGATTTCCTTTCCAGCCATATCCTTGGTGAGTGGCAGATAATAGGTGTAGTTACGGTCGCTGCTGGCCGACCTGTACTCCCATGTATTCGATGTGAACGAAGGGGAACGGTCAGGGCAACCGACATACTCGCCGTCTATCCTGAACCCCACCCAGGCTCCTTCCACGCCGTGCACTCCGTTGAGTGCGACACAAAGATAGGAGTCATTCGCCATACTGTCTGCCGAGAGGGTAAAACTGCTCTTCCAGGTCTGGTATGCCACACAGTCTGCACTGCCATACGTCCGGAACAGGTTATTGGCCCTCCAGTTCGTGCGGTCCACCAGTCTGCCATCGTGATAGCCCTCTACCTCATTCAGCCGAAGCGGGCAAGGGGAAAAGCGGATGTAGCGCACCTCGCCTGCCGCACTCAAGTCAATTTCCATGTCCTTACCGGCCAGAAAAGTAACCGCACTCCAGCGCTTCAGGTCGGCAGACACATAGGCCTGCACACCTTCCTCCGACTTCAGAGGTGCCAGGGAATATTCATCAAAAGTATGGACCAGCAGTTTGTCCAGCCGTTGCGGTTCTCCCAAGTCAAGGTGGAAACCCGACTGGCCATGATGACGCACATCCCCCCAGCGCATGGCAATGGAGAACGCGGTCTGCCGGTCGCCATCAAACAGATAGCGGTCCCAGATTTCGCGTGCCTTGAAACAGGGCTGGCTGAAAAAAACATCGCGTGCGGCCTTTACCTGAGGGACAGCGGTGTCACCCGACCGTTTCAGCGAACGCGCCTCCAGGGCATTGTTGTCTGCTGCAAAGCAGGTGGCATAATAGTAGCTCTCCACATCCTCTGGAACAGGACAGCGTTGCATATCGGCCACCTTATAATGATAATAGGGCTTGCGCGACGTAAACGCATCAGGCACAAGGTCACGGTCATCACCAGGCCTGCCTTCGGTTGTCAGGCGCAAAAGTGCCACACGGAAAGGCAACACCTCCACCTCTATGGATGACCCATAAGTATGGCTGCCCAGATTGGTCACGTAAGGGTAATACAGCTTGGCGTTCACCTTCTTGCGGCTCTTTTCCAGCCCCACTTCCCCATCCAGTCGCACCCTATACTTCACAGGTTCCCATGTCAGGTTGCGCAGGGTCAGGAAGCGTGTCTGCGCCGTACCACGGCTGATGGCCTCAGGCCCATACACGGCCTCAGGCAAGCGCATTCCTTCTACGAGCAGGTCACGGTATCTGCGGTGCAGGTTATAGAAATAGGCCAGCTGCGGGAACTCGTCATCACGCAGCAGCCATGGATTGGCATAGATCTGCGGTGCCAGGATCAGGTTGCGGTTGAAGGCCTGCAGCACAAGGTCGTCCTGCCATCCGTCCAGACAGGAAGACAGGCACACGCCATGGTCTTCCGTCAGTCGCGTAAGGTTGTCGGGAGCTTTCCGCGCAATGGCCTGGGCACGGTGGTGGGGAGCCGTCATGCTGTTGGTCATGAACACGTCTATATAGGTTTCCTCCCCCCCAAGCAAATAGGTTGTGGAATGCCGTGTGGCCTCACCCAGCTGCAGCCGGTGGTTCAGCAGCACAAAGTCAGGGGCAATCTCCCTCACACGCGTCATCATCCTGTCGAATGCAGCATACTTTTCCGGACGCAGCTGGCCACACACCGCATCCATCTTGAAAAGGCGGAACCCATAGTCGCGCACAAGTTCCACCATCATTTCCTCGCGCTCCTGCATCTCCTGGTCTGTTGTCCCGAAACCGTCAGGACCGCCCCAGAGGCCGAAATGTATGCCCAGCCTGTCCGCCTCCTTGCCCAGTCCACCGAAACCGTTCGGGAACTGGCGACGGAACCGTGCCGACCGTGTGGAGCCATACATCTTTGCCCCGTCCACAGCACCGGCATCAAAGGCATAGATGTCCAATTGCATACCGAACTGCTCTTTCATCCAACGGAAGAAATCAAGATTGATACGGGTCTGTGCCTCCGTAGCACCTTCATTGGTGTTGTTGATCCACGAAAAATATTCGGCTTTGGACGGAGTGCGTTCATCCGCCCCTCCGGCAGGAAACGCTTTCTCCTGCGCAAGCAAACAGCAGGATGCAAGCAGGGCAAAAGTAACTGTGAGAATCGTTTTTTTCATTTGTCAGACTGGTTAATACATTCACAAAATGTTCAAGGCAAATCTGGATTTCCACCATTTTCCTGCAAAATTACAGAAAAAACACAACATATCATTCCCCAACAGCACAGAAAAACAACCGTCATAGTAAAAACAGGAAAAAAATGGTCTCTTTAGAATGTACTGCCAGAAATACCTTCAGCACGGCGGGAAAGAAGAGTATCCTAAAGCACATACCTTAGCCTACCCAGTCTCTCCTCCGAAGACCATCACCTAAAAGGATTTTCTTAGGAAAAGGATATTCCAGTTTTTACAAAGTGTCAGAATTTTAACACTTTTGCTTACACTTTGATTTTCGGTCATTTTCTGAGGAGTCGGGCGAAACCGGATTTTTGCGCGCCAGCGGAATTTTCGGGTTTTGAAGGGTTGTTTTGTAAATCATTGATAATCAGCGGAATGAATTTTCGTGAGCGGAAAGTGTTAACGAAAATCGCCTGATTTTAACCTAAAATCCGTTAAATTCATGCACAAAACAGCCGGTTTGTGCAGTTTTCAGTCCTCTTTTTTCGCACTTTTGGCCGGAAAATCGCGGTTTTGAGGCCGAAAAACCTGAGTTTTTGCC
>JBJEHA010000069.1:0-7845 GCA_051875605.1 Prevotella sp. | reverse complement strand
AAAGTCCATCAGGGACAGACTGAAGTCAATACCGTCATGATTGCACGCCGAAACGGTGCAGCACCAGAGGAACGTGCAAAGGTCGGAAAGGCAGCCGGCACCAATCTCCGACACCTCCTTGCCCGTCTCCTGCCTGAAACGGAGCATGGTCCCCATAGTCTGCCTACAGGGGTATGCCTTGCCATTCACAATAATCTCCACTTTCTTCATACGCGAAACGGGTTAGGGGTTACTCGACCTTGCCGGGATAGATCTCGGGCTCGCCGTCGTTCTCAAGGCTGATGCTGTAGGTCGCATCGTCCTGGGCGGGGCTGGTCTCCTTAAGGGAGCTGATGATGAACCTGCCCTTCACGCTGATGTCTTCCTCATACAGCACATAACGCATCCTCATTATGCAATCGATGTTATGAATATGAGCATGTTTGAAGGATATAGGTTTAAAAATTTTTAAATACTATCTTTATATTGGTGTTAATTGTTTTTAATTGACTAATTTTGCATAGATTCAACGTAATAAGTGTATTGGATTTTAATATGTATAATGTAATATAAAATAATATGTTTGAAAATCTTAGTGAAAGGCTTGAACGTAGTTTTAAAATATTGAAGGGTGATGGTAAAATCACAGAAATCAATATAGCTGAAACCCTTAAGGATGTACGGCGTGCTTTATTGGATGCTGATGTTAATTATAAAGTTGCAAAGACATTTACTGATACCGTAAAACAGAAGGCACTGGGGATGAACGTCTTAACGGCAGTAAAACCTGGTCAGCTGATGGTGAAAATCGTCCATGATGAACTCGCAAAACTTATGGGGGGTGAAACTTCTGAATTAAAATTGTCAAAACGACCTTCTGTAGTTTTAATGAGTGGCCTTCAGGGATCTGGTAAAACTACTTTCAGTGGAAAGTTGGCAAACATGTTACGTGTTAAATATAACAAGAGGCCTTTACTTGTGGCATGTGACATTTATAGACCTGCTGCAATAGATCAATTGTGTGTTGTAGGAAGTCAAATTGGTGTTGAGGTATATTCAGAGCAGGACAATAGGGATGTAATTGCTATTGCAAATAATGCGATTGATGTGGCAAAAGCAAAAGGCTATGATGTCGTTATTGTTGATACTGCTGGTCGTCTTGCAATTGACGAGCAGATGATGTCGGAAATATCGTCTCTTAAGTCTGTGTTGCAGCCAGAAGAAACACTTTTTGTCGTTGATTCAATGACTGGACAGGATGCGGTTAATACAGCACGTGAATTCAATGAACGTCTGGATTTTGATGGAGTTGTCTTAACCAAATTGGATGGAGATACAAGAGGTGGCGCTGCACTTTCTATAAGGACTGTTGTTGATAAGCCTATTAAATTTATTGGTACAGGAGAAAAAATGGAAGCCATAGATGTGTTCCATCCTACACGTATGGCGGATAGAATTCTCGGAATGGGAGATATTGTGAGTCTAGTTGAGCGGGCTCAAGAACAGTTTAATGAGGAAGAGGCTAGGAAGCTGCAAAAGAAAATACAAAAAAATAAATTTGATTTTAATGATTTCCTTAGTCAAATTGAACAAATAAAAAAGATGGGTAATCTTAAGGAACTGGCAGCTATGATTCCTGGCGTAGGAAAATCCATCAAAGATCTTGATATTGATGACAATGCATTCAAGGGTATTGAAGCCATCATCAGAAGTATGACTCCCAAAGAACGTACTAATCCAGAGATTTTGAACCAAAGTCGTAAATTGCGAATTGCAAAAGGAAGTGGAACAGATATACAGGAGGTAAATCGTTTGATTAAGCAATTTGACCAGACACGTAAGATGATGCGTGTTGTGATGGGTGGACAAATGAGCCAGATGGCAGGTATGATGGGTAGAATGAGAGGAATGCGTAAAAACTAATTTCTTAATTACATTATACGAAAGGTTTAGAACATGGAATTAATAGATGGAAAGCAAATAGCTAAAGAAATAAAAACGGAAATTGCAGCTGAGGTGGAAGCTATGGTTGCAAAGGGTATGAGAAGGCCACATTTAGTTGCAGTCCTTGTCGGACATGATGGAGGGTCTGAGACTTATGTAAAAAACAAGGTGATAGCATGTGAAGAATGTGGATTCCGTTCAACACTATTAAGATATGAGGATAGTGTCAGTGAGAGGGAACTTCTTGATTGTGTCATGGATTTGAACGAAGACAGTGATGTCGATGGCTTTATTGTACAACTTCCATTGCCGAAGCATATAAATCAGCAGAAGATTATAGAGGCAATTGATTATCGTAAGGATGTCGATGGTTTTCATCCCATAAATGTTGGTCGTATGGCAATTGGATTGCCTTGTTTTATTTCAGCCACTCCTTTAGGGATTCTTACCTTATTGCATCGGTATAAGATAGAGACAAGTGGAAAAAAGTGTGTCGTTCTTGGTCGAAGCAACATAGTAGGAAAACCGATGTCGCAACTTATGGTACAGAAGCAGTATGGTGATTGCACAGTAACGGTATGCCATTCTCATTCACAAGATTTGAAAGACGAATGTCGTAATGCAGATATTATTATTGCAGCAATAGGGCAACCGGATTTTGTCACTTCGGACATGGTGAAAACTGGTGCTGTTGTTATAGATGTCGGTACAACTCGTGTATCTGATGATATTAAAAAGAGTGGATTTAGATTAAATGGCGATGTTAAGTTCGATGAGGTGTCACAAAAGTGTTCATATATTTCGCCTGTACCTGGAGGTGTAGGCCCTATGACGATATGTGCACTTATGAAAAACACTTTATCCGCTTACAAGAAGGAGTATTATCAATAATATGGTACTAACAAATGCCCAAAAAGCGTATGAGCTTTATCAAAAGGGAAACATGTTCAGACAAAAGGGTGATTGGCAACATGCAATAGAGTGTTATAACGAGGCTTTGTCTTATGACCCACAATCCCAGGCGTTAACAGCAAGGACAATGATTATGGACATATTGGAGTACCGTTGTAAGGACATTTATAATCCGTAAATTATGTAACAATAATTTTTATTGAATATTTTAAACTAATTATATGGCAAAGATCAAGGGTGCAATTGTAGTTGACACGAACCGATGCAAGGGTTGTTCACTTTGCATAGTGGCTTGTCCTAAAAATGTTATTGCATTGGCTAAGAAAGCTGTGAATGTACACGGCTATCCTTATGTAGAAGTTGTTGATGCCGAGGGGTGTATAGGCTGTGCTTCGTGTGGAGTCGTATGTCCTGATGGCTGCATCACTGTATATAAAATGAAATTAGAAAACTGAATCATGGCAGATCAAGAAGTAACATTGATGAAAGGTAATGAGGCGATTGCCCATGCCGCGATTCGCTGTGGTGCCGATGGATTTTTTGGCTATCCAATCACGCCGCAAAGCGAGATAATAGAGACCTTAGCGCAATTAAAGCCATGGGAAACCACAGGTATGGTAGTTCTACAAGCAGAAAGTGAAGTGGCTGCTATTAATATGGTTTATGGTGGCGCTGGTGCTGGTAAGCGAGTGATGACGACCTCTTCAAGCCCTGGTGTTGCATTGATGCAGGAAGGTATTTCCTATATGGCTGGTGCGGAAATTCCTGGTGTTTTTGTCAATGTTCAGCGTGGAGGTCCTGGACTCGGCACCATTCAGCCATCTCAGAGTGATTATTTTCAGTCCACAAGAGGTGGTGGAAATGGAGATTATTATGTTATAGTTCTTGCCCCAAACAGCGTGCAGGAGATGGCTGATTTTGTAGATTTGGCTTTTAATCTGGCCTTTAAATACCGTAATCCTGCAATGATTCTCAGTGATGGCGTTATTGGCCAGATGATGGAAAAGGTCATTCTTCCTCCAGTAAAACCCAGACGTACGGAAGAACAGATAATAGAGGAATGTCCGTGGGCTACTATAGGAAGATTGAATGGACGTTCTCCAAATATTCTGACCTCTCTCGAGTTAAAACCCGAGGTAATGGAATTACGCAACTTGGCATTGCAGGAAAAGTACCGTCTAATCAAAGACAATGAGGTGCGATATGAGACAATGAACGCTGAAAATGCTGATTATCTGATTGTCGCATTTGGTAGTGCATCCAGAATTGCAGAGAAGGCTGTTGAACTGGCTCAGGCAGAAGGGCTGAGTGTGGGATTGTTCCGTCCTGTTACACTTTGGCCATTCCCGGAGATTGCCATACGTGAAGAGGCAAGAGGAAAAAAAGGTATTCTGGTGGCTGAAATCAATGCTGGTCAGATGATAGAAGATGTGAAACTGGCAGTTAATGGAAGCGTGCCAGTTGCACATTTTGGCAGATTAGGTGGAATCGTACCTGAGCCGGAAGAAATTGTTAATGCAATAAAGGAGAATTTCAAATGAACAAGATAATATCACCGGAGAATATAGTTTATCAGAAACCCAGGTTAATGAATAACACAGACATGCATTATTGTGCAGGCTGTTCACATGGAGTCGTTCATAAACTTGTTGCTGAAGTTATAGAAGAACTGGAGATGGAGGAGAAGGCTGTAGGGGTCTGTCCCGTTGGTTGTGCAGTATTTGCTTATCGTTATCTCGATATAGATTGGCAGGAGGCTGCACATGGCAGGGCACCTGCTGTAGCTACTGCCATCAAACGTCTGTGGCCGGACCGATTGGTCTTCACCTATCAAGGTGATGGTGACCTTGCATGTATTGGAACATGCGAGACCATACATGCTTTAAACAGAGGCGAGAACATAACCGTCATTTTCATTAATAATGCGATATATGGCATGACAGGCGGGCAGATGGCACCAACTACGCTGCTCGGGCAGAAGACAAGTACTTGTCCCTATGGCCGTGTACCAGAACTGCATGGCTATCCTCTCAATATAACAGAGCTGGCTTCACATCTGCAGGGTACTTGTTATGTGACAAGACAAAGTGTAGAATCTGTCGCGTCTATCCGTCAGGCAAAGAAAGCCATCAGGAAGGCTTTTGAGGCATCTATGTCCGGTAAAGGCTCTTCGCTTGTCGAGATTGTCTCAACATGTAACAGTGGGTGGAAACTTACGCCGGTCAAGGCCAACCAGTGGATGGCTGAGAATATGTTCAAGCACTATGTCAAGGGTGACTTGAAGGATACAACCATCTAATACATTAATATAATAGCTTTTTTTCATTATGAAAAAGGAAATAATCATATCCGGATTCGGTGGACAGGGTGTCTTGTCCATGGGGAAGATTCTGGCATATTCAGGTTTGATGGAAGACAAAGAAGTTACATGGATGCCTGCATATGGACCAGAACAGCGAGGTGGAACTGCAAATGTAACCGTAATTGTCAGTGATGAACGCATTTCCTCACCCGTCCTGAGCCGTTACGATGTTGCCATCGTGCTTAATCAGCCATCCCTGGATAAGTTTGAGCAGAAGGTAAAGCCAGGTGGAATCCTCATTTATGACGGTTTTGGCATCATGAACCCACCGACACGTACTGATATTGAGGTGTATCGTATTGATGCAATGGACAAGGCGGCAGAACTGAAGAATGCCAAGGTCTTCAACATGATTGTGCTGGGTGGTCTGCTTAAGGTATCACCGATTGTCAGCACAGAGGGTATCAACAAGGCTCTGCTGAAGACATTACCGGAGCGTCATCATTCGCTCATCCCTCTGAACATGAAAGCGATAGAGGAAGGCATGAACATCATCCAGAGACAATAATACTTGATTTTTTATAACTCTCTAATGAAAAGAAGCCAGCAGCAGTGATGCTCCTGGCTTTTTTTTGTTACATTTTATTACTTTTAGTTAGGGTACAGGTTATTTTGCAATAAATATTTGTGAGTTCTGTTTTTTTTCTCTTACTTTGCACGACATTTAGCTATCAAGAAATCAGTTTTAACTAAATCAAATGCAAGTATGAAAAAGTTTTTTTTACTCATGACTGTCATTTTCATGGCAGCGGTTGCTTCTGCTCAGACTGTAACAGAAAGCAAAAGTCTTGACAATTTCTACATCGGCATCAACGGAGGGGTGGCTACGGCAACCCGAGGGCATGCTTGGCTCAAGGATCTGCAGCCTAATGCCGGACTGCGTATAGGTCGTAATTTCACACCTGTCTTCGGATTGGCAGTGGAGAGCAATGCCTATTTCAAGAATACTAACGGTTTCACCACGGGGACTGTGGTCAACGCCTTGAACACCTCTTTGCTTGGGACGGTCAACCTGACCAACTGGTTTGGCGGTTACAAGGGGGAACCTCGTGTCTTTGAAGTGTCAGCCCTTTATGGTCTTGGATGGGGACATGTGTTCGGCCATCCTTACGAGGAATACAAGACAGATGTCCTGACCTCAAAGGCCGGCTTGGATCTTGCCTTCAATCTCGGTAAGGCCAAGGCCTGGCAGATCTATGTGGAGCCAGCCATGGTATGGGGGCTTAACGGCGATGGATATGACGGCGTGAAATATGACATCCACCAGTCGTCATTCCAGGTCAATGTGGGTCTGGTGTATAAGTTCAAGAACAGCAACGGCACGCACAACTTCAAGATTGCCCAGCTTCGTGACCAGTCTGAAATTGATGCGCTCAACGCCCAGATCAATGGCCTGAGGCACGACCTCAACGGCAGGGATGCCGAACTGGCCAACAAGAACCGTGAAATAGACGAGCTGAAGAAGGAACTTGAGGACTGCCAGAACCGTCCGGTCAAGACGGTCAAGGAATATGTCAAGCCTGTAACTGCCACAAACCTGCAGCCCACCGTCCTCTTCCGCCAGGGCAAGTCTGTCATTGACCCGGCACAGTATGCCCCCATTGAACTCATAGCAACGTACATGAAGAACCATCCTGAGGCCAAGGTCGAGATCAAGGGCTATGCTTCTCCTGAAGGTTCAAAGGAAATCAACCAGAAACTGTCGGAGGAGCGCGCTGAAGCTGTGAAGAACGCTCTCGTGAAGAAGTACAGGATTTCAGCTGACCGCCTTACTACCAAGGGTATGGGTGCAACGGACAAGCTGTTTGAACAGGTTGAATTCAACCGCGTCGCAACGTTCAACGACAACGCCAAGGGCGAATAAAACCGACATCGACAGCCTGGAATTGCTGTTTGCAATATAGAGGGGCTTCTGTCTTTTGTTTTCAAAAGGCAGAAGTCCTTTTTTTGAGGATATTCATTCATGAAAAAGGCATTGTTGTCTCCCGACACCAATGCCTTCTACAAGTAAAAACTCTTTTCTTAAGTGATTTGCGAATTGCCCATACGTAAATCCGGGCAACCGCGGTTTTCTCAAATGGAGTCAGTATAGTCAGTCTTGCGTGGTGTCTGATTCCGGATCCGATATTTTCCCTGAAATATTCCCTATTGCAAGATATCGTTCTCCGCGTCCCTTTTCCACCTTACAACAGGCTTTCCGGGTCGATTTTTCTCAAATATTCTTCAAATTCCTCTGTGCAAGAGGTATGCAGAGGTTCTTAAACAGCTATGTATCAACAGCTTAAATACATTGTACGATACGCGCATGCACGCATGTAAAACATTTTATACAGATACACCATCAATAAAAAATCGCGGAAAACTTTTGCCAGTCGGCTAATTTGTATTACTTTTGCAGCAGCAAATAAGTTGTTAGACCTCTTGCACAGAGGTATGGAAATCCCCCGTATTTTTTAGTTTCATGTCCTAACCTTGCAAAGTCTTTTGCTTTGCAGTCATGATAGGTGTTTGCTTGATTGTATCATGAAAGCTGAAATTTTGCAAAGTGTCAGATTTTTAACGCTTTTGCTTACACTTTGATTTTTCGAGGTCTTGTGAAATTGGCAGTTTTTGGGCGATTTTCATGTTAATAAGTGTGAATTGTCGGT
>JBJEHA010000068.1:0-38803 GCA_051875605.1 Prevotella sp. | reverse complement strand
CCCTAACACTTAACTGATTTTTCCGTTTTGTGCAAAAAACCGACAATTTACACTTTTTAACATGAAAATCGCCCCAAATTGACTGTTTTTCTGAAGTTCCCAAAAATCAAAGTGTCACGAAAATGGTCAAAAACATGACAAAGTGTCAAATCGGGATTCTCTGCTGCGCGCTTCCTGCACAGAGCTGGGGAGGTGGGAACAAAAAAGCCGGGCTTTTGGGCCCGGCAGATGAAAGACATGGTTTCATCCTGGTTATGAAAAGAGGGAAACTGCTTTTTCCTTTGTTCTGCTTCCGTTTTGGGGGCGGTTTCCATGACAGCAGAAGCTGTGGTTCCCGCCAGATGTGGCCGGCGGGTCTGGCCTGGCTAACATCGTCTGACCTTTTTCAGCGACCTGAGTGCGTCCAGCTTGTCTTTCACAGCTGTGTAGTCCGGGCGGTATTCAAGTATCTTGTTGCAGCATACGATGGCTTCCTGGATACCTGTCCTGCAGTACCAGTTGTTGGGCTGGGCGGCATCGTTGATGTAGTGGAGCATCAGGTCAATGTTTACCTGGACGTAGGCGTTGATGTAGCCCTGGTGGCTTGTGTTTTCCGATTTCTCGAACTCGTTCCGGTAGAGCAGGGCGTATTCATAGCGTTTCTGGTCGTTTGTGATGGAGTCAAGGGCGTAGGCTATCTGGTATTGCTTGAGGTAGGCCAGGCATCTGTCAGCCTCCGAGATGACGGCTATCTGCGCGAAGGCGGCATCGGCCTTGGTCAGGAGTTCCTTTCTTTCTTCGCCGATGCACTCGGTAGAATGGTATTTGTAGAGTTCGCCCAGCATGTCATAGTGTGAGGCACTGACCTTGCCTTCCGCCCGCTTTTTCTCGATCCAGGCCAATGTGCGCTGTTCGGCTTCTTCGTAAAGCCCGCGTTTCTTGTACATCTCGACGATGAGGCCGAATATCCTGTTGCCGTCGGACGTGACAGTGCCGGGAATCAGGTTGGCCATGTCGTCTTCCCACTGCTGCAGGGCCATGTCGTAGAGTTCGGCTGCCCTTGCCGTGTTGTTCTTCTTCTCGTAGGCCTGTGCAGCCATGACGTAGGTGTCGTAGCCCATGTGCAGGGTGTCGTGCAAGGCAAACAGTCTTTCGGCGTAGGCATGTGCGTTGTCGAAATTGCTTGTCTGCATGCTCGACCGCATGGCCATCTGCAGCAGGTGTGCGTTGTCGGGATATTTTTCCAGGCCTTTTGTAGCCACCTCGAGTGCCTTGGCATAGTCGAGCATGTAGGAATAGAGCTTGTTGGAGTAGTTGAAGAAATCCGCGCTGTCCATCTGTTCCGTTCCTGCGCTTCTGTACAGGCCGATCAGGTAGGAGTAGGAGCCTTTGGGCAGTGGGCGTCCCATGTCCTGCCAGTTGTTGTAAACATCCTGGCAGATGCGTGCAAGCATGAGATAGGCCGGGCTGCCGGGCTGGTTGGACAGCATTTCCTGCATCTTGTTCCTGGCGTTCACGGTGTCCGTCCTTTCTATGAGGCATTGGGCGCAGGCCAGGTAGCAGTCGGGACTGGCTGGGTTGGCCTTGATGCCCCTGTCATACCAGTCCATGGCCTTCACGGTGTCGTTCAGCACTTTCTGCATGTCTCCGGCACGCACGTATGCCGGTGTGTAGGACGGATCGACAGCGAGTGCACGGTTGATGTACTTGTAGGCACTGACACTGTCCTTGGTGTGGAACGACCACCACGGATGGTTGGGCGCTTCCTTGTAGTAGTGGAAATAGGCTTTGGCAATGCCCACGGCCAGTTCCGGGTCTTTCTTGTTTTTGTTGTATATCTCTTCCACGAACTCATCCACGGTCTTCTTTTCCACTCCGTATTTCCTCACGATGGTGTCTATGGCGGCAATGGTGGCCTTTATGGAAGTCTGGCTCACGGCCGGGCCGATGTGGCAGACAGTGAGCACAAGCACGAGCAATGCTTTTCTGATGAATGGGATTTTCATGTCGTTCTTAGAAATTGATTTGTGCGCCTGCATTGAAGGTCTCGATATATTTGATGTTCGGCAGGTCGATTCCGGTGATGTCGTCTGTCCCGAGCCAGTAGAATGTGGGGGAGAACCAGAAAGATATGCGCTTCAGCAGATTGGCCTTGAGCTTGAAGCCGATGTTGAAGCAAGGCATGGACTTCGACTGTATGGCATCTACGGGCACGGCGGCATGGTTTTCCTGCAGCCGTTCTCTGCTGTCGAGTGTGCTGGTGGCCTTGATCTGGAAGGCGTATGTGGGTCCGGCGTAGGCTTCCATTTCGATCAGCCGTTCCGTTGAGCTGCCAAAGAGCAGTGCGGACAGGTTGCAGAGGTAGTTGGCTGAGATGAAGGCGTAGTCGTAGCGGTGGGTCATCAGCCCGTTGCGTTGAGTGCGCAGATAGTCGTCATGGGGATATTCCAGGTTGCAGTCCCAGAAGGCGGTCTTGTCTGTATTGGCAAACGACACGTATTCGAAGGCGGCGTGTATGCCGGAAACGTTGTCGAACCTGTATTCGGCGAATAGTCTGCCGTTGTAGTTGAAGGGCTTTCCGGAGTTGTAGTCCTTCTGGGTAAGGAGCATGTTAAAGCCTCCGCCAATACCTGCCGAATAGGTGTAAAGGGGTGTCGCGTCACTTTCAGTGGCCTGTTTCCCCTGTTTCCTGATATTGGTGAAGCGCAGACCTATGTTGAGTGTGAAGTAGTCGTCGGAAAAGACCTTGTTGGCAACCCTGTTCGTATAGGGTATCTTGTATTCGGAGTAGGCATAGCGTGGCTCTGCGAAGAGTTGCAGCCCGTCGGCCATGCGCATCCATAGATTGAGGCCGAGCGTATAGGAAGTGGAATAGCAGCTCAGCCTTTCTGCGCCGTCCTTGATGATCCAGCCCAGTTCGCCTCCGCCCACAGCGAAGAGGCCGAAACGGTTGCTCCAGCTGAAGTCGCGGCTGAACCCGAAGGGATTGAACATGGCCTCGAGGCGCAGGCCGGAGTAGATGTTCTTGCGGCTCACGGCATAGTCGGGCCGGTATTGTCCGGCATCGCCCGGTTCGGTTTCCTTGAGCCATGTGGTGGACCGTACAGAGCCGCTGACCCTCAGGCCGACTACCGGCGAGAACCATTTGCCCGCGGAGAGCGTGGTTTCCGGCCCCATGGTTTCCGTGATGGACAGGTGGGGTGTGCGGGTGACGTTTATGCCGTGCGAAAACTCCACCAGCCACGGCTTCTGCCACGAGAGCAGGGTGGAGTCGTTGACCAGCTGGTCTTTCGCCCCTTTGTTCCTGACGATTCTCTTGCGGCTCTCGCGTGAGAGGTTGTTGTTGAAATAGTATATGTAGCTGAATTTCCCGCCCCAGAACATGTCGGTCTTTTGCCAGTTCCTGTTCTGGCACAGGTCGGTGTTGTCAGTGCCTATGCCGAAGTAGGGCTCAATGGAGAAGTAGCCGTGGGGGCCGGTATAGAACTTGGCCTGGATGCCGGCGTGCATGTTGAATGCTGTTCCGCTCTGTTCCAGCATGCTCATGTTGGCATACTGTGCGCCTATTCCCATGACGGCCGACAGGTTGACCAGCCTCGATGGATTGTAGCCGCTGAAATAGGATGAAAGGTTGAACATGTAGTCAAGGTCGGCACCGAGCTTGGTGAGCAGGATGTCCTTGCTGCGCAGGTAGCCCCATCCCCCGTTGAGTGTCAGCCGGGCGGTGTGGTACTTGTTGAACTGCTTGCCTACACCGATGTGTCCTAAGGTCAGCGCTGTCAGCCGGTAGGCCTCGGATGGAGAGGAAATCTGGCAGAATCCACCTCCGGTTTCAATGAAAAGGTGGTCGCTCCATCTTTTCCGGAATGTTTCTCCGGTGTAGTGGTAACGTTTATCAAGCACATAGTCCAGAGCATAGAGGGAATCGGTTTTCCGGGCATGGTTCCTCCTCGTGATCAGCAGGGTGTCCTTGGAACGTTCGTCCTCGAAATGGCCGAGAGGGATGGTATCGGGCTGTTGGGTAGCCGGTGGTCCTGGACAGAAGGCCCGGCAGGGAGAATATATGCTGCACACTGCAATCAGTGAGGCGGAAAGGACAGTATAGAATATGGATTTTTTCATTGGTTTCCTGTTTTTGTTATTGTTCCTGAGGTGTGCTTTCAGCTTGCACCTCTGGTGTAGCGGTATCCGACAGGCCCCATTGTTCCATGATTTCCTGCCGTCTTTTTGTGTCACGGCGGTACAGCAGCTTGAATATCCGTTCGTATTCCGGAACGTCCTTACGCAGGTATTTCTGCTTTTTCCTGTCATCGTCTTTTATGTGACCTTCTCTGTAGTATTCATTGAGATAGGCTGGCTGCAGCTGGAAGCAATGGTGGAAATAGGCAAGATAATGGGGCACATCTTCGCTTTCATCTTCGTACAGGCCTTGTGATGGTGTGGCGGAGATGGAATCGGTGTCTTCCGTGTCATACTCGGTTAAGGAAGGCTGTCCGTGTTCTTGGAAATATTTCCTTGCCCAGATAATGCCCTTCAGGTACCATTTCTTGGGATTGTCGTCATCGAGCAGGTCTGTATAGTCTTCTGCCTGTTGAGGCGTGGACCATTCGGGAATCTCGGTATAGATAATGGCTTTATTCTCGTTGCTGAGGCTCAGGACATATTCTCTGGCGGCATTGAGCTGTATTTTCTGTTCTTCTGTGAGGTCCTTCCCGTAAAGGCTTTTGAGGTTCATGAAATGTTCCAGTCGTTCCATGCCGGGTACACTTTTCCCCATTTTCCTTATCCAGTTGAATATGGCATGCGCCATGTTGAATTTCTGCAGCTGGTAGTAGGACATGGCTTGTGTGAGCAACAGGTCTCTGCGGTTGAGCTTGATGAGGACGCCGTCAAAGTCTTTGTTCACGTCGATGCCGATGCTGTCTTTGGCATCCAGTCTGAGAAACGGCTTGAGCATCAGGGTGTCTGCAATGCCCATCTTCTGGTTCAGGCGTTGCATGCGGTTCAGTGTATAGGGGGTGAGCTTGTCGTAGAACCAGTCTTTGTTTTGCTTGAGTTCCTTATAGGCCAGTCTGGTAATCTCATCCTGCTCGGTGCTGTCTGTCAGATTGGCGTAGAGGTTGAAGAAGTCACCGCTGGAGAAGTGCTTTTTTCCTGAGATATAGTCCTGCTTGTTATGATGGTATTCTTCCACTACCTCATCGGCAGTGAACACCCGTTCAATGACGTAGCTGTAGGAGCATTGCATCATGCGCTGGTTGCTCAGTATGGTCTGCAAGGTATCGGACGCATAAAAGGGCAGGTCTTTGACAGCCTTGAACAATACGCCTTCCTTGGCGGTCCGGTTGGCTTCAATTGTTTCGCGCAGGCTCTGTGCCTCAGCCTGGAGCCCATGGTTTTCCAGTGAGTCGGCTACATCGTTCCAGGTATAGACTTTATGGTCAATGGAAAGTTTCTGTCGTTTGGGCAGATAGGGCTCAATCATGTTTCTGGCCACTTGCGCCCTTTCACGTGCCAGCTTTATGTTCTTTTCCTGTGAGATGCCGTCTGGAGACGCACCGCCGATAACTTTGGGCGAGAAAAGACGCACACCGTAGGATTGCAGCTCTCTGATGAGGGCATCCCGCTTGACTTCGTTGAGTGAGTCGTCTTGCAGGATGGATTGACCGGTTACGAAGCGCAGGTCAAATATGGTGCTCACGTTTTTAGTGGTGATTTCTGCTGTTTCCTGGAATTCATCGGTCAGTTCCATCTCGGGAAGAGCAGCTGTGAAATCCAAAAACTTGAATGGGCGGATTTTCAGGCAACTGCCATGGCGCGTATCTTTTTTGCAAACCCGGTTATAGTCTTCTATAACATAGTCCCAGTCGCCTCTATAGCTTCTGTTGACATCAGGTTTGACAAATATATAGGTAGGATTGATGAGTTTGTATTCATCATCGACATCTTGCAGTTGGTCGAAAGAACACTTGTAAACGCATCCCAACGAATCCTTATGGAAGAAGTCATAGTCTTTTCTGCGGTCTTGCAGAATATGGTATTCGTTGCCTTCATAGACAAGGGGCGAACAGTAGGCTACTGTGTCTTCTGTCAGGCAGTCTATGGCATTGCATTGCAGTATGAGTCGGCTGCCATTGGTGAGCAATGCCTTCTCCAGCTGCAGTTCCGGGCGGAATGTTTCTGTTCCGTCTCCAGTATCTATTCCGGGTGTAACCATACCGCTTGGCTTGCGCTCGCCTTTAATGGTGGTACCGCTAATCTGGTTCACAAAATCTATGGACTCATAGTCCTCCAGACCGGACATGATTTCGTGTACGGTCATTTTCCCAGTTTCGTGTAGGCAGACAATGGCCATGCCTACTTGTGTCCTGACGGAGAAAATACCGTTCTTTCTTACAGCCAGGTTATTCTTGGTACGGAAGGCATCCATGGCTGCTTTATTTTCTTTAAGCGTATTGTATTTATTGTTGTATTCATTCAGTATTTCATAGGCCTGGTCTGTGGTTTGGCAGGTGAAATAGGCCGTGTTCTTTTTCTTCTGTTTTTTGTCAAGGTCATTTGATGGTCTGGACGTATTCTCCATACCTTCCACATAATAGGCACGGCATGTGGCACGTATCATGTCAGTTTCCTGTGCCTGGAAACTATGGGAAACGAGTAGAAGCAATAAGAGTAGTAACGGTCTCATGACTGCTGTTTATTTTAGGATGTATGTTAACGATATACCTATGTCTGTCGGTATCAATGTATATCCGCTGGCGTTGGATTTTACCTCTCCGTTCACTGAGAAATCTCCATCGTAGTTGTCGCCTTCAAAGTATTCTTTCTGTTTATAAGCCACTGCTCCGAATCCGGCGTGAAAATCCAGATTCAGTCTTTTGTTCAGTTTATGGACATATCCGAAAACAAGTCCTGCGCCGCATGATATACCATCATATATCTTTCCTTTCCACGTAATATCGTAGCTACCGGCAATGGCACCTAATCCCACGAAATGCTTGAACATAGGTCGCCCGGAAAAATAGTATCTGTACTCTGGTTGAAATGCAAGCATTTTCACGTCTTTTCCCAATGGTTTGCTGTTGCCCATGAGGTTTGCAGCTATTGTGGTGTGTTCTCCCACAACCAGTTCAAAACCAAGGTTAGGTGTCATTGTCACGTCATAAAGCAGGTTGTTCTTTACAGACAGCATCTGTGCACCTGTTTCTTGAATGGGCATGAATACCATGATGGCAATGAATGCAGTTTTGAAGATTCTAAGAGCTGTTTCCATTTGTCCTATGTCAGTTTCTTGTAACATATATCGGCAGCGGTGAAACTGTTTCCCGCCGCCGATATGGATGGTATGGGGGACTTATAATATAATGCCCTCAATGTTCGTGTCGTCCAGTTCCCATTTGTTAAGTGTCGCATTGACCTCTATGAGTTTAGGACCGTTAATGGTCATTGTGACATTGTACGATTTCCCGGCCTGGAATCCTTCAGTGTTGCGCAATTCCATAGGATATTCCGGTGCGAATATGTTGCCGCTTTTATCTTTCAGCACAACTTGAATGAAGAAATGCTGGTCGGGAAGTGAGGGAACAGGCAGCAAAATACCTTGTCCGATTGAAGTCTCTTCGTCCTGAACCCAGTATTCTTCACCGAGTGGAGCATCGTCTTTGTCATGCAGCACAAGGTCAGCGACGGTTTTGCCATCAAAGGTCAGTGTACCTTCGTTCAGTGCGTTTCCCTTGTCGGCAATGATGAGTTCTCCGTTTACGGGTACATTTTTCACCGAAACACTTACTATTCCCATGTTCTTTGCAGACTCAGTGCTGCCGTTGGCATCTTCACCCGCGATGCAGGAGAATGTCAGGCGCATCAGCTTATGCGTAAAACTGATGGAGGGTACTTCATCGGCATGTTCCAGTTGGCGGAAATAGTAAGCACTGAAGGCGTTAGTATCATCACTATTGGTCTTGCCCCATATAATGTCTTGTGTACCGTCAATGGTGAAACTGGTTTTTACCTGTACGCCGTCATAGACAACATTATCAGAATAGGGATGATATCCGTAGAACGTATAGGCGTGCCAGTTTCCGGTAGGATACCAGCGTGCTGATCCGTCCAGCCACTCCAGATTTGTTGCCGTGTGGTCTTCGTTGAAGACGGCTTTTGTCTTTACGTTGTCCATCCATACGGAGTAGCGTGCCGCTTCATTGATGGGGTTCCACACGATAGGCATTTCTGTGGGATTGATGGACAAGTTTCCTTTAGCCAGACAGAAGATTCCAAGATTGTCGGCCTCAAACAGTCCGCTGTCATCGGATTCTATGCTGCTTCTGGTCTTTGTGCCACCAGTTGATAACCGGATTTCCACATCGCTGTTGGTTATTGTCTTGTTGATGTCGTCAATGGTGAGCTTGCAGTCTTCTTGGTCTGAAGAACAGGCCGAAAAGAGTACCACGATAGCTGCACCAACAAACAATAGTGTTTTTTTCATTCTTGTGTATTGATATTGAAACAAATTCTGTAATGTCCTGAAAGGCGTACACAGTGCCCTTGACGCTCCCACAGTCCAGACCAGCGGATACTTTGATGTCCTTTACGTATCATGGCCATTCGGGCGACTGTGTACTTGCCTTAACTGTTTACCGCATTTTGCAAGATATGTATAGCAGATGGTGTCGGTGCGTTATTCAATGCGGTTGCCGTCATCCTCAGGGAATACGTCGATTGTACCGCCGTCCACCCAAGGTGTCAGTGTGGTTGTAATCTGGATTTCGCTCAGACCGAAGACCGTAATCACAACATTGTATGAATTTCCTGCAACGAATCCACTTTCTGTAGAGATGGTGGTCTCATAGCCGAAAGTCTGTTCCTTTGTCGTTCCCTCAATT
Source organism: Prevotella sp. (assembly GCA_051875605.1). Lineage (GTDB taxonomy): Bacteria > Bacteroidota > Bacteroidia > Bacteroidales > Bacteroidaceae > Prevotella. Next base: position 29,942 of record JBJEHA010000068.1, on the reverse strand, counting down.
TCATTGTCCTTTACAGTCTGTGACAGACGGATGATGATCTTATAGGAATCTGACGGAGCTACGAGTAGTGCCTCACCTACAGGAGTGTTCTTGGCAAGGTCGGTTTCTACATCCCATTCCGGTGTCACGGGATCCAGTGCAACCAGCTCTTCGTTAGTATTTTCTCCTGCACGCTGCATGAGGACGAGATTGGCCATGTGGTCATTGAATACCAGTTGCTCTACTTCATCCCCTGTGTAGGCGGCAATCAGTTTACCGGTAGTCTTCGATTCTACTTCGATGCCGGTTACCCTTACGCCGTTCTCTTCGTCACAGATGGCTGAGGTTCCGCCCTTTACCTGGAAGGCCAGACGGGTGAGCAGGTGCTTGAATGTGATGTTCGGCTGGATGTTCCTGCGGGCAGCGAATGCAGAATAGATGCGCTCCGGCTGTGGTGTGCCTTCTTCGTTTACAGTAGCGTTGATTTCCTCTTCTGTGGGAACAGCCTTACCGGCCATAATGTCTTCAGAACCGGTGAGTGTGAAAGGAATTTCAATAGCTGTTCCGTCATCGGAGAGATTGTAAACATCGGTTTCACAGCCGTCAAGATGGTATCCCCAGAAATCGAAAGCACCGGTTGTGGGATAGTATTTCACTATATTGTCACTGGCGGTGGCAATGCCCTGTGACACTTCTGTGGGAGCGAAGAACTTGGTGTTGTCATAGATGGCACCTTCCTGCTCAAACTCTGCGAGGTCGAGTGTGCCCTTGTTGAACATGAAGATGTTGATGGACTGTCCGTTCCACACGTTGGCGTTAGGATTCTCGGCATCCTCAATGCCTCCTACAGTACCGGTACCTCTGGTTCCTACAGTTGCCGTTGCACCGAAACCGATCTTGATCTGTTGTAAATCGTTCTTACTGATTTCCGGTCCGAGGTTGTCCTCAGAGGAGCAGCTTACGAAAAGGCCTGCAGCAGCAAGGGCCGTGAAAAGCATGACTTTTTTCATAATGATTAAAATTTGAAGTGAATAAAAAAGTTTGTATTAAATGAATTTCCTAGAATTCCTCAGCATTGTCCGGATTGATCAGGATTTCGCCCCCTTCCGACCATCCTTTCACGGAGGCATATACCTTGATGGAGGAAAGTCCGAATATGGCAATCTTCATCGTATAGACACATCCCGGCTGGAATATGGCGTATTCCGTACCGGCATCGCTGTCGGATTTTGGAGCTGTTACCGTATAGGTGGTTGTTATGGGTTTCCAGATGTTGTGCTCTGTATCTACACATTGCTCGTATTCAATGACCAGCTTATACTGGTATGACGGCGGAAGCAGGAGGCTGCTGCCTACACTTTTGTGCGGTCTTTCGTTCCATGGCGTGTCCACCATGGAGTTGTCATACTCCACAGTTACCTCCTGCAGTGGTGTAGCCGGTGTACCGTCACCGGCACATTCCTTCAGGTAAAGCCATGTTTCCTCGTCGTCATAGTCTATCCCCAGTTCGTCCGTGCTTCTTGCGGCGACGGTCATCTCGCCTTTGTAGCGGCTTTTCATCTTGATGCCTGTAATCTTGATGTTGTTGGCATCATCGCCTCCGGGATATGCCTCGAACTTGAAGCGGGTCATGGCATGTTGCAGTTCTATGGCTGGATGCACGTCGCGGTGAGCGGCAAAGGTGCTGTAGCCGTTGGCATTCACTATTTTTGCCATGTCCTCATAGCTGAGGTGCAGGTCTGCATAGCTTTGGTACAGCTTTTCCATGGTCAGCGGAGGTGCTGCGCCGTAGAGGATGTCCTGGCTGCCGTCCACTATGAGGTCATAGTATATGCGGTCGCTGTTGCGGTGGGTATTTGAAACCGTGGGTTTGAAGTCATCAATATAGTAGGCGAAGAAGTTATAGCCCACATCCTGGTAGGTGGTGCTGTAGTTGGGCTCTTCTCCTGTCCAGAAGTCTCCCTCTCCGGTTCCCTCCTTGATTATCCTGAGTGCCCCTCCGTTCTCGGCATTGAGTTCCATGGGCATGCCTTTCAGGTAGCTGCCTCCGTCCAGCAGACAGCTTTCGTTGTCATCGTCGTGCGTCTTTCCTTCTGCATATCTTGTCTTGGTCAGGTCGGCCGGTGCTCCCAGCGGGCCTTGCTGGTCTTTTCCGTTCCTGAAAGCCATGACATATAATATGGTGTTCTTTCTTCTTCCTTCATTGAAGCCTCCGTTGTCTTCCTGGTCGAAGGCACCTGTTCCTCTTGTTGCCGATATGGAAAAGAAGTTCTGTTCGTTGACGAAGATCATGATGGGGGTCTTGTCGTAGGTCTCGTTGTTCCCGATTTCCTCGTCAGGTCCCGGATACACCAGTCCGGGGTAGGACTGGCTGCACGCCGTGGACATGGACAGTATGACGGCTGCCAATGTGCACCGCGTGATGATACTTCTTGTATTCATTGTCGCTTTGGTCATTTCTGTGTTTTGATCAGTGTTGTGTGAATGGGTCAGATATCTACAATAAAGCTTTCGCAGGGAATCCACCGGTCGATGCCTCCGTCGTCTGTAGGCGACTCCAGGATTTTCATGCCGTCTATCAGGAGCGGGCTTTTGATGTCGAGCACGCCGTGTTCCGACCGTCTGCGTGCCCTTTTCCCTTCCTCCACGATTTCTATGAGGTCGGCGGCTTCGAGTGTGTTGAAGAGGTTTATTTTCCCTTGCATCCGCTTGCTCCGTTTCCCGTCTGCGGCTGTCGGGTCATCGGGTGTGAGCGCATGTGTGTGCAGTACGAGCTGCATGATGCCCACACCGGTCTTCTCGCTGCTTGATTTGCTCTGCACGATGCTGGTCACGTTGATGTTGGCGTGGCAGCGCAGGGTAGTGCTGTCATAGCTGTCCTCCACCTTGTTGCCCTGTTCGTCCACGAACTCCATGTCGAACATCATCTTTGCTGTTCTCGTGATGTCTATGTAGCCGTTGGCCGGGTTCAGTGACTTGGGCACGCCGCTGATTTCTGCCGTTACGGCATCGATGACGAATCCCTGTCGGGAAATGTCTTTCTGTATGTCGAGATACACGTCTATGTTCTGTGTCATCTTCTTCGGCCTGAACCTGATGGTCTGTGGTGTTGTGCCCTGCACGGAAGTGTTGGGTATGGAGTCGAAGGTGATGGCGGAGATGTCAGAGCGGATGTATTTGGCGTAGGGATTGTAGTCGTCCCAGTTCACAAGGCTGCATTCCACTTCCGGGTCTGTCTGCTCGTAGGTCTTGTATTCTATCCACATGTCGGAGAACCTCATGTCCTGTGCCGCGCTGTTCATGAACTTGTCCACTTCGTCATAGACGAGTTCGTCCGGGTTCAGTGCGAGGGTGAAGAACTTGTAGTTGCCGCTGCGTACGGGGAACTGTTCCAGCAGAGGTCTCTTTTCTTCTCCGCTGTCTGTTGCCCCTTCTTCTGCCTCTTCAGGGTTTCCCCCGCTTTCGTTTCCGGCTCCTTCTTCGTCAGGTATGCTGTCGTCCTTGCCCAGGCTCATGTCAGGGTTGTTGTTGTCTTCCTCCGTGTTGTCTGGCTGCCCTGTGAGGTCTTCGTTGAAGAGGAAGTTGCCGCTTCCCGTTTCGGTGTCCACGGCCATGGAGTATTTCCTGGCGTTCACGATGCGGTTGGCAATGACGTACATTTTTTCCGGCTGGTCTTCCGTATGCTCATGTTCGAAGACAAACTGCAGGGGAGTGCGGTGCGGATGCTCTTCGACGGTGCACAGTTCCACTTCGGCGTTGCATGAGGCGAACAGGGCGCATGCCGACACGGCAGCCAGTCTGATCATGTGGTCAGTCTTCATGGCTGTCCTCCTTTCTCCCTGTCCGGGCATCCTGTTTTTCAGGCATGGCGGCGTTCTGCCTGGGTTTCACCTTTTTCTTCTTCTGGTTGTCGGTCTTGCCGCTTTTCTGCTTGGCTGCCTCTCCGTTTGCGGCGGCCTCGGCAAACTTCAAGTTATAGATCCTGTTGAATTCCTGTTCTATGACCTTGCGTATGTCCCTCGTGTGCCTCAGGCTGTCCTCCATACGGGCCCTTTTCAGGATCTTGTCCCTTACGATGTCCTGATAGGCCAGGTCGCAGTCATACCTCCATCTGTATTTCCCGGTAGATGGATAGTTGCCGAAACGATATACGAATCCTGCCCGCAATTCGCTGATTACGGGCATCTTGTTCAGTGTCCAGTCTTCAGTCTTTCCTGGTATGTAGCAGTTGCTTTCGCGGTCGTGTGTGTAGGTGGTGTGTGTGGTGTAGGCCAGCCCTGCGCTGATACCGGCTTCAAAGTCCAGGCTGTTGCCCGACTTGTAGAAATAAAGCGGTTTGGTGAAGCCCCATGAGAATCCGGCGCAGAAGGCCTTGCCCTGTTTCCCCTCTTTCCCGAATTTCACGGAAAAGCTGTTGTAGGAAACGTAGGCTCCTCTGTAGAATGCCACGGTGGGATGCTTGGGCACATCCGTGCGGCAGGAAAGTATGCGGTCTATGAGTTTATCTTGGCGGGGGGGGGTAGTAACCAGTCCTTGCCGTTCCGTATGGCCGCATACGGTAGTAATACTTCACGCCGAGCCTTGCACCGGCGATGTTGTAAACGATCCCCGGCTTGAATGTATGGCTGCTTTCCCAGTTGTAGCGGAAATCAGCTGTCAACGCCCAATGTCCCCAATTGGTCTTCTGCAGGTCATACTCCACGCCGATGTTCGGCGTCAGCAGAGCCCAGTCGAATGCGTTTGTACGGAGAGCAATCCTTTCTGCCAGTGACAATGTGTCCACTTTATGGCCATTATCCATCAGTTGTGCGTTTGTTGACAGGGCAGGAAACAATCCGGTTACAATAAGCAATGCTACTGTCTTAGAAACTCTCACAGCAATTCAGATATTCAATAACAATTTTTTGTGCAAGGCTTGAAAATTGTTGCAAATATATCAAAATATATCTAAAAGAGAAATGTGAATGAAGGCTTTTTAACATATATTAAGTGTGGCTCGCTTGCGGTTTTTCTCCTTGCTTGTCTCTTCCACATTATTATATGTGTTGAATCAACTTCTGGAGGCAGCAAAAAGGAGATAAAGGAAGACAGATGGAGATAAAGGAGGTTAGTCTAAGCATGACTGTTGCTATCGTCTTTTATCTTCCTTTATCTCCATTTTATTACTTCCGGATGCTGAACCGGATTCAAAAATCAAAGTGTCACTTTTTTAACAGTTTTGCTTACACTTTGATTTTTCGGCCATTTCTGAAGAATCGGGAGAAATCGGATTTTTGCGCGCCAGCGGAAATTCCGGGTTCCGGAGACTTGTTTTGTAAACCGTTGATAATCAATGCGATAAGTTTTTGCAGTCGGAAAGTGTTAATAAAATCCGTCCGATTTTAACCTAAAATCCGTTAAATTCATGCACAAAACTCGTGATTTGTGCAGTTTTCAGCCCCCTTTTTCCGCACTTTTGGTCGGAAAAACGCGGTTTTGAGGCCGAAAAACATAGGTTTTTGCCCCGAAACAGTTAAGTTTTTCCTCAAAAACACTTAAGTGCCGGATCGAAAACAGTTAACTGATTTTCTGGAAACAGTTAAGTGTTTCCCCCCTAACACTTAACTGATTTTTCCGTTTTGTGCAAAAAACCGGAAATTCACACATGTTAACATGAAAATCGGCTCAAAACCGCCTCTTTTTCAACGCTACGAAAAATCAAAGTGTAAGCAAAAGTGTTAAAAAACTGACAAAGTGTCAATTTGTACCAATGCCTGTTCAGTCTGCTTTTCATCAATAGAGCTGTTTATCTATTCCGGGTGTACATCTCCTTCTTCTATAAAAAACATTTTACACTCTGTTGATATGAATTCTCGCTGGTTTTATGTACATTTGCAACGTATCAGACAGAAAATAACCGGATGATGTATCAGAGATTCTATAGTTTGTTGTTTTTTATTCTGGTCCTGGGCACCAAGGCTGCCGGACAGCGGCCGGAGCTCTCGAAGCTGTCGCCTACGTTGAGGCGTCTGGCCATAGAGCAGTGGCAGGGTCAGCAGACCGGTGCGCGCAAGGCCCTTGCCGACATGGGCAGGGTGTGTGCTTTCGTGCGCATCGGCGAGAACGGGGAGGAGGTGATGGAGGACTGTGGCTGCAAGGTGCTGGCACGCGTGGGCGACATCTGCATAGCCGATGTTCCCTTGCGGTCGGTGGGAACGCTCTCCCGTTCGGCCTCTGTCAGCCGCATCGAGGCCGGGCGTGGAATGAGCCTTACCCTCGACACCATGGCCTTCTGTATCAATACGGGGCCGGTATATGCCGGAACGCGGTTGCCGCAGGCGTTTACCGGCCGTGGGGTCATGATGGGGGTGATGGATGTGGGGTTCGACCTGACGCACCCCACGTTTGCGGATCCCTCTACTGGAGCTTGCCGCATCCGGGCGTTCTGGGACCAGCTGGCTGTGGCGGAAGCGGACGGGGGGCTTTATGTGGGATCCGATTTCACCACGCCCGAGGACATTGCCGCCTATGCCCATTCACGCGATGGCCTGAAGCAGAACCATGGTACGCACACGGCTGGAATCGCCGCCGGAAACGGTGTGGACGGGGCTTTCAGGGGCGTGGCTTTCGAGAGCGATATCTGCCTGGTGAGCAATGCCGTGAGCGATGATGTGGAGTTCATCGATGAGGCCGACCTCTATAAATACACATACGCCACGGATGCGCTGGGCTTCAAGTACATTTTCGATTATGCCGACCGGCTGGGGCTGCCTTGTGTCATATCGTTCAGTGAAGGTTCACACCAGGATTTCCGGGGCGATGACGTGCTGTTCTACGAGATGCTGTCGCGGCTTACCGGTCCCGGGCATATCCTTGTGGCCTCGGCTGGCAACGAGGGGAGGAACAAGGCCTACATGCACAAGCCTGTAGGACAGGAATCCGTGGGCGCGTTCGTGCAGCGCAATTCCAGGAAGGCCAGTCTCACGGTCAAGTCGTCCAGCCGTTTCACGCTTCGTTTCTCGGCTTATGGCGACGGGCGGGAGCAGGTGGAAGTCCCGGTCGGGAAGGTGCTTGACATGCCCGATTCCACCTATACGGAAAGCGTGGAGCTGTGCGGACATGCCTACGGGCTGGAATTCATGGCCTACCCGTCTTGCTACGGGCAGGACGAGACAGTCTTTGACATAACGGTGAGCAGTGACCAGATGATTGGTGTGGGGCAGCCGTTCAGTGTGGAACTGGTGGGGGCTGCTGCCGATGTGGAGCTTTATGCCGGATCTGCCAGCCTGACGCAGAATGCCTGCGACCCGGCCCTGAATGGCGGCGAATGTTCGCATACGGTCTATTCACCGGGCAGTGCGCCCAATGTCATCTGTGTGGGCGCAACGTCCTACAGGTCGCGTTTTGTGAATGTGAATGGCAGTACGGTGCAGACCGATTGGGGCGATGACGGGCTGGTGGCCAACTATTCATCCGTCGGCCCCACGTTCGATGGACGGACCAAGCCGGAGACCGTGGCTCCCGGAAGCAATGTGGTGTCGGCCTTCAGCAGTTACTATCTGGAGGCTCATCCCGATGCCACCACATACGTCTGTTCCACCTTTCCACACGGAGGACGCACCTATGGATGGGCCTCTTTTTCGGGAACGTCCATGTCCACCCCTGCTGTGGCGGGCACCATAGCGTTGTGGCTTCAGGCCAAGCCCGACCTGACACCGGAAGAGGCTGTGGAGGTGCTTGCGCAGACCTGTACGCGGATAGAGCCGGAACTGGACTATCCCGACAACAGGTATGGTTTCGGTGAGGTGGATGCCTATGCCGGTCTGCTTCACATTCTGGGCCTCTCGGGCATTGATGGCCTGTCGCTGCATCAGCCCCGTCAGGCCGAGGTATGGCTGAAGGGAAGCGACATCCACATAAGGCCAGGCGTGGAACCGGCAAGGGCTTTCAGGGTGATGCTGTATGCCATGGACGGGCGGCAGGTGGTGTGTGCTGACTTTCCGGAAGGCACTGCCGACGCGGTGGTCAGCGCTTCTCGCCTTCCGCATGGCGTGTATGCTGTCCAGGTGCAGTCGGCAGACAGCCGCATCAGCGGTTCTTCGCTCGTCAGGTACTGAGCCGGAAGTGACGGTGGGTTGAAAACCATCATTTTTAGGTATTGCGAGAACGTCTGCAAATGGCTAATTTTGCACCGTCACAGTATTCATAATGTTTTTGTATAAAAATGAAAAAAGGATAGGTTCTCGCGAATCTATCCTTTTTGCTTGTCCAGCCTTCTGCAAACCAAATGGGGCTGGACCACCCTTTCTCTCTAAACGTTCTTGTACATATTCTTCGGTGTATGGTATTCTGTCTATATGTTATCGAAAGCCTGGCTAAGGTCATCAATGAGGTCGTCGATGTGTTCTGTGCCGATGGACAGGCGCACGGTTGACGGAGTGATATGCTGTTCGGCCAGTTCCTCCGGGCTCATCTGCGAATGGGTGGTAGTGTAGGGATGGATGACCAGGCTCTTCACGTCGGCCACATTGGCCAGCAGTGAGAAGATCTGGAGCGAGTCGATGAATTTCCATGCCTCATCCTGTCCGCCCTTTATCTCGAACGTGAAGATGCTTGCCCCTCCGTTGGGGAAATAGCGGTTGTAGAGCGCGTGGTCGGGATGGTCGGGCAATGACGGATGGTGTACTTTGGCCACCTTGGGATGGTTCTTGAGGAATTGCACCACCTTGAGCGCGTTCTCGACATGGCGTTCCACGCGCAGCGAAAGCGTTTCGAGTCCTTGCAGCAGTATGAAGGCGTTGAACGGCGAGATGGTGGCACCGGTATCGCGCAGGATGACCGCACGGATGCGGGTCACGAAGGCTGCCGGTCCGGCCACATCGGCAAACACGGCTCCGTGGTAGCTGGGGTCGGGCTTGGCCAGTGTGGGGAACTGTTCGGCATTGGCTTTCCAGTCAAACTTGCCGCCGTCCACGATGACACCCCCCAGCGACGAGCCATGCCCGCCGATGAACTTCGTGGCGGAATGGACCACGATGTCGGCACCCAGTTCTATGGGTCGGATCAGGTAGGGAGTGCCGAAGGTGTTGTCGATGATGAACGGGATGTTGTGCCGGTGGGCCACCTCGGCAATGCCCTCGATGTTGGTCACGTCTGAGTTGGGATTGCCCAGTGTCTCGGCGTAGATGACCTTTGTGTTCGGCCGGATGGCCGCTTCGAGTGCCTCAAGGTCGTTCACGTTCACGATGGTGTTGCTGATGCCCTGTGAAGCCAGTGTGTGGACGATGAGGTTATAGGAACCGCCGTACAGGTTGTCGGCCGCAACGATGTGGTCGCCGGTGAGCACGATGTTCTGCAGCGCATAGGTCACGGCGGCTGCCCCTGAAGCCACGGCCAGTCCGGCCACGCCGCCTTCCAGTGCAGCCACTCGGTCTTCGAAGACCCCTTGTGTGGAATTGGTCAGGCGGCCGTAGATGTTGCCTGCATCGCGCAGTCCGAACCGGTCGGCAGCATGCTGCGAGTTGTGGAACACGTATGATGTGGTCTGGTAGATGGGAACGGCGCGCGCATCGGTGGCCGGGTCAGCCTGTTCCTGTCCTACATGCAGTTGTAAAGTCTCGAAATGCAATTTCTTCTGTGCCATAATTCAAATCAATTAAAAAGTTCAAATCCGGCAGCAAAGTTAAATATTCTTTTCTTCCCATGCAAATATTCGGGTTAATTCAGAAAATTATACTACTTTTGCCATTGTTTTATCAATAATGCAGAAAAATATTCTGCAATAAGTATATTTTAAAGAATGGTAAAAATGGAGGAACTGGACCAGACGGACATCCGCATCCTGCGCATTCTGCAGCAGAATGCCCATCTCACTACCAAGGAACTGGCCGCGGCGGTCAATCTCTCGCCCTCCCCGGTCTTTGAACGCCAGAAGCGGCTGGAGCGCGAGGGATATATCAGGAAATATGTGGCCGTGGTCGATCCGGTGAAGGTGGGCAATGGCATGGTCGTGCTGTGCAATATCAGGCTGAAGAAGCAGAACAAGCAATACGGCACGCAGTTCATGGAAGAAGTGCAGCATATAGAAGAGGTCGTGGAATGCTACAACACCTCCGGTGATTTCGACTTCATCATGAAGATATATGTACGCGACATGCACCATTACCAGCGTTTTGTGCTCGATACACTCGGAACGCTTGAGAGTGTGGGCAGTCTGCAGAGCGTCTTCGTCATGGGCGAGGTGAAGAACCTCCACGCTGTGCCTGTATGTCTGCAAAAATAGTCCGGTTTGTTGGCTTTTTGCGGATAAAAGCGTATTTTTGCAGCGCATTGGCCTTAGTGGCCAGTGCCTGTGGCTTGTCGTGTCTGCCATGCCGATGGGCCGGAAATGCGGATGAATCCATACATTAATATAAATGTTACAGTCATGAAAAATCTTAGATTCCATGTCCTTGCCCTGGTGGCAGCACTGCTGTTCGCCGCCTGTGGCACAACGAGAACTGTGCCTATCACAGGGCGCAAGCAGAATTTGCTGGTTACGGACGAGCAGGTGCTCAGTCTCAGTACCCAGGAGTACACCAACTACATGAAGACGGCCAAGGTCTCTGTCAACTCCGCCAACACCGCAATGGTGAAAAGGGTGGGGCAGCGTCTGGCCAATGCCGTGCAGACATTTCTCGTGAACAACGGGATGGGCACAGAGGTGAAGAACTTCAGTTGGGAGTTCAACTTGGTGCAGGACCAGTCGGCCAACGCTTTCTGCATGCCAGGAGGGAAAATCGTTGTCTATGAGGGCTTGCTGCCTTATACCCAGAATGAGGCCTCGCTGGCCATTGTGCTCGGTCATGAGATTGCGCACGCTGTGGCCAAGCATTCGGCAGAGCAGATGAGCACGGAAATCAAGAACCAGTACGGAACACAGCTCCTGGGCGGTCTGCTCAATGCGGCCGGATTGGGCACGAACACGACGCAGATAGCGCAGCTCATCACCCAGCGCGGGCTGCAGTTCAGAAGCCTGAAATATTCGCGCGACCATGAGACCGAAGCCGACCGTATGGGGTTGATTTTCGCGGCGATGGCCGGTTATGACCCGCAGGTTGCAGTGGCTTTCTGGCAGCGCATGGCGCAGGGCAACCAGAGCTCAGGGTCGGACATGTTCAGCGACCACCCGTCTGATGCCAAGCGCATAGCGGCCATACAGAAGAACATGCCCGAGGCATTGAAATACTATCAGCCGGCAAAGTAAGGCCGGTTGCGCATACAGCGGTGCCTGTATGCAAGGACATCGCAGCCGAAGCCCCGCTGACATCCCTGTGCAGGATGGCGGTGGGGCTTCTTGCGTGGATCCAGATGGAGGCTGCGGTCCTGTAGCCACCACGTCGGGGAGGAGCGTGTGAAGCATAAAGTCCGGAAAAGCGAACAAGAAAGTTCAGGAACGTGAAGTACAGAATTCCGAAGGCTTAAGTCCAATCTCCATTTCACGGCGTGAACACTATCTTTCACGATGTGAACACTATCTTTCACGATGTGAACACTATCTTTCACACCGTGAAATGCAGATTGCAGTCAGGTGCTGTGAACTTTTTCCTTAGCTTTTCCGGACTTTTCAGTTCGCTTTTCCGCATTTTATGGTTAACGCGTGTAAAAGACAGGTGAAAAAGAGGATGCCAATGCTTGTTGTATCGTGGAATTTGCTTAACTTTGGGGCATGCTCACCTCAAATGGTGTCCATGAAAGGATTATGATACAGTATTTTTCTGAAAACATCTGGCTTTTCTGGCTGGCCATATCGGCCATCTGCTTGATTCTTGAACTCAGTTCTGGCGATTTCTACATCACCTGCTTTGCCTTGGGAGGACTGGCGGCGATGGCCTTTTCGTTCGTCTCCATACCCTTCTGGCTTCAGGTCGTAGCGTTCGCCTTGTGTTCCGTATTCAGTATATGGCTTGTGCGGCCCCGGCTGCTGGCCTGCCTCCATGCCGGAGGCGAGGAAAGGCCCAGCAACGCCGATGCGCTGATGGGACGTGAGGGAAAGGTGAGCGAGGCCATACAGGCCGGAGGATTCGGGCGCGTGCAGATCGATGGGGACGACTGGAAGGCGGATTCGGCTGGCGGCGTGGCCATAGGACAGGGGCGCAAGGTGCGCGTAGTGGGCCGAGAAAGCATCATACTGACCGTGGAGCCGGCAGACTGAACAGGAATGTACAGAATCATCAGCATATACTAACATTAAAAAACAAACATTATGTCAACAACATTTATCCTGTGTGCCATAGTCATTCTGGCACTCGTCTTCGTCAAGATGGCGGTAGTCATCATTCCGCAGAGCGAAACCCGCATCATAGAACGTCTTGGAAAGTATTATGCCACATTGAAGCCGGGTATCAACATTATCATCCCGTTCATAGACCGTTCAAAGACCATCATCACCATGGTGCGTGGCCGGTACCTGTATGCCAACAGTATTGACCTGCGCGAACAGGTCTATGACTTTGACAAGCAGAACGTCATTACCAAGGACAATATCCAGATGCAGATCAATGCCTTGCTTTATTTCCAGATAGTGGATCCGTTCAAGGCGGTCTATGAAATCAACAATCTGCCCAACGCCATAGAGAAGCTCACGCAGACCACCTTGAGGAACATCATCGGAGAGATGGAACTGGACCAGACGCTGACCTCGCGCGACACCATCAACACAAAGCTGCGGGCGGTGCTCGACGACGCTACCAACAAGTGGGGCATAAAAGTCAACCGTGTGGAACTGCAGGATATCATACCGCCGTCGAGCGTGCTCCAGGCCATGGAGAAGCAGATGCAGGCAGAGCGCAACAAGCGTGCCACCATCCTCACGTCAGAGGGACAGAAGCAGGCGGCCATATTGCAGTCGGAAGGCGAGAAGACATCGACCATCAACCGTGCGGAGGCTGCCAAGCAGCAGGAAATCCTTCGGGCAGAAGGTGAGGCCCAGGCACGCATCAGGAGAGCCGAGGCCGAAGCCATTGCCATAGAGAAAATCACGGAGGCTGTGGGCAAGAGCACCAATCCCGCTAACTATCTGCTGGCCCAGAAGTACATCCAGATGATGGAACAGCTGGCACAGGGCAATGAGGCGAAGACCGTGTTCCTGCCCTATGAGGCCACCAATATACTGGGGGCAATCGGAGGAATCAAGGAACTTTTCAAGGAAACCGAGAGCAAATAGCCATGAATATCTGCATTGTTGCCGGGGCACGTCCCAATTTCGTCAAGGTGGCACCTATCATCCGGGCTGTGGACAAGGCCCAGGCGCAGGGGGCTGAACTGCAGGTGGAACTGGTCTATGCCGGCAGTGAATCTGACCCTACGCTGGAGCCAACACTGTTTGAGGACCTGCAGATGAGGCATCCGGATGTCTATCTGGGAGTTGACTGTGAGAATCTGAACGAACTGACGGGCAATGTGATGTCGGCCTTCGACCGTTATCTATGCGGCCATCCGGCACATGTGGTCATCGTTGTGGACGATCTCGCTTCGACCATGGCCGCGGCTATCGTCACCAAGAAGCATGGGCTGGCACTTGCGCACCTGGTGGCTGGAACCCGTTCCTTTGATATCAATATGCCCAAGGAAATCAACCGGCTTGTCATCGACGGCTTGTCCGATTTCCTTTTCACTGCAGGAATGGGTGGCAACAGCGCTGTCGCCAGGGAAGGGGCGGAACAGTCCAAGGTGTACATGGTCGGCAATATACTCATGGACACCTTGCGCTTCAATTACAGCCGTCTGCAGCGTCCGGACATCATGGACAGTCTTTCACTTGAGCCGCAGCAGTATATTGTTTTCACCTTGAACCGCAAGGCTTTGCTGGCCGATGAGAAGAAACTGCGCGAGATGCTGGAGGAACTGGTCACGGTAAGCCATCGCCTGCCGGTGGTGGCACCGCTTCGCAGTAGTGCATCGGAAGTGGTGAGGCGGTTGCTGCCTTCCGCAACCGGACAGTTCTGCATTACAGAGCCGTTGTCCTACCTGCGTTTCGGCTATCTCACGGCACACGCCAGGGGCGTGGTGACCGATTCCGGAAATGTGGCGGAAGAGGCTACTTTCAACAGTGTCCCCTGTATCACGCTTAACAGCTATACAGAGCATCAGGAAACAGTGAAGGTGGGTAGCAATGTCCTTGTGGGCGAGGATGCGGAAAGGCTCAGGTCGGCATTGGCAGACATGACGGGCAACCGATGGAAGCATGCCGCCATTCCTGACCGGTGGGACGGACGTTCCGCAGAGCGTATTGTGCAGATTCTGCGTGAACAGGTGAAGATATGATTAGAGCAAGGTATAACGATTTCAATAACAACTTAAAACATTGGAAAGATGAAAGAATCACACAGGTACATAGAAGCCGGACTGATAGCCTTGGGCATTGTCCTGCTGGGTTTGTGCATAAAAAGCGGTATAGACAACTTCACGAACAAGGACAGGAAAGTTACCGTCAAGGGGCTTTCCGAGAAAGAAGTGGAGGCCGACAAGGTGATATGGCCGATATTGTCCAAGGAGATAGGCAATGATCTCCCCACACTGTACGACAAAATCGCGAAGACACAGAATACAATCAAGGTGTTCCTTCTGCGTAGCGGAATCAAGGAAAAGGAGATAAATGTCAATGCACCTGTGGTCATTGACATGAATGCCGAGAGATATTCATCGGAACAGCGATCCTATCGTTACAACATCACCTCGATTATCACGGTCACCTCACGCGACGTAAAGCTCGTGCGCAGTATCATTGCCCGGCAGGGAGAGCTGCTTAAGGATGGCGTTGCCATCGTGGATGGCGGATATGAGAACCCGGTGAAATACGAGTACGTGTCTTTCAATGACATGAAACCTGAAATGATGGAAGAGGCCATCAGCAATGCCGAGAAGACCGCACGCCAGTTTGCCGAGAACAGTCACAGCAAGCTCAACAAGATCATAAGCGCCGACCAGGGACAGTTCTCCATATCGGACCGTGATTCCAACACGCCGTATGTGAAGAACGTGCGTGTTGTGACCACAGTGACGTATTCACTGAAAGATTAGTCTGCTGACGGCAAAAGGAAAGTGCATAAAGGTAAAGAAAATATAAATCTTTGCCTATATGCACTTTTTTTGGATAAAAAACGGATTTGTAGCTGTCTGGAGTTTGGAACTTCTTGCTTTTTTCCCTATCTTTGTGACGTAAGATGTTGTCTCGCATCTGGTATGAACTTAATGGGCTGATAGAGACAGTCAGCGCAAATAAGGAGGATAGGTTTATGAAGCAGATCAGAATGTCGCACAGCGAAGAGGAATTCGAGCTTGACAATGTTTACAACGAGACAGACGAACGCTACAAGGTAGCAGACACGTCGATTTGGTACAATTAGTGTATCAGCGCAAAAAGGCAGTTCGCAGGAACTGCCTTTTATGTTTCCACAGGTGCAAAGGATTGTTCTCTCATAGTCATTCCTATCAGCGCGGCTGGAGGGTACGGACGGGAATCCTTGCGAGCATTGATTCCGTTATTCATAGGTCTTTGCTTCACACGTTCCGTTCAGTACGGAGAGCGCATTCAATGCCAGTGCCTGCATCTCGTCTTCTCCGGGATACACATAGACCGGTGCAAGGAAAGAGATGCGCTGTTTCAGTCGGTCGATAATGTAGTCTGAATGGGCCATGCCTCCAGTGAGCAGTATGGCATCTGTCTTTCCGCAGAGCACGGCACCTTCTGCTGCGATGTTCTTGGCCGTATGGTATATCATGGCATTCACCACGCGTTCGGCATGTTTGTCGCCTTGGCTGATACGGTCGAGCACAACCTTCATGTCGTGAGTGCCCAGATGTGCACTCAGTCCGGCTTCTTCGGAAATGTATTTCAGCATCTGTTCTTCTGTGTATTTTCCACTGAAACACAACCTGATAAGGTCACCTGCCGGCAACGTGCCTGCTCTGACGGGCGAGAAAGTCCCTTCACCATCAAGTGCATTATTGGCATCAATAGCCCTGCCATGTTGGTGTGCGGCAATGGATATACCACCTCCAAGATGACATACGATGAGGTTCAGGTCTTCGTATCTGCATCCCTGTTCTTGGGCAAACCTGCGCGCTATGGCTCTTTGGTTCAGGGCGTGCCAGATGCAGATACGCGGTAATAAGGGTGAGCCGCTGATCCGTGCTTCATCGCACAGTTCATCTACCACGCCGGGATCTGCTATGAAGCTGCGGCAGCCCACCATGTGTTTGCTCATTTCATGTGCAATGATGCAGCCTAGGTCACTTGCATGCTTGCGCTTGTCATTGCGCGCATCATCCATCATCCGTTCGTTAATCTCATACACACCGCCTTCAATGGCCTTGGCCAGACCGCCTCGTCCGATAATGGCATCGAACTGCAGCGGAATTCCGGCTGCGTTGAGCATTTCCTCCACTACAGCCTTGCGGAACGGATATTGGTAACTGATATCTTTGAAAGGTTTGAGCGTTTCGTTGTCGTGTCTTGTGCTTTGCACGAATATTTGTTTCTCGTTTTCGAAAACGGCTACTTTTGTTGATGTAGAACCGGGATTGATTACTAATATCTTCATTTTTGTGATTTTTCAGTGAAGGCATTGAGCCAGTGCCATGATGATGCTGTTGAATTTTGCCATCGTGTCGTCACCTCTCGATGGCAGCACAACGGGAGCCGATGTGCCTTGCAGTGTTGCGGCTGCCTGTGCTTGTGCGAAAAGGGTTATGGTCTTATAGAATGTATTTCCGGCCTCAATGTCCGGGAAGATCAGTGCATCGGCTTTTCCTTGTATGGGGGAGTCTATTCCTTTGAGTTGAAGGCTATGGAGTGAACATGATGTCTTTACATCGAGCGGACCGTCGATGATGCAGTTTCCGAACCGGCCGTTGCGTGCTTCCTGTACTATTGTCTCGTAGTCGGCTGTCACGGGGAATGTCTTGACGTTGGTCTTCTCCGTGCAGTGTGTGAGTGCAATCCTTGGCTGGTCTATACCGAAATCATGGCAGAGGTCAACCATGTACTTTACCTGTTGCAGACGTTGTTGAAGGGTAGGGAAGGGTATGACAGCTCCATCCGAGAACATCAGCAGCTTGTCATACATCGGCAGTTGGGCTATGGTGATGTGTGTGAGCACGTTCCCTTGTGGCAGGAGACCGTTTTGTTTGTCAAGAATGGCTTTAAGCAGGATGTCGGTATTGAGCAGGCCCTTCATGAGCACATCCGCTATTCCTTCTTTGACCAATGCCACAGCTTTTGCTGCAGCATCGTGGTCGTCAATGGCATCAATGGTGTGGACAAAGGAACCGGAATGCATTAACCGTCCGTCAGCTTTCACTGCTTCGGTATCTCCCACGAAGAATGCTTCAACCAGTCCATTTTCAAGTGCTGTGGCCACGGCAGTGCGTGTGGATTCATCCGCTGCACATGCAACGGCAATGCGCCATCGGCGGTTTTTCCCGATGATGTGTTCTCGCAGTTCATCAAAGGTTTTCATTTCTTTTCGGTTTGTTTTAGTAGATCAGGTGTTGTCATTATGTCATGTGTTCATTGTCCATGTTGTATTGTCGGCCAGTCCATGTCTTTTCATCTGAACGGTGCTGCCTGTCTGTCCGTCCAGTTTTCCGGCATGTCGTTCCATACGTGCCGTTGGTGGGGCAGCCTACCCTGTTCAAATGACACCTGCACACTGAAGCTTGGCGTGAAGTTGTATTTTACAGCTGCTCCGACCTTGTCGCCCAGTTCGTGCATGTCGTAGAGTGCCCATGGCGTATGGGAACTTGTCACAATGGATTTCTGTCCGTAGAGATATGCTTCCCAATGTTCGTTGAAACGGTAGCCCAGTATGGCCGTAAGTCCGGCATCGCGATAGGTGTCATGCTGCCAGAATATGTTGTTCATATAACCGCCTGCAGCCAGTGTCAGCTTGTCTGTGAGCGGCATGGCATAGAGAGCGGCCAGGTTCTGGGTGAATCCGGCACCGTGCCGTGCGTTCTTTCCGAATTGTGCAAACACAGAGACACCAAGGTTCAGGTTCATGCCTTCATGCAGTTCCCAGCTGTTCCAGGTTCCCCACCATAGTGGGCTCACGGCAAAAGGTCTGACCGTTCCGTTGAGGGTCAGCTCTGGCAGGTGCAGCGAATCCTGCAGTGGCGGAACCAGTGCAGTGCTGGTCCATGTATTCCTGTCTGTATTGCTATCCACGCCAGCAGTTTCCACACCATTGCCCCTCACCTCCTGAAGGGTGGTCAAATGGTTCTGCCCATTGTCTTGAGCCATGGCGGCCGTATGGAAAAATGCCGGAAAAAACAGCAGGGTCAATATCCTTTTCATCGTCTGTCTTTCTTGTCTGCAAAGATACAGCAACCAGGATTATCCGCAAAACTTTTCCGGCTATTTTTGTTTTATTTAGGGCTTTTATTTTGTATCTCGACCGTTTTATATTACTTTTGCGAAAATTTTAACACATTTAATTATCATGAACTTTTTTAAGGCGTTGTTTGGTGGCAAGACGGAGAGTCCCGAGGAGAAGAACGAGCAGGAGCAGAGGAAGAAATTTGAGGTGCTGAAATACGATGGCATGAAGGCATTGAGGATGGGGCAGAACGACTATGCGGTGCAATGCTTCACTCATGCGCTTGAACTGTCCGACGACCTGGAGGTGCACGACTGCCTTTCACAGGCCTATACCCGCAGCGGCAATCTGCTTGCGGCATTCGATGAGTTGCGCATACTTTCCGATGCACAGCCCGACAATCCGCAGATTTTCATTCGCATGGCCGATGTGTCCTATATGCTTGAAGACTATACAGCCATGGGCGATGCTTGTGAGAAGGCCTTGTTGATTGACAAGGATAATCCTGTAGTCCATTTGCTTTATGCGCGTGCCTGCAAGGGGCATGGCGATGTGGTCAATGCTGTGGCCATGCTTACCAAGGCCATTGTGCTGAAACCCGGTTTCGGCGATGCGCTTCTCATGCGCGGCCAGCTGCTGCTTGACATGGGCGATGTGGATGGAGCGGAGGAGGATGCCGACCATCTGCAGGAACTGTTTCCCGAACAGGAAGATGCCTTGCTGCTCAAGGCCCGTGTGGAGCTGAAGCGTGGCAGGGACCAGGCGGCGATAGGCGTGTATGATAAGGTCATTGCTGTCAATCCGTTCTGTGTGCAGGCATTCCGGGAACGCGGTGCCGTGCGGTTGAAGAATGGGGACAAGGACGGAGCAGAGCAGGATATGCGCACTGTGCTCGAGATTGACCCCGAACAAGGCGCAGACATCAATGGCGAGTACAGCGCGGAGGGCATCGAGCACAAGGTGCGCAATACCTACCGTGCACTTGACCCGCTGAATCTTTTCCCTCACTGACCAGCCGGCGTGGGCATGTATTGAACATGTCCAGGTGTATCGTAGTTCCAGAAGGCCATGGCCTGCTCCGTCAATTCCGGGTGGCCATGGCCTTTTTCTCTTTTGCAAGTACCACTATCGGGTTTGAGTTGCTGTCTGTTGTCTGCCCATTCCTGGCTTTTTCCATCAGCAGCTTTCTGCCTTTCTCGCCATGTCTTTCCGGGTACAGGCAGTTGCCTACCCATTCGCCGTCTGCCATCCAGGGCCAGAAGCAGCTTTCCGGGTTGTTCCATAAATACGGGTGGCTGGAATCGTCATTATAGGCATAGTGCTGGTTATGGATGATTTCCTGTGTCGTCTTGTCGATAATCACATGCGGTTATGAACGCGCAAATTGCCCCCCGTAAAAATTTCTCATTTGTTTTTAGTTGTTTGAAGTAATTGTTTTCTTGAATTCATGCAGATTTAGTCAAATCCTGTGTAAATCTGCACAGGCGAGAAAGAAAATGTGGGCTTTTTTCACAAAAATATTGGAAAAGGTTTGAAGAACCGCTTTTTCGGAAAAATGGAATGTGTGAATACGGAAGGATGTAATGTCGGCTGAGTGGTTGTGTTGAGCCGGGAAAACTGAATGGATGATTTTTCAAAGTGTCAGTTTTTTTGACGTTTTTGCTTACACTTTGATTTTCCGGCCATTTCTGAAGAATCGGGCGAGAGCGGATTTTTGTGCGCCGACAGAATTTTGGGGTCTTGGAGACCTGTTTTTTAAACCGTTGATAATCAATGGGATAAGCTTTTACGGACGAAAAGTGTTAATGAAATCCGCCCGATTTTAACCTAAAATCCGTTAAATTCATGCACAAAACAGCCAGTTTGTGCAGTTTTCAGCCCCCATTTTCCGCACTTTTGGCCGGAAAATCGCGGTTTTGAGGCCGAAAACCCTGAGTTTTTGCCCCGAAACAGTTAAGTTTTGCCTCAAAAACACTTAAGTGCCAGATCGAAAACAGTTAACTAATTTTCTGGAAACAGTTAAGTGTTTCCCCCCTAACACTTAACTGATTTTTCCGTTTTGTGCAAAAAACCGACAATTTACACTTATTAACATGAAAATCGTTCTCAAACTACCTGTTTTTAAAGACTCTGAAAAGTCAAAGTGTAAGCAAAACTGTTAAAAATCTGACACTTTGATTTTTGAGCACCTGCTCAATTTCCGGAACAGTAAACTATCAGGAATGCCGCTGGGGTGTGGGCATCCCGCCTACACATTGGCAGACGGCTCAGTTACTGTCATCACGATGCTTTGCTGCAGGACGATGTGACAGGTGCGGGCGAGACGCCCACACCCCCAGTGGCAGCTCATGCATACATATCTGGGTGCCTCAGAATGCCTTTTGCAGAAGCCGTCTCACATGCCGCTGAGGTACCTGCGAGGTAGTGAATTTGTTGTTTTAGGCTACAATTTAATGCAAAATGCAACTGTTTTCTTGCAAAATGTTTGGAAGTTTCGTGGAAAAGCTATATTTTTGCAAACGTTAAAAAAAGAGCTAAGACAACATGAGCAAATTGAACGCATCTTTTTATTACTTTTATTTTTACTTTGCAAGCCATTGTGAAGCGGGAAGTTGCGTGTAGATTTCAACTTATGGTAGAGAGAAAATAACAACCCCGCTTCACAGACGTGAGAGCGGGATTTTTTTTATCAGACAAAAGAATGAAAAGAGTAGCAATACAAGGCTTCCGCGGTTCGTTTCACGACATTGCCGCCCGTCAGTATTTCGAAGGTGAGCAGATACAGGTCATCTGTTGCGCCACATTCGAGCAGGTTTTCGAGAACATCAAGCGCGACCCCACCATCATCGGCATGCTGGCCATAGAGAACACCATCGCGGGCAGTCTGCTCCACAACTACGAGCTGCTGCGCGACAGCGGCGTGACGGTGGTGGGTGAGCACAAGCTGCACATAGAGCATGCCATCTGCTGTCTGCCTGAGGACGACTGGGTTTCCATCAGCGAGGTGCATTCCCATCCGGTGGCACTCATGCAGTGCAACCGTTTCCTGAGCAACCATCCCGACATCAAGGCCGTGGAGGCGGAGGATACTGCCGGCTCGGCCGAGTTTATCATGAAGAACCAGTGCCGCGGATGGGCTGCCATCTGCCATGCCACGGCAGCCCAGCTCCACGGACTCAAGGTGCTGGAGAACCATATAGAGGACAACAAGCACAACTTCACGCGCTTCCTTGTGGTGTGCAACCCGAACAAGGCCGATTTCCTGCGCCCGCTCGAGAAATCGGACAAGGCCAGCCTCGTGTTCCATGTGCCGCACGAGGAAGGCAGCCTATCGAAAGTGCTCACCATACTCTCTTTCTATGACATCAACCTCACCAAGATACAGTCGCTGCCCGTCATAGGCCACGAATGGGAATACCTGTTCTATGTGGACGTGACCTTCAGCAGCCTCACGCGCTACCGGCAGAGCATAGACGCCATCATGCCGCTGACGAGGGACCTGCGCATACTGGGAGAATATACCGCTACGAACTGATCAACGAACAGGACTATACACATGGAGAAGATACAGACAAGACCGGCAGCCCGCGTGGAGGCTGTACAGGAATACTATTTCAGCAGGAAGCTGAAGGAAGTGGCCCGGCTCAATGCCGAGGGCAGGGACATCATTTCGCTGGCCATCGGCTCACCGGACATGCCGCCGTCGCCGCAGACGGTGGCCCGGCTGTGTGAGGTGGCGGCACAGGACAATGCGCACGGCTACCAGCCCACCATGGGCACGCCCGAACTGAGACAGGCCATGGCCGGATTCTACCGCCGCTGGTACGGGGTGGAGCTGGATGCGCAGACAGAGGTGCTGCCGCTGATAGGGTCGAAGGAAGGCATACTGCACGTGACACTCGCCTTTGTCAATCCCGGCGAGGAGGTGCTCGTGCCCAATCCCGGTTATCCCACCTATACATCGCTGAGCAGGATCCTGGGGGCATGTGTGGTGAACTATGACCTCGTGGAGGAAAACGGGTGGCAGCCCGATTTCGATGCGCTCGAGAAAACAGACCTTTCACGGGTAAGGCTCATGTGGACCAACTATCCCAACATGCCCACGGGCGGCAATGCCAGACGAGAGACCTACGAGCGGCTGGTGGACTTTGCACGCAGGCACAACATTGTGGTGGTGAACGACAATCCCTACTCGTTCATACTCAACGAACAGCCCCTCTCCATCCTGCAGGTGCCCGGTGCAAAGGACTGCTGCATAGAGTTCAACTCCATGTCGAAGAGCCACAACATGC
This sequence comes from Prevotella sp., assembly GCA_051875605.1. Lineage (GTDB taxonomy): Bacteria > Bacteroidota > Bacteroidia > Bacteroidales > Bacteroidaceae > Prevotella. The sequence continues at coordinate 7,333 of JBJEHA010000068.1, read as the reverse complement.
CCGGATGGCGCGTGGGACTGTGTGCCTCGAACCCCACCTTCATAGGATGGATACTGAAAATAAAGAGCAATATTGACTCCGGCACGTTCCGGGGCATACAGCTGGCTGCGGCGGAAGCCTACAATACCAATACCGCGGAGTGGCACCGCATGGCCAATATCGATATCTACCGCAGACGCAGGAAAGTGGCCGAACAGATCATGGAACGGCTCGGATGCCGTTTCGACCCGCAGCAGGTAGGCATGTTCCTCTGGGGGCGCATACCCGACAGCTATGCTTCGGCCGAGGAACTCACGGAGCGCGTGCTCCACGAGGCCCGGGTGTTCATCACTCCCGGATTCATCTTCGGGTCGAATGGGGAGCGGTATGTCCGTATCAGTCTGTGTGCCAAGGACGGGAAAATGGCCGAGGCACTTGACCGCATCAGCAAAATCAATTGGAAACAATCATAAAAAATAAAACAAGATTATGGAACTCAGTTTATTACCTTTGAATCTTCCCAGTGATAACCAACGTCCTTTCGTCATCGCAGGCCCCTGTTCAGCCGAGACCGAGGAACAAGTAATGTGTACGGCACGCCAATTGGCCTCAAGGGGCTGCCATATTTTCAGGGCGGGTGTGTGGAAACCGCGCACCAAGCCAGGCGGATTTGAAGGCAACGGGGAAAAGGCCCTGCCCTGGCTCGTGCAGGTGAAGCAGGAAACGGGAATGCTTGTGGCAACGGAGGTGGCCACTCCTGAGCATGTGGAGCTGGCATTGAAGTATGGCGTGGATGTGCTGTGGATAGGAGCACGCACTTCTGCCAATCCTTTCGCCATGCAGGCACTGGCCGATGCGCTCAAGGGCGCAGACGTGCCCGTACTGGTGAAGAACCCGGTAAACCCGGACCTGGAACTTTGGATAGGTGCGCTGGAACGCATCAATCAGGCCGGCGTGAAGAGATTGGCGGCCATACACCGCGGATTCTCTTCTTATGACAAGAAAATCTACCGCAACCTGCCCATGTGGCAGATTCCCATCGAGTTGCGCCGCCGCATCCCTTCGCTGCCCATCATCTGCGACCCCAGCCATATCGGTGGTTCACGTGAACTGGTTGCCCCGCTTTCGCAACAGGCCATGGACCTGGGCTTTGACGGTCTGATCGTGGAGAGCCATTGTTCACCCGACGAGGCCTGGAGCGATGCCAAGCAGCAGGTGAAGCCCGATGTGCTCGACTACATCCTGGGGCTGCTCGTCATCCGTGACCAGAAGATGTCCACCGAGGGCATACATGAACTGCGCAAGCAGATTGATGACCTGGACAACCAGCTGATGGAATTGCTTGCCAAGCGCATGCGTGTGTGCCGTGAGATAGGACAATACAAGAAGGAACACAACATGACGGTACTGCAGACAGAACGCTACAACGAGATTCTGGACAAGCGTGGCGCACAGGGCGCGTTGTGCGGTATGGACGCAGCGTTCGTCAAGAGTGTGTTTGAGGAAGTCCATGAGGAGTCTGTGCGCCAGCAGATGGAAATCATCAATCAGTAGGCGGTCATGAGGATTCTTGTAATGGGGGCAGGGAAGATGGGAAGCTTTTTCCTCGACCTGCTGAGCTTCCAGCATGAGACAGCTGTCTTCGAGAAGGACCCGAAACGCATGCGCTTCACATACAACTGCTGCCGTTTCACGTCGCTCGAAGAGGTGCGCGCCTTCAAGCCGGAACTGGTCATCAATGCCGTGACGGTGAAATACACCATTCCGGCTTTCAAGGAAGTGTTGCCCTATTTGCCCGATGACTGCATCATCAGTGACATATCATCGGTGAAAACCAACCTTAAGGCATTTTATGAGCAGAGCGGGCATCCTTATGTCAGCACACATCCCATGTTCGGCCCCACGTTCGCCAACCTGAACCAGTTGAGCCAGGAAAACGCCATCATTATCAGTGAGGGCGACTATATGGGGCGCATCTTCTTCAAGGACCTCTATCAGCGTCTGGGGCTTAACATCTATGAATACACGTTTGAGGAGCACGACCGCACCGTGGCCTATTCGTTGAGCATACCGTTTGTGAGCACATTTGTCTTTGCCGCTGTCATGAAACACCAGGATGCTCCCGGAACAACGTTCAAGCGGCACATGCAGATTGCAAAGGGCGTGTTGGGAGAGGATGACTATCTGTTGCAGGAAATCCTGTTCAATCCTTATACTCATGACCAGGTATCACAGATCAGGACGGAACTGAAGGAACTGCTCGACATCATTGACCGCAAGGATGGTAAGGACATGGCGGATTATCTGGAAAAGATCAGGGAACACGTGAGGAACTGATTCCTTCATGTGGCGGACACTGAAGGTGTTCGTCCGGTTGGCTGCCACTGAAAACGGAGGCCTGCATCACCGTGTGCGATGCAGGCCTCCGTTTCAGTTCTTTCCCGTTAGGCTTATCTTTTCTTCTTCTTGGATGTTTTCGCTGGTTTTGCATCCTTCTGTCTGGAGAGGTCAAGAATGCGTACATTGCGGAACTTCACGCCTTCTCCATGACCGCAGAAGCTGATGTATCCCTCTTTGTTGAACAAACCGGGATGGTTCCGGTGGTCAACAGTGTATGGATTGCTGTTGGCACCATCGGGAGCCACGTTGTGCCCCTTGCAGGCTTCGCGTATATTGCCGTCAAGAATCACTTCACCGTTCACGGTCACTGTGATATGGTCGCCCACGGCGCGGATTTCTTCTGTGTTCCATGTTCCCAATGGGCCGAATTTAACGTGTTTGGGTACAATGATTCCATATACTGAACCGTGCTGCTGGTAAGGCTGAAGTCCTTTGTAGATGGGGTCATCATGGTCGAGCACCTGTATTTCCATTCCGTCATAGGCGGCATCGCTACCGATATTTGTCCTGATGCCAATGCCGTTGTTCACTCCTGGGGTTACAAAGCAGAACTCGAAACGATATACAAAGTCACTGTATTTCTTCTTCGTATAAAGATTGCCGCCGCTTCCGTAGGCTGCACTCACGTAGATGTTGCCTTCCGAAGGCACATAGTTGGTGGTGTTGCCTTGCCATTTCTCAAGTGAACGTCCGTCGAAAAGCAGTTCAAAGCCCTCGTTCTCTTCTTCTTCACTCAGCACGCTTACAGGTGTCTTGGGTAGATGGCGGAAACAGGTGTTGGTCACGATTGCCCCCTGCATGTCGGCTTGGAATCCGATGTTGCCGGTGGTCTTGAATGTGCTGCCGTCCGGACAGTTCATGACGGCATTAGTGACCAGTTCGTTGCCGTTGACACTGATGTTCACCCTGTCATCCACCACTTTTATGTTGACGGTATTCCAGGGTCCCATCGAGCGGAACGGAATCCATTCTTCACTTCCGGTCATGCGTAGTCCTTTGTTCCTGTCAAGTGTAAAGACGGTCATGGAGCGTAGGTTCACGCCCATTTCGCCTTCAGCGTTCCAGTCGAAGGACATGTTGAAGTTCTCGAAATTTCCGTTCAGGCTCCAGTAGCCTTTTACGCCCATCTTCGTGCGGTCGCGGTTCATGCTGTAACCCTCTGCTGCTGTCTTGTGCATCATGCCGTTGAGTTCATCGATTGCATATCCGGCATCGGCGTTTTCATATTGGTGTGCGTATCTGTTCTTTGCGGTCTCGAGCAGTTCCTTGACGGCTTTTCCTCCGTTCAGGTCTTCGTTGTGCCCCACTATTTCCTTCACGGCTTCCGCTGTCGCATCGGCGTTGTCGGGTTCATCATAGAACTTTCTCATGTAGGCCAGTGCCTGAAGTGTATGGGTGCGACCGAGTGCAGTGATGTATTTGTTGCGCAACGGTGTTGATGGTTCCAGTTCGTTTCCGCTGCGTAGCAGGATGTAGCGTTCTGTGGCGTTTACCGGTGCCCGGTTAGCCAACGTCAGGTATCGGTTGAGGATACGGTCTTTCCCGGTCTCGTCCTGGTCTTTGGCCATGTCAAGCAAAATGGGCAGCATATCCGTGTTATCCACCCTGAGCAATGCTTCATTGGCTTCCTTGTTGTTTTCTTCCTGCAATGTCCTGATGGCATTGCCGTTTCCAGCCTGGGCAAGGATAGGGTAGTAGAGTGCGCGTCTTGCAGATGTGTTCATGGTTTGCACAGCCATGTCGAACTGTTTGTCGGCATCGAGCGGTTTCATGGCATTCATGATGGCTTGTTGCAGATGGGCAGTCTGGTCTCCTTGGGTCTTTTCCATGAGTTTGCACAGTTCCTTGATGTTTTCTGCCGTAGCCACACCTCCCAGTGCTTCGTATGCGGCCTTGGCCACTTCGGGGTTCTTGTCGGCAGTGAGTTCCAGCACTTTGTTGTATGTGCTGTGTATCTTACGTTGGCGTGCGATGTCAAGTGCATTGATTACAACTTGGCCATTCTTGTTGTCAAGCGTCTGTGCAATAGCAAACTTCACATCGCCATTGAAGCAGAGCAGTGCGTTTCTCGCGGCATCGGCATGCTGTCCGTCGAGCTGTTCTATAAGTGCATCGAGACAGTGCGGTCCGCCTATTTTCCCTGCTGCTTCAATGGCTGCCAGTGCCAGTGTGCTGTTCTTGTTGTCCATGGCCTTCACCACTGCCTTTGACTGTGCCTCGGCGTGGCAGTTACCCAGCCAGCGTATGGCATCTGTAGCCGCATCGTCTTTCAGCTGTGGCAGGGCTTTGGCTACGACATTGGCCATTGAGACATCACCACAGTCAGAGGCATAGAGCAGTGCAGTGTTGCGGTACTGTGCGTTGTTGTCCTTGAGTGCTTTGATGAACTCGGTGTCGCGTTTGGCACCGGCTGTCTTGAGTATCAGGTTCAGTGCTGCGCACCGGATGTGGATTTGTTTGTTGGCCGACAGTGACTTTCCTGCCTTATATACTTCGTATGCGTTCTTGTCAGCCAATCGGTCGAGCAGTTTCAGATAGGCATCTTCAGCCCCTGTGTCTTCCCGTGCCGCACCTATTTGTCTTGGTGCGTTGGCCAGTACGTTCAGTGATTTCATGGAACCGCACGCTGCCAGTGCCTTGTAGAGAGCCACCAATGTGTTCTTGTCCAATGTTGCCGTGAGGGAAAGCAGCCGGTCTTCTGCTTTTTCTGCACTCAGCAATCCCGTCTGTGCCAGATAGGCTATATCGGCAATCTTCATGTCCGGATGGTTGAGCAGCCGGTCTTCGTCAATGCCTTTTATGTTGGACAGTGCTCCCAGTGCATAAGGCTTGAGTTCCTGGTTGTCCATACATTCCATGAATACATCCGTGTCGCCGGGTTCTGCAATTTTCCCGAGCTGCACGATGAGGAAAGCTTTGTTGCCTGTGTCTTTGCATGCGGCTGTCTGTGCTGCCAGCTCATCGTGGATCTGCTTGCGCAGTGCAGTCTGCTGTGGTTGGGTGATGTAGTTCACGATGCCGTCGATGGCATATTCCACGGCTTTGTTTTGCCCGGTCCACGACGGTTCCATCATGTCTGCAAGTTTCCTGATGCCTTCGGCTCCTGTATTTGCCATTTCTCCGATGACCTGTGCTAAGGTTCCCGTATCCTTGGCCGGAAGCTGTGCGAGTCCATCGGCTATGATGGTGTTAGCTGTTCTGTTCCTGCTGTCTGTCTGTGCATCCGTAGGCATGTAGCCCATGACGATAGCCACTATGCAGAGGAACCATTGTCCTATCCGGAACATTGCTGTTTGTTTTATGGTGTTTTTTTTCATGATTTTTTCTGGTGATTGCAATTCTTTTTTGTGGTTACGTTCAGATTTTCCATTCTCCTCTCATGGGCTGGTTGATATAGGCATTGGCCGCGTCATCCCCGATGAAGGTCTGTGTGTCCGGGTCGAAGTGGAGCACCTTGCGTCCCAGTCTCAGTCCTATCGTACCCAGGTTCACGAGTGTGCAGCTATGGTGTCCGTTCACCTCGTTGAGCGCGAATTTCTGTCTGTTGTGTATGCACTCTATGAAGTCTGTGCGCTGCGGTTCCGGGTCGGGGAATTCCGCCAGCTTGTTCATCACGTCGGGAATGGTGCATTCGAACCCTCTATATACCTTGCCTTTCGGCCCTTCTATGTAGGGCACGTGTCCTGTACTTTCATAGCCTTCGCCTTCGAGCACTATCTGGCATCCGTCGGCGTAGGTATAGACAATCTTGTGCCAGATGCCTACAGCGTCATAGTGTTGCTGCGGAGCATCGTATTCAATCTTTACAGGGAAGTCATTGTCCTTTCCCAGCAGATACTGCACGGGGTCCAGGTAGTGCTGTCCCATGTCGGTCAGCCCGCCTCCGTCATAGTCCCAGTAGCCTCTGAAAGTCTGGTGCACACGGTGCTCGTTGTATGGCTTGTAGGGAGCCGGCCCGAGCCACATGTCGTAGTCCAGCTCGTGGGGAACGGTCTGTTTTTCCAGGTTATCCTTGCCCACCCAGAAGAACTTCCATGCAAATCCCGTGGCACCCGATACTGTCACCTTCAGCGGCCATCCCAGCAGTCCGCTGTCTATGAGTTTCTTGAGTGGCTGCACGGTTGTGCCCAGTCCGTAGAAGGTGTCGGTGAACCTGAACCATGTGTTGAGCCTGAACACGCGGTTATAGCGTTTCACGGCCTCTATGACGCGTTTTCCCTCGCCTATGGTGCGTGTCATGGGCTTTTCGCACCAGATGTCCTTTCCGGCCTTGGCAGCCTCAATGGCCATGATGGCGTGCCAGTGGGGCGGGGTGGCTATATGAACCACATCCACGTTCTTGTCGCTGACCAGTTCACGGAAATCGTGATAGGCAGCCGGTTTCTCGTTGAATTTCTGCTTGGCCATGTCCATGGCCTGGTTCAGATGGTTGTCGTCAACGTCGCACAAGGCCACCAGACGGCATCTTTCATCGCTTGAGAAGTGGTAGGACGACTTGCCTATGCCACCTGTCCCGATGATGCCTTTGGTGAGTTGGTCACTGGGAGCCACGAATCCGTTGCCACCCAGGACGTGGCGTGGCACAATGGTGAAAAGGCCTGCTGCACCGAGTGTTTTCAGGAAGGTTCTTCTGTCTGTTTTCATAATAGGTAGTATTGAATTTTATAGATTGTTTCCTCTTGCGTAGTCATGCTGTCATGGCGCATTCATCCGTTGAGATAGCAAATGCAAAAATATTAAAAAAATGTGATGTCGCAAAGGAAATTCTTCAGGAAAAGGAATAAGTCCTTTAAATCCTGTAAAAAATGTGGTTAGAGGAAAATACACGGTTATTTCTCTACGTCCAATGAATAAAGCAATTATGTAAGACACTATTGGATAATGTTACGTTATTTAACTTGAGTTCGATGAAATATAAGTGTCTGTAAACTGCCCCTGTACACAGCCATTTACA
>JBJEHA010000067.1:0-8014 GCA_051875605.1 Prevotella sp. | reverse complement strand
ATATTTCTCCATCATGGCATCAAAAAACCTGCAGAAATCATCTGCCATACAAAATGATTCTGGAGTTTCCTTGAACGAAGTGAAAAACTTTGTCCTCGGTGATCATAGCGATTATTGTTTGTAATTCTTTGTATTTGAGCACTATAAAGTTACAACGATTTTCACTAATCACCAAATTTTCAAGCACTTATAATTCGTCGAACTCACGTTATTATAGAATATATTTTCGGTTCCGACAAGACCAAGATAAATAAACATGTGAGGAAATATCATCTGCATTTGACTAAGGCACATCCTTTTCTGACGGCAAAACCATGCCTTAAGGTTGAAAACAGCCCAAACAACATCAAAACCAATCCATAGAAACCGTATGAATGCGGCATCAGCAGAAAAGCGACTCCAGCTGTGACTGCTCAAGCACAGCAAGTATCTTCCTGCCATCAGGCAAGTAGTTGGTATTCTGACAGGCAAAGAGGGCGTTGACAATATTCTCCATCTCTTCATTGCTAAGAACTTGTCCGTATGGTATGGCAGCCTTTTGCGCCATGACGAGCGACATGGCCTGCCGTATCTGCCCAACAGGCTCATGCTGATGGCCTTCTGCAGACAGGAGCATGTCATGGATGAGTTCAACATAGTCCAACCCGTCAAGACCACTCGGAACAGCACCAATACGGTATGAATTGTCTCCGAGGGATGTAATGCTGAATCCGATCTTTTCCAGCTGCGGAACGAGCAAGGGCAGCAGGGTTTCCTCTGAAGGCGTAAAACGGACGATTTCGGGGAAAAGCATTTTCTGCGAATAGGCTTTCTCATGCTCTAGGCTGTCCATGTATTGTTCGTACAGAATGCGCATGTGTGCCCTGTGCTGGTCTATGACGAGCAAGCCAGACTTAATGGCGGTTATAATATAGCGTCCTTTGAATTGATAATGCGACGGTGCCATATCCTGCACAGACGGTGTCTTCTCTGTTTCCGTCTCAAACAGTTCCTTGGCAGGGGAATTTTCATTGCAGCCCTGATAAAGCTCCTCCCAGGATGAGGCTGGATTGACCCGTTGGCCTGATGGTGTGTCAAAGGGATTATAACTGGCATTGTATTCCACCTTTGGTAAGCTGAAAGTCTCCCCCGGCTTGAATACAGGGATATCCGGCTTACCTTGTGTATCAAAGTCAATAGACGGAATGTCGCTAAACAGTCCTACCGCTTCTTTTACTGTGGCCGAGAGGACCTGCCACACTGCCTGTTCATTCTCGAACTTTATTTCGGTCTTTGTAGGATGAATGTTAACGTCTATGCTTTCCGGTTCCACATCAAAATATATGAAGTAGGGTACTTGTTCACCAACAGGCACCAGCCTTTCGAATGCAGACATTACGGCCTTGTGGAAATACGGATGCTTCATATACCTTCCGTTCACGAAAAAGAACTGGTTGGCATTTTTCTTTTTTGCAGATTCCGGCTTGCCTACAAATCCGCTGACCTTGCAGATTGACGTTTCCACATTCAACGGCAGGAGTTCCTGGTTGATTTTCTTGCCGAACACATCTACTATTCTCTGCCTGATATTTGTAGCCTTGAGATTGTACAGTTCCGTACCATTACTTTTGAAAGTGAAGGCAATCCCAGGATTCACCAGCACAATACGCTCAAAGGCAGACATGATATTGTTCAATTCCGTGGCATTCGACTTGAGAAACTTGCGTCTTGCCGGAACGTTAAAGAACAGATTGTCCACAAAGAAACTGCTCCCAACCGGAACAGAACATGGTTCCTGTGCGACAAAACGCGAACCGGAAATAGACAGCAACGTGCCTATCTCATCTTTTTCCTGACGTGTTTTCAACACGACCTGCGCTACCGCAGCTATTGAAGCCAAGGCTTCACCACGGAACCCCATGGTATGAAGCGCAAAAAGATCCTTGGCTTCGCGGATCTTCGATGTAGCATGGCGTTCAAAAGCCAGCCGGGCATCTGTCTGGGACATGCCCTTGCCATTGTCAACCACCTGAATTGACGTTCTTCCAGCATCTACTACCAGAACATCAATCGCTGTTGCCGAAGCATCGACAGCATTCTCTACAAGCTCCTTTATCACGCTGGCAGGCCGTTGTATCACCTCACCGGCTGCTATCTGGTTGGCCACAGCATCGGGTAACAATTGAATGATATCGCTCATGCATGTAATATATTAGAAGATAAATAACGAAAGCAATGCAAGGAACAACACGGCAATCATCACCACAACCACCCACTTAACAGCCATCGACTGATGTCTGCGTCCGTTTTCGTGGAAGTCAAAAGAAGCACGCAATGGCTTCTTGCCCCTTGAATATATGAATTCATGATTGAAGCCCCTAGGCTTCCTGTTTTCCCAAAAAATCATTCTTCCCGTGGTTGAAGAGCCGGTTTCAAATGCTGAAGCGGTGCCTCATGCCGTTCTACAGATTTCAGTTCGTTGCCCTCGCCTTTTCCTCTCCATACAAACACATCGTCCTTGTCCTTTGGCCTTACGCCGTCGAACCATGCAAAAGTGGGCAGTTTGTATTTCTCGGGAGGTATCTGCGTTACAGGATAGATGGTAGATCTAGCTTTTGAGGTCCAGATTCGTTCCAGCTGTCTTCTTTCGGAAAGGAACATGCGCATCGTATCTGTTTCAAGGTATATGAGCTCTGAAACCGTGCTGTCCTTCTTGTCGATATTGTAATTTATACACTTCACATTTCCCGTTGACACAGCCTTTCTCATGACCCCATCCGTGAAATATGCGTCCATGTATTTTGATGAAATCTGGTTATAGTGGTTTTCATTATCCACCTGCTCTACCGACAACGCATGCTCTATAACATTCACGAGCCTGACCGTTGAATCATTCATGTACGCCTTGATGGTCTCTCCAAGCAACTGCTTGTTTGCGTTCCATACGATAGGATCCTTGTACATGGTCATGCAGGAATCCTGCGAATTGAAAACAAGCGAGTCACACACCGCCTGAACATCGTTTCTGAACGCCCTTACCTTTCTGAAGGCATGGACTTTGCGGTATGCTGAGTCCGTGTCGATATTGAAAGTGTAGATCTTGATGGAATCAGCGTGCATGTACAAGGTATCGTTCTGCGAGAAATCTTTCATCAGTGCGCGGTGCGTGGCATATCCATAGCCCGTGCTGTCATTATAGAAAAGATGCCCGCAATTCAGTTCATTTCTGTTCTCCGTATCAATATAGACAACGTTCCCAAAACCTTCATTTCGTCCTGTTCCGCTGTCATGGTACAAAGAATCTGCTACTATGGTCTTCATCCCATTCACCACCTTCGAACGGCCATAAAGCTCCGCCTGGTCTGTCTTGGTATTGAAAAAGGCATTTTCTGTGAAAATCGTACTTGAATCAGACTCCACCTTGGATGGCCCCGTGACATGCGCCAACGACTGGCGCGTGTCGTAATAGAGCGTGTCTGTTGTAATCACGTCCTTACCCGACCTCAACTTCACATTGAACCTGAAAACAGCCTCTCTCGTACCGGTATTGTACTCGCCCCAGTCCGACACCAGCTGGTCATTGCCGTCAACCAGTTTTCCACCCTCGAAAAAATAGGCAAAACTGTATAGACGATCATAATCAAGACTATCTGTATGAAGAATCTGCTTTCTGTGTTTCAGGACCACATTGAATCTGGAACGCATCAACTGCGACTGGCCATCATAATCAGCCCGGTCACAGGTCAACGACAATGTATCACCCTGCTTGAATCGCACATGTCCGAAAGCCTCAACAGAATTCGATTCCTGGTAAAAATAGGCACTGTCACACCACAGATGAGCTCCCTTATGAATAAAATGGACATTGCCTTTTACAATCCGTGCATCAGGAACAGGGCCATACATATCATACCACAACTCATCAGAATGGTCCAGATAGATGCGCTCATCCGTCTGGGGAGCAGCCTTTCCTTTCTTGCCGTCAACAGAAGAGGCCACATACAGGGCAAACAGGCATAGAACCATCGTCAACATGATTCTATGCCCACCGACAAGCCGATGCAAACGTCTGAATATCATTTGATCCAGCCCTGATATTCAAACTCACAATTCTTGTACCGGTCGTTCATGCGTACATAAGTACGTTTGATTTTATTGACCACCCAATTGTGTATAAAATCCTCCCTTTCCTTGTTCAAGACCACATTCTTCAGCACCTGGAAGTCATCTGTGATTGTTGCCCTATGGCCCTCAATCCTGCTCTTGAGTTTCACTATGGCACAGACGGTCTTGCCTTTGCTGTTAATCATCTGGAATGCATCAGACACATCACCGACATTCATCTTCTCCACTACGCGGGCAACTTCTGTCGGCAGGTCACGCATCTGCATCTTTGACGTCAATCCGTCTTCTGTGGCTGTTGACATGAGGCCATGGTTATTTCGCGTATCCTTGTCATCGGATATATAAGTAGCAGCCTCCTCAAAAGACACCTTTCCGGCACGGATATCTACCGCCACAGAGTCCAGACGTATGGCCATGCTGTCTGTGGCCTCCTTCGTTACCTTGGGCTTCCGCAGGATATGACGTACCTTGATCTTGTCTCCACGTTTATCAACAAGCTGTATAATATGGAAGCCATACTCCGACTCCACCACCTTTGATATTTTCTTTGGATCAGTCAAGTTGAATGCCACATTGGCAAAAGCCGGATCCAGGTATCCCCTACTGGTATAGTCAATCTCTCCGCCCTGCCTTGCAGACCCCGGGTCTTCAGAGTAGAGACGTGCCAGTGTAGCAAAGGTGGTTTCCCCCTTAGTTACGCGGTCCGTATAGTCACGCAGTTCATCCTTAATGCGGTTGATTTCCTCTATGGCTATCTTGGGCTGACGCGTGATGATTTCCACCTCCACCTCTGTCGGGACAAAAGGTACACTGTCTTCAGGAAGGTTCTTGAAATACTTCCTTACGTCTGCAGGAGTAACGGCGATATCCTTGACTAGGCTACGCTTCATTTCCTGAATGAGCAGGTTGTTCTTGAAATCATCATGCAGCTGCTGCCGCATCTGTGATATGCTTTGCTTGCGCCATTCCTCCAGTTTTTCCCTTGAACCTGCTGTCTGTATCCAATGGTTAATCTGTCCCTCCACGCCGGCAGCCACTTCGGCCTCCGATACCTCGATGGAGTCTATTTCCGCCTGATGCAGGAACAGTTTCTGCACGGCAAGCTGTTCGGGAATGGAACAGTCAGGGTCACCATTCCACTTCATGCCCTCCATTTCCCCTTGAAGTCTCATGACCTCGACATCGGACTTGAGAATCGGCTCATCACCGACCACCCAGATCACTTCGTCCACAATACTGCTTTCCGGTACGAAGGAGGTATCTTCGGCCACCTCCGTAGAGTCTGCGGAAGAATGGTTGTCCTGCATCCTGCCAGCACTGGCGCTCATATCAACTACCATGAGTGCCAAGAGGAGGCCCAGGACCAGGCTCATTTTCTGTCTCATACTCAAAATACTATCTTAATTTTCCAAGGTACAGGCTCATTCGTGGTTATTCACCGTTGCCAGTACAGACTCGTCCACCTCAAAGGTATATTTCCTGCGCAATGCGTTCACCCAGTCTTTCTCCAGCTTCTCCTGATAGTCCGCCACCACCTGTTCACGCACGTCCTCATAGCTTTTCGGAGCCTTCAGCACCTTTCCATAGATGGCATCTATGGGATATTCGCTTACGGCTGCGACAGTGGTATCCTTCTTGAACACATCACGGTCAACGAGTGCATTGTCACCTTGCTTGAAGATGCCCTTCACCACCTGTATTCTCCGGATACTGTCGTTGAATGTTGTACGGAGCTTTTCCGCCCATTGGTCAAAAGGCAGTTTCTCCACAGCCTTCTTTACAGCCTCAACATCGGCCTGTTCCTTCACATGATAGGCGATGCCCTTGAACCTCGGCGCATCCCAACGGTATCTTTTCTTGTTTTTCTTAAAGAATGCAGCCAGTCCATCCTTGTCCTTGGCGGCTTTATCCCACACGGTCTGGTTGCTGATTTCATAGAGCAGCAGACCGTCATGATATTCCTTGAGCAGGTTGCGCAGGTCGGAGTCCTTTGCCTCCAGTTCTGCCGTGCGCTGCTCTATCACCTGTGCAGCCGTCAGCTGAGGCTGTGCAGCCTTGGCGATGGAGTCTATATGCTCCGTTATGATGCGTTCGCGCACACCACGCTGTTCCACGAAGCGACGCACATCCGTCCTTACAGAGTCATAGGGGAAGAACATACCCTTGTCCTTGAGAAGAATGATATGATAGCCTGCCGCCGTCTGGAAAGGCTCGCTGAGTTCACCCACCTTCAGGGAATAAGCCTTGTCCTCAAACTCCTGCAAAGTCTGTCCACGGGAAATCCAGGACAATTCACCTCCCCGCCTGGCTGAACCCTGATCATCGGAGCACTTTTCTGCCAACTGTGCGAAGTCAGCCCCCTGCTTCAGTGCAGTATAGATGGAATCAATGCGTACCTTTGCCTTGTCGAGTGCCTCCTTGGCAGCCTGCTGGCGCACCATGACCAAGATATGCGCGGGCTTAACCATTCCGCCGGTAGAGTCCACCCGTTGCTGGGTTTCCCTATACACCTTCCATGCCTCGTGCTCCATGATTTCGCCATTGACGAAAGTGGGGCGCACCTGCAGGTCGCGGTATGTGGCGTATTCTGTTCTGAAAGCCTTTGTTGTGTCTATGCCGGCTTCCTTTGCTGCCAGTACCTTCAGCTTGTAATTGACGAAAAGATCCACGTATTCCGATACACTTTTCTTGTCAACGACAGTCTCGGAATTGTTCTTGTTATAGGAATATTCAAATTCAGAACGTGTCACCGGCTCTCCGTTGATTGTCATGATTGTTGGGTCATTCTGCCCATAGGCAGCCACATTAGCAAAGAGCAAGGCTGCTAAAACTATTCTTGATTTCATAGGTTATATAAATATTATATAGGAGTGTGCCTCCACTGACACAGCCAAGCACACTTACATTGCTGTCACAGGATGTGCTATTCCGGACGCGAGTAGTTGGGTGCCTCGCTGGTAATGGTTATGTCGTGCGGGTGGCTCTCAAGCACACCGGCATTGGTAATCCGTGTGAACTTGGCATCATGCAGTTTCTCTATGGTTGCGGCACCACAGTAGCCCATACCGGACCGCAGTCCTCCGATGAGCTGGTAGATGACTTCCTGCACTGTGCCTTTGTAGGGCACTCGACCTGCGATGCCTTCCGGCACCAGTTTCTTCACGTCCTTTGTTCCGGCCTGGAAATAGCGGTCCTTCGACCCGTTCTCCATGGCTTCAAGTGAACCCATGCCACGGTAGCTCTTGAACTTCCTGCCATTGAAGATGATGGTGTCGCCGGGACTTTCCTCGGTTCCGGCAACAAGAGAGCCAATCATGACGCTGCTGCCACCGGCTGCCAGGGCCTTGACCACATCGCCGGAATAGCGCAGTCCGCCATCAGCGATGAGCGGGACTCCAGTTCCTGCCAATGCGCTATAGACATCATAGACCGCACTCAGCTGAGGAACGCCGACACCGGCCACGACACGCGTCGTGCAGATGGAACCCGGACCTATGCCCACCTTCACGGCATCGGCTCCGTTGTCCACGAGCATGCGTGCGGCTGCGCCGGTAGCCACATTGCCCACTACGATATCCACATTGGGGAAGGCAGTCTTCACCTCATGAAGTTTCTCGATAACGCCTTTTGAGTGGCCGTGTGCAGTGTCGATGACAATTGCGTCAGCACCGGCATCCACAAGTGCCTGTGCACGCTCGAGCGTATCTACAGTCACCCCCACCCCGGCTGCCACGCGCAGACGGCCTTTCTCGTCCTTGCAGGCCATGGGTTTGTCCTTGGCCTTCGTGATGTCCTTGTATGTGATGAGTCCCACCAGGCGGTTTTCCTTGTCCACCACGGGAAGCTTCTCTATCTTGTTTTCCTGAAGTATCTGTGCAGCCGCGCTGAGGTCGGTCTGTTGATGTGTCGT
>JBJEHA010000066.1:0-8130 GCA_051875605.1 Prevotella sp. | reverse complement strand
TACGCTTTTGGCTGAACGCGAATAATAGCGAATGCTTTTGTTTACCCACAATGTCTTGGAAATCCTCAGGGGGAGCCATGGGTTCGCCCGTACGAAATCCGCTCTAAATTACGAATAATATCTGGATTTAGGAATTTTTTTGTTAAGAAAACCCATATTTCTCCCATATTTTCCTGCATTTCCTGTGGTGTATCGGGAAAATACGTATATTTGCAGGTGGGATTGCTGAAGTTGGCAATCCGTTATCAATCACTAACTTAAAACATTTTGACTATGAAAAAGTATTTGGCAGAGATGGTGGGCACCATGGTGCTCGTGTTGATGGGTTGCGGTGTGGCCGTCAGCCTGGGCTGCGATCCCATGAACAATATCCCGGCTGTGGTGGGGACGGCTCTCGCCTTCGGCTTGTCTGTGGTGGCTATGGCCTATACGATTGGCGGCATAAGCGGCTGCCATATCAATCCGGCCATTACGTTTGGTGTATGGCTTAGCGGCAGGATGAAGGCTGGCGAGGCTGGCCTGTACATGCTGTTCCAGGTGATTGGAGCCGTCATCGGCTCTGCATTGCTCTGGCTGCTTACCAGCAATAGCGATGTCTCCGGAACGGGTGCCAATGACCTGCAGAGCGGCATCACGGCTGTTGGCGGACTGCTGGCTGAGATTATCTTTACCTGCGTTTTTGTACTCGTTGTGCTGGGCGCGACTTCAAAGACCAATGGCGCGACCAACAATTTTGCAGGACTGGCCATCGGCCT
Source organism: Prevotella sp. (assembly GCA_051875605.1). Taxonomy (GTDB): domain Bacteria; phylum Bacteroidota; class Bacteroidia; order Bacteroidales; family Bacteroidaceae; genus Prevotella. The sequence goes on along the minus strand of JBJEHA010000066.1, from coordinate 7,375 downwards.
GACCCTTGTCTTGGTCCACCTCGTCTGCATCCGCTATACGGGCACTTCTGTCAATCCGGCACGCTCCATCGGTCCGGCACTGTTCCAGGGCGGCACAGCACTGGCCAATCTGTGGATATTCATTGCTGGTCCTCTTGTGGGCGGTGCACTGGCTACCGCCATCTGGAAACTGATTGACTGCAAGGAATAGGCACTGACAAAGATATCATATAAAGGTATAGAAAAATGGTGCCGGAACCAAGGTGACAGGATGCTGAATTTCTCCTGATTCCTTGGTTTCCGGCACCATTCCTGTTTCAGCGGTTCTTTCTATCCGAGCTGTCCGGTGAACCTGTCTGGCAGTTGTGGCATGGCACCGTTCTGCGTACATACGTATGCACTTACCTCCACAGCCAACCTGTGGGCTTCCTCCACGGGCTTCCCGGCCAGAATGGCTGAACAGAACGTGGCGGTGAAGGAGTCGCCCGCGCCTACGGTGTCAGCCACCTGCACCTCAGGAGTGGGCTGATAGGACTTGCTGCCGGGCGTGAACACATAGCTTCCGTTTACGCCACAGGTGAGCACGAGCATATCCAGATGATACTTTCCCAATATGAGCCAGCACGTGTCTCCCATGTCCAGTCCGGAATATCCGAACATGCGCCCTATAGTGACCAGCTCTTCGTCATTGATCTTGAGCACATTGCATCGGCGCAGCGAATCCTGTATTATTTCCTTGGAATAGAATTCCTGCCGGAGGTTGATGTCGAAGATGCGCAGACAGTGGTCCGGTGTAAGTTCTATGAAGCGGTTGATGGTGTCACGCGATGTGCAGTTGCGCTGTGCGAGTGAACCCCAGCAGACAGCACAGCAGTTACGGGCGGCCTCCTCCATTTCCGCAGTAAGGGGAATGTTGTCCCAAGCCACGCCTTCCTTGATATCGTATGCCGGAATGCCGTTGTCATCGAGTGTCACCTGAACAGTCCCCGTGGGGAATGGCACACGCGGGAGAATGTATTTCAGCCCTTTCCTGTTCAGTTCCTCAAGTGTTTTTTCCGCCAGTGCGTCCTCGCCCAATGCGCTTACCGCATAAGCCTCGTCACCGAACTGGGAGCAGTGGAATGCGAAGTTGGCCGGTGCGCCGCCAAGTTTCCTGCCTTCCGGGAGCACATCCCACAGAGCTTCTCCCAGACCTACGATTACTTTCTTCATAATATTCCGTTTTTTCAATGTTTCACTTTAGGTATGTAACACAGCAGATAGGCCACACCTACAGCCATGACGGCCACGGCACCCACTTGTCCGCAGGCATCGCTTGCCAGCCCCATGAACAGGGGAAAGACGGTTCCGCCGAATAATCCCATAATCATTAGCCCACTCACCTCATTCTGTTTTCCCGGCACAGAGAGTAGAGCCTGTGAATAGGCCAGCGGGAAGAGGTTGGAGTTGCCGTAGCCCACAAGCGCGATGGCGGCATAGAGCACAGCCTTTGATGTGCCCACGGCAAGTCCGGCCATGGCCAATACCATCATGGCCACACTGATGGCAAAGAAGAGTCTGTGATTGACTATGCGCAGCAAGAACGATCCGCTAAGGCAGCCCACGGTCCTGAAGATGAAGTAGAGGGATGTGGCGAAGGCGGCCTCATTGAGTGTGAAGCCCAGACGTTCCATGAGTATCTTCGGGGCTGTGGCATTTGTACCTACGTCAATGCCCACATGGCACATGATGGCCAGGAACGAGAAGAGCACGATGGGCTGTCCCAGCAACTGGAAGCACTGTCCGAAGGTGGAGGGCTTTCCCTCAATGGGTTGCTCGGCAATGGGTGTGGCATAAAGCAGCAATGCAGATACGAGCCCCACAACAAGGTAGATGCCGAAAAGTATGCGCCAGCTGATGCCAAACGAAGGTATTGCTGCCGTTGCTCCCCAGAGTGCCAGATAGGGTGCCATGAATGAGGCGATGGCCTTGACGAACTGTCCGAAGGTGAGGGTGGAAGCCAGATGGTCGCCGGTAATGACTGAAGATACAAGCGGATTGAGCGAGGTCTGCATCAGCGCATTGCCTATTCCCAGTAGCGAGAAGGCCATGAGCATGATGGGGAAGGTTTCTCCGAAAAGGGGCAGAAGGAGAGAGAACAGTGTCACGACGAGCGACAGCAGCACAGTGTTCTTGCGCCCTATGCGGTTCATGAGCATGCCTGTGGGCACGGAGAAGATAAGAAACCAGAAGAAGACCAGTGAAGGGAAAATGTTGGCCGTTGCATCGTTCAGCTGCAGGTCTTCCTTCACATAATTCGATGCTATACCCACAAGATCGACAAATCCCATGGCAAAGAAGCAAAGCATCAACGGGATAATAGTCAGGTGTTTTGTTTTGTTCATGTTGCTATAGTTTTTTTAAATGATTGTCCTGCTATAAGGCAGCCGGGCATCCCCGGTGTACGGATTCGTCTGCAAAAATAAGACATGAAGATATGTGTTCCTATAAAATATGTTTCGGTTGTCTTCAATTATGTTTCATTGTAACATTTTTGAAGGAAGAATGCTGTCTGTCGCGTCTTTGCCAGGAAATATCTACGCTTTTTCCCTGCCTTTTGCACCGGCTCTTGTTTCCGCAGGACTTTTCCCATATTCATCGCGGAAACATTTCGCGAAATAGGCCGGAGCACTGAAACCGGTCTCATAGGCTATCTCGGATATGGTCTTGTCGGTCGTGAGCAGCAGTTGATGCCCGCGCTGCAGCCGTATTTGCCTCACTATCTCCACCGGCGAATGGCCTGTAAGGGCTTTGGTCTTCCGGTAAAGCTGCACACGCCCCAGTGCCATCTCGGCCCCGATGCTATCGACACTCAGGTCTGAATCGGCCATGTGTTTTTCAATGAATGCGCGCAGACGGTTCACGAACTGCCGGTCTCTCGGATCTGTTCCCGGAGTGGCTGTAGTGAGTGCCTGTCCTGTTGTATAGCAATGCCTGAGCATGGCCCGGTTATTCAGTAGGCTCCTGATGCGTGCCAGCAGCAACGGTGCGGTAAATGGTTTTGTGAGATAGGCGTCAGCACCGTATTCATAGCCTTCCATGCGCTGTTCATCGAGCGTGCGGGCTGTGAGCATAAGGATGGGAATGTGGCAGGTGAGCGGATCACCTTTCAGCTCCCTGCAAAGCTGCAGCCCGTCCATGCGCGGCATCATCACATCGCTCAGCACCAGGTCGGGCACTGTCTTGTGTGCCTCCTTCAGTCCGCATTCTCCATCGGTGGCCTCCATGACCTGGTAGTGCGGATGGAGTATGGTGCGGAGGAACGCTCTCAGGTCTGCGTTGTCATCAACCACGAGGATGAGCGGCTTGTCGGTTTTCCGCCTGCTGTTATCTTCCGTCTCCGGTTCTTCTGAAAGCATGGCCTGTGCTTTTTCACGTCCATACGGCCTCGTGTCCGCGACAAGGCAGTTTCCAGCCGGATCCATGTGTTCTGTGACCGCTGCCACCGCCATGGGCAGTGTGATGCTGAAGCGTGTGCCCTCTCCGGGCTTGCTTTCTGCCTTCACCGTTCCGCCTTGCAGTTCAATGTATGCCTTGACAATGGCCAGTCCGATTCCCGTTCCGCCCGTTGTTCCTTTGGACTGGTAGAACCTGTCGAATATGTGTGGCAGGTCATCATGCGGAATGCCCTGACCTGTGTCATCCACCGAAATGGTGTATCTGTCGCCCGACTGCTGCAGTATCACCCTGACAGTCCCTCCTTCGGGCGTGTATTTAAGTGCATTGCCCAGCAGATTGGAGACTACACGTGCGAGTTTTTCCCTGTCGGCGGTCACCGGCAACTGCCTTCCGGTCTCCAGGCACAGCTGCAATGCCAAGTGCTTGCGTCCCGCCATGTCGCGGAAGCTTTCTGTCCACTGCTCCAGGTGCTGTGCCAGGTCGAAGCATACAGGGTTGAGCTGCATCTTCCCGTTCTGTATTTTCCTGAAATCGAGGATTTCGTTCACCAGCTGTGTGAGCATTCCCACATTGCGGTTGACCAATTGCAGCAGGGCGCGGTTCTGTCCCGTGATGCCTTTGTCCTCAAGCAGCTGTTCTATGGGCGACGAGATCAGCGTGAGCGGGGTGCGCAGCTCGTGGCTCACGTTGGTGAAGAAGGTAAGTCTTGCATTGGTCATTTCCTCCAGTTCGCGAGTCAGCCGCTGCAGCTGTTCGTTGTTGTGCTGCAGCTTGGCATTGAGCCTTGACTTGGTGAGATAGGAACGGTAGATGAAGATGATGAAGAGCACGATGACAGCCACCAGGACGATGAAGAACGCGATGACCTTTTTCTGCATGTCCATCTGCGAGAAATACACGTCCACCCTGCTGCGTATGGCCTCAAGGTCTTCGCTCACGCGCTGCTGCTCCTTGTACTGCATCATCATGAGGTCGGCATTGCTGCTGTCCACCACCGCCGAGTGCAGTGTATTGTTGCGCTGGTAGGGCTTGTTCTCGAGAATGTTCATGGCCAGCCTCATGAGTTCCACGCCCTGCGTCGGGTAGATGTATGTGGCACGCAGAATGCCGCGCTGCACGCACTCTATTCCGCCCCCGGGTGTGGGCAGGGCATCTACGCCATAATAGACGATATGGCTGAGTCCATGCGCCATGGCGGCCTTGCGTGCCCCGAGTGCGAGCCGGTCGTTATGGCCGAAGACGCAGTCTATGTCCGTGTTGTTCCTGAGTATGGTTTCCATGGCTTCCTGTCCGCTGGCCTCAGTCCAGTCGCCCAGTTCCGACGAGATGAGCCTGATGCCGGGATAGTCCTTCAGCGCTTCAAGGAATCCGTTGTGCCTTTCCATGGCGGGCGAAGAGCCCTTCAGCCCCGTGATTTCCACAAGTGTCCCCTTCCCTTTCATCTGCTTGGCAATGAGATGGCCCATGGTGTGTCCCACCTCATGATTGTCAGCTCCCATGTAGGCGGTGTACTTGTCGGAGTTCGTGCGCCGGTCGAACAGGATGACGGGAATGCCGCTGTCGTAGGCCTTGTCGATGACCTCGGAGAGCGTGGCTGCCTTGTTGGGTGCCACGATGAGCAGGTCCACGCGCTCGTCTATGAAGTGGTTGATCTGCTCTATCTGCCGCTCGTCGCTGTCATCGGCCGACAGGAACTCCAGGCTCACCCCGTCGTGGGCATACCTGCCTATCTGCAGCTCACGGTTCTGCTTGTTTCGCCAGATGTCCTCACTGCATTGTGACACGCCTATGCGCCATGTGCGCTGTTCCCTGTCCGAACAGGAGGAGAGCAGGGACATGGCTGTCCAGGCCAGAAGAAGCGGCAGCAGGAGCCTATGCGTCTTGCGTGTTGATGTGCAGTGTGCCATTCAGTAGGAGCGGGAGTCCGCGGGATTGCAGTATTGTCATGATGAAGCGGGCGCACAGCCGTGTCCTGTGCGCCCCGCTGATTATTCTGCCAGTCTATATACTTCGAGCTGTTCCACGCGCAGCTGGTTGCCCCAGAACACATAGCCCTCGTCACGGTTGCCGTCGCGCTTCATGGAGAAGGAGATGGCTCCGCCGTCGGCATAGACTTCCACCACGCCCTTATCCACATATACATCTACGTTGAGCAGCAGCGAGCCCGGCTCGTCAGGAGTGTAGAAGAGTCCGTTGAGGCGGTTGCCGTTCATGTCATAGTCCACGAGCCGCTGTCCGCGATAGCTCAGTCCGGCATCCGTGGCATAGGTAAGGCGCAGGGTGGCCTTGATGCGGAGCACGTCGTCGCCGGCATACGCCTTCATGGCCTCGTTGGCCTCGTCAGAGGAGAGCGCGCGTGCGGAATAGACCTGCTTGAACAGGCTCTGTGTCTCGCGTGCAGGATAGCTGTTGAGCCTCAGCCCGTAGGGAGTCCTGATGAGCATCTGTTCCTGTGGCAGGAGCATGACACCGTTGAACGGCGTACCGTCGAAGGTGATGCGCCCCCATGCCATCTTCACCACGCGTGTGCCATCTCCGGGCAGGTTGTTGAACACCTGTGCGGCGTACGCGCTTCCGCCCAGATTGCAACGCTTGGGACCCTCGGGTGTGAACTTCTGTCCGTCGAAGGAGCCTACCATATAGGTTCCAGATGCACCCCAGAGCACCCACCGCTTGTCCGACGGGTTGCCCTCCACCGGCACCTCGAAGAGATCCGGGCATTCCCAGAAGCCGGTGATATGGCTCTTGAATGTCCAGTCCTTCAGGTTGTCGGAGTTGTATATAGAGTGTCCGTCACGTTCGTTGAGCACGAGCACCCAGTGCTTGCCCGGCTCATACCAGAACACCTTGGGGTCGCGCGTGTCATGGCTCTGCCACTTCTCGTGCGAGTCGATGACAGGGTTGCCCTCATACTTGGTGAAGGTCAGTCCGCCATCGGTGCTGTAGGCCATGCACTGACGCTGGTAGCGCGGATGGTCGGCTGTATAGAAGGCCACCATGGCAGGCTGTCCGTCCCTGGTGTTGTAACCGGCGGTGTTGCCGTAGTCCACCACGCACGACCCGCTGAATATGGTGCCAATGGTGTCGGGGTGGAGCGCATCGGGCAGTTCGTCCCAGTGAGTCAGGTCTGTGCTCACGGCGTGGCCCCAGTGCATGTTCTCCCAGTCACGCTCATAGGGATTGTGCTGGTAGAAGAGGTGGTACTTCCCGTCAAGATAGACCAGACCGTTGGGGTCGTTGATCCATCCTCTCCGGGTGGTGAAGTGGTAGCGTGGCCGCTGCGGCTCGTTGTACATGTCATGGCCGCCCACGATGCTGTCGGCCTGCACAATCCGGTCGAGTGCCTGTGCCGGACCGTCGTAGGACAGGGTGATGGTCTGCCCCTTCCATTGCTCCACATCCTGGAATGTCCAGTACTGTGGCTCGTTTTCTGCCAGGCGGATGACAAACCTGCACACTTCCTTGCCCTTCACGCTCATGCGCATGGCCTTGCGGTCGGTCTGATGGGTAATGGGGAAGTTGAGATAGCGTTTGCTTACCTTGATTTTCTTCTCTGCGGAGTAGGCTCCCGAAACACAGCCCATCAGCACGAGGAGCAGCAGGAGACCGTGTCTTTTAAATGGTTGCATTGTCTTAAGATTGTTTTTAGTATTGAAAAATGATATACGATGATAGACCGGCAGGCTCCAAAGCCTGAAGTCATGCCGACAAAGATAATACATTTCCCTTAATAAGACAAGACTTCACTCCGATAATCTGCACTGCAAAAAGGCTTTTTCTCTATCCCGGAGGGAGGGCTGATTACTTGAGGGGATTTTATTGAGAGCCTGTATATACTGGCCATATTGCCGTCCGCATGTAAGAACCATTCACATTATTCGAGACCGTTCAGGCGCAGCCACTGGGGTGTGGGCGTCCCGCCCGCACTTCTCACACCCTCCTGCAATAAAATATCATG
>JBJEHA010000065.1:0-40272 GCA_051875605.1 Prevotella sp. | reverse complement strand
CGATAGCCTTATCCACATAGTGGGTGAATCGTGCATCCTTGTAGAATGCCTTGTAGCCCTCCACAATCTCCTCCAATGGTTTGTCGGTCTTGATGACCTCGGTGGCGAAGATACCACGGGCGAAGTCACCACGATAGGGGATGAAGTCGATGTCGGCATCAAGATGGCCTTGCACCTGACGCAGGCTCTGCTTTATCTCGGGCACATGCTGATGGTTGAACGCCTTGTAGATGCTCATATTGCCCATTCGCCACGAGAAATGAGTGGTGGCAGTGGGCTTCTGACCCGCACCGGTGCTTCCGGTGATGGCGTTTACGGCAACGTCCTCGGTGATAAGTCCCATGTTTGCGGCGGGGAGTAGTCCCAATTGTATGCAAGTGGCGAAACATCCGGGGTTAGCCACATGTTGCGCCTTGGCTATTCTTTCTTTGTTGATTTCGGGGAGACCATATACGTAGTCGTTGCCGGGAGCCTCAAGTCGGAAGTCCTGTGCAAGGTCGATTATTTTCACGTTCTCGGGTATGGAGTGCTCCTTGAGGAAGGCCTCACTCTTGCCATGACCGAAGCAGAAGAACACCACATCCACCTCGTCGAACGGCATCTCGGAGGTGAATGTCAAGTCGCAGTCGCCATACAGTCCTTCGTGCACCTCAGCCACAGGATTGCCAGCATTGCTCTCGCTATTGGCGAAAACAATCTCAGCCTCGGGATGATTGACAAGAAGGCGGATAAGTTCGCCACCGGTATAGCCGGCGGCACCAAGAATACCTACTCTAATCATTGTATCTTATTTTTACTCGGGATAATCCAATACAGAATGGGATAGAGAATGATCCCACAGAAACAAGTACAGATGGTTAATATTGCATATATTACCCTCACTATTGTGGGGTCAATGCCAATATACTCAGCGAATCCGCCGCATACGCCACCCAGTAGGCGATTGTCTGAAAGGGTCAGTCTCTTCTCATTCATAGTCGTTTATCTTTTTTCGTCCTTATGTATTCCGTAATATACTCTCAGCGGTGTGCTCGACACCTTGATGAAGCCCTTGGCCTCGTCGGAAGTCCAGCCGGTCTGTGTCTCGCCATATTCGCCGAGTTTTGACTTTGTCAGGTCGTTGTCTGAATCGATACCTACAGTCTCGAATCCGTAGGGGCGGAGTTTCAGTATGGCAGTACCGGTGACATTGCGCTGTGATGATGTGAGCATAGCCTCAATATCGGGCATCACGGGCTCAAGATACTGGCTCTCGTGGAGGAACATTCCATACCAGTTGGCCACCTGGTCCTTCCAATACTGCTGCCATTTGCTCAGTGTGGATTTCTCCAACAAGCGGTGAGCCTCGATGATGAGTTTCGGGGCGGCTGCCTCAAAACCCACGCGACCCTTGATGCCGATGATGGTGTCGCCCACATTGCAGTCGCGACCGATGGCGTAAGATGCACCGATTTCCTCAATCTTCTGAATGGCAGCCACCTTGTCGTCGAATTTCTCGCCATTGACGGCTACTATCTCGCCCTTGTCGAATGTAATCTTCAGTGTGGCTTCCTTCTCCTCGGCAGTCACGTGCTTGAGATAAGCATCCTCGGGCAGACCCTGGGTGGGGTCGAGCAGTTCGCCACCGCAGATACTTGTTCCCCAGATACCCACGTTGTATGAATACTTCAGCTTGGTGAAGTCGGCAAAAAATCCGTGTTCGTTCAGATAATCCACCTCCTCCTTACGTGTCAGTTTCTTGTCGCGTGTAAGAGTGATGATTTCCACTCCCGGAGCCATCACGAGGAAGGTCATGTCGAAACGAATCTGGTCGTTGCCTGCACCTGTCGAACCGTGGGCGATGGCATCTGCACCTATTTCCTTGGCATAGCGTGCGATGGCGATGGCCTGGAAGATGCGCTCCGAAGATACTGATATAGGATAGCAGTTGTTGCGAAGCACATTTCCGAAGATCATGTATTTCAATGACTTCTCATAGTACTCATGAGTGACGTCGAGGGTCACATACTCCACAGCTCCGAGCTTGTAGGCGTTCTCCTCGTTCTTCTTTAACTGTTCTGCACTGAATCCACCTGTGTTTGCGCATGCTGCATAAACATCATAACCTTCCTCCTTCAGCTTCATCACTGTGTAGGAGGTATCCAAACCGCCTGAAAAGGCTACTACAACTTTCTTATTTGCCATATCTTGTTATACTTTTTTTATTCTTATTATTATAAATATTCCTGATGAAAAGTGCCCCTATCCTTCCAGTCTCTTGATTCTGTCAAGCACATCCTGCGGTATCTTTGCCGGCAGATGCTCTTCGGGGTCGTAGAGCATAGCGGTGCAGATGCAATACTTGCGGTCGGTGCGATGGAGCACATCCACATTGATGCATCCTTCACAGCCTCTCCAGAATGCTTCGTCGTCGGTGAGGTCGGCGAAGGTCACTGGCTGATAACCCAACTGTGTGTTCATCGTCATCACTGCGGCACCACTCGTCAAACTGAATATCTTGGCGTGCGGCCAACGGGTTCGTGCCAACGTGAAGGTCATGTCCTTGATCTTCTTTGCCACACCGAGACCTCGGAAATCGGGATGCACGATGAGTCCCGACGTTGTGACATACTGCTTGTTGCCCCACGTCTCGATATAGCTGAATCCTGCGAATCGGTCGCCACTGAGAGCTATCACCGCCTTCGCCTCCCTCATCTTGGTGGCGAGGTATTCGTGGGTGCGCTTTGCAATACCGGTGCCGCGCACCTTGGCGGCATCAGCGATAGTCTGCAAAATGGTATCGACATACTTCTCGTGTGAGGGGTCGGCTACCAAAACAGTGATGTCCCCCTGCCTCCCGGTGGGGGGTGTTGAGGTTTGTCTTTCTATAGGTTCTTCGTTGTCCATTATTTATTTTTGAAAATTAAATCCTAATATTATATATATACAATCCTTCTGCGCAGCCTAATCCCCATCGGGAAGAAGGGGAGGCTCCCTATACCATATTCGGCACCACCTTGTTCAACGCTTCCATCACATCCTGTTTCGAGGCGTTTTCACTGATCACGATAAATATGGTGTCGTCACCCGCAATGGTGCCCAGGATGTCCGCGATGTTGCTGTTGTCTATGTTGTATGCAATGCTGCTGGCATATCCCGGCCGTGTCTTGATGACCCCCATATTGCCGGAGAAGTTGATGCTCATGAATCCTGATGTGGAAAGCATTTCCTGCAGCGTCTGGGGCTTCGGAACTCGCCTGTACATGGTTTCGTTGGGCAACACATATACGTATTTGCCGTTCATGCTGGCGGCCTTGGCCACCTTCAGCTGTTTCATGTCGCGGCTGAGTGTGGCCTGTGTAATGCTGAACCCCATATCGCGCAGCTCCTTCATGATTTCTTCCTGGCTGCTGATTTCCTTCATGGAAATGAGCATCTTTAAAAACTCCAACCTACTGTCCTTGGCTTTCATAAATTGTATAAATATACGTTTTGTGACTGCAAAATTACATATTATTGCAATATTATCCAAGTTTTTTGAATATTTTTTCATTTTACACCCAAATTTTATCCTGTCCTCGAACGGTCAGTCCTCATGCAGGCTTTTCTCCATTTTACAAAGTGTCACGAAAATGCCCATTTTCATGACACTTTGATTTTTCGCCTGTTTAAAAAATAGATCATATTTGTCCGATTTTCATGTTAACAAGTGCAAAAAACCGGTTTTTTGCACAAAACGGAAAAATCAGTTAAGTGTTAGGGGGGAAACACTTAACTGTTTCCAGAAAATCAGTTAACTATTTTCGTCTTGGCACTTAAGTGTTTTTGAGGAAAAACTTAACTGTTTCGGGGCAAAAACCTAAGTTTTTCGGCCTCAAAACTGCGATTTTCCGGCCAAAAGTGCGGAAAATGGAGGTTGAAAACTGCACAAATCGGCTGTTTTGTGCATGGATTTAACGGATTTTTGGTTAAAATCGGGTGGTTTTCGTTAACACTTTCCGGATATAAAAACTTATCCTATTGATTGTCAATGACTTACAAAACAGTCTCCAAAAACCGAAAAAATCCATCGGCGTGCAAAAAGATGAAATGGAGACCGTAAACGGATAAGCCCTGAAAATCAAAGTGTCACAAAAACAGGCGTTTTCGTGACACTTTGTAAAATCCGGCATAATAGAAATTCCTACAGCTTTTCTCCGAAACACAAGTCGCCTGCATCGCCGAATCCGGGAACGATGTACTTGTGTTCGTTCATACCCGGGTCGATGGCTGCACACCAGAGCGTGGCATCCTCAGGCAGCGCCTCGCGGATGACCTCGATGCCTTCCGGAGCAGCTATGACACAGGCCACATGGACATGCTTCGGCTTGCCCGTTTTCACCAGCGCTTCATAGCTTGCGGCCATACTGCCGCCCGTGGCCAGCATGGGGTCGGCAATGACGAGCGTCTTTCCCTTCACAGAAGGCGTAGCCATGTATTCGGCGTGCACGCCCACCTCGGTGTGTTCGCGGTTGGTGTACATGCGATAGGCCGAGACAAAAGCGTTGTCGGCATGGTCGAAGACATGGAGGAACCCTTCGTGGAACGGCAGTCCGGCGCGGAGCACGGTGCCCAGCACCAGCTCGTCCTTCGGCAGCATCATGTCTATGGTGCCCAAGGGTGTGGTTACGGTCTTGGCCCTGTACTCCAGCGTCTTTGACAGCTCGAAGGCCATGGCCTCGCCGATGCGCCTGATGTTGTTGCGGAAAAGCAGTCTGTTCTGCTGGTACTTCCTGTCGCGCAGTTCGGCCAGGAACTGGTTGATGACAGAATTCTGTTCACTGAAATTGATGATTTTCATTGTGTCTGTAAATGCAGGTTTTAGTTGTCGGAAAACAGTTGTGACGCAGTAGTGCGGCCAACCATGCAAAATTATGAAAAAGCCCGACCATTTGCAAACTCCGCGTGGCAAATTGCTTGTATCGGTTGGCAATTTTAACTTCTTTAACCTAAAAAGAATTACTATTCGCCTTTTTTTGAACGATTTGGTTGGGCATTAACCACTTTTTTCATACCTTTGCGTCGCAATTCAAAGAATTGACCCAACTGTAAGTTATTCACATCAAATACATTAAATAAAAATGGCAAAGTTAGATTTGACAAAGTATGGCATTACCGGAGCAACGGTAATCGCCCACAACCCCTCCTATGAACAGCTGTTCGAGGAGGAGACAAAGGCAGGTCTTGAAGGTTATGAGGTAGGTCAGAACACCGAACTCAATGCCGTGAACGTAATGACAGGTATTTTCACCGGCCGTTCCCCCAAGGACAAGTACATCGTCATGGACGAGAACTCCAAGGATACCGTATGGTGGACTTCAGAGGAATATAAGAACGACAACCACCCCATGTCTGAAGACGTTTGGGCAACAGTCAAGGACCTTGCCGTTAAGGAACTCTGCAACAAGAACCTCTATGTGGTAGATGCTTTCTGCGGTGCCAACAAGGATACACGCATGGCTGTGCGCTTCATCGTCGAGGTGGCATGGCAGGCACACTTCGTGACCAACATGTTCATCCGGCCGACAGCCGAGGAACTCGAGAACTTCGAGCCTAACTTCGTGATCTACAACGCCAGCAAGGCCAAGGTGGAGAACTACAAGGAGCTCGGCCTGAACTCTGAGACTTGCGTTGCATTCAATGTGACAAGCCGTGAGCAGGTAATCATCAACACCTGGTACGGCGGCGAAATGAAGAAGGGTATGTTCTCCATGATGAACTACTACCTGCCGCTGAAGGGCATCGCTTCCATGCACTGCTCTGCCAACTGCGACATGAACGGCGAGAACACCGCCATTTTCTTCGGTCTCTCCGGAACCGGCAAGACCACCCTCTCTACCGACCCGAAGCGTCGCCTGATCGGTGACGACGAGCACGGATGGGACGACAACGGAGTGTTCAACTTCGAGGGTGGCTGCTATGCAAAGGTCATCAATCTCGACAAGGAAAGCGAGCCGGACATCTACAACGCCATCAAGCGCAACGCACTTTTGGAGAACGTGACAGTAGCTGCCGACGGCAAGATTGACTTCGCCGACAAGAGCGTTACCGAGAACACCCGCGTCTCTTACCCCATCAACCACATCAACAACATCCAGCCGGGTTCTTCAGCACCCGCAGCCAAGCAGGTTATCTTCCTGTCTGCCGATGCCTTCGGTGTGCTGCCTCCAGTATCTATCCTGACACCGGAGCAGACCAAGTACTACTTCCTCTCTGGCTTCACAGCCAAGCTGGCCGGTACAGAGCGCGGCATCACCGAGCCTACTCCTACCTTCTCTGCTTGCTTCGGCCAGGCATTCCTCGAACTGCACCCGACAAAGTATGCTGAGGAGTTGGTGAAGAAGATGGAAGCCAACAATGCAAAGGCTTATCTCGTAAACACAGGCTGGAACGGTACAGGCAAGCGTATCTCCATCAAGGACACACGTGGTATCATCGACGCCATCTTGAGCGGCGACATCGACAAGGCTCCGACAAAACAGATCCCGATGTTCGACTTCACTGTTCCGACAGAACTGCCTGGAGTTGACACTAACATCCTCGATCCGCGCGATACCTACGATTGCGCTTGCAAGTGGGAAGAGAAAGCCAAGGACCTTGCTGCACGCTTCATCAAGAACTTCGCGAAATACACCACCAACGAAGCCGGTAAGGCACTCGTCGCTGCTGGTCCGAAGCTCTAATCAGAACATCCAGAACAGCAAATACCAAAGCCCGGTGTCCGGAAAGAAGGCACCGGGCTTTTTGTGATGGTCAGGAATCAGGGCATGTTGACCTATGTCAAAATAAGCACGCTTTGAGCAAATACGGTATGGAAAGCAGAGCCGGAACTCCGGAAAAACACTACCTTTGCAGACGGTATTCGTGAGAATGCTTTTTTCATTAGGTTAGTAGTTTGATATATTTAAGGTAAAGATTATGTTACTTAATTTTGAGGCTTCAGCCTTGTTGGTAGAGGTGGTTGTCATGACTGTCGTGAGTGTCATTTTGTTGACACACACCAACATACGTTGAGGTAATTCAAAAAAAGAAGGGCGGCGCGAGTGATTCGTACCGCCCTTTTCACGTATATCCCCCTTCGCTTCAGAATGCACAGAAGACCCTCCATGCTGAATGATGTCTAAAACAAACTTAAAAAACACGCTTTTAGCCAATATTTTACATAATAAACCCCAAAATCAACCACTATTTGCGGAATTCTGATTAAATTTGCAGCTAAAAAACAACGATAGTACAATAATGACAAGGAAATTCTTACCTTTAACCCTGCTGTTCTCAGCCGCTATTTTCTTGGCTTCTTGTCTGGGCGACAGCGAGGAAATCACATACACTGATGACTGTGCCATCGTATCATTCAGCATTAGCAAGGCGAACCAATATGTGCACACGACATCTTCCTTAGGCTTAGACAGTGTATATAAGAAAGAACTTACCGGAACAAGATATAAATTCTACATCGACCACCAGGAGGGACTGATATACAATCCGGACTCATTGCCTTATGGCACAGATGCCAAGCATGTGCTCTGCTCCATCACAACAAGAGACAACTCCCCGGCAGGCATAAAGAGCCTGACCAGCGACTCGCTTTCATACTTTTCCTCTACTGACTCCATAGACTTTACTTCGGACAGGGAATTCTGGGTGTACAGCCTCTCGGGCAGGGCATCGAGGAAGTACACTGTAAGCGTAAATGTGCACCAGGAAGAGCCGGATGAATTCAAATGGGATCTCCTGCAGCGTAACGATGACCTGGCCTTGCTTGATAAAGGAATGCGCGCACTGACCATTGGGGAGCGGCTTTTCGTGTTCGGAACAGACGGAACCGGGACGCAGGTGCTCTCCACAACCGATGGCAGGGAATGGAAAAAGAGCGCGGTTGAATTCGGCAGCGAAGCCTATATGGGATTCGTGAAAAAAGGCGATTGCCTATACGTGATAGACAATGGAAAGGTCATGAAGAGTGCTGATGCAGAGACCTGGATGACCATGGGGCAAACCGATATGGTGAGACTGGTCGCCGCAACAAGATACGCTCTTTATGCCTATGACAAGGATAATGCCCTATATATATCGGACGATGATGGCGGTTCGTGGACAAAGGAGGCTCTTGACGACGGGAATGACAAGCTGCCGACAATAGACATGACTTATCAGACATGGCCACTTGCCACAAATGACGACATGGACCGCGTGGTCATCATCGGCAACCGGAGCAATGACGTATATCCGAATGATACGACAGCGGTAGTATGGGGCAAGATTGACGGTGTGGGACCTGCAGCCGACAAGGAGTGGTCGTTCTACAGCGTTTCATCGTATATCAAGAACAAGGTGCCAAGACTGCAGAACATGCAGACCATACGTTATGATGAAAGCATTCTCGCAGTGGGAGGAAAAGCCTGGGGGCCGGAATACCGTTATCCGTTCGAGAAAATCTACAGAAGCAGTGACGGTGGCATCACATGGCCCAAGGACACACTCGTAAGTATGCCGGACATGTTCCATCCCTGTGAAGCTTCCTATGCCTTTGCCAGTGACGTTAACAACTATATATGGTTGGTCAGTGGAGAGTCTGGACTCATTTACAGGGGTCGGCTCAACAGACTGGGATGGCGCAAGGAACAGACTTCTTTCACTGAATGAGAAAAGCATGAAACGGTTCTTCGTCATCATATTGTTCTGTTCAGCTGCCTGTGCCTACATGCACGCGCAGACGGATGACGAATACCGCATGGAAATAGGTGGAGGTGTGGGAATGGTCACCTATGAGGGTGATTTCAACGGCAACCTGTTCAGCAATATGCAGCCCATGGGGTCAGTCGTGTTGAGGCGGATTTTTAATCCTTATATGGGACTAAAACTCACAGGGAGCTTCGGGAAAATCAAAGGGTCGTCGGACCAGACGGATACGTATTTCCCGGATATGCAGGAGACTGCCTATGAGTTTGACTATTCGCTTGTAGATTGCGGGCTGACATTTGAATATAACTTCTGGCCCTACGGAACCGGACGGGATTATCGTGGGGCAAAACGTCTCACGCCGTTCGTGTTCGGAGGAATCGGTGCCACTTATGTAAGTGGAGGCGAAAAAAGTGTATTCACGGCTAATGTGCCTATAGGCATCGGAGTGAAATATAAAATAGCCGACAGGTTGAATCTGGGTGTGGAATGGTCAGCACATTTCTCGCTTAGTGACAATCTTGACGGCGTGAAGGACCCTTATTACGTGACGAGCAGTGGTCTGTTCAAGAATACGGACTGCTATTCGGCTTTGCTGGTGACGCTGACATATAGCTTCATGGCCAAATGCCGGACATGCCACAATGCCGATGAGAAATGATAATGACCTGTAGATATATTCAGGAGAAAAGATGAAGAACGTTTTGGACAGAAACAATATACCGGAGCACATCGCTATCATCATGGATGGTAATGGAAGATGGGCTACCGAAAAAGGAAAACCGCGCAGCTATGGCCATCAGGCTGGGGTAGAGACAGTGAGGCGTATCACGTCAGAGTGTGTAAGGCTGGGAGTGAAATATCTCACGCTTTATACGTTTTCAACAGAAAACTGGAATCGCCCGGCTGATGAAATTTCTGCACTCATGGGACTTGTCCTGTCTTCCCTTGAAGACGAAATCTTCATGAAGAACAATGTAAGGTTCCGTGTGATTGGAGATATGCAGCGGTTGCCTGGTGATGTGCAGGACAAGCTCAGGGAAACCATGCAGCATACTGCAGACAATGATGCCATGACCATGGTGGTGGCTTTAAGCTATTCATCGCGTTGGGAAATCATGCAGGCTGTCAGGGAAACTGTGCGTGAGGTACTGGAAACAGGGAAATGTACGGATATGGGGAAACTTGAGGATATGCTGACTGAAGAAATGTTCTGTAAGCATCTGGAAACTTCTTTTATGCCAGATCCGGATTTGCTGATTCGTACTGGTGGGGAAATGCGTATCAGCAATTATCTGTTATGGCAGATTGCTTATAGCGAATTGTATTTCTGCAACACCTATTGGCCGGATTTCAATGAAGATAATCTGCACGAAGCGATAGTCAGCTATCAGAAACGTCAACGCCGATATGGAAAGACGGAAGCGCAGGTCGAGGCAGGTGGAGATAAGGCGAAAGAGTAATATATTTCAGACTATATACATTATATATATATAATAACATGAGTTTTGCAAAAAAGACATTGTCTTTGTTCGTTATAGCGGTTATTGTAACAATGGCAGCTAATGCGCAAGACAAGATAGAGTCACCGCAGATATCCTATGCAGGCACACCGATAATGGTCACTATTGGTGGCATTAATGTATCCGGAGTGGAGGGCTATGGATATGAAGACTACATGCTGACCGGTATTTCCGGTCTTTCGGTTGGACAGACGATTTCTTTACCTGGAAACGAAATCACGGACGCTGTGAAAAATTACTGGAAATATCGCCTGTTTTCCGAGGTGTCGATTTCAGTGGACTCTCTTATAGGCGATAAGGCATATCTTCATATCAGACTGCGTATGAGGCCACGCGTATCAACTATTAATTATATTGGACTGAAGAAATCGGAACGTACCGATATGGAGGAAAAACTGGGCTTGCTCAAGGGGGCACAGATAACTCCGAATATGATAGACCGCGCGAAAATCCTTGCAAAGCAGTATTTTGATGACAAAGGATTCAAGGATGCTGACATTCAGGTTCTGCAGAGGGATGACGTGGCAAACAAGAATCAGGTTATTGTAGATGTAATTATTGACAAGAAGGAGAAAATAAAGGTACGCAATATTGTCATAGACGGTAATGACGCCCTTTCTGATTCTAAGATTAAAGGTGGATTTATGAAGAAAGGTGCGTTTTCTAAAACGCATGAAGCAGGAAAACTGTCTTCCTTCTTGAAATCCAAGAAATTTACGCCGGAACGTTGGAAAGCAGATAAGCAGAAACTCATTGACAAATACAATGAACTGGGTTATCGTGATGCAACCATTCTGGAGGACAGTGTCTGGAGTAATGACCCGAAACATGTGAATATCTATGTGAAGGTTGATGAAGGCAAGAAATATTATATCAGGGACATCAAATGGGTAGGAAACACCATTTATCCCACAGATTTTCTGAGTAATGTGCTTGGTATGAAAACCGGTGATGTCTATAACCAGAAACTGATGAACAAGCGATTGACCGAAGATGAGGATGCTGTAGGAAATAGCTATTGGAACAATGGTTATCTTTTCTATAGGCTGAATCCGACAGAAGTGAATATTGTTGGCGATTCCATTGACCTTGAAATGAGAATCATAGAAGGTCCGCAAGCACATATCAATCATGTAAGGATAAACGGTAATGACCGGTTGTACGAGAATGTCGTACGTCGTGAAATCCATACAAAACCTGGTGATCTTTTCTCAAAAGAAGCACTCATGCGTTCTGCCCGCGAGTTAGGATCTATGGGCCATTTCGATCCGGAAAAGGTTAATCCTGATGTCCAGCCTGATGCAGATAATGGGACTGTTGACATTAACTGGAATCTGGAACAGAAGTCAAATGACCAGATTGAGTTCTCTTTAGGATGGGGACAAACAGGTGTCATTGGGCGTATTGGACTGAAATTGAATAACTTCTCTATGAGAAATCTTTTCGGTAAGAACAAGGAACGTCGTGGTATTCTTCCGATTGGTGACGGTGAAGTCTTTTCTATTGGTGCACAGACTAACGGTACATATTATCAGTCTTATAATGCCAGTTATTCAACAAACTGGTTCGGAGGAAAGCGTCCTGTACAGTTCAGTGTTGGAGCATATTACTCAAAACAGACGGACGTATCAAGTAACTATTATAACAGCA
Organism: Prevotella sp.; assembly: GCA_051875605.1. Classification (GTDB taxonomy): domain Bacteria; phylum Bacteroidota; class Bacteroidia; order Bacteroidales; family Bacteroidaceae; genus Prevotella. The sequence continues at coordinate 28,399 of JBJEHA010000065.1, read as the reverse complement.
ATTATATGAATTCATACTATAATTATTTGTATGGATATGGAAGCAGCTATTATAATAACTACGAGAATTATTATGACCCCGATAAATATGTCCAGCTCTTCGGATTTTCTGTAGGTTGGGGTAAACGTCTGCGTTGGCCGGATGACTATTTCCAGCTTTCATTGCAGTTGGCTTATACAAGATACATGCTTAAGAACTGGAATTATTTCCTTATGACCAATGGAAATTCCAATAACTTGAACATCAGTATAGCTTTGAGCAGAACGAGTACGGATAACCAGCTTTTCCCCAGACGTGGATCGGAATTCATGGCATCGGTGACTTTGACCCCACCATGGTCTATGTGGGACAACAAGGATTACAAGAACCTTGCCCTTGACTATAATTCCGCTACTTATGAAAGGGAGCAGCAGGAAAAATACCGTTGGGTGGAGTATCACAAATGGAAATTCAAGGCACGTACCTTTACTGCACTTTCAGGAGGTCAAAAATGTTTTGTGTTGATGACCCGTGTGGAAATCGGACTTCTTGGCAGCTACAATAGGTATAAGAAATCACCTTTTGAAACCTACTATATGGGTGGTGATGGCATGAGTGGATATTCTACAGGTTATGCTGAGGAAACCATCGGTTTACGTGGTTACGAAAACGGTTCACTCACGCCTTATGGTTATGAAGGCTATGCATACGACCGCATGACACTTGAACTTAGGTATCCATTCCTTTTAGGTAACACTACCATTTATGGATTAACCTTCCTTGAGGCGGGTAATGCCTGGAATGATACCAAGAAGTTCAATCCGTTTGATATGAAGCGTTCCGCCGGATTAGGTGTGCGTTTGTTCCTTCCGATGGTAGGTATGATGGGTATTGACTGGGCTTACGGTTTCGACAAGGTGTTTGGAACTCAGGGAGGTAGTCAGTTCCACTTCATTCTTGGTCAAGAGTTCTAATCCAACATTAAAGAAACAATAAGAACAATATGAAGAAAATCTTTGCACTTATTGCAATGGCAGTATTCACAATGACTGCCAATGCCCAGAAATTCGCATTGCTTGATATGGAGTATATTCTCAAGAACATTCCTGCATACGAACGTGCCAATGAGCAGCTCAATCAGGTTTCCAAGAAGTGGCAGGCAGAAGTTGAGGCACTCAATACAGAGGCATCGACAATGTACAAGAATTATCAGAATGAGCTGGTCTTCCTTTCTCAGGAGCAGAAAAAGGCCAAGCAGGATGCTATAATGGAGAAAGAAAAAGAGGCCAGTGAGCTCAAACGCAAATATTTCGGACCGGAAGGGGAGCTGTTCAAAAAACGCGAAAGTCTCATGACACCCATCCAGGAGGAAATCTATACTGCTGTTAAGGAAATCTCTGAGTTGCGTGGCTATTCTTTGGTGCTCGACCGGGCCAGCGACACTGCTATTATCTTCGGTTCTCCGAAAATTGACATCAGCAATGAAGTGCTGCAGAAACTGGGTTATGCCAATTGACCTTCCGGTATATTACTTAGTCTTGAAACATATAATCAAAACAATAATCATAAACAAAAGAAAGAAAAATGAAAAAAGTTATTCTTATGCTGATGATGTTCGCACCTATGGCATCATTTGCGCAAAAATTCGGACACCTTAATGCACAGGAAATCATGAGCAGTATGCCTGAATTTATCCAGGCTCGTGCAGATATGGAAAAGCAGGCCAAGCAATACGAAGACGAGCTGAAGTCCATGCAATCTGAGCTGCAGCGTAAGGCTGATGAGTATGAGAAGACAAAGTCAACCATGAATGAAACCAAGCAGAAGGAAACAGAAGAGGGCCTTATGGAACTGAACCAGAAAATCCAGCAGGCATATCAGGACAACAGCCAGGCTTTGCAGAAACTTCAGCAAGAGAAACTGGCTCCTGTTACCGAGAAACTGGTCAATGCCATCAAGGCTGTTGGAAAGAATGGTGGCTATGTCTATATTATGGACATCTCTTCCGGTATTCCCTATATCAGTGACACTCTGAGCAAGGATGTTTCAGAGGAAGTGAAGGCAGAGCTGAAGAAAACCAACTAATACAGCCAAAATGTAACGGTACCGGAGCCTTATCATCCGGCCGTTTCCCATAGAGGGGCGTGCCAAGGCTGCCGCTTTGGCGTGCCCTTTTTTCGTTTTTCGCAAGGGTTTGCCCGCACGGTTTTCCAGCCCTTGTATAACCGGAATCACAGTCCTAATTTGATACAGGTATGAAGAATATGTTCTTTTTCCTTATTCTGTCGTTGCTTTCGCTGAAGGCTTCCGCACAGATGGTGGAGAGTGTAAGTACAGAAACAGAAGTGCAGGTAGCTGAAAAGACTGCTGTCAACACAATCAGGTTCGGCTACTTCAGCTATGATTCCATCTTCCGTAGCCTGCCTGAATATGAAATAGCACAGAAGAATCTTGCCGACCTGCGCAGCAAGTATGATGCTGAGCTGAAAAGGGCCGAAGACGAGTTCAACCAGAAATACGAAGAGTTTCTTGAGGCCCAGCGTGACCTGGTTCCGTCTATACTGCAGAAACGCCAGTTGGAGCTCCAGGAACTCATGGAGAAGAACATGGCGTTCAAGAATGAGGCCAGGCGTCTGCTCAGACAGGCTGAACTTGATGCCTATGCACCGATAAAGAAGAAAATCAACGATGCGGTGCGTCTTATCGGCAACGGTCATGGCTTGGCTTTTGTCCTTAATACCGATGGTGATGCTTGTCCGTTCATTGACCCGAATTTCGGAATGGATATCACCGAAAATATCCGTACGTTCCTGAAATAGGACGGCGGCAGTCTTTTTCCCGTATGCAGGACAATGCAGTGAACACAGGCATGGCATATTTTCCCCATACTCCCGGCCCCATAGGCATTTTCGACTCCGGCTATGGCGGTCTTACCATTCTTCATGGCATACGCCAGCTTCTTCCGCAGTACGACTATATGTACCTCGGCGATAATGCGCGTGCACCTTATGGCTCACGCTCGTTCGAGGTGGTCTATAAGTTCACCCGCCAGGCTGTCCTGAAACTGTTTTCCATGGGCTGCCAGTTGGTCATTCTTGGATGCAATACGGCTTCTGCCAAGGCTTTGCGCACCATTCAGCAACGTGACCTTCCTGCTGTTGATTCCAGCCGGCGTGTTTTGGGCATCATCCGTCCTACGGCTGAAGTTATCGGGACTATCACCCGGAGCGGTCATGTGGGCATCCTGGCCACGGAGGGTACCATCAAGAGCAGGAGCTATGAGCTGGAGGTGAACAAGTTGTGGCCTGGCATCAAGGTCTCTGGCATTGCCTGTCCGCTGTGGGCTGCCATTGTCGAGGCCAACGAGGCCGACAGTCCCGGTGCCGACTATTTTGTCCGGAAACGTATTGACCAGCTCATGCGCAAGGATCCCCTGATAGATACGGTTGTGCTGGGTTGCACACACTATCCGTTGCTGATGAGCAGCATAGTCAAGAACATTCCCGATGGCGTGCGCATTGTTCCTCAGGGTGAATATGTGGCCAACAGTCTGCGTGACTACTTGCAGCGTCATCCTCAGATGGAGCAGATGCTCACACAGGGTGGAACATGTCGGTATCTGACCACTGAAAGCGAGGAGAAATTCTCGGAATGCGCCCAGATTTTCCTTCACGAGCGAGTAAACGTGCGACATGTGACATTGGAGTAGATTCACCTGTTCAAGGCCATACAGGCAAAAAGAAAGCCAGACAAGCATCCATTATGAGCTTGCCTGGCTTTTTCCGTTCACCATGCCTTGCCTCTTCGCAAGACGTGGATTCCTGTCCTTACAGAATCTTGTGGTAGAGGTCGAGGATATCCTGCTTTGTCACTTCGCGCGGGTTACCCGGAGTGCAGACATCGTTGATGGCCTGTTCTGCCAGTGCGGGGATGTCGGCTTCCGTGATGCCCAGTTCGGAGAGGTGCTGCGGGATGCCCACCAGGCGGGAGAGGTTCTCTATCTCCGTGCAGGCTGCATCGGCGGCCTCTTCCTTGGTCATTCCGTCGCGGTACACGCCCACGGCCTTGGCAATTTCCGTGTATTTGTCCAGTGCGGCCGGGATGTTGAAGCGCATCACTGTGGGGAGCAGAATGGCGCAGGCCACTCCGTGCGGAACATCGTGGAGCGCGCTCATGGGATGGGCCATTCCGTGGTCCACGCCGAGGCCAACGTTCGAGAAGGCCATGCCCGCGATGTACTGTGCCACGGCCATGCCGTCACGTCCTACCGGGTTGGTGGGTTCGTTCACGGCGATGGGCAGGTACTTGTGTATCATCTCTATGGCCTTGATCTCGAACATGTCACTCATTTCCCAGGCGGCTTTCGTGATGAGTCCTTCAATGGCGTGTGTCATGGCATCCATACCCGTTGCAGCTGTGAGCGACTTGGGCAGCGAATACATCAGTTCTGCGTCGATAATGGCTACGGCCGGTATGTCGTTCGGGTCCACGCACACCATCTTGGCCTGTCTGGTCTCGTCTATGATCACGTAGTTGATGGTCGTTTCTGCAGCAGTTCCGGCTGTCGTGGGCAGTGCGATGATGGGAAGGCTCTTCTTCTTGGTGTCTGCCACGCCTTCCAGCGAAACGATATCAGAGAATTCCGGGTTGTTCACCACGATACCTATACCCTTGGCTGTATCCATGGACGAGCCGCCGCCAATGGCTATGATAAAGTCGGCACCGGCTTCCTTGCAGGCTGCGATGCCGTTTTTCACGTTTGTCACGGTAGGGTTGGGTTTCACGTCGTCGAACACGCTGTAGGCTATGCCCGCTTCATCAAGCACGTCGAGCACCTTCTGTGCCACGCCGAACTTCATGAGTCCTTTGTCTGTCACGACCAATGCTTTCTTGTAGCCCAGTCTGGCCACCACTCCCGGCAGCTCTTTGCGGGCGCCAGGACCGAAGTAGGACACTTCGTTGAGAATGAATCTGTTTACCATTACTTAATTGATTTAGATAAGTTGAAAAATTAAGGTTAAAATGAAAGTTAACGTTCAGGTTTCATCGGCTGTGTTTCCCAATAGCCGGCTCGAGAGATAGCGTGTGGGATACCACACGGCCAGCCACCCTACCACTACCACCGTGATGAATATGGCGGCCACATCGCTGTAGTGCACGCTTACCGGATAGGCGTTCACCACGAACGTGCCGCTTGTATCGCCCATGTGCACCACGCCGAAGGTCTGCTGTATCCAGCACAGCAGCAGTCCGAGCACTATGCCTGCAACGGCTCCCATGACCGAGATGATGCGCCCTTCATAGAGGAACACCCTGGCTATCTGTCTGTCTGTGGCACCGAGGTTCCTCAGTGTTGCCACGTCATCCTTCTTTTCTATGATGAGCATTGACAGCGACCCTATGATGTTGAAGCAGGCCACCACCAGTATGAAGGTCAGGAAGATGTAGGCCAATACCTTTTCTATCTGCATGATGCGGAAGGTGTCGGCCTGTTGCTCGAAGCGGTCAAGCACGCGGAAGTCTTTTCCGCCTATCCGGTTCATTTCCGCCTTCACCTCGCCGATGTCGCTGCCTGGCTTCAGCCTGAACTCGAGCGACGACACCATGCCCTGCTGGTCGAACAGCCCTCGTGCGAAGCCTATGGAGGTGATGATGTGGTCCTTGTCATATTTGGCCTGGTTCACGGCGAATACCACCCCCGGCGAGAACAGCGAGTCGGTCACGAATCCGTCGGCCGGGTTGTTCCTGTCCACGAGCTGTCCCTCGCGCTTGGGCGCGTACAGCTTCAGGAATCCGTCCCACCTCGCACCCGTGCCCAGTGTCTGTGCCAGCCTGATGCCTATCACGCCGTACTGCAGGTTGGCGGCCTGGAGGATGAACTCGCCGTCGCCGTAGAGAATCTCCCTGATGTGCGTCAGTTCCGGGAAGTTCCCGTCCACGCCCTTCACGGTCACCATGGCCTGCTTGCCGTTGTATATGGCCAGTGCCTGGTCTTCCACGCATTCTGTGGCCACCTCCACCTGTGGCAGACCTTTCATCAGCGTGAGCCGCTCGTCATCGGCCACCACGGTCTTTCCCTTGGCCGGTACCACGGCTATCTGCGGGTCGAAATTGGTGAACAGCGACGCCACCAGGTCGTGGAACCCGTTGAATACGCTCAGGACAATGACCAGTGCCATGGTCGCCACTGCCACGCCGGTGACGGAAATGGCCGAGATGACATTGATGGCATTCGTGCTTTTCTTGGAAAACAGATACCTTCGCGCAATGAAGAAAGGGAAGTTCATGTGCCTTGTTCGCGGTTCTTACTGCTTCTTGCCCAGCAGCTCGTCTATGCGGTCTATGTAGTCCAGCGAGTCGTCGATGAAGAAACGCAGCTCGGGGATGATCCTCACCTGGTTCCTGATGCGCGTTCCCAGTTCATAGCGTATGGTTTTCTCGTTTGCAGTCACGTTCTTGAGCATTTCCACCGCCTTCTCCGAGGGGAATATGCTCAGATAGGCCGTGCAGATGCCCAGGTCGGGCGACACACGGCAACGTGTCACGCTCACCATCACGCCGTGCATCATGCGTGTCTGGCTTTGGAAGATCAGGCTCAGTTCTTTCTGCAGCAGCCTGGCTATACGGTTTTGTCGGGTTTCTTGCATAGTATGTTTTTCTTTTCTGCAAATATAGGAGTTTTTTTCCAAACCCGAGCGTTTCAAGGCGGAAAAGTTACATCAGAGGCACGCCCCTTTCATTTAGAATGCTTTGAGATTTCAATATTCGTAAGTTACGGGTGGTTACAGGCATTCCTCAACTTCACCCGGCAAGGCATTTCTTTATGTAACTGCAACCCTCGGAAGTGAAAATGTCGGGAATGCCACTGGGGGTGTGGGCGTCTCGCCCGCACTTCCCGCACCGTCCCGCAACAAAGCATCATGGTGGCATTACCAGTCAGGTGATGTGCGGGCGGGACGCCCACACCCCCAGCGACATTCCCGACAGTTTTCTGCTTCTGGGAGTTGAATCGGCGCAGAAATCAAAGTGTCAGAAATTTAACGGTTTTTCTGACACTTTGATTTTTGGAAGCCTTGGGAAAAGAAAGGTTTTGGGGAGATTTTCATGTTAATAAGTGTAAAATGTCGGTTTTTTGCACAAAACGGAAAAATCAGTTAAGTGTTAGGGGGGAAACACTTAACTGTTTCCAGAAAATTAGTTAACTGTTTTCGTCCTGGCACTTAAGTGTTTTTGAGGTAAAACTTAACTGTTTCGGGGCAAAAACTTGGGTTTTTCGGCCTCAAAACCGCGATTTTCCGGCCAAAAGTGCGGAAAATGGGGGTTGAAAACTGCACAAATCAGCGATTTTGTGCACGAATTTAACGGATTTTAGGTTAAAATCGGCCGGTTTTCATTAACACTTCACGCCTGTAAAAACTCATCCCATTGATTATCAACGGTTTACAAAACAGCCATCTGAAACCGAAATTTTCCGCTGGCGCGCAAAAAACCGGTTTTGCCCGATTATTCAGAAATGGCCGGAAAATCAAAGTGTAAGCAAAAGTGTTAAAAAACTGACACTTTGATTTTTGGATGTCTCGTTTCCCTGCTTAAGTTTCAGCCACATGAACGTGTATCGTAGCTGTCTGAACAGATTTTCCCGTGAGGTTCTGGCGTGACCCGGAAATCATTGATTATGAATATCATATGAATGTTTTCCCCGGCATTCTTCTCCTGAACGCAGAAAAATACAGATTTTTGTTTCCGAAAAATTGTCACATGTGCCGGTTTTCCGTAAAGTATGACAGCAGACAGAGAAGAACCTTTTTCCATATACAGTGAAAAGAGCCATATCATGCTCCTTTGCGGGCGTGATATGGCTCTTTCCTTTAGTCCGTGTACGGATGGTGTCTGGCTTTACTTTGCATCGATGGTGAGTCCAGGCCAGTCGTCTGTGCGGAACGGCGATGCCGGCAATCCGGCACCGTTGTAGAGGTTGCATACAGGGTTGTCGGCCCAGGCATAGCGTACGGCTACGGGCAGGCTCACTTCGGGTGAGCTGACCACAACAGTGTTGCCTTCTATGCGTGCATCGGCCCAGTGGAACTTATGGTCTATTCCTGCTATGGCGAATCCTTTCAGTTTTCCCCCGTCGCCGGACTTCAGCCCTTCGTCGGTATGGTTGAAGCTGATGCGTATGGTGCTTCCTTCTATCTCATGGCCTTTGTATATGGGGCCGGAGTAGGGTATGTTCTCACCGTAGGTGTGGGCTCTGGCGATGAGTGCCAGCCGGCGGCCCACTTCCTGTTTGTTCTTCGGATGTATGTCGAGCGCGTCGCCTATGTCTATGGCACAGGCCATTCCGGTATTCTCCAGGTTGAGCGCGAAGAGCTGTGCCTCGCGCAGTTCAGCCCATGTCGATTCCTCTGGCTGTTCCTTGACAGGGAGGAAGTTGGCCAGCTGCACGAGGTAGAAGGGGAACTTGTAGCCCCACAGGCCGCGCCAGTCGTGCACGATGAGTTTCATGAGGTCACGGTATTGGTAGGCCCGTCCGGCGTTGTTGCATCCCTGATACCAGATGGCGCCCTTGATGGTGTAGGGCACGACGGGGTTGATCATGCCGTTGAAGAGCGAGTTCACCATGTTCGGATTGTTCACTGTGTTGATGGGCTGTGCCGGCATCTTGGCATAGTTCACAGTGGTCTTGTATTTCCATGTCCCGGCAAGGCTCAATCCCTGTTTTCCTGTGGGGGCAATGGAGAGCGATTCCGGCTCGCCGTAGAATCCGCCTTTCCCGCCTGTGTCGTCCATGCGCACGGTGATGACTGTTTTCCCTTTCTTCACCAGCTTTGCAGGAATAGTGTACACCCTGTGCTCCATCCATCCTTCGGTCTTGCCCACCTGCTGTCCGTTGAAGTATGTGATGTCATCGTCGTCAATGGGTCCGAGTTTCAGTGTCAGGTCCTTTCCTTCCCAGTCGGCCGGTATGTCAATGGTCTTCCTGAACCAGGTGATGCCGGTGACCTGGTTGCCGCTTCCGTCGTTGAAGTAGCCGGGGTTGGTTGTTTCTCCCCATTCGCTTTCATCTGTTCCCACGGCGGCATATACGGCTTTTCCGCCTTTCATGCCGTGGTCGGCCTTTTCAATCTGTTCTTTCCATTCCCTTGTCTTGTTCTCGAAAGCCAGTTTCTGCTCGGCCATGTCATTGGAGAGCGCAGCTACTTCGTCCACGGTCTGCGTGAAGTCGGGCATGGTGCGGAGCGATGCCGGGCTGATCCACGACTCTATGTTGGTGCCTCCCCATCTGGAGCTGATCAGTCCTATGGGTATGTTGAGGTCCTTGTGGAGCTCGCGCCCGAAGAAATAGGCGGCTGCTGAGAACTCTGCGATGGTGGCCGGTGAGCATTCCACCCATCCGCCGTCTCGCGAAGTGAATGTCTCTAACGGTTGCGCGCTTACGCAGTTGTCCACATGCAGCAGTCTGATGTCAGGGTATTTGGCATTGGCTATTTCCTGTTCATAGTTCAGGATTTTCCCCCATCCGGCCAGCGGCATTTCCATGTTCGACTGTCCGCTGCAGAGCCATACTTCTCCTATGAGCACGTTCTTGAGCTTGATGGCCTTTCCGTCGGAAATGACGATATCGTAGGGTCCGCCGGCCTCCGGTGTCTCCACCTTGACGCTCCACTTTCCTTTCTCGTCGGCCTGTGTGGTGTAGGTCTGCTTGTTCCACGATGTCTTCACCGTTACAGTTTTCCCCGGTTTTGTCTCGCCCCAGATGGGGGTCTGCGATTTTTGTTGCAGCACCATGTTGTCGGTAAACAGTGGCTGCAGCTTCACTTGTGCCTTGGCTCCCAGACCACAGGCAATCAATAGCATCAGGATTGTTTTCTTCATCAGCGTAATGTGTTTTTATTGTTTATGATTGAAAAATGGTTAGTCCTGCATTTGGGGCAAGCGTAGGGAATGTCCCGGCAGTCCGGAGGAAGGAATGTCATGGACTGCTTGCCGGCATGTGTTTTTATGTTTGGAAACGTTGTCCGTGGCCATTTTATTGCCTTGGTGCTGGAGAAAGCATTGTTTCCGGCTCTGCCGTTCATGCTTTCCACTGTGTCAGGAATGTCCAGGGAATGGTCTGTCCCGGTCGCATGTTGTCTGCAAGTCATGTTTTTCCACGATTACTGAAAAAACGGTCATGTTCCCTTTTTTTTATCTTCGGTTTGCATTATCTTTGCACCAGATTAATAATCAATTATTTCAGAAACATGAACAATATGCGGAAATTACTGTTGTCAGCTGTAGTTGTGGCGCTTATGGCTACTGCGGGAAACCATGGCTTACAGGTTTCCATGACAGGCCGGACAGCCCAGGACACGGTGGTGACAAAAACGGATTCGACCACGCAGCCTAAGGACACAATGGCGGCGAAGAAGGATTCTGTTGGCACAAAAAAGGAGACAAAGAAAAATGCCTATGAGGAACTCATCAGGAAAGGAGGTACTACGCTCAACGGCCTCTTTACTGTAAGGCACATTGAGGACAAATGGTATTTTGAGGTGCCCGACTCATTGCTTGGTCGCTATCTGCTGGCCGTGACACGCTATACCAGCGTGCCGCAGGGATTCGGGAAGTTCAGCGGTGAACAGGCCAACGAAATCACTTTCTATTTTGAGAAGCGCGATGCCAAGACCATGCTGATGCGTGCCTACGTCCTGTCGCAGCTGGCTGACAGTACGGACAACATATCGCGCACACTGCGCGCCTCGACAACAGACCCCATAGTGGGGGTGTTCAAGATTGTTGAAGGCAATGCAGACAAGCACATGAGCCTCATTGAGGTGACCTCTGTATTCAAGAACGACAATGACCTGGTGGGCATCTCACGCAATACATCCAAGACCATGAAACTCGGCGGACAGCAGGCCGACCGCACGTTTGTGGATACGATGAAGGTGTTCCCCATCAATATTGAAGTGGCTACCACACGCACTTATATGGCTCCCGAGGCCAAGAACCGCGCGGCATACGCTTCAGGAACCATCACCCTGGGGTTGAATACCAGCATTGTGCTGCTGCCCAAGGAACCCATGCGGAAACGCCTGTGGGACAAGCGGGTGGGATATTTCGTGAACGACTTCACGCTCTTTTCCGACGAGCAGCACAAGACCCGCCACGAGCAGTTCATAGCACGCTACCGGCTGGTACCCAAGGACGTGAAACGCTATCTGAGGGGTGAACTGGTAGAGCCGGTGAAGCCAATCGTGTATTACATTGATCCGGCCACGCCCAGGAAATGGGTGCCTTATCTCATTCAAGGCATCAACGACTGGAACAAGGCTTTCGAAGCAGCTGGTTTCAAGAATGCCATACAGGGAAGGGAATGGCCTGACGACCCGGACATGAGTGTCGATGATGCGCGCTATTGCGTGTTACGCTATCTGCCGGCAGAGATTGAGAATGCCTATGGCCCGCATGTCAGTGACCCCCGGAGTGGGGAAATCATGGAGAGCCATATCTGCTGGTACCACAATGTGATGAATCTGCTCACGAAATGGTACATGATACAATGTGGCACTACGGACAAGCGTGCGCAGACCATGAGGTTTGACGAGAAACTCATGGGTCAGCTCATCCGGTTCGTATCCTCGCACGAGGTGGGACACACGCTGGGACTTCGCCATAACATGGGGGCAAGTTTCGCGACACCTGTAGAGAAACTGCGCGACAGGCAGTGGGTGGAGGCGCATGGCCATACTGCAAGTATCATGGACTATGCCCGTTTCAACTATGTGGCGCAGCCCGAGGACGGCATATCTGCAAAAGGGCTCTTCCCGCGCATTAACGACTATGACCTGTGGGCCATCAAATGGGGTTATCAGTACAGGCCGGAGTTCAAGGACGAGTATGAGGAGAAGGAAAAACTCATGAGCGAGACTACGGAAATGTTGAAGCACAATCCCCGTCTCTGGTATTCGGGAGGTGAGGGCAACGGCATAGACCCACGGTCGCAGACCGAAGACCTGGGCGACAATAACATGAAAGCCAATGACTACGGAATAAGGAATCTGAAACGTATCATGGAGCAACTGCCCAAGTGGACAAGCCAGCCCAACGGGCAATATGATGACTTGAAGGAAATGTACTGGACTCTGCGCAACCAGTTTGCACTCTATACCAACCATGTCGTCAGGAATATTGGCGGACGCTATGAAAACAATCTGCCCGGAAACGCACCTTTCATGACCGAACCCAAGGAACGGCAGCAAGAGGCTGTGGATTTCCTTGACAGGCATATCTTCACAGCACCCACATGGATTGTTCCGGAGAGTATTCTCAGCATTACGGGTGAAAATGCCATGGACTTCCTGAACAATATGCAGAATAATGTGCTTGGTAATATATTCAATGCCGGAAAGCTGTCTGCCATAGACAAGTGCTCGGCCAGTGACAAGAGTGCATACCGGCTGGAAGAATACCTGAAAGACCTTGGACATGCCATCTGGAAACCGCTTGACGGGTCTGAGCAAGATGCTTACAGGCGCAATGTGGAGCGGCAATATCTCTCGCTGCTTGCAAATATGGTAAATCCTAATGGTAAACCCGCAAGCGGTGATGTTGTGCTATGTCTGATGCAGCAGCTGGAAGAGATAGAACAGTTTGCCAGCCAGGAGGCCCGGACTGCCGTTGGCATCAACAAACTGCATTATGAAGACCTGATTGGCCAAATAAAGCTCATACGTGATGCCCATACAACCTTCAAATGACTTTTCAGAGCCTGTTCTTGTGCTTCCATAGAGGCCAAAAGCACAAAAACAGGCTCTTGTCTTGTTGTTTTGCAGGATTTGTTATAATTTTGCAAATCTATGGTACTCAATTACATCTGGATTGCGTTCTTCGTCATTGCTTTTGCCATAGCCCTTGTCAGACTTGTATTCCTGGGCGACATGGAAGTTTTCCCGGCAATGATGAATTCAACCTTTGATACGGCAAGGACGGCTTTCGAAATATCCCTTGGCCTGACTGGAGTGCTCAGCCTGTGGCTTGGAATAATGAAAGTCGGAGAAAAAGGGGGCGTAATCAATTTCTTTGCCCGGTTGCTGTCGCCTGTTTTTACACGCCTGTTTCCTGATATTCCCAAGGGACATCCTGTCACGGGAAGCATATTCATGAATATTGCGGCCAATATGCTCGGGCTGGACAATGCTGCCACGCCACTCGGACTGAAAGCCATGGAGCAGCTTCAGACACTGAACAACAGGAAGGACACTGCGACCAATGCCATGATCATGTTCCTTGTGCTCAATACATCGGGGTTGACCATCATTCCTGTCGGCATCATGGTCTATCGCGCTCAGTTGGGCGCAGCACAGCCTACAGACATTTTCATCCCCATCTTGCTGGCTACTTTCTTCTCTACCCTGGCCGGTATCGTGGTCACGTCCTTGTGGCAACGCATCAACTTGTTCAACCGCACAATGATGGCTACACTCGGTGGACTGTGCCTGGTGGTTGCCGGTGTGATATGGGGATTTGGTCAACTCGACAAGGATAGCATGAATGCCGTGAGTACGAGTATAGCCAATATTCTGCTAATGACCATTATCCTGACGTTTATTCTGGCAGGCATGCGCAAAAAGGTAAATGTATATGATGCCTTTATCGAGGGGGCGAAGGACGGATTTGGCACGGCGGTGCGCATCATTCCTTATCTGGTGGCGATATTGGTGGCAATAGGAGTGTTCCGTGCATCTGGTGCCATGGACATGCTGGTCGATGGAGTGAAATATGCTGTGGCCGCCTGTGGGGCTGATACGGATTTTGTCGGTGCATTACCTACGGCTTTAATGAAGCCGCTTTCCGGAAGCGGGGCAAGAGGCATGATGGTCGATGCCATGACCACTTATGGAGCTGATTCGTTCGTTGGACGGCTGAGTTGTGTGTTCCAAGGCTCTACAGACACCACATTCTATATACTTGCAGTCTATTTCGGAAGTGTCGGTATAAGATACACCCGTCATGCAGTTGCATGTGGACTGTTGGCAGACCTGGCAGGCATCATTTCGGCTATTGCCATCTGTTATCTTTTCTTCTAATCATTTTCATGTATGGCCAATCTGAAATCACTTGTCAAGGAAACCGCTATCTATGGCATGAGCAGTATTATAGGACGGTTTCTCAACTATTTGCTTGTACCGCTCTATACTGCCAAGCTTTCTGCTGCAAGCGGTGGCTATGGCGTCATTACGAACATGTATGCATACGTGGCCTTGCTGTTTGTCATACTGACTTATGGCATGGAGACGACTTTCTTCAGGTATGCCAATAAACAGGAGGAAGACCCTCAGCAAGTCTATTCCACTGTCCTTAAGGCTGTTGGAAGCACTTCGGTACTGTTTGTTGTGCTTGTGTTCGTATTCTTGCAGCCACTGAGCAGTTTCATGGGATATGCCGATCATCCTGTTTATGTATGGGTAATGTTTCTCACGGTAGCAATCGACGCTTTCCGTGCCATACCGTTCGCTTATCTTCGCTATAGCAAGCGTCCCATCAAATTCGCTTTCTTGCAGTTGCTCAATATCATAGTGACTATTGCGTTGAATCTGGTGTTCTTTCTTTGGATTGAAGTGGCTAATGTAGCTTACGCGTTCTACATCAACCTGTTCTGTTCGGCTATGCTCATTCCCTGTCTGTGGAAAGAGCTTGCTATAGGTTTCCGCTGTACCTTTGACTCTGCTTTGATGAGACGGATGCTGTCCTACAGTTGGCCAATACTGGTGTTTGGCATTGTAGGTATCCTGAACCAGACGGCGGACAAGATATTGTTTCCCTATGTTTATAGGGGTGCCCACGCCCACGAACAGCTTGGTATCTACGGGGCTGCCTCGAAAATAGCCATGATAATGGCCATGATTACCCAGGCTTTTCGTTATGCCTATGAGCCTTTTGTCTTTGGCAGGGCGAAGGACAAAGACAGCAAGGAAACCTATGCGAATGCCATGAAGTATTTCATCATTTTCACGCTGTTGGCTTATCTTGCAGTCATGGGATACATGGATATCCTGAAATACATTATCGGGAGTGACTACTGGAGCGGACTGCGTGTTGTACCGATTGTCATGGCAGCGGAAATCATGATGGGAGTCTATTTTAACCTTTCATTCTGGTATAAGCTCACAGACCGCACAATCTGGGGAGCTGTGTTTTCCGGTATAGGATGCGCTGTTCTTATTGGCATCAATGTCATTTTCGTTCCGCAATACGGTTATATGGCATGTGCATGGGGAGGCTTTGCAGGCTATGCCATTGCCATGGTGCTCAGCTACGTAGTGGGACAGAAGTATTATCCCATTGACTATCCACTGCAATCCATATCCATATATGTAATTATGGCCATATTGATTTCTTGTGCCATGGTATGGGCGAATGCCTGTCTGCCCACATGGGCAGCATTGATTGTGAATACGCTTCTGATAGCCGTGTTTGCAGTAAGGATTGTCAGGGCTGATTTACCCCTCAGTTCGTTTCCAGTTATAGGAAAAAGATTTAGACAACAAAAATAAAGATCTGTATGAAAATGAAAAAGAAAACTTTCCTTATTGCCGCTTTGCTTGCAGCATCGATGGCACATGCCGATGAAGGTATGTGGACACTCTACAACCTTCCCGAACCGGTCTATCAGCAGATGAAGGCCGAGGGATTCATGCTCCCTTATGAGAGCCTTTATATTAACGATGATGCCATCAAGAACACGGTGGTCAATTTCTCTGGCTATTGTTCGGGTGTGGTAGTGTCGCCCGATGGACTGGTTTTCACGAACCATCATTGCGGTTTCGAGTCCATCCGCTCACATTCTACCGTGGAGCACGACTACATGCTTAATGGCTTTTTTGCCAAAAGCTATGAAGAAGAGCTTCCCAACGAGAACATGTTCGTGAGCTTCATGAAGGAACAGCGCAACATTACACCGCAGCTGGCGGCTTTGGACTTTGACAACTTGTCCACAGAGCAACAGGAAGCACTGATAGACTCGTTGCAGAACGTCATGACTGACTCCATCAAGGCCATTGATCCTACACTGCATGTCAGCATTGATGCTTTCTTTGAGGGAAACAGTTATTATGCTACTACATACCAGGACTTCACGGATTTGAGACTGGTCTTCACCATTCCCAAGTCCATGGGCAAGTATGGTGGAGAGACCGACAACTGGATGTGGCCCAGACAGACATGTGACTTCTCGGTGTTCCGTATCTATGCCGACCCAAAAACCAACGGACCGGCTGCTTATAGCAAAGACAATGTGCCCTATCATCCAGCTCATTGGGCGTCAGTTTCCATGCAGGGGTACAAGGATGGTGACTTCTCCATGACCATCGGCTATCCAGGTTCTACGGAACGCTATCTCTCCAGCTACGGAATCAAGGAAATGCGCGATGCGGAGAATACACCACGTGCGCAGGTCAGAGGCGTGAAACAGGAAGTCATGCTCCGGCACATGCGGGCGGACGAGGCTGTACGCATCAAATATGATTCAAAATACGCGCAGAGTTCCAATTACTGGAAGAACTCTATCGGCATGAACAAATGTATTGATTCCATCGGCATTATCGGACAGAAACAGGCTTATGAGGAAGCCATCAGAGCATGGCAGCACAAGACCGGATACCTCAAAGGCAAACTTGATTTCGACAAGATGGAACGGTTTTATGCGCAACGCTATGGCATCATGCGTACATTTACCTACTGGTCAGAGACTTTCCGGCGTACCAATGAGTTTGCTACACGGGCAATGAAACTTTGCAACGGAATGCCTGTGATGGGGCCGGAGGACAAACCGAAGAAACTCTACCATCAGTTTGAGGACAACCATGAAGAGTGGGACATGGCTCTCGACAAGGAAGTGCTTGCAGTACTGCTCAAAAACTATGAAGAGCATGTAGATGCTGCAGAGCTTCCGGCTTTCTATCAGACCATCCGAAACAAGTTCGGAGGCAACCATGCAAAGTATGTGGAATGGCTGTACAGGAAGTCGGTCATCATGAAACCGGGTGCAAAGCTCTATTTCAACAGCAAGAAGTACAAGAATGATCCTGGTGTACAGTTCGGACTGGATCTTATAGAGAGTCTTTCCTCTTTCCGTGAACGTCTTGGCTCACTTGTTGATTCTCTTGCAGTTCAGGAGAAATATCTTTGTGCGGCCAAGTTGCGCATGGAACAGGATAAGCCGCATTACAGCGATGCCAACTTCACCATGCGTCTCAGCTATGGACAGGTAGGCGGATTTGAACTGGGAGGAAAGCCCTCAGGCTACTATACTACCGCTGAAAGTATTGTAGAGAAGATGAAAAAGGCCGACCAGAATGTGGAATATTTCGTAGAACCTATCATGCATGAACTCCTGTCGGCTGATGATTTCGGACCTTACCAGGACAAGACCACGGGCAGGATGCAGCTTTGTTTCCTGACTAACAACGACATCACGGGAGGAAACAGTGGGTCGCCCATGTTCGACGGGAAGGGAAGGCTCATCGGACTGGCCTTCGATGGTAACTGGGATTCGCTTTCATCGGACATCAATTTCGACAGTCGTCTGGCACGGTGCATTGGCGTGGATATTCGTTATGTGCTCTTCATGATGGATAAATGGGGACATGCAGACCGGTTAATTCAGGAAATTAATCCGCAGTAATAGCATAGAATAAAGAGGCGGGAAGATGGCCTGTACTGGCTGTCTTCCTGTTTTTTTATGCCTTACAGCGATAGATAAAATGCTGTTGGCTTTCCGGAGGTTATCAGTCGGGTATTCCCGACTTGATTTCAAAGTCTTTCTTGGGAAGGTGGAAAGACATGGAGAACTGTCGGGGAAGCCGGTGAAAAGACGGAAAAATGTTCTCTGGCGTGGCAGTTGAGTTGGGTGCAGGCCGTTAACTTTGTTTTTTCCCGCTGACAATGGTCTTAATGTCATTCAGCTTATTCAGTGCCTCCATGGGTGTAAGGTGATTGATGTCGAGTGTGAGGATTTCGTCACGTATCTGGCAAAGTACAGGGTCATCGAGCTGGAAGAAGCTGAGTTGCATGCCTTCACGGCTTTGTCCTATGGTTTGTGTCGATGGTTTTGCGACAGTACCCACTTGCGCGTTGTCAGCCTCAAGTTGTTTTAGAATGGTATTTGCCCGTTTGACAATGCTTTTTGGCATACCAGCTATTTCAGCTACGTGTATGCCGAACGAATGCTCGGAGCCGCCTCGGGAGAGCTTGCGCAGGAAAATGACCTTGCCGTCAATTTCTTTTACGGATACGTTGTAGTTCTTTATGCGTGCAAACTGTTTCTCCATCTCGTTAAGTTCATGGTAGTGGGTGGCAAAGAGTGTGCGTGCTTGTGCCTTGGGATGCTCGTGCAGGTATTCCACGATGGCCCATGCTATGCTGATGCCATCGTAAGTGCTGGTTCCGCGCCCGAGTTCATCGAACAGGACAAGAGAATGTGGGGTCACATTGTTCAATATGTCGGCGGCTTCAGTCATTTCCACCATGAATGTGGATTCCCCAAGCGAAATGTTGTCTGATGCGCCTACGCGTGTGAATATCTTATCTACTACTCCGATGTGGGCTTGTGCTGCGGGCACGAAGCATCCTGTCTGTGCCATGAGCACAATAAGTGCTGTCTGGCGCAGGAGTGCTGATTTTCCGGCCATATTGGGACCTGT
The DNA here is from genome assembly GCA_051875605.1 of Prevotella sp. GTDB lineage: Bacteria > Bacteroidota > Bacteroidia > Bacteroidales > Bacteroidaceae > Prevotella. The sequence goes on along the minus strand of JBJEHA010000065.1, from coordinate 9,734 downwards.
AACCATTATGACCTGCTGTCTTTGGGTGTCCAGCCTGATGTCGTTGGGCACATATCGTTCGCCTGTAGGAAGTTGGGTTTCGATGACAGGATGACGTCCCTGCTTGATGTCAATGACATCATCGTCTGACATTTCCGGTTTGACATAGCTGTTTTCTGTGGCAACATGGGCAAAGGACAGCAGACAGTCTATGCGTGCGATAAGATTGGCGTTGGACTGTATCTGTGGAATGTATTCCTGCATATCAGTCACGAGTTCGCTGAAAAGCCTGGTCTCCAGGGCTTGGATGCGTTCGTCAGCTCCTGTAATCTTTTCCTCATATTCCTTAAGTTCCTGGGTGATATAACGTTCTGCCTGTGCCAAGGTCTGTTTTCTTACCCATTCTGAAGGCACTTTGTCCTTATAAGTGTTGCGTACTTCCAGATAGTAGCCGAAAACATTGTTATAACCCACTTTGAGCGATGCTATTCCTGTTTGTTCGATTTCCCTTTCCTGGATTTTGAGCAGATAGTCGCGTCCGTTTCTGGAAATGGCGCGCAGCTCATCGAGCTCCGTATTGAATCCATGGGCAATGACATCTCCTTTACTGATGAGCAAGGGTGGGTCGGGCTGGATTTCCTGTTCTATGCGTTCACGAAGCATTTCGCAGAGATTCAGTTGGTCACCCATCTGCACGATGTGGCTGTTGTCTGATGCCATACAGGCTTCTTTTATGGGTCCGATGGCATGGAGAGCCTGTTTCAGCTGCACCACCTCCCGTGGGGAGACTCTTCCTGTGGCCACTTTGGAGATAATGCGTTCCAGATCGCCTATACGATGGAGTTGTGTGTTGATGCAGTCGCTGAAGGCTGGATTACGGTGGAAGAAGTCCACCACTTCCAGTCTTCTGTTGATGGATTTAACTTCCTTCAGTGGAAATATGAGCCAGCGTTTGAGCAGTCGGCCACCCATCGGCGTTGTCGTGTGGTCTATCACATTGAGCAGTGAAGCCCCGCCTTCTTGCATGGTACCGATGATTTCCAGAGAACGGATGGTGAATTTGTCAAGTCTCACATAGCGTTCTTCCTCTATTCGTGAGAGTGTGGTGATATGTCCTATGTGTGTGTGCTGCGTGACTTCAAGGTATTGCATGATAGCACCCGAGGCAATGACACCATTGTGAAGGTGTTCCACACCAAAGCCTTTCAGGTTTTTCGTACCGAAATGTCGCAGCAGTTTCTGCCGTGCTGTCGTCTCTGTAAACACCCAGTCGTCAAGTTCAAACACACAATGCCTTGTGCCAAAATATCGGTTGAATTCATCACGATGTGCCCTGTCATACAGCACTTCTTTGGGCTGGAAGCTGCCAAGCAGTTTTTCCACATAGTCATAGGTACCTTCTCCTGTGAGGAACTCTCCGGTTGATATGTCCAGGAATGCTGCACCGCAAGCAGATTTACCGAAATGGACAGCTGCCAGGAAATTGTTTTCCTTGTAGTTAAGCACGTTGTCGCTCATGGCCACACCAGGAGTAACCAGTTCGGTAATACCCCGTTTCACGAGTTTTTTTGTGAGTTTAGGATCTTCGAGCTGGTCGCAGATGGCTACACGTCTGCCTGCCCTGATAAGTTTGGGCAGATAGGTGTCAAGTGCATGATAGGGGAATCCGGCCATTTCCGTACTTCCTTTCTCCTTACCGTTGTTGCGTCTGGTAAGTGTGATTCCGAGAATGCGGGAGGCATCGACGGCATCATCACAATAGGTTTCATAAAAATCACCGCAACGGAACAGTAGCAAAGCGTCCGGATGCTTGCTTTTCAGGCTGAAGAACTGTTTCATCATCGGAGTCATTCCGGAATCCTTTGAGGCCATAATATGAATGCTTTAGAAAAGGCTTTGGTGTATTATATTACTGTTTGTTTTTATCTTCCGCGATAAGCCGAAGTAAATGTTCTACAGCTTCTTCTTCAGGAATGTTCTTTTCCACACAGGTTTTCTTTCTGTAGAGTGAGATTTTCCCTGCAGCTGCTCCAACATATCCATAATCGGCATCGGCCATCTCTCCAGGTCCATTCACAATGCAGCCCATGATGCCTATTTTCAGTCCGCACATGTCGGAGGTGGCCGCTTTGATGCGGGCAATGGTCGTTCTCAGGTCATAAAGCGTGCGCCCGCACCCTGGGCAACTGATGTATTCGACTTTTGTTGTGCGTAGTCGTGCTGCCTGTAGAATGCCAAAGGCGGTATCAGCTACATAATCAGAACTGATGTCACCGTCATTCATCAGCCATAGTCCATCTGTCAGTCCGTCCATCATAAGTGCTCCCATGTCTGCTGCAGCTTCCAGCTGGAAATCGCCTTTTCCCTTGTGTGAGTGGTGGTAGGCTTGTGCAAAGACAACGGGGTTGGTTAGACCGGCACACATCATTTCATGAACCAATGCGCGTTGCTCACCGGTCTTGTTCATGTGATTACTCATGCTCACTACAACCACTTCCGGATGGTGTTTTAGACAAGCGGTATATTCTTCTGGCGGGGTGCCATAAGGAAGTACCAGGAATTTAATTGCGGATGCAATGGCAGCAATGAAAGGCATGGTGTTATATGGGAAAACCGGATATAGCCCTGTCGTGTCTTTTCCTTCAGATGAAAAACGGGCAAATGCATTGTAGTCAATGATATAGTTTATGCCATCCTCACGATGGGTGGGCATCTCTTGCCCGGTATAGATAAAATCGGGTCTGCGTTTCCATTGTGAAGTTGAGTTGCTTTCCTGTTGGTTCACAATGACAATGGGAACATGGTCTCCACCTATGTCTTTTACGGGTAGGGTGTGTCTGCGTTCCGGATTCAGATAGTTGAAGTCTGTCGCAGCTTTTCCGGGGATGAATGTGTGCCCATTCCGCTTTCCTATGTAATCGGCCAGATGTTTGGCTACGGGAATCTCGGCTTCAGGCTCTTCGCTGAGGCTCACACGGATGGTGTCGCCTAGTCCGTCGGCCAGTAATGCACCGATGCCTACTGCGCTCTTGATACGTCCGTCTTCACCTTCACCTGCTTCCGTTACACCAAGGTGTAAAGGAAAATCCATGCCTTCTCTTTCCATGCAGTCCACAAGCAGTCTTACGGAGCGCACCATGACAACCGTATTGCTGGCTTTGATGCTGATAACTACATCCCTGAAGGATTCCTTAACGCAGATGCGCAGGAATTCCATACAGCTTTCTACAATGCCTTCTGGAGTGTCACCGTAGCGTGACATGATGCGGTCGGAAAGGGAACCATGGTTCACGCCGATGCGTACAGCTGTGTGGTGGGCTTTGCAGATATTCAGGAAGGGTACGAAGCGGGCTTCTATTTTCCGGAGTTCCTGGGCGTACTCTTCATCGGTATATTCCAGCTTCCGGAACGTGCGGGCCGGATCGACATAGTTACCAGGATTGATACGTACCTTTTCTGCATATAGAGCTGCCACATCAGCTACATTGGGGTTGAAGTGCACATCGGCAACCAATGGCGTGGTGATACCTTGGTTTCGCAGCAGCACGTTGATGTTGCGCAGGTTCTCCGCTTCTCGTGATCCCTGTGTGGTCAGTCTCACCAGTTCACCTCCTGCAGCGATGATGCGTTTGGCCTGTTCCACACATGCGTCGGTGCTGTTGGTGTTGGTTGTAGTCATCGACTGAAGACGTACCGGATTTTCACCACCAATGTGTATGGAACCCACCTTCACTGCTGTGGTCTTGCGGCGGTGGTAGTTGAAAAGATCTGTCATGGAAGATGGGGATAATGGAGGTCAGTTGGTTTTGAAATCGTATTTAATCTCTGCAAGGTCACGGTTGGCCTTTTCTATTTTTTCTCCAAGCCCCGACTTGTAGGCTGCCAGCCGTTCGGCTACCGAATCATCGGTCAGTGCGAGCATCTCCACAGCCAGGATGGCTGCGTTCTGTGCCCCGTTTACTCCAACTGTGGCAACAGGTATTCCCGGGGGCATCTGTACGATGGACAATAGTGCATCCAGACCATCAAGCATTCCTTTGATGGGGACACCGATGACGGGAAGTGTGGTTGATGCAGCGATGACACCGGGTAGTGCAGCCGCCATTCCTGCTGCGGCAATGATGACTTTTATGCCGCGTTCTTTTGCGCCCTTGGCAAAGGACTCCACTGCATCGGGAGTGCGGTGGGCTGAGAGGGCATTTACTTCAAATGGTATCTGCATGTCGTTCAGGAACGTGCAGGCTTTTTCCATGACGGGCAGGTCACTTGTGCTGCCCATGATAATACTGATAAGTGGTTTCATGTTCGGATAATCTGTTGTTTATATCTATGGATAATGGTTCTTGCTGTCAGCACAGTGTCCAGCAGCCGGTTTTGAACTGCAAACTTACAAAAAAGAATCGGGATTCCTGTTGCCTGGCATGCAGAAAAAGCCCTTTTTCAGGAATGTCCGATGGGGTGAAAGGAAGATGCGGATATCGCTTTGTTATAGGGGTGTTCAGAGAAACAGTACAACAAGATAGGCCACCAGAAGCCCTGCAATGAAGCCTCCTATGACCTGTGGCAACGTATGTTGTCGCAGGATCATACGGCTCGACCCAACCATGCCTGCCACAATAAGCACCATGCAGAACCACCACACCGGGTTGAACATGAAGATGGCGGAAAAGGCCAGCAGTGCTCCTGCCACACCGCCTATGGCTGCAGAGTGGGTGGATATTTTCCACATGAGGTTGATGAGGGCGCATACAATCTGTATCATCAGGGCTGCCATGAGGATGCTGGCCATGAAATGGGGGATATGATAGATGCCCATGACATAGAAGCACGCGAAATAACAGAGGATACTGATGATGTACGGTCCCATACGCCGGTCCTTGCGTCCCAGGTCTATGGGGCTCCATCCCTGGTTGCGCCTGTACAGATGGATAAGCAGGGTGGGCAAAAGGATGGTGAAGAGATATACAATGCCCAGTACCGTGAGTTTGTAGGAAGGGGGCAGGAGGCTGAGATAGCTGAACATGAACAGCACGATCATTCCCACCAGTGACAGGTAGAGTGGGGTGAATACCATGCTGATGATGCGTGCTGCCAGTATGAGTTGTTTCTCTTTCATTGCAATATAGGGTTCAACATTTTCTCAGCCGTGCCACGGGCAGTCCCAGCTGTTCGCGGTATTTGGCCACAGTACGCCGCGCTATGGGGTAGCCCAGCTTGTTCATCATGGCCGTCAGGGCATCGTCGCTCAGCGGCTTGCTCTTGTCTTCCTGTTGTATAAGTTCACGCAGGGTCACCTTCATCTTGCGTGTGGAAAGCTGTTCGCCATTGGCCGTATTGTATCCATCGCTGAAGAAGAAGCGCAACGGGAAGGTTCCCCAGTTGGTCTGTGCATATTTCACGTTGCTTACGCGTGAAATCGTAGAGATGTCCAGCCCGGTCTTGTCGGCAATGTCTTTCAGGATCATGGGTCTGAGTTCAGCCTCGTCCCCGTCCTGGAAGAAGCGTTTCTGCCAGTCAATGATGGCTTTCATCGTGATATAGAGGGTGCGCCGGCGTTGCTTCACGGCTTCGATGAAGCCCTGGGCGCGCTCCACCTTCTCTTTGGCATAGAGCAGTGCTTCTTTTTCCTGTCGGCTCATGCCTTTCCTGTTGTTTCTGTATGTTTCCAGCATGTCCGTGAACGAAGCCGAGACCTTCAGTTCCGGTATGTTTCCGGTGTTGATGTAGAAGGTGATGCTGCCGTCATCGTTTGTTTCCACCACGAAGTCCGGTGTAATCTGCTGCAGGTTCCGCCCTTCGGTTTCGCCCAATGAAGACCCTGGTTTCGGGTTGAGTTTCCTGATTTCGCTCCTCACGGCATCTGTCTGTGCATCGTTCAGGGCCAGTGCGCTCTGTATCTTTTGCCAGTGTTTCTTGGTGAATTCGTCGAAATGGTGGCTTATGATGCTTTCCATGATGTCCCGTAGCCGACCTTCCGGTTTGCGTGCGATCTGCAGCAGCAGGCATTCCTGCAGTGTGCGTGCCCCTATGCCCGGTGGGTCGAAGGTCTGTAGCAGCCGGACGGTCTGCTCTATGTCGTCGGGGCTGGCTTCAATGTTGTGGTAGATGGCCAGTTCGTCGGCTATGGTGTCGGTGTCCTTGCGCAGCAGTCCGTCATCATCGAGTGAGCCGATGAGATATTCCATGATTTCCCGTTGCTGTTCGGTGAGCTCATTCTCGCCCATCTGTTCTTTCAGCTTGTCATAGAATGACACGGTATCGCCATAGACAATTTCCTCATAGTCGGCATCGTCGAATGGGGCTTGTTGCCGTGGTGTGGGCATTTCATCGTCACGTCCGATGTTTTCCAGGGCGTTGTCCAGTTCGGTCTCACGTTCCTCGCGTTCCTGTTGCTGTTCAAAATCCTCGTTGTCCTCGGCCGTGCTTTCCTCCTTCTCTTCGGGAGACTGCTCGTCGGGCATCAGCACCTCGAGTGCCGGATTGTCGTCCAGCTCGGTGTTGATGCTTTCCTCCAGTTCGGTGAGTGGCATTTCAAGCAGCCTCACCTGCAGCATCTGCTGTTGCGACAGGCGTTGTGTCTGTATGAGTTTCTGCTCTTGTGTCTGTATGAGTTTCTGGGCCATGGTCAGTGTCGTGTTCCGTTATCTGAAATACTCTTTCATCTGTGCGGCGGTGGCGGCGAGTTTTTCCGGGTTGTCGTTGCCGTAGAGTTGCCATAGTCGCTGGCAATGGGGCAGCAGTCCACTGTCCGCTTGTCTGCGTCTGCCCAGATAGGGGTCGCAGCACTGGAAGGTCTCCATGACCTTCACCACGGTTCCTGCATCCAGGTGCAGCAGCCGTGCCAGCTCCTGTAGTTCCGGTGTCTCCTTCACCATGGTGGCCGGTGTCAGGCGGAAGTACAGGTCGAGTATGATGGTGAGCATCATGGGCGTCAGTGTCCCATGTCCTGGTATGGGCCTGAAGTCTGTCTCGAACGATTCGTTCACATCTACATCCTTGTAGAACTCCTGTGCATGCCCGAATCCTTGCATGGCCTTGAGGCGTTTCACCTCCCTCGACAGCCGGCGCGGGTTGTCGGCAAAGGTCTTCCAGAGGTGGCATAGGCTGGGCGAGTCCATGTTGCGCAGGTGGAACATCTGTTCATAGAGCAGTTGCGGGCGGATATGCAGTTCCAGGCTCAGCTCCACCAGCTGGCGGGAGTAGATGGGCTTCACTCCGGCCGGTTTCCGCAGGTAGAGCTGCAGCAGGAGCAGCCAGTAGGCATCGTTCCACAAGGGGTGTCTTGTCATGTCGTTTCCAGTTAGAGACTTAATTGCCTACAAAGATACTGCAAAATTTCGATTAAGCGAACAATTTGGATGCGGTTATTCTTCGACCATATCGGATTTAACGAATCAGTCATTGCTGAAAGGCAGCCATACGCGCATCTTGCCGGCCTGCCGGTTGTCCCAGGCGTAATAGGGGACCAGCCTCATCTGCTGGGTGGCGGAGCGTGCGTCTATCACGGTCACACCGTCGAGCAGCCCGTCCAGATGTCTGGTCTCGAACTGCGTGGAGCCTGTCAGCTGGTAGTGGGTGAGGTCTTCTGCATTGTCCACCTGTTCCATGCAGTACACCAGCGGCCCGCGCTGGATGGCGCGTTTGCCCGCGTTCTCCCTTACAAGCGGGTGTGCTTCCACCATGTTGACGGGCATCGACAGCTTCAGGCACATCGTGTCGCCCTTTTTCCAGTTCCGGGAGATGACCGCATAGCCCCGGTCCATGGTATAGGCGGCTGCCTGTCCGTTGACCATCAGCTGGAAATGCCGGCACCATCCGGGAATGCGTACTCTCAGGTCTTTCTTCATGGCGGTGAGCATCTTCAGGTTCACGTCGCCGTTCCAGGGATAGCCGGTGGCCATTTCCACCTGCACCCGTTTGCCGCCCACCTGCATGGTGGCTTCGCCTCCGATGAAGAGGTTGACCCACAGGGCATCGTCCGATGTACCGTAAACATAGCCTCCGATGGAGGGCAGGAAGCGGGCCACGTTGCTGGGACAGCAGGCACATCCGTACCATGCCTGGCGGTGGTGTGTGCCTTCCGACGACAGTGGGTTGACATAGAAGAAGCGGTCTCCCTGTAGGCTCACACCGGCCAGCATGCCGTTGTAGATGCTTCGTTCCATCACGTCTATGTAGCGGCTCTCGCCCGTCCATTCGTTCATGCGCATGTTCCACAGCGCCATGCCAATGCTGGCACATGTCTCGCAGTAGGCCGAGGCGTTGGGCAGGTCATAGTCCTGTGTGAATCCTTCGTTCGAGGCCGAGGAGCCTATGCCGCCTGTGATGTACATGTTCCTTTCCACCACATCTTCCCAGAGTGCGTCCAGTGCCTCGCGGTAGGGCGTGCCCGGGCGGCGTGCCGCCACATCCACCATGCCGCAGAAGAGGTACATGGCCCTCACGGCATGTCCGCCGATGCTGCGCAGTTCCTCCACAGGACAGGTGTCCTGATAATGGGTCTCATTGAAACAGGAAGGCCACTTTCCGTAGCCATGTCCGCGCTGGCAGAGCAGCCAGTAGGCAAAGTCCAGATATTTGCGCTCTCCTGTGGCATCGGCAAGTTTCACCAATGCCAGTTCTATCTCCTCATGCCCTGGCACCCAATGGCGTTGTCCTGAGCCGTCGCCAAACGTCTTCATCATGTGTTCCACCATACGTATTCCTACTTTCAGGAGCTTGTCTTTTCCCGTGGCTGCCTTGTAGGCCACGGCTGCTTCCAGAAGATGACCGGCACAGTACATCTCGTGCTGGTCCATGTTGGTCCAGCGCTGGTTGATGTCGCCCAGGGTGTGGAAAGTGTAGAGATATCCGTCCGGTTGCTGTGCGCCGGCCATGTAGTCTATCCATTCGTCGGCCTTGGCCTCCAGTGCGGCATCCGGATGGTTGATGAGTGAATAGGCAATGCCTTCGAGTGCCTTGTAAACGTCCGAGTCATCGAAGAATATGCCCGAATGCTTGCCCTCGCCCTTGGAGGCATTGATGAAGTTCTGCATGCGCCCGGTCTGGTTCTCTATCTGGTCGATGCACACGGGAAGCGTACCCGTGAACAGGCGGTCCAGACGTGGGGTCCAGAAGGCATCCTTGACCTTCACTTGTGAGAAATTCACCTGACTGACCACTTTGTCAATCTTTTCTTGCTTCTTGGAGAGGGCGGGGATGCTGGCCAGAAGTGCCATGCCCGCCACGATCAGGTTGCGTGTATGCATTGTTGTGTGACAGATTTTGATGTTGTGTTTCTGTATATATGTGTAATTCTTGGTTCCGGACCCGGCCGGTAGTCCATCGGCAGCCGTTGCAAATATACAAAAAAGAAGGCGTAGTGCAAGTGTGTTTCCTGAAATAAGCAAGAAACCGGCATGCCCTGTTGTCCGGAGCCTGGGAATGTCGTCTGCGGATATTGCATGGCTGAAAAATCAAAGTGTCAGTTTTTTAACAGTTTTGCTTACACTTTGATTTTCCGGCCATTTTTGAAGATTCTGGCGAAAGCGGATTTTTGCGCGCCAGCGGAAATTTCGGGTCTCGGAGACCTGTTTTGTAAACCGTTGATAATCAACTGGATAAATTTTTACAGGCGAAAAGTGTTAACAAAAACCGTCCGGTTTTAACCTAAAATCCGTTAAATTCGTGCACAAAACAGCCGATTTGTGCAGTTTTCAGCCCCCATTTTCCGCACTTTTGGCCGGAAAATCGCGGTTTTGAGGCCGAAAAACCTG
>JBJEHA010000064.1:28680-40411 GCA_051875605.1 Prevotella sp. | reverse complement strand
AAACTGCGATTTTCCGGCCAAAAGTGCGGAAAAAGGGGGCTGAAAACTGCACAAATCTCGTGTTTTGTGCATGAATTTAACGGATTTTAGGTTAAAAACGAGCGGATTTTGTTAACACTTCTTACCCGTAAAAACTTATCCCTTTGATTATCAACGGTTTACAAAACAGCCCTCCGGAACCCAAAATTTCCGCTGGCGCGCAAAAATCCGCTTTCACCAGAATCTTCAGAAAAGGCCGGAAAATCAAAGTGTAAGCAAAAGTGTTAAAATTCTGACATTTTGATTTTCCTGTATATAATCAAGTATCCACAGAAACCAAGTTCCAGGGCATGGGCATATTTGTTTTGTTATAACGATACATACCAATAGCATTTCAACAGGACAGGAACCAAAAAAAGTTTACATTAAGACTTTATTGAATAGTTTTTTACAAGAAATTAACCACATTAAATATGTTTTTTTATTTTTGCAGAAAATAAGCTGCACCCTGGCATAGCACTCAAGCAAGTACAGTGATTCTGCTCTCGGTTTGCATCAACTTTATTGCAAATACCTTAACCAAGCATATATATGATTATGAAAAGAATTGTAAAGAAAATCGCTCTCATCGCACTGTTTACCATGTGCGCAGTGGTAGAAACCAAAGCAGACAGCGATGTCTATTTCTTCATTGATTTCTGGCACAGCAGTTATCCGATTGTAATCAATGGACAGGAGGCATTTACGCTCAACCCCGAAGAAAGGACCCAAATTCCAGGCGGTGCCGCTGTATATAACATGTATGCCAGGAAGGTAATATTCAAGCATCCGGGCAGTTATGTCATATCAGTAGAATGCCCAACGGCAAAAGGACTGGACAAGGCAGAACAGAACCTCACAATCGAAGATGGCGAGACCTACTACATCCTGTTCAACTCCAACATAAAGAAAAGCTTCTACTCGGAGGAATTGACACAAGCCGCGGGCGAAAAATTACTGAAAAAAGCCCAGAAGAGCAAGAAATACACGATAAACGAGGATATAGTATATGAAGGCCAATAATATCATTCTTTCTGTTGCATGCTTTCTGATGCTTTCCACAAGTCTGCCAGCACAGGACTACGGTTCCATCCTTTTCGGTAAGGACACAAGTCCACGTATATGGGACAGTACAACTACAACGGCAAGCGCAAAAACGGATTCGGCATTGAAAGATACAAGAACGGCAGTGTCTATGTTGGCGATTTCAACGAAAACGAAATCTCGGGGAGAGGCATGCTCATCGCAAAGGACAAAGGCATTGCCAATGTCCAGGATGCTGTGGTTTACGTAGGAGCATACCGCAACGGGAAAAAGTCTGGAAAGGGGAGATGCTATGACAGCAGCGGCAACCTGCTGTACGAAGGCAAGTTCGAAAATGACAAGCCCATATCTCCAACCGGGAATCCAGGCAGTTCCGACATTGCCTTTGCCATGATAGAAACCCCAGAGTTCCTGTACTGGGGAGAAATGTGCAACGGACAAGCCAATGGCTATGGCCTGAAAATCACGGACGAAGGGAAAACCATATACGGAAGGTTTGAAAACGACACACCTGTATCAATCGGAATGGTATTCCTCTCACCGGACGTGTGGGAAGTTGGCCGATGGGTAAACGGACAGTTCACACCATTCAACAGTTCAGGAGCAGCACAAGTCTATCTTCGTCCCATCCGAAGCCGCTGACATCAAGAGTGTGATACAGGAATACGGAGAAACCACCGAACAGCAGAAAGCTGTCGGCGCATGGCTCTGTGATTATGTGGAGAGCCGACAACCTTTTGACGAAATAAAACATCGCCATACACTCAATGAGGTTGGCGATGTTGCAGAAAGTCTGTATGATTGGAAGATTGATAGAGAGCGAGGCGGAATTAGCCTGTAGCTCCTATAAAAATCATGTAAATTCAATCGTTAATCTACAGTAAGATATCAATCTAATATATGTTCAGGAATGGATGCGGTACTTAACACACCTGTAATTTGATATTCTGTATTCGGAATGGTTAATGTCATGGTAAGGTCTATCGGTGACTCGCTTCTTGTTTGTGCTTTACCAACGAGTTTTTCCCAATCCACACCCAAATAGGATTGAATAATACTTAACACATTGGAAGAAGTAGCATCATCGCCCCATAGTTCTATTTGGAAATCATGGGGCGTTGCTATAATATTGAAATCTGCCAAGTTCCCATCATCATCGGAAGGATAAGTTAAACGTAAATTAGGGATGCCATATAATTGTGGCGAAGGGCCTGTACCTGCGTCAATAGTAACAAAAAAGCTATAACTTCCTTTCGCTATCGGTTGTTCATGCAATCTTCCGTGAAGGTTGTCTTTGGCGAAAATATAGCAATCCCTTTCCAGATTATTTACGAGAAAGAGTACAGATTTTTCTTTCAGCACAGGGTGATTACTATTGGCAATAGCGTATGCCAAATAGCAATCTGTGACTTTCACTTCAACCCTTTCTTCATCCCCCGTCACATTGTCATGAATGGTTAATATTGTATTTCCTTTTTGCTTTCCATGTAAGGAAATAAAACCTCTTAAACCGTCTGCCAATAATCCACCCTCATAAGTAGCATTCAGTATGTTTTCATCTTCTATAGCCAAACTGATATCACCACTGCCATTGGTGATGTGGATAGAAGTGGCACTGCGTTCCAATCGAACTTCATAGTAGTTTTTTCAAGACTGAACGGAGGAATGGTTTCATTTTCGTTATTATCGTCACCGCAAGCTGTAACAAACAGACATGCGACAAAGAGAACCGGGAAGATAAGTTTATTCATCATGGCTATATGTTATTGCTTTTTTACAGTAAATACCAACTTCTGAAGCCCCCTTTTATGGACATTGGCAAGGATAAGAATGTAGTGAGCTTCCTCGCTGGACTTCATGGATTGGGTAATGTGAGTAAACTCATCTTTGGGAACCACATTTTTGAACATTGGCCCGGAAGATTCATTGCGTACCAAACGTATTTCATCGGTAAACGGTGAAAGGACATACGAATATGTAGCCTGATAAGGCACAGATTGGAATTTCACCCAATTTGGATTCTCATGTTCAAGGATATTTTTGAGCCATATACGCGCTGCATCATATGAAGGCAGCGATGAACCATCGCCGTAATATATATTACCATCCTTATCGACAATAAACTCTTTGCTGATAGCATACTTCTCAAAAGGGCACAAGTCATAGTATTCTATGTCTGATTCCGTTTTTATATCTTTATCAATCGGAATTTCCGGGTCTGCTACTAGCTTGTCTTCAAGAACACGGATAAGTTCATATGTGCGGTCGGAAGCATCCGCAGGTGGATTGGCGAGGATTGTGCGCTTTACCGAGAGATAATATTCGTGTCCGCGTTCATAGGTAAAGCCTTTTATCTGTTCAAATCCAAGGTTTTGCCATTCTTCGGAATCACCTTCCGTCTTGACGAGCAAGCACTCTATGGGGTTCTCCTTCATGTCATCGCCCCACGCATATGTCACGTCTGTTTCTGCCGACACCAGCATCCTGATTTCTTTGACTGAATCTTTAGGCACATCATCATCGCTACAGGCAGTCAATCCTGCCACGGCGAAGAATGCCATGAGCAGCATTCTGAGAAAGTTTCTATTTTTCATTCTTTTATAGTTTAAATTGTTCTCTACAAATAATAAATACCGAAAATGCAAAAATATTGCATCGCAAACACAACTTTTTTATTTCGAGGGCTCTGTATCTTAGGCAAAAGCTCCTCAGAAATTCATACCCTGTCGGCTCAATGGGGAATTATAATTAAAGAAAACGTGATCCAACTATGCCACGTTTTAAGGGGTCAGCGGATTTTCTGGTGGGCGGGATGGTAGAGTCACGCTATTGCGTTACCTTTGCAACATGAAACCAGAGCAATTACTTCGTGCCATCCTTCCGGATGTGCTTATAGACAATTTCGACATAGATTGTTTCGAGAAGAGTGAGAGCAGCTTTGACATTTGGCTTGACGAGAAAAAGGTGCAGCTCAAGGAGGATAAGGGCAACAAATCTATCATAACGTATGGATTTGGTGAATACCATACGATACAGGACTTTCCGATACGAGGTCGTGCCACTTATCTTCATGTCCGCAAGCGCAAATGGCTTGACCGTGGTAGCGACGAGATTTTCAGTTATGACTGGGATGTCTCGGAATTTGACGGCATCTGTCTCAACGCGGAGTTCGTAGCTTTTTAAAAGAGGGAGATTGAGTGTACGCCGGTGAGCATAAGCACACTTGCGGCACGCAACGGGCTCAACGGCCAGACCCTTCGCAAACAGTACAAGGAGAAGATAAGCGGCTACCGCAGCTGGGACCAGCTGGAGCACGCCGAGGAATAAGTTCTCTATCCAGAGAACCTCGGATCGGCCATGAGCCTTGACGAGACGTGCCTGAGCAACGGGGACGTATACAGCGTCCTGACCAACAAGGCGGCACATGGAGGCAAGGGGGCCTTGCGGCCATGATACGCGGTGTCTCCACCGATACCGTGGCGGCCGTGCTGAAGAAAACAGGTAGATGCCAACTCACTGTATACCCCAAGTCCAAGGCAAAGATGAAATCGGCTCTTAAAGAGTTGACGAGTCGGAGCAACGGGTGGGGTATGAGAAGAGGAAGCAGAAACAGAAAGAATACATAGACGGTTGGGTTGGTTACTATCACCTTGCTAATACGAAACGCTTTTGCCTTGGAACCGATGAAAGGTTACGGCGACGGATACGCATGTGTATATGGAAGGCTTGGAAACTCCCGAAGACCCGAATCAAGAATCTTGTCAAATGCGGGATTAACGAGTATAATGCTCGCAAATGGGGATATTGTAAAGGTTATTGGAGAGTGAGTGGTTCGCCAATAATGCAGATGGCAGCTTCCACTGCCAACCTTAGGAAGGCCGGTTTCCCATGCCTGCTTGATTCATATCTCGAATGGAATCCAAAATAGGAACCGCCGTATGCGGAACCGCACGTACGGTGGTGTGAGAGGTCGGAAAACGAAAGTAGGAAGAAAACTACTTCGTTTTCCTCCTACTCGATTCTTATCTGTATATCTGTAGCCGGACTATCGTTCAAGCACAGCCCTGATGATTCTGACATCCTCCAAAGGACGGTCGTTGTCGTCGGTTTCCATCCACTGTATGTCGCGGACTGTTTCCAGCCCTTCGATGACCTCGCCAAACACCGTGTACTGGCCATCGAGATGGGGTGTCCCTCCTTTGGCCTTATACACTTCGCGCACCTCGGACGGCAGGACCACAGTCCCGCCAGTGGCCTTGTCTATGCGCTCCTGCTGTTTGTCGAGCATTTCGTCAGTGTATCTTCTTCCATAGACAATATAGAACTGGAATGCCGAAGAGGCCCGCTCCGGATTCACATCATCGGGTTCACGCGCCGCCGCCAGCACACCGCGTTTATGGAACAGCTGAGGGAACCTGAACTCGGCAGGGACCTTGTAGTCTTCGGGAGATTCTCCCAGCAGCTGTCCCGGCTGCGCGTGGCGGCTGACAGAATCACCGGCCTGTATCATGAAGTTCTCTATGACACGATGGAAAAGTATGCCGTCATAGAACCCTTCCCTTACCAGCTTCGTGAAATTGTCACGGTGTAGCGGTGTCTCGTTGTACAGAGCCAGTCGTATGTTGCCTTTGGTGGTTTCAAGCCGCACCACGTGGCGCAGCGTGTCGGGCTGCTGTGCCGCAACGCTCACGGGCCGGCACAGCCCTGCAAGCATTGCAGCACAGAGATGAAAAAGGAGTGTTCGGAACGGTTTCATGTCTGTCAATAGGCTTCGTCCTCTTCGATTTCCTTGCTGTCCAGCTTCTTCTTGTCAATGGCATGCCACGCATAGACGATATAGGCAAGGACAAAAGGAATGAACACGGACACGATTGCCATGGTGCGCAGCGTGAACTCACTGCTGCAGCTGTTGGCAATGGTCAGGCTGCTCTGCAGGTCGGCATTGGAAGGGTAGTAGGCCGTATTGTTCCAGCCTGCAATCAGGAACAAAACGAGTACAGTCAAGACCACGCCTATGCCTACAGGCCAGATGCCTTTAATATAGGTCTTGCTGACAATGGTCCGTACAATGCCATAAAGGACAAGTGCCACCCCTGCCAACAGCATGATAGCCAGATACCACATCTGGGCCAGGTTATGAAGATACTTCATCGGTTCCATGAAAATGGATCCGGTTGCAGGATCATAGGCGTAACCGTCCTTGAGCAGGGTCTGGATGAGGAAAGCTAGGAAGAACACCAGGAAGATGACAGTACAGCCGACAAGCATTACGCTGCCTCGCGAACGGATGTTCTCATCGTTCACATTGTTCATGACATAAAGAATGCCCAGAATGCGTGCAAGGAAAAAGACGGCAAAGCCAAGCACCAGGTTCCAGGGATCGAGAAGTGCGTCAAGACCATGGCTACAGTTGGCCCAGCTGCTGATGACTGGCTGCAGTCCACCTACGAGATTGTCCTTCTGGATGAGGAAATTGGATCCGTTGAAGAATGTGGCCACCGCACCGCCGAGCAGTAGTGGCCCCAAAATGCCGTTGATGACCAGGAACCACTGGAATGTGCGCGGGCCGAAAATGTTGCCCAGCTTGTTCTGGAACTCATAGCTCACAGCCTGAAGCACGAACGAGAAGAGGATAAGCATCCACAGCCAGTATGCTCCGCCGAAGCTCGTGCTGTAGAAAAGCGGGAACGATGCGAAGAATGCCCCACCGAACGTTACAAGTGTGGTGAATGTGAATTCCCATTTCCTGCCCGTAGAATTGACCACCAAGCGGCGTTCTTCTTCAGTGCGCCCCAAGGAAAAGACCAAGGAGTTGGCACCCTGGACAAACATCAGGAAAACAAGGATAGCTCCCAACAGCGATACGAGGAACCACCAGTATTGTTGCAAACATGTATAAGTCATAATGTATTGTTATTTAGTGTTTTATAAAGAATGGCTAAATCATCCTACTGTGGTATATTCAGGCCCTTTCTTGATCTGTTTCAGCAGTATGCCAATCTCCACGCACAACATGGCCGTAAAGAGAATGAGGAATATGAAGAACGTAAGCATGACTGAACCGGCAGACAGGTCGGACACGGCCACCCATGTAGGTAGCATGTCCTGGATGGTCCAAGGCTGACGACCTATTTCGGCAACAATCCACCCGGCCTCGCTGCCAATATAGGCCAGCGGAACGAAGGCAATGGCAATCACATGCAGCCATTTGAAATGCAAAAGGTCTTTTCTGTACACAAGATAGAGGACAACAGCAAAGAACAGGATGAACAGGCATCCCAAACCCACCATGATGCGGAATGACCAGAAACACAAGGGTATGGAGGGAACAATCTGGTCGGCATCCTTTACATATCCATAACCGAAATAGGGCATGTTTGCACTTATGGTCTGCTCCAGCCGGTCACGCTCTTGCGGATCATTGCTTTTCCTGAACGCTGCAAGTGCACTGATGGCTTCCTTACCGCGTGCAATTTTTTCATCAAGCGAGAGTTCAACCGTTCCGTCAGGCTTTTCATAGCCACGGATGATGTCATTGATGCCCGGAACATAGCCGTCAAAATCGCGCGTGGCCAGGAATGAAAGTGCCTTGGGAATGGCCAGACGTAATGGAGGGTCTTGTTCGGTAGCATAATCAGGTTGGACAAAAGGATTGACCCACGCAACTGCCGTGAGTCCCTGGCTTTCGCCACCATTATAGAGAGCTTCCATCGCAGCCAGTTTCATGGGCTGTACCTGCGCCACCTGATAAGCGCTCTTGTCACCTGTTCCAGCAGCAAGCAATGAAGCCACAAGTCCAACAGCAGCACCGATTTTGATACTTTCTTTTGCCAGTCTTGTCTCTCTGCCCTTCAGCAGATACCAGCAACTCACGGCAACCGTGAACACAGCACCGACAATCCATGCCGAGGTGACAGTGTGGCAGAATTTGTCAATGGCAAAGGGCGAAAGCGCTACATCGGCGAACGAAACCATCTCATTGCGCATGCTTTCTGGGTTGAAGGCGCAGCCCACAGGGTACTGCATCCACGCATTGGCCACTAGAATCCACCATGCAGAGATGGTGGCACCAAGGCCAGTCAGCCAGGTAGATGCCAGATGGAATCCGGCGGAAACCTTGTTCCAACCAAAGAACATGACAGCGACAAAAGTAGATTCCATGAAGAACGCCACAATTCCCTCGATGGCCAAGGGTGCACCGAAAATGTCGCCCACAAACCAGGAATAATTGCTCCAGTTGGTACCGAACTCGAATTCGAGAATGATGCCTGTTGCCACACCCATAGCGAAATTGACACCGAAAAGCCGTTGCCAGAAGCGGGCCGCATCTTTCCAGAATGGTTTCCTCGTGCGGTAATAGCATGTCTCGACAATACCCATAATGACCGCAAGACCAAGCGTAAGTGGTACGAACAGCCAGTGATAGATGGCCGTCAAGGCAAATTGTGCCCTCGACCAATCGATGGTAGCATTCGTAATGTCTAATAAAGATTGATAAAGCATAATTATAGATTTTTGTTATTAATTGGAAAATTCAGTCTGATGCCCGTCTTATACATTCGCCTGAAACATATTCAGAAACGCCAGTCTCCTTGGCCTTGCTCTTCAGGAAATCAGGGAAAAAGAAGATTTTAAGGACAATGAAAATGATAAACAATTTGACCAGGATAATCAGCCACAGGGTCTTGCCAAGTCGCATCTGGCGGAACCCGTCATAGTAGAAAAGGAACAATCTATGTAAAAGCCGTTTGTTCATTTATGACAAATTAGGAGCGAAATTTACAAATATTAATTTAATGTTGTTCTTTTTTTTTCTAAAATTGCTAATTTTTATAATAATTAAGACAGCAAAATGGAAAAAAGTTGGTCATTTAAGCGAAACACTATAAATTTGCATATTAATTAAATGAAAATAATTTTGTAAATAAGGATATGAAGAAAAATGTCACGATTGCAATCATCGTTTTGGTTGCTGTAATTCTTGTAGGCAGCATTGCCTATCTGCTTTATAGTCTGAACAGGCAAAAACAGGAAAACAGAGCCATGCAGGAATTGGCTGAACTCGACAAAAAGGAAATGGAAAACGAGTATCGGCAGTTTGCAGAACAGTATAGCGAAATGAAAACACAAATCAGTAATGATTCCATCGTGGCGCAACTGACAGCAGAACAGGAAAAGACACAGAAACTGCTGGAAGAACTGAAACAGGTAAAAAGCAATGACGCGCGCGAGATTGCCAGGCTTAAGAAAGAACTGGCCACAGTTCGTGCTGTCCTGCGCAGCTATGTATTGGAAATAGACTCCCTGAACAGGCTGAACCAAGACCTTATGGACGAGAACAACCGTGTGAAAGGACAATACGAACAGGCTACCCGTCAGATTGAAGGCCTCAGCTCAGAGAAAGCGTCATTGTCGGAAAAAGTTGCCATTGCAGCACAGCTAGATGCAACAGGAATATCCCTGCAGATGAAAAACAAACGTGGAAAATCCACAGACAATGTCAAGAAATGCAAGACCATGCAGGTAAATTTCACAATCGCCAAGAATGTAACCGCAAGCAGTGGAATGAAAACATTCTACGTCAGACTGACCTCTCCAACCGGTGCCTTGCTCGGCAATGCCGGTAACTTTACATACGAAAACCGCACGTTGCAGTGCTCTATGAAAAAGTCCATTGAATACGGTGGACAAGAAACATCCATTACAACCTACTGGGATGTCTCGCAAACGCTTGTCGAAGGCACATATCAGGTTAGCATATTCGCCGATGGCAATATGATAGGATCAAGAAGTTTCACACTCAAGTAGAACATGAAGAAAGTATTCCTTTTGCTTCTTTTTGCATCATTGGACATGACTGCACACGCCCAATGGATGCTCTCTGTGGATAGCTGTCGGGCCATGGCACTGCGCAATAACAAGCAACTGAGTATTGCCCGTCTGAAAAATTCGATTGCAATAGACACAAGAAAAGCAGCTCGAACCAACTATCTGCCCAAGATAGATGTCATGGGAGGCTACGAATTTACAAGCAGACAAATATCCATACTCAGTAATGAGCAAAAGAACATAATCAGCAATATAGGTACCACAACAAGCGCAGGAGTCGCTAATGAAATATCTCCTATAATGACAGACCTGGCCCAGCAAGGCATTCTCACCCCACAACAAGCCAGCCATCTTGGAGATATGTTCAACAAAATGGGGATGTCCATGGGAGATGCCCTGAATCAAAGCGGGAAACGTATAGTTGACGCATTTGACACGGATACAAAAAATGTATTCATGGCCTCAGTCATGCTACGTCAACCAATCTATATGGGCGGAAGCATCACTGCAGCCAACCGCATGGCAGACATTGCAGAAGAAATGAGCAGCAATGACATTGAAGCAAAGACACAAGATATTATATATAATGTGGATCAAGCATATTGGACCATTATATCGCTGAAACATAAGCTCCATCTGGCCAACAAATATCTTGAACTGGTCAAAAAGCTAAGCGATGATGTTCACAAAATGATCCATGAAGGTGTTGCTACACGCGCAGATGGTCTCAAGGTGGACGTGAAAGTCAATGAAGCAGAAATGACTGTCACCCAGGCAGACAATGGGCTTGCATTAGCCAGAATGTATCTATGTCAGCTATGTGGACTACCTTTGGATAGTGAGCTCACACTTGCCGATGAGAGCAATGCCGATTTAGACATCGAGCCAATATCTGGAACGTTTACAGAGATAAATGCCCAAGATTATAGACCTGAGCTGAAAATGCTGGAAAACGCGGTACAACTGAGTAAACAATCCACAAAGCTCGTACGCTCCACATTTCTACCACAGGCTGCCTTGACAGCTGGATACCTCACAACAAACCCAAACATCTACAATGGATTTGAGAACAGGTTTGGAGGGGTCTGGAACGTTGGAGTAGTAGTTCGGATTCCAGTATGGAGTTGGTTTGAAAGCGAATATAAGGTTAGAGCGTCAAAAACTGCGACACAAATGGCCCAGATGGAACTGAATGATGCTGAAGAAAAAGTCAACTTACAAGTAGCTCAAGGCCAGTTCCGATTGAAAGAAGCGACAAAACGCATGTATTTGGCCAGAAGGAATGTTGAGCATGCGGAAGAGAACCTACGCTGTGCCAACCTGGGCTTTAAGGAAGGTGTAATGCAGACTACTGAAGTCATGGAAGCTCAGACGGCATGGTTGAAATCAAAGTCCCAGAAAATAGATGCAGATATTGATGTTAAACTTAGCCAGGTCAATTTACAAAAAGCATTTGGCGTATTAAAATAAGAGGATTATGACAGAACAGAATATTAAGCAACATAACAACATCCTACTGGCAGTTGCCGGTTTCACAATCGTTGTAATTACAGTGGGCATAATAGGATATTTTGTTTTCAAGAAAGGTCCGGAGACCATTCAAGGGCAGGTAGAGGTATCTGAATACCGTGTTTCTTCAAAGGTTCCTGGAAGGATACTTGAAATTAGAGTAAAAGAAGGCGACTATGTAAAAGCAGGCGATACACTCGTTATTCTTGATGCGCCCGATGTCCAGGCAAAGAAACTACAAGCCCAATCCGCTGAACATGCAGCATCTGCCATGGACGAAATGGCAAGAAAAGGGGCACGCAAAGAACAGATCAATACAGCTTATGCATTG
>JBJEHA010000064.1:0-28580 GCA_051875605.1 Prevotella sp. | reverse complement strand
CGAAATGGCAAGAAAAGGGGCACGCAAAGAACAGATCAATACAGCTTATGCATTGCTTCAACAGGCTAAAGCCGGGTTAGACATTGCCAGGAAATCTTACGACAGAGTCCAGCGGTTATTTGACGAGGGTGTAATGACCGCTCAAAAACGAGATGAAGCCTTTGCCAACTATAAAGCAATAGAAGCACAGGTTAAAGCAGCCGAAAGCCAATACCAAATGGCTGTCAACGGTGCAAGAAGAGAAGAGAAACTTGCAGCCAACGCACAAGTAAGCAGGGCGAAAGGCGCAGTTGAAGAAATCAATTCCTACATTAATGAGACCGTACAAGTAGCACAATGCGAAGGCGAGGTCAGCGAAATATTTCCTAAAGTCGGCGAACTGATAAATTCCGGTTCTCCCATCATGAACATTTCCATCATGAGCGACATGTGGGGAACATTCAACGTAAGAGAAGACCAGATAAGCACCATGAAAATAGGAAGTGTACTTGACGCTTACGTACCAGCGTTCAGCAAATTCATAAAACTAAAGGTCTATTACATGAAAGACCAAGGTGCGTATGCAGTCTGGAAAGCCACAAAAGACAATGGCGATTACGACATGAAAACCTTTGAAGTCAAGGCACGACCGGTAACACCTATGGAAGGATTGAGACCAGGCATGTCTTTGGTAATTGACCGGGAAAGCAAATAGTGCATACATCCTCATATATTCATTGCATTTTTGACATTTTCAGAAGAGAATGCCTTAGGATGGTCAAGAATCCCATGTACGGATTCTGCATGATTGTCTTGCCGGTATTCACAACTGTATTCTTTACGTCATTAATGGACGAAGGTCAACCTTCGGATTTGCCGATTGCCGTGGTGGATCTTGACAACACGTCTGTTTCCCGTCAGCTGACCAGAACACTTGACGGTTTTCAAAGCACCCGTATTGTTGCACGTTTCAACAGTATCAGCCATGCGCGTAAGGCTATGCAGCAGAACAAAATCTATGGGTTCCTGTATATACCCAAAGGAACAACAGACAAGCTGTTATCCTATCGGCAACCGAATATATCTTTTTTCTACGGTTTCACTTCACTCACGGCCGGTTCCCTGGTCTTCAAAGACCTGAGAACAGCAACGTTATTGGCTACTGCAGGTGTTGGAGCGATGACTTTGTCAGCAAAAGGCCTGACCTCACAACAGGCCATGGTTTTATT
The DNA here is from genome assembly GCA_051875605.1 of Prevotella sp. Taxonomy (GTDB): domain Bacteria; phylum Bacteroidota; class Bacteroidia; order Bacteroidales; family Bacteroidaceae; genus Prevotella. Next base: position 27,372 of record JBJEHA010000064.1, on the reverse strand, counting down.
GCAGCCCATTACAATTGACCTGCATCCACTGAACAATCCCTGGACGAATTACAATGTCTATTTAAGTACGATGCTCATACCCGGCTGTATATTTCTTTTCGTCTTTCTCATTACAGCCTATTCCATCGGTACTGAATTAAAATATGGAACAGGCAAGGAATGGATAGCCATGGGAAAGCGCAACATCTATATATCACTGGCCGGAAAACTGTTTCCCCAGACACTGGTCTGGTGGCTTATCATGTTCGGCTATTTGTTCTACATTTTCCAGATTCTGCATTTTCCCCATCCTGGTGGATGGCTGTACATCACCATCATGGGAATACTTTCTGTATTGGCCGCCCAAGGGTTCGGCGTGTTCATGTTCGGCCTTATACCGTCTTTACGCATGTCAATGAGCCTTTGCTGTTTATGGGCAGTATTAAGTTTTTCCATGGTCGGCACAGCATTCCCCGTGTTTGCCATGGATGCCCCTCTTGAAGCCCTGGCAAACCTATTCCCTTTACGGCATTATTTCATGATATACTCCGTAAGTGTCTTCAACAGTTATCCGTTGGCCAATGTCTGGTTGAATGTCCTTGCATTATGCGGTTTTTCTGTACTGCCATGGTTTGTTGCCGGCAGAATCAGGAAAAATGTCTGTCAAGGTGTCTATCTGCCATAACCCCATTTAGGAATGAAAGAAAGAATAGAGAAAATATGCTGTGTATTGGAAACAGAGTTCAAAACCATTGTCAAGGATGAGGGTATATTGCTGTTTCTGTTTTTTGTTCCTTTAATCTATCCGCTGCTGTATTCATGGATCTACAACAATGAGGTAGTACGCGAAATACCCGTAATCATTGTTGACCAGTCCCACACAAGCCAAAGCCGTCTGTTTGCCCGCAAATGCGATGCTTCTCCCGACCTGCGCATTGTCGGCCATGCAAACAGCATTGATGAAGGGCGGGAAGCCATTGCCCAACAGAAGGCATTCGGTATCGTTTACATTCCACAGGACTTTACCGCACGTATCAACAGACTGGAGCAGGCAACGGTCAGCGTGTACTGTGACATGAGCCTGATGTTAGCCTATAAAGCTATCTTCCAGACTGTCATGGCCGTCTCTGCCGACATGAACAGCGACATACAGGTCATGCGTGGAGGGCTGTACACAGACAAAGAGAACGACATTCTCACTGCCCCCCTGAAAATAGACGAAGTGGCTGTATTCAACGAACATTCAGGATATGGAAGCTTCATTCTCCCCGGTGTGCTCATGCTTATTATACAGCAGACCCTGTTACTAAGCATAGGTCTTGCAGCAGGCACAAGATACGAGCACCTGACAAGTCCAGCAAAAGCCTGTCCACGGACATGCTACAAGACCAGTGAAGTATTCATAGGCCGCACACTGACCTATTTCCTGATCTATGTGGCACTGGCTGCCTACCTGCTTCTGGCAGTGCCCTGTTTCTTCGGCTTTGTCCAGCAACCCCGGCCTCTATCCCTGCTGCTGTTTGCCCTACCTTATATTCTTGCATGTATTTTCTTTGCCATTACCATATCAGTATTTGTGCGGCAACGTGAAAATGTCATGCTGCTTGTTGTCTTTTCCTCCGTCCTGCTGTTGTTCATGTCCGGCGTATCATGGCCTCAAAGCAACATCAGCGGATTCTGGCGCACCTTTGCCTGTCTTTTCCCCTCCACGTTCGGAATACAAGGCTTTGTGGCGTTGAACACCATGGGAGCGGAACTTGAAGACATCAGGTGGCAAGTCCTGGGTCTCCTGTTGCATATCCTTGTCTATGGATTCCTGGCCTATTTCACATTACGTCAGGAAAACGCGCGTTTTAGTGGCAAAATGTAAGCCATAAGACGAGATAAACAAACAATTTGTTGCAATCTCACAGTTTTCTTATTACTTTTGCAGCCGGTTTAAACCACAACATTAAAATAATTACATCATTCATTATGAAAGATCTCGATTGGTCTAACTTGTCATTCGGATATATTCCGACCGATTACAATGTCCGTTGCTACTATCGTGACGGGAAATGGGGAGAAATTGAAGTATGTTCAGAAGAGTATCTCAAGATGCACATGGCCGCCACCTGCCTTCATTACGGGCAGGAAGCCTTTGAGGGCCTTAAGGCATACCGTTGCCCAGACGGCAAGGTGCGTGTTTTCCGTATGGACGAGAATGCAGCCCGACTTCAATCGACATGCCGTGGCATCATGATGCCTGAAGTACCGACAGACATGTTCGAGGAGATGGTAAAGAAAGCCGTGCGGCTCAACCAGGAATATATTCCCACCTATGAAAGCGGTGCCACACTGTACATCCGCCCATTGCTCATCGGCATGACGCCACAGGTGGGCGTGCATCCGGCAAAAGACTTCCTGTTCCTTATCTTCGTCACACCCGTAGGCCCGTATTTCAAAGGCGGGTTCTCTACCAATCCATATGTCATCATCCGCGACTACGACCGCTCCGCGCCCTTGGGAACGGGAATATACAAAGTCGGAGGCAACTATGCGGCCAGCCTGAAGGCAAACGCCATTGCCCACGAAAAAGGCTACGCCTGCGAGTTCTATCTGGACGCGAAGGAGAAAAAGTATATGGATGAATGTGGTGCAGCCAATTTCTTCGGCATCAAGAACAACACATACGTCACACCCAAATCCTCATCCATCCTGCCCAGCATCACCAACAAGAGCCTGATGCAGCTGGCTGAGGACTTCGGCATGAAAGTGGAGCGCAGACAGATACCAGAAGAAGAACTGGCTACATTTGAAGAAGCCGGAGCCTGCGGAACAGCTGCCGTCATTTCACCCATTTCCTATATCGACGACCTTGACACTGGACAGCGTTTTGTGTTCAGCAAGGACGGAAAGCCGGGACCTGTCTCCACACGGCTGTATAACCATCTGCGCGGCATCCAGTATGGCACAGAAGAAGACAAGCATGGATGGACAACTGTTGTCATTGAATAGACAGGCCATCCTCAACCATCCATAACCGGGCACCTTGCACTGCGCAAAGCAGCTGCAAGGTGTTTTTTTGTGCATACAAGTACACTGGACGGCATATCTTCGGGACATGGAAATGCCGTCCACACACCAGGCGGTCAAAGTCCCGAAGACAAAGTCGGGAAATGCGAACAGAAAAGTCTGGAAAAGTGAAGTATAAAGTTTTCCGTACTTCACTGCAAAATGCATTTCACGGCGTGAACACTATATTTCACGGCGTGAACACTATCGTTCACGGTGTGAACACTATTGTTCACGGCGTGAAATGCAAATATGGCTTTACCTCCAAGAAGATTATACTTAGCCTTTTCTGACTTTTCTGTTCGCTGTTCCCGATTTCATGACAAGACATCAGCCGACAATATTTTGCCTCATGTCATTTGCCGGCGGCTGACGATACAAGCCATCATCTCGGAAAAAAATCTGTTTCAGGATATATTCTCAAAAAAAATCCCTCTATACACCTGTATAAGTACCGGTAATCTTCCCAAAAAGAGGGAAAAAACATGTCAAAAACAGAAATTATGGAAAAGATGCGACCAATCAATGGAAAAACATTAACTTTGCAGCCACTTATTTCAACATGCGAAAACAAGACAACAGATTCCCCATTTCAAAGAACACACTCTGTCCTGCAAGACCTCAACGGCTGGTGCCGCATGAAGTCCTGTAGCCATGACGTGCGTTCTTTGACATATTGACACACTCTGCCCATACGCCTCTACCGTCTGCTGCCAGCTGGTAGCAACTCTCGCGTTGGTCCCATCTGACGGGTTCTCCAGTTCCAGGTGGGGCCAAGGATAGCTCTTCCCATCACCGCTTCACCGCCAGTCCATACCCGGACCGTACAGATGAAGCCCATTCAATCAACTGACTACACTACAACTATGAACGAATTCAAGAACATCTTCCATTCCAATAAACCATCAACAGAAATGAAAGCAGAATACACCTTTTCAGATGCGTTTCTCTACTTCGACAACAAGAACCTGCTGGGCAGTCCTTCCGTCAGCAATGTCTATGAACCGGAATCCGGAAAATGCAACACCATTTCGATTACCATAGACGGCATCATGTCGAGCTGCGGAAAAGAAAAGGGTACACGCCCCATACATGTCAGACTGCAGAAAAAAGGGCAGCGCAAGCCCTTGTTCGAAACAGACTATACACCCATGTGCGACAACGACTATTTCCACCAGACCATCATCGACGAACAGGCACTGACAACGGGCGACTATGCCGTCAGCCTGACCAACATCTGTCCGGCCAATGACGAAATCCACCTCCACCTGAAAGACAACGTCTGGAGCTATCCCTTCAGAATCCTGCCTCACGGAAGCCGTATGGAGCACCCCGTATTTGCCCGTGCCACGGCCCGCATGGAGGATACCGCCCATCCTTGCGTCTGCGGCGCAATGCACCTGCGGCTGGACTGCTGCACACCATTCGGGGAGGGCAGCATCTTCGATTTCAGATGCTACAGCCACTCAGCCATGCTCATGTCACAGGCCACCGCCGCGCCAGGCACACGCCCAGGCCGGATGTCCATAGAAGCCGACCTCACCTCAAGCCTGGCATGGCTGCCAGACTGCTACGTCTGCATCGTGTCGCAGAACAACGAGCCGTTTGCAAGGATAGAAATGGAGTTGCGCGAAGACTACACCGTCAGCTGCAACTGCCAGCCGCTGTCCGTCAACGACCTGTACTATCTGCCGGTGAAGCAAATGGAAACTGAAAGCGACAGCAGCACGTGGTGCAAGTTCAGCCGACACATCGGATGCGCCCCGCTGAAGACCAGGGCCATGGAGCTCCTCAAGAGAAACCGGCTCAACGAACTTCGCAAGGACAACCACTTGGTACCACTTCCGAACAACGGCCACTTCCGGTTTGTGTGTATGCCTCACCCCGAGAACATGCTCATGATAGCCGACTTTGCAGCACTGTGCTTTCCCAACCATACCTTCAAACAGGTAGATGCGTCCACGCTGACCGCGACGCGAAACGCCGTTGACCCGCTGGAACTCACTACAGAACTGCTCGACGAAAACCACAATATCATCTGTCTCCATAATATCAGCTCACTGATGTGGGGAAACGGGAATATGGTCATGGAGAAGATAGAACGGAAACTCATGGAGAACGATGATACTGTCCTGTTCATCGTGGCCAGCCCATCGGAAGCCGACCGCTTTGCGGAGACCTGTCCCGCCATCATGTCGGTCATACCGCCGGAAAACCGGATCGGATTTCCCGACTATTCGCTCACGGAGGTCATCCACAGCATACAGCAGCAGCTCTGTGACAAGGAAATAGGTTTCGCGCCGGAAGCATTGCGCAGCCTCTGTGCAGAGATGGGCAGGCACCTGGCCGAAGGGGAAGTGGCACACCCCGGTTTCCCGTTTGCCTCCGGCTTTATACGGAAATGTATCCTGCCACGCTTTGAGCGGCGCATGCTCAATGTGCAGCCGGACAGCACATGCAATCTCAAGACCTTCCTGTCCACCCTGACCGAAGCCGACATAGACTGGAACGGTCTGGACAACACCGATGACCTCTATGCGCAAAGCATGAAGGAGCTCGGACAGATGGTGGGTCTGGAGGTGGTGAAGCAGACCATAGCCGACGATGCACGCCGGCTGAGGTTCTCCATGATGCGCCGCCGCCAGGGGCTGCCCTCCTTCGATACGGGTGCCCACCATCTCATCTTCACCGGAAGCCCGGGCACAGGCAAGACCACAGTGGCCAAGCTGGTCGGACACATCTACCATGCCCTGGGGCTGCTCTCCGTGGGCGATGTGGTCGTGGCCGAGCGCGGGAACATTGTGGGCAGGTATATCGGCGAGACCGAACAGAACATGCAGCGGCTACTGGAAAAGGCCAAGGGCAATGTGCTGTTCATCGACGAAGCCTACAGCCTCTGTGACACGACGGAAGACCGCAAGGACTACGGCTACCGCATCATAGAATGCCTGCTTACGGTGCTATCCCAGCACAACCCCGACATGATTGTCATACTGGCCGGATATGAGGAGGACATGGAACGCATGCTGCAAAGCAACCAAGGCCTGAAAGGGCGGTTTCCCTACCAGCTGCATTTCGAGGACTACACCGCTGCCGAACTGATGCAGATCGGATGCAACAGGCTGAAGGCACAGCAGCTGCAGCTCTGCGATGAAGCCGAGGGCACGCTGCGCAGGCACGTGGAAGCCATTGTACGCCGGAAACGGCGCAATTTCAGCAACGCACGCTGGATGGAACAGTTCATCCGCCACTCGCTCGTTCCTGCCATGGCACAGCGCATCATCGAGGCACAGGAGCAGGGTAGGGACGTGTCCATGCAGACCATAGAGCCATGCGATGTCATGGCTGCCATCGAGAAGGAAACGTCCATACAGCATGTCCGGCACGCCCGACACCAGCAGATAGGCTTCTGCTGATAAAAAAGACAAAGAGGCGGTGACGTAGCGCAACACTACACACCGCCTCTTTCCTGTTCTGGCCGAGGCTGTAAATCAGCTAAGATATCATCCGGGAATGCCCATACGCCACACCAGGGGAGCAATGAGCCAGATTACAGTCTTCATTTCACCTGTTTGGCTTTGCGCATTCCTTTTGCGTTCTGGACTTTCTTTCCGCGCTTGGCGGCAAGGCGTTTCACCGCGGTCTTCTCCAGTTCATAGGCACGTTCTATCTGCTTCTGCGTCATGAACTCGCTGTACTCCTTATAGTATTTCTTGCGTATGGAGATAATCTTCTCGCTCTGGTCGAAGCGGTTCTTTATGGCCTGTTTCACTTCCGCCTCTGTCCTGTCCTGCCTGGCCTTCTGCTTCACCCTGGGCCCGACGCTCCACATTTCCTTCTGGTATTCGCAGTAGGTCTTGATATACCTTGCTGCAGCATCGTCACTCAGTGCCAAGGCATTGGCAATGTACCTGGCCTGTGCCTCCGCCAGCTTTTCCCTTTTCTGCTGCTGTTGCACGTTCTGGGCAAACGCCACTGTTCCGCATGCTGCCATCATGATGGCCAGGCATGCCATTCTCATCATTCTGTCCATAATCTGAAAAATCTGCATTTAAGTTGGTTTACATATCGTCATTGATGAATAAATCGTCTTCATAGGTTGCCAGCAAGAAGTCCTGGTCTTCCTCAGTCAGGCCATTGTAGGCCGACTCGATTCCGGCCATGTAGTCGTTTTCCGAAGGATGTCCCGGATAGAATGCCTTCAGCACCAGCACAGCCACGCAGACCGCCGCAGCCGCAGCCACCACCCACCACACTTTTCCCGTGATGCCCAGACGGCGCAGCCTGACCTGGCCCTGGCTCCCGTTACCCACACGGGCCATCACATTGGCCTCCAGGTCGCCGAAGAAACCCTCGGGCACCTTATAGGGCATCCTTGTCCCGACTCTTCCGAAATCAAAATCCTTTTCCATATTCCCGTCAGTCATTAGCGTTCATGTACTTTATTATTTTCTCCTTTGCCACATGATAGTTGGCCTTCACGTTGGCCTCCGTTGAACCTGTGACCAGGGCGATGTCACGATACGGCATGTCATCATAGTAGCGCATGTTGAATGCCAGCTGCTGCTTGTAGGGCAAACGCTGTATGGCCTCCTGCAGTCTGCACACCGTGGCATCACTGTCATCATAAAAGGGGTCGGCCTCAACAGTCTGCACCACGCTGGCATTGTCGATGGAAAGCACACTGCACGCGCCCCGTCTGTCCAGCAACCTCAAGGCTTCATTGGTGGCAATGCGGAACAGCCAGGCCTTCAAGGAGTTCCTGCGTTCATACTGTCCGATGTGCCGGAAAGCCTTGACAAACGCCTCCTGTGTGGCATCCTGCGCATCCTCATGGCTCACCACAATCCTGCGGATGTGCCAGTATATCGGTTCCTTGTAAACAGCCAGCAGTTGCCGGAAACCCTGTTCCGGGTTGGCCTTGATGACTGTCATGAGGTCCTGGTCGTCTTTCGTATAATGTGGCATCGTTGCGTTCTTCCTTAAACTTGTGGCCTCATCATCTTGCTATCGGCAATGTTCCGGAGCCTACATATATCAAGACACCGGAAAAAGCGAAAAGTAAAAAAGAAGGATAAAAAAATATGCCGCAACATGCCGCCATGTACACGGCATGATGCAAACGTTCAGGAAAGGGCAGGGCATCCTCACCGGAAAGAACAGTTGCCTTGTATAGTCTGCTGAGGCAAGAAAGAATATATGACTGTTTTTACAAAGTGTCACAATTTTAACACTTTTCCTTACACTTTGATTTTCTGGAGTGTTGGAAATCGGCCTGTTTTGAGCCGATTTCCATGTTAATAAGTGTAAATTACCGGTTTTTTGCACAAAACGGAAAAATCAGTTAAGTGTTAGGGGGGAAACACTTAACTGTTTCCGGAAAATTAGTTAACTGTTTTCGATCCGGCACTTAAGTGTTTTTGAGGTAAAACTTAACTGTTTCGGGGCAAAAACTCAGGTTTTTTGGCCTCAAAACTGCGATTTTCCGGCCAAAAGTGCGGAAAAAGGGGGCTGAAAACTGCACAAACCGCGCGTTTTGTGCACGAATTTAACGGATTTTAGGTTAAAATCAGATGGATTTTGTTAACACTTTCCATCCGAAAAAACTTATCCTGCTGATTATCAACGGTTTACAAAACAGACTCCTAAAACCGGGAATTTCCTCTGGCGCGCAAAAATCCGCTTCCGCCCGAATCTTCAAAAATGGCCGTAAAATCAAAGTGTCACAAAAACGGTTGTTTTCGTGACACTTTGATTTTGCGGAATCGTATCCAGGAAGGCTCAAACACTGGATAAAACGGGCGTACAGCCCCGTATGTTCCTACCCGAACAATGTGCGGAGTGCCTCTTCGACCTTTCTCACGGGCACGAGTTCTATCTGGAACTTCCTCGCTGCTATGCCCGTCAGGTTCTGCCTGGGCAGGATGATGTGGCTGAAGCCCAGTTTCTCTGCCTCACTGATGCGCTGTTCGATGCGGCTCACCGGCCTCACCTCGCCACTCAGTCCCACTTCGCCCGCCATGCACCAGCCCTGTTCAATGGGCGTATCGACATTGCTGGACAGTACAGCCGCTATGACGCTAAGGTCCATGGCCAGGTCGGCCACACGCAGACCGCCGGCGATGTTCAGGAACACGTCCTTCTGCATGAGCTTGAAGCCCACCCGTTTTTCCAGTACAGCCAAGAGCATGTTGAGTCTGCGCTGGTCAAACCCTGTGGCAGAACGTTGCGGTGTGCCGTATGCGGCCGAAGATACCAATGCCTGGGTCTCCACGAGGAAAGGCCTCACGCCTTCCATGGCCGAGCTGATGGCCACGCCCGACAGCCCCTCATGGTCCTGGTTGAGCAGGAGTTCCGACGGGTTGGCCACCTGGCGCAGTCCGTTCTGCCGCATTTCATAGATGCCCACCTCGGCCGTGCTTCCGAAACGGTTCTTGATGGCGCGCAGAATGCGGTAGAGATAGTGCTGGTCGCCCTCGAACTGGATGACCGTATCGACGATGTGCTCCAGTATCTTCGGGCCGGCCAGCGTGCCTTCCTTGTTGATGTGGCCGATCAGGATGACCGGAATGCCCGTGGACTTGGCAAACCTCAACAGGGCGGCAGCACACTCCCGGACTTGCGTGATGCTGCCCGGACTGCTGTCGATTTCCTCCAGGAGAATGGTCTGTATGGAGTCGATGACCACAATCTGCGGGCGTGTCTCTTCCATGACGGCAAACACCTTGTTGAGCGATGTCTCACAGCAGATGGACACATGGTCAGTGGAAACCTGTCCGCCACCGGAGGCAAGCAGCCGGTTGGCACGCATCTTGAGCTGGTACGCGCTCTCCTCACCGCTCACATAGAGGATATCGCGCTCAGGCATGCCGAGAATGGTCTGCAATGTGAGCGTACTCTTTCCTATGCCCGGTTCGCCGCCCATGAGCACGATGCTTCCTGCCACCAGACCGCCACCGAGCACCCTGTTCAGCTCGGCATCATGCATGTCAATGCGCTGCTCGTCTTGGTCAGGAATCTCCCTGAGCCTCAACGGGCGGGCAGAGGGCGAACGCGAAGGCGAAAAGCCCATGAACCCGGAGCCGGCTGCGCGCTGTCCGGAAAGAGGCTTCGGCGAGATGGATATTTCCTTGAACGTATTCCACTGTCCGCAACTGGGACATTTCCCTATCCATTTACCGGATTCATGCCCGCAGTTGCTGCATACATAAGCTGTCTTGTCTTTTGCCATGGTCAATGATTTTTCCGCAAAAGTACGAATATTTTCCGCCGCCCATGGCTGTTTGCCGTTTTTTTTCCCTAATTTTGCAGACCTTATTCAATCATCTTCCACTTTTCACATGGCAGAAAAAAACAATTCCACACCGGGCAGAAAGCAGAAAGCATCGCCGGTGGACAACATATACGGACACCTTCAGCCACAGGCACTGGAACTGGAACGGCTGGTCATCGGTGCGCTGATGATAGACCATGATGCCTTCTCCATCGTGTCAGAGACGCTCACGCCGGAGACCTTCTACGACCCCAAGCACCAGAAAATATACAGGGCCATCCAGACGCTCAATATGGACGAGCATCCGGTGGACATCATGACAGTGGTGGAGGAACTCAAGCGCGAAGGCACGCTGGCAGAAGCCGGAGAAGCCCCCTATATAGTGGAACTCAGCGCGCACGTGTCATCATCGGCCCACATCGAGTACCACGCCAATATCCTTGCACAGAAATACATGGCCAGGCAGCTCATCTCCTACGCCAGCATGATAGAGACCCGCGCCTTCGACGACACGGAAGATGTGGCGGAACTGATGCAGGATGCAGAAGGAAAGCTCTTCGAACTGTCCCAGCGCAACATGAAGCAGGACTATGTGCAGATTGACCCGGTAGTGAACCAGGCCGTGAAGGTGTTGCAGAAGGCGGCGGCCAACAGTGACGGCCTGACCGGCATTTCCACCGGCTTCCAGAAAATGGACGAACTGACCAGCGGCTGGCAGGATTCCGACCTTGTCATCATCGCCGGTCGCCCCGCCATGGGCAAGACTTCGTTTGCACTGTCCGTGGCCAAGAACATCGCCATCGACCAGCGCATACCCACAGCATTCTTCTCGCTTGAAATGAGCAACCTGCAGCTGGTGAACCGCCTCATATCCAACGTATGCGAGATTCCGGGAAAGAAAATCCTCAACGGACAGCTGTCGCCCGATGAATGGGAACGCCTGGACAAGAACATCCAGAAAATGCAGGGAGCACCCCTGTACGTTGACGACACGCCGGGACTTAACGTATTTGAACTGAGGACAAAAGCACGGCGACTGGTCAGGGAAAAAGAAGTGAAGCTGATCATGATAGACTACCTGCAGCTGATGAATGCCAGTGGAATGAAATTCGGCAGCCGTCAAGAAGAAGTTTCCACCATATCGCGCTCACTCAAAGGTCTGGCCAAGGAGCTGAACATACCCATCCTGGCACTTTCACAGCTGAACCGTACGGCGGAAAACCGCGAGGGACTTGAAGGCAAGCGTCCGCAACTGAGCGACCTGCGCGAATCGGGCGCCATCGAACAGGATGCCGACATGGTGCTGTTCGTTCACCGCCCCGAATACTACAGGCTCTTCCAGGACGAGAAAGGCAACTCCACGAAAGGCATGGCACAGATCATCATAGCCAAGCACCGTAAAGGTGCGACTGACGATGTGCTGCTGCGTTTCCGCGGAGAATTCACCCGCTTCCAGGACCCGGACGATGCAGACAGCTCACAGCCTATGTTCGAAGGAGAAATCATCGGAAGCAGAATCAACAACGGCGACAGTATAGATGCCATACTCATGCAACGCGACAACGACCAGTTCTGACACCGTACCAGGACATGGATTACATTACAGGATAACATTCACTAATCTTATATCAAAATAATGTGTAATATGAAAAATTTACTGTTTTTAGTCCTTGTCGCTCCATTCATCAGCGTGACGGCAGGAGCACAAGCCAAGGAAACCGTTGCCATTCTCGGTGACTCGTATTCAGCCTACGAAGGCTATCTCACACCGGAGAACAACACAATCTGGTATTTCAAGAAAATAGACCTGAACCGCACAGATGTCACTGACGTGAAACAGATGTGGTGGTGGCAGGTGGTGAAAGAAGGCGGCTACAAGCTGGGCGTGAACAATTCCTTCTCCGGATCGACCATCTGCTATACCGGCTATGACGATGAGGACTATTCGGCACGCTCGTTCGTGAACCGCGTGAACAACCTCGGCACTCCGGACATCATACTCATCTTCGGAGCCACCAATGACAGCTGGGCCGGTGTACCGCTCGGAGAATTCAAATACGAGAACATCAAGCGGGCAGACCTCTATACATTCCGCCCGGCAGTTGCCACTATACTTGCCGAAGCACAGAACCGTTACCCCAATGCACGGCTGCTGTACATCATCAACAGTGAACTGAGCGAAGGCGTGACTTCATCCATCAAGACCATCTGCGACCACTATGGCGTGCAATACCTGCAGTTGCAGGATGTTGACAAACAGAATGGACATCCGAACATAAAAGGCATGAAGTCGATTGCGAAACAAGTGCTTAAGGCATTGAAAAGTGGCAAATCGTAAGATTTTGACCGAAAAAAGTTATAATTTATTTGTCTGTTAGGATAATTATCTATACCTTTGCAGCGCAAAAGACAGAAGAAATGAATCAGATACAAGGACTATCCATCGCCATTATCCGAATTCTACTGACAAAAACGGTAGGAAGTGTCAAGGCGTGTGTATAGCTTGTAGTAAGATAAACCGAGAGCCTTTCTCACTTCCTTGTAAGTGTGGAAGGCTCTTTTGTTAAAGAAACATCAAAACATTTAAATGATATGAGCGACAGATTGTATATTTTTGATACAACCTTAAGGGATGGCGAACAAGTGCCAGGTTGTCAGTTGAATACGGTTGAGAAAATCCAGGTAGCCAAGCAACTCGAGCAACTGGGGGTCGATGTCATTGAGGCCGGTTTCCCCATTTCAAGCCCAGGAGACTTCAACTCCGTGATTGAAATCAGCAAAGCCGTGACATGGCCAACGATATGTGCGCTGACACGGGCCGTGGAAAAAGACATAGACACCGCCGCCGAGTCGCTCAAATATGCCAAACGCAAGCGCATACACACCGGTATCGGAACTAGCGACAGCCATATCAAATACAAGTTCAACTCCAACAGGGAGGAAATCATAGAGCGGGCCGTTGCTGCCGTGAAATATGCGAAGAAATATGTAGAGGACGTGGAGTTCTATGCAGAAGACGCAGGGCGTACCGACAATGAATATCTGGCAAGGGTCATCGAAGCCGTCATCAAGGCTGGTGCGACAGTGGTGAACATACCGGACACCACAGGTTACTGCCTGCCTTCAGAATACGGCGAGAAAATCAAGTATCTTGTCGAGCATGTACCTAACATTGACAAGGCCATTATCTCTACACACTGCCATAACGATCTGGGAATGGCAACAGCCAACACCTTGAGCGGTGTTCTCAATGGTGCACGTCAGGTGGAGGTCACGATAAATGGTATCGGCGAACGCGCAGGAAACACATCGCTCGAGGAAATCGCCATGATACTGAAATGCCATAAAGGTATCAATATAGATACCAATATCAATACAACCAAGATCTATCCCGCAAGCCGCATGGTCAGTTCACTGATGAACATGCCCGTACAAGCCAACAAGGCCATTGTCGGCAGAAACGCATTTGCGCATTCAAGCGGTATTCATCAGGACGGCGTACTGAAAAATGTTCAGACCTATGAAATCATAGACCCGAAAGATGTCGGACTTGATGACAATTCCATCGTACTGACTGCACGCTCGGGTAGGGCAGCACTGAAATACAGACTTCAGGTACTTGGAGTGAATCTTGAAGACGACAAGAAACTTGACAATCTCTACCAGCAGTTCCTGCGTATTGCCGACCAGAAAAAGGAAGTGAACGATGACGATATCCTGATGTTGTCGGGGGCAGATACAGCTGAAGCACACGCCGTGAAGCTGGATTTCCTGCAAGTGACAACAGGCATGGGCGTAAAGAGTGTTGCAAGCATAGGGCTGGATATCAGTGGACAGAAATTCGAGGAAGCATCAACCGGCAACGGCCCCGTTGATGCAGCCATCAAAGCACTCAAGAAAATCATACAGAAACAGATGTTCCTGAAGGAATTTACCATACAAGCCATCTCTAAAGGCAGTGATGATGTGGGTAAAGTACACATGCAGGTAGAATATGACGGGAATGTATATTATGGCTTTGGCGCCAATACTGATATTGTCACTGCATCAGTAGAAGCCTACATTGACTGTATCAACAAGTTCAAGAAATAATCACTTGAAACATAAATAGTTAAGATCGAAAATTTGAGTAAATGAACACATTATTTGACAAAATCTGGGACAAACATGTCGTACAGATGATAGACGACGGACCTACACAGCTTTATATTGATCGGCTCTATTGTCATGAGGTGACCTCACCACAGGCATTTGCCGGAATGCGTGCACGTGGATTACAATGCTTCAGACCCCAGCAGATATTCTGTATGCCCGACCATAATACACCAACGCATGACCAGGACAAACCCATTGAGGACCCGGTATCCAGGAAACAGGTTGACACACTGGCCCAGAACTGCAAGGATTTTGGACTGACACATTTTGGGATGATGTCTAAAGACAATGGCATCATACATGTCGTCGGTCCCGAGAAAGGACTCTCCTTACCCGGAATGACCATTGTGTGTGGCGACTCCCATACTTCTACACATGGAGCAATGGGTGCTGTGGCTTTTGGTATAGGGACTTCTGAAGTAGAGATGGTAATGGCCTCACAATGCATATTGCAACAGAAGCCAAAATCCATGCGCATCACAATTAATGGAAAACTCAAGAAAGGTGTAGTGGCAAAAGACGTGGCATTATTCCTGATGTCACAACTCACGACAAGTGGGGCAACAGGCTATTTTGTCGAATACGCTGGTGAAGTGGTACGCAACATGTCTATGGAAGGAAGGTTGACATTATGCAATCTTTCCATAGAAATGGGTGCACGAGGAGGTTTCATTGCCCCAGACCAGACAACGTTCGATTATCTCAAGGACAAGGAATATGCCCCCAAGGGACAAGAGTGGGAAGAGGCAGTAGCTTATTGGAAAACATTGAAAAGCGGTGAAGATGCAGTGTTTGACAAAGAGCTGACTTATAATGCAGAGGAAATAGACCCAAGAATAACTTACGGAACAAACCCGGGTATGGGAATCAGCATTACCGGACACATTCCAACTCTTGATGCCATAGGGGAAGCCGGGAAATCTTCGTTTGTAAAAAGTCTTTCCTACATGGGTTTTGAACCAGGAGAGCAACTTTTAGGTCACCCCATTGACTATGTATTCCTGGGAGCATGTACAAATGGAAGAATTGAGGATTTCAGGGCTTTTTCCTCAATAGTGAAAGGCAAGAAGAAAGCTGATAATGTTATAGCATGGCTTGTTCCCGGAAGCTGGTCTGTTGATAAACAAATCAGAGAGGAAGGATTGGACAGGATACTCAAAGAAGCCGGTTTCGAAATCAGGCAACCCGGGTGTTCTGCCTGCCTTGCCATGAACGATGACAAAATACCTGCCGGGAAATATGCTGTAAGCACAAGCAACAGGAATTTTGAAGGCCGACAGGGACCTGGTGCAAGAACAATACTTGCAAGTCCATTGGTGGCTGCAGCAGCAGCAATCACTGGCTATATTGCTGACCCACGGGAGTTTATGTAATGACATTAAAACCTATTAAAATTAAAATGAAACAGAAATTCAATATTATAACAAGTACATGTGTACCCCTTCCACTGGAGAATGTAGATACCGACCAGATTATTCCTGCCCGATTCCTGAAAGCAACTGACAAAAAAGGCATGGGGGATAATCTGTTCCGTGACTGGAGATACAACAGTGATGGATCACTTAACAAGGCCTTTGTATTGAATAACCCCAAATACAAGGGTGTGGTGCTTGTTGCAGGAAAGAACTTTGGTTCTGGATCATCGCGGGAACATGCGGCATGGGCTATCGCTGGCTATGGATTCCGTGTAGTTGTCAGCAGTTTTTTTGCAGATATACATAAAAACAACGAATTGAATAACTTTGTATTACCGGTTGTCGTAACAGAAAAATTCTTAAGCAATCTGTTTGCCAGCATTGAAGAAAACAGCCAGACTGAAGTCGAAGTGGATTTGCCCAATCAGACTATCCTCAACAAAAGGACAGGAGAACAAGAACATTTTGAAATCAATGGCTACAAAAAACATTGTCTGATGAACGGTCTTGACGACATCGATTACTTACTTGATAACAAGGCTAAAATTGAAGAATGGGAACAAGCCAACAAATAAAGTCACGGAACCTGACCATGCCCTTCATAGAAATCATGGACTGTACACTGAGAGACGGTGAACAGACCAGCGGTGTTAGTTTCCTGCCTCATGAGAAACTTATGATAGCACGCAAATTGCTTGGCGCAGTCAACGTTGACAGAATAGAAGTCGCGTCTGCAAGAGTTTCTGATGGTGAGAAAAATGCTGTGTCTATGATATGCAAATATGCAGAAAATGAAGGCATGGCCAAAAGAGTTGAGGTACTGGGATTTGTTGACGGGAACAAATCCATTGACTGGATTCGTGATTGTGGAGGTCATGTGGTAAACCTGTTGGCTAAAGGTTCCTCCAAACATTGTCGTCAACAACTAAAAAAAACGCCACAGGAACACATTGACGACATCATGCGTTCTCTTGAATATGCAGACAAGTTTGATATGGACGTAAACCTGTATCTTGAGGACTGGAGTTCTGGCATGCGTGATGACAATGACTATGTGTATTTACTTATGGACACATTGGCTAAAACAAATATCAAAAGATTCATGCTACCTGACACATTAGGTATTATGAATCCATTGCAATGTGTTGAATACATGCGTAAAATGGCAAAGAGATATCCTGATTCTCATTTCGACTTCCACGCCCATAATGATTACGACTTGGCAGTTTCCAATTCTCTCGCTGCCGTTTTGTGTGGAGCCAAAGGATTGCATGTAACAGTAAATGGCTTAGGAGAAAGATGTGGAAATGCACCTCTTTCAAGTGTGCAAGTTATTCTCAAAGACCAGTTTCATGCCCAAACCAATATTGATGAAAGCAGATTAAATGAGATCAGCAAATTGGTAGAAGGATATAGTGGAATTGCCATTGCGCCCAACCAGCCAATTGTGGGGGAAAATGTTTTTACGCAAGTTGCAGGTGTACACGCGGATGGAGACAATAAAAACAACCTATATTGCAATGATTTGGTTCCTGAGCGTTTTGGAAGGAAACGTGAATACGCATTAGGAAAGAACAGTGGAAAAGCAAACATCTCCCGGAATCTGGAAGAACTTGGGCTCGAACTTTCTCCCGAACAGACAAGAATCGTAACAAAAAGAATTACAGAACTTGGAGACAGAAAGGAACTTGTAACCCAAGACGATTTACCATACATTGTCAGTGATGTTCTAAAACACAATGTGCCTGACGACAAAGTCAAACTGGTCAGCTACATGGTTTCTACCAGTTATGGCCTTAAACCGATTGCAAGTATCAAGGTCAATATCAATGGAAAAGATTACGTTGCAGACTGTACAGGAGATGGACAATACGATGCTTTTGTCAAAGCATTACGAAGCATTTACAGAAAGTATCTTGACCGTACCTTCCCTACATTGGAAAACTATGCCGTCTCAATTCCACCAGGCGGACGAACAGATGCACTTGTCCAAACCGTCATAACATGGAGAAACGGAGATAAAATCATGCGCACCCGTGGATTGGATGCAGACCAAACGGAAGCTGCCATCAAGGCCACGTTCAAAATGCTTAACATGATTGAAGATGAGAATGTATTAAGAAAAATGGATTATTGTAAAAATTAAAACATTTATTAAATATGAAATTGAACATTGCAGTTCTTCCCGGAGATGGAATTGGCCCTGAGATTATGAAACAAGGAGTGGCAACCATGAATGCCATTGCCAACAAATTTGGCCATGAGGTTTCATTTACTGAAGCAATTTGTGGTGCACATGCCATTGATGAAGTTCGTGACCCTTTTCCAGAATCGACATTCGAAATATGTAAAGCAGCAGATGCTGTTCTATTTGCAGCAGTAGGGCATCCCAAATACGACAATGACCCTACAGCAAAAGTCAGACCTGAACAAGGTCTGTTGGCCATGCGGAAAAAACTTGGACTATTTGCAAATATCCGACCAGTACAGACTTTTCAGTGCTTGCTCCACCATTCACCTCTGCGCAAGGAACTGGTAAGTGGTGCAGACTTCGTCTGTATTCGCGAACTGACCGGTGGAATGTATTTTGGTGACAAATACCAAGATAATGATAAAGCCTATGATACCAACTACTATACACGCCCGGAAATAGTGAGAATCATGAATGTAGCTTTTGACTATGCACGTAAGCGAAATAAACACCTCACTGTAGTGGACAAGGCAAATGTGCTGGCTTCAAGCAGACTATGGAGGCAAGTGGCCAAAGAAATGGAATCTTCTAATTCTGATGTCAAAGTTGATTATATGTTTGTTGACAATGCTGCCATGCGCATGATTTCAGAGCCGACATTTTTCGATGTGATGGTTACCGAAAACACTTTCGGTGATATTCTGACAGATGAAGGCAGCTGTATAAGTGGAAGTATGGGACTTCTCCCTTCGGCCTCAATTGGAGAGAGCACACCGGTCTTCGAACCTGTACATGGCAGTTGGCCACAAGCAGCAGGAAAAAATATTGCAAATCCAATAGCACAGATTTTATCTGTGGCCATGATGCTTGAACACTTCAGTCTAAAAGAAGAAGGTGCATTAATACGTGAAGCCGTAAATGCGTCCCTTGATGCCAATGTACGTACACCAGAAATACAAGTTGACGGTGGAATGAAGTATGGTACCGAGGAAGTCGGAGCATGGATTGTAAATTATATCAACAAGAAATAATCCTTATTGTACAAGACGGCAGAAGCCAAACGGATATTCTGCCGTCTTGCACATTCTACATTCCTTTTCAATGAGTATTCTACGTAGTATCCTTATCTGCCTTTCTTTTTTTTCATTATGTAGTGTCTCATACGCCCAGACCATAACAGAAAAAAAAGATAGTCTTTCCAGAATCATACGGATGTTACAGACAAATCCAGAGTCTGTAGATTTACATTTAGCCAAAGCAGCACTGAATATTGAACTCGAGCAGTGGCAGTATGCGCTTGATGAATACGACTATATTCTGCGTAAAGATACAGACAACATTTCTGCATTATTCTACCGTGCCTACGTTAATGGAAAAATGGCACGTTACAAGTTTGCGAGGATAGACTATGAACGTATTCTCAGAAAACATCCTACACAGTTTGAATCATTATTAGGCTTAGCTTTAATTAATCAGAAAGACAATCATCTCACCGATGCCATGGATCAGATCAATACTCTTATAACCTTATATCCTGACAACCATGTAGCCTATGCCGCACGGGCTGGCATAGAATATGAACGAAAAATGCTTGTACCTGCAGAGTATGATTTTTCTCAGGCTATAATACTGGATCCTACAAATACTGACTATCTGCTGAATCGTGCCAATATCAGGATTGAACTAAACAAAAAGGATGCAGCTACAGAAGATTTGAACCAGTTGGTAAAGCTGGGTATTTCAAGAGTTTCCTTACAGAAATATTTCAGAAAATGTAAAGAATAGACCTGAAAAATAAAATGAATAAACCAGATTTTCCTGCATGTTTTAACAGGATGTTTATCAAAAACATGCGCTAAATTTTCCTGTAAGACTTTTTTTTGCATAATTTTGCAACATGATCAAGAACAGCAACTATCAGAAAAAGGACACTTACGACCATTATGTCGTAAAAGAAGATTTACCATTACTTGAATGGCTTTTGAAAAACATCAAGGATTCCAGGACAAAAATCAAAGCAACACTTCAGGGTAGAGGAATTAAGGTCGATGGCAAAACTGTCACACAATTTGACTTTCCTCTTCATTCAGGAATGAAAGTCAGTGTAAGTCAGACCAAGCGTAACCTTCAATGTTTTAAAAGCCGTTATGTGAAGTTGGTCTATGAAGACCGTTATCTCGTCATTGTCGAGAAAAATATCGGAATACTTTCCATGGCTGCAGGTCACAAATCCCTGAATGTAAAATCATTGCTTGATGATTATTTCCATAGATCAAAACAGAAATGCCGTGCTCATGTTGTGCATAGGCTTGACCGTGATACAAGTGGACTGATGGTGTATGCCAAGGATATGCAAACCGAACAGGAATTTGAACACAACTGGCACGATATCGTCTATGACCGCCGTTATGTCGCAGTTGTCAGCGGAGAAGTCATAGATGAAGGAGGAACCATTGCCAATTGGCTCAAGGACAACAAATCCTATTTCACCTACTCATCGCCATATGATAACGGGGGAAAATACGCCGTTACCCATTTCCATGTATTGGCACGTACAGTTTCCCATTCTCTACTTGAATACAAACTTGAAACGGGACGGAAGAACCAGATACGTGTTCATTCTGCGGACATGGGTCACCCTGTGTGCGGTGATGTCAAATACGGAAATGGAGACGATCCCATTCACAGACTCTGCTTACATGCCTACAAACTGTGCTTCACACATCCGGTAACAGGTGAACGCATGGAATTCGAAACACCCGTTCCTGCCATATTCCGTAAGTTATTCAAATAATTCCTTTCTGACGCTTTTTATAACAATAATATGAGTACACAAATAGCCTATTATATCTTCTGTATCATTGCATTTATTGTAGTATTCATGATCCTGAAGAAACTGGCCGGATGTCTTGTCAAGACCGTCATCTTTCTGGTCTTAGCGGCAATCCTCGCCTATATCTACTATCAATATTTCTATTGTGCATAGCATTCTTGGTAATACCTATTCATAGAAAAGGTTCCTTTCAGAGGAACCTTTTCTATTGCTATCCAATTTTCATATATACCATATTAGCCCTGGTGTTCCAGTATCCTCACATCACGTTGCGGGAACGGAATCTCAATATTGTTCTCATTCAGCGTATTATAGACACATTCCAGGACATCACTATTGGCCTTGGCATGTGTACGTACAGATACCCAGACCAGAATCTTAAGGTCTATGGAGTTATCACCGAATCCTTTCAACAATATTTTCGTATCCGATTTGCGCATTACGCAATCCAGTTTCACAATGGCCTCCGTGAGTAGCTGCCTTACCTTTGCTATATCTGTACCGTAAGCCACACCCACTTCCAGTGTATCCAGTTCAAGGCCATGGTTCTTTGTCATGTTCTTGTAGTTTTTTGTGAACAACTGACTGTTCTGGAAGGCTATTACCGAACCATCTACGGTATCAACCATTGTGCTTGTGTAAGAGATGGAGCTTACCCGTCCTCTTGTTCCGTCACACTCTATGTAATCCCCGACCTTGACACGTCCGGTCATCAACGAAATACCGTAATAAATGTTCTCAAGTATGTCTTTTGAGGCAAATCCGATACCAGTGGACAGACCTCCAGAGATAACAACAAGCCAAGTATTGCTCACATGAAGAATGCTCAAGCTGATTATGATCCACATTCCCCAAACAGCCACCTGAACAACATTCTTCATCATCACCGAACGGGTTTCGGCTGTCGATTTATCACTTTTTTCAAAATAGAGTCTCAACAGTTCCTTTACCGTGGCATTGATGTAAGAGAACAGGAAGAACAATGTGACAACCAGAGCAAGCGCATGGATACTGATGGCAATAGTACCAGTATCGATGAAACGATTGGTAAAAATGGCTTTTGTCGTACTGCTCAGATTGAATATATCAGCCGCCCAGTAGATAGATATCAAGAGCGAATAAACAGCCATTGCAGGTACAACGACCTTGCATATCAACCGGTACAGCCATGCCTCCGTAATAGGCTGGTCATCCATTCCGTTGCTTGCAGCCCATGACTGAAGCAACCCCTTGAAACATGTAATGGTCAGGACGCATGTGAGCTGCATGATCCACCAGATAAGCACCTGCACGCTCAGCAGAGTATATCCTATCCAGGAGAATGCAAGCGAGAAGAGCAGAACAGCCTCAGACATGTATGTGAAAAACCTGTCACTGGAAGGTACGATACGGTTGTGTTTTTTCATGGCTTTCCATTGCCAGTAAGAACAGAGCAGAAGTATCGGAGGGAAAATCAGGTTCACCAGGTCGTTGGGAATCAACACAATGCGGAACACGATGACAATCAATCCAATGAGTATCAACGGTGAATAGATCCGGAAACCGCTTTTTATCTGTGTCATGTTGAGCCTCAACAACAAGGATATGAGTATCACGCCCAGCAACCATATATATTCCACAAGCAGGTCGCTGGCCATGATAATGAAATTCTGGTCCTTGTATATCCAACGGATTATACCCAGCAGTATGGCCATGGTCACGACCGTTGCGGTCAGCACCACACATTGTGACTTTTCATCCAGCCATGCCGGACTCCACCGTTGCTTCCGGATATAACGCACAGCCACGGCATTGAGGGAATAGGAGATCAGTCCACATACAATGATAATGAAAAACAGCAGTACAATAACACGGCTGTCCCATTGTGAATTGAGTTTCTTTGCCGACCTGTACTTTCCTGTGACAGCATCCTTTGTGGTGCGGTATTCCGTGCGCAGACTTGCCAGAATGCTGAAATAGCTTTCCCCTCCATTCTTGAAGATGCTTGTCTGTATATCAGCATAACGCTTGTTGGCATAGTCGTTCAGCGAGCGCAGGCGTTCTTCCGTCATTTTATAATAGCGGATGTAGTCGTTCAGTTGTTCGCTGTTTTCCTTCAAAGTCCTGCGGATGCTCACGACCAATGTCAGACAGACACTGCGGTCTATTTTCTCGCGTTCTGTCAACATCATGGTCGGCATGGAACTCAGATGGACCATCAGACTGTCATAACGCGCTATCTCGTTGTCTATGCGCCTGATAAACGACCGGAAGGGCAACACTGTCTGCTGATACCGTGCATACTGCTCCGTGGCTTCATGACAAGCATAGGTCAGGTCGAATATATAATCCGGCTTCTGGGAGTAAAGCATCAGTGAGTTCTGACTGCTTTTTGCCAATACGGTCACCAGGTCTTTCTTCACGTTTTCCTGCTGTTCCTTCATCAATCCGCTCTGTCTTTCCAGCTCCTGGTAGGAGGAGGTCAGTTCGTCACGGAGTATGGACAATGTGTTGCCCAGGTCTTTTTCCTTAAGCACAGCATTGACAGGTAGTACAGCCAACACGATAACGACTGCAACGGAAAGGAATCTTCTCATAATATTCTGATGTTGACTTCAAATGGAGCAGCTTGCACCACCACACATGCCCACTGGTAGCACTTCCTGAAAACACCACTGGCCAGAGGTGTTCATGCACCGGCGGTCTATCTGCCTGTTTTTGAGTGCAAACTTACGGAAAAAAGGGCGAATAAACGAAAAATGCCGAAAAAAACAGGTTCAGATTGGTTCAAACATCACTTATCTTGTATTGTATTCCTTCCATTCCACCTGCTGTTCAAGCTGCAGCAGACATCGTTTGGTCTCCAGCCCACCAGCATATCCCACCAGTTTTCCATTGCTGCCTATGACACGATGGCAGGGCAGGATGATGCCTAACGGATTGTCATGGCATGCACGCGCCACTGCTCTGACCGCTTTCGGACGGCCTATGGCACGAGCCAACCACGCATAAGTCACCATTGAGCCATAAGGAATGTTGGCCAGCGCGTTCCATACCATCTGCTGGAAAACAGTTCCGCCAAAGAACAGGGGCAAGGCGAATGAAGTGCGCGACCGATTGAAGTATTCATTGAGCTGCCGTTCTGCCTCCCTCAGCACAGGTTCTTCACTGTTACATCCGGCCCCTGCCAACGGCTCTACATGCCACTGGCAGAGACATAACCGGCCATCACGGCTTGCAAGTTTAAGGAAACCGAACGGTGATGCCACAAGACGTATGGAGGTGGCCTTTTCCTTCCTCTGCAATATTTCCGGGCTGTCCATGTTACCTCACCTTGATTTTCTCAATGGGCTGCTCTTTCTGCCTGTCGAGCGGGACAGAATGATAGCTGGTCTTGGCGAAATCAATGTCGTTAAGGTCAAGACAGCGTATATTTGAATTGTGCATGGTCCGATAGTATATGCGCAAATGCCGGAGGTCTGTCGCCACCGTCCATTGCGTGGCACTGGGAATGTCGGGCACAGGCTGTCCTTCCGCGAACTGGATTCCCGTGGGAATATCGAAGTTGTTGAGCAGGTGGAAGGCCTGTATCACCGCTTTTTCAGTCGTGGGCTGCTGAGGAGCCGTTGACTGGAATATGGCTGCACGCACAAACCTCGATGGGGGAGTCATGTCACCGGGAATGCCATGCAGCCCGCCTCCGCCACCAAAGGCCTTCACCTGCAGGTCACCTATCTTCCTTTCCGTAATCGGTCCGGGCATCAGGTTGACATAGTTGTTGAGGTTGGTCAGATGCCAGTCGAAGGCAGGTGAGTTGGTGAGCACGCCAAGCGTGTTTTCATGGAACTTCAGTTGCTTGCCTACAATCTCAAGCACGGCCTGTCTGCCGTTTGGCTCTGTAATGCGCCAATGCACAGTAGAGCCCCGAGGGTCGATGCTGATGACAGAAACCTGGCTGAGTGCATCCTTCACCTGGTCTATAGTACTGAAAGAGCCGAGTATCCACGAAACGAGCTGCAGGTCGCTGACAGTCTTGTCCTTTCTGTGTGCGTCATAGCTTTCATATTCGCCGTAACCCGGGAAATAGAAGAGCGCGGCGGCAAGACCGGCCTCATTCAGGCCGTCCACCACGAACTCCTCCTGCTCTACAGACAGTCCCACATAGCCGTATTTTGCTGTAAAGCGCATGCCCTCCTTCCTTCCGCCGGGCACATACGATTGCTGGGTGTAGCCACGTGGCACTACCGCATAGCGGCTTTCAAGGTCATTACCGGCCCACTCTATGGTGCGTGCAGTAACCGGTTCATTGGCTGTGGTATGCAGCGTGATGCCTGTACAGGCCTGTGCATTCGGGGCAAAAAAGGACATGACAGCCAGCAGTCCTGTAAAAATCGTTCTTTTCATATCAGCAGTGTTTTTAGGTGAGAATTCCATTAGTCCATGATTGCTTTCACAGCGGCAAATATAAGCATAAAAACCAGAGACCGTATTCCGTATTTCAATAGATTAGACACTTTTAGGTTTCATTTTATAAAATTCGTGAACAGGCTGACTGTCAATCAAATACTGAAGATATAGAAAAGGGGGAAAGGAAGTCCAAGAACACCGTTTGTGTCACCCTTTCCGTTGAGGGACAAGCGGATTATCTCAGGCTTCCTTTTCCCGTGCTGCCTTTCAGCAAGGCCTATGGTTCAGAAATTATTGTCGTCTAGCATATCGAAACCGCAATAAGGAACAAGACACCTCGGCACACGGATGCCCTCGGGCGTCTGGTTGTTTTCCATGATGGCGGCCACGATGCGCGGAAGAGCCAGCGCCGAACCGTTAAGGGTGTGGCAGAGTTCCGGTTTCTTGGTCTCGGCATTGCGGTAGCGGCATTTCAGCCTGTTGGCCTGGTAGCTCTCGAAGTTGGAAACCGACGATACCTCCAGCCAGCGTTGCTGCGCTGCGCTCCACACCTCAAAATCATAGCAGATGGCCGATGTGAAGCTCATGTCGCCACCACAGAGGCGCAGGATGTGATAGGGGAGTTCCAGCTTCTTCATCAGTCCCTCCACATGGTCGAGCATCTCGTTGAGCGACTCGTAGGAATGCGAAGGCTTGTCTATGCGCACAATCTCCACCTTGTCGAACTGGTGCAGACGGTTCAGCCCGCGCACATCCTTGCCATAGCTGCCGGCCTCACGGCGGAAACAGGCCGAATAGGCACATCGCTTGATGGGCAGGTCCTTCTCCTCAAGAATCACATCGCGGAAGATATTGGTTACCGGAACCTCTGCCGTGGGAATCAGGTAAAGGTTGTCGAGGTTGGCATGATACATCTGTCCCTCCTTGTCGGGCAACTGTCCCGTGCCATAACCGGAAGCCTCGTTTACTACATACGGAGGCTGTATCTCAAGGTAGCCGCTCTTGCGTGCCTCTTCAAGGAAGAAAGCTTCGAGCGCACGCTGCAGGCGCGCCATCTTGCCCACATAGACGGGGAATCCCGCACCGGTGATTTTCACGCCAAGGTCAAAGTCTATGAGATTGAACTTCTTGCACAGGTCCCAATGGCAGAGCGCACCCTCAGGCAATTCCGGCTTCACACCGCCTTCCTTCACCACCACATTGTCAGCGGCCGTACGGCCTTCAGGTACCATGTCGCAGGGAATATTGGGTATGGTACACAGCAGGGCTGTCAGTTCCTTTTCGGCATTGTCCATCTCCTCCTGGAGCGTCTTGTCATTCTGCTTCAGCACAGCCACCTGCGCCTTCACAGCCTCGGCCTCTTCCTTCTGGCCTTGCTTCATGAGCGCGCCTATCCGCGCAGCCATCTGCTTGGCCTCCTGCTTGTTGCGGTCGCACTTCTGCTGGGCTTCGCGGCGTTTGCGGTCAATGGACAATACTTTTTCAACGGCTTCACGGGCACCTTCAAAGTGCTTTTTTTCCAAGCCTTTGATCACACGTTCAGTTTCCTCACTGATGAGTTTTAGTGTAAGCATATTCTTGTTGTTATAAAGTTTTCCTTTTTGAAGATGCAAACTTACAAAAAATCGGTCGAATAAACGAAACTTTTCCTGATAATGATGTATTTGCCTATGCTGAAAGGGTTATACGAAAAGAGCTATAGCAAAGGTAGGCCTCCATAAACATTCCCCGGGAAAGAGGACCATTGTCTGAGGGATTTTATTGGGGAAACCGTTTGGACTGAAAATCAAAGTGTCGTTTTTTTTAACACTTTTGCTTACACTTTGATTTTCCGGCCTTTTTCGAAGAATCGGGCGAAACCGGATTTTTGCGCGCCAGCGGAAAATTTGGGTTCCGGAGGGCTGTTTTGTAAACCGTTGATAATCAACAGAATAAGTTTTTGCGTCCGAAAAGTGTTAACAAAAATCGCCCGATTTTAACCTAAAATCCGTTAAATCCGTGCACAAAACTGCCGATTTGTGCAGTTTTCACCCCCCATTTTCCGCACTTTTGGCCGGAAAATCGCAGTTTTGAGGCCGAAAAACCT
>JBJEHA010000063.1:0-8527 GCA_051875605.1 Prevotella sp. | reverse complement strand
AACAGGTCATTCCCGGAAGTAAAATATTATCTAATGGACTCCCAGGAAAATCCTTTTCAAGCAGTTGTCCCCTCATCCCCGGGAGGGGTTAGGGTGGAACTTTAGGGTGGACTTCAGGATATTTCAGAACCGCCAGCGCAGTTGGAGGTCCAGGTCGGTTTTCGATGACTGGTCTATCTGTTGGAGTCCGGTACTGATGCTGTTTCTGTCGAAGTATTTTGTGGATGATATCTTCATGCACGCCATGAGCCTGTCGGAGAAATCGGCACGCAGGTTCATGGTCCATCGCAGGCCTTTTCCGGAAAATACGGGGAAGCAGAAATCATAGAGCACACTGCGTTCGTAGGCATAGAGCCTGCTGTCGTAGTCGTCTGTGTGGAAATAGGCAATGGATGCGTCGGCTCTCCATCGCTTTCTGCTGTAGGCCAGCCTCTGCGTGACCATCCATCCAGAACTGCTTGCATCGTGTTGTGTGTGGGAAAAGTCGGCCTGGCAGTCCCATTGCCATGGCTGGCTGCTTACGGTGGCCGATATGCGCGCGCGTTGTTCGGTTTTCCAGGTCAGTATGTTGTCTGCGTTGCTGCTGTCGCGCTGTCTGCGCCTGAGTCTGTATCGGGTGTTTATCCTTACTTTCCCCTTTTCATAACCGGCAGCGAGGAGGTGGTCCCAGGCGTGTGATGCGGCTGTGGCTCCATAGAGTGGCCAGGCGTGGTAGGCATAGTCTGTATAGGCCATGAAAGAGAGTTTGTCCATTGGCCGGCAGTTCACACCCACGAGCAGTCCGTTTTCGTTCTGCACCCTTCCTGCGTCCGAGAAGCTGCCGCTCAGGAGTGCATTGTATCGGTAGGAGTAGAATCTCTGTATGGCCGACAGTTCCCATGCAGCGGAAGGCATCAGTACAATCCTGTTTATGGTGGCCATGTTGCCGCTGTTGCCTGTGGCCGTTTCCCCGTGGAAGTTGATGCGGTGGGCTATGTATCCGTAGTCGGCCGATACATTCCAGAAGTTTTTTCCGGCAGGATAGTGGTATCTGAAGACCTGCCGTGTGTCCGGTTTCAGCGGTTTGTCAAGTGCCACGGCCAGAGCAGTGAGTCCTGCCCTGAATCCGTTTTTCCTGAAGCTCAGGTTGGCCCCTCCTGTGCTCTGGATGGCATTGTGCTTTCTGTTGAGTTCGCTTTCCGTCCGGTGCAGTCCCGATGTGAGCAGTGTGGCTATTCCCGTGCTGTCCTTGGTGAGTGTGGCATCTATTCGCCTTGAGGACAGGAACAGCGTGAGGTCCAGGTTTCTGTCCAGGGCTATGGTGGCTGCCGCGCCTTGCAGGTATCGTGCATCAGTTCTTGAGGAGTGGGCTTTCAGAACATTGGCGTTGTAGCCTATGGATGAGAGCATGGTGGTTTTTCCCATGATGAGGTCCCTGTTCATGACCAGTCCCATGCCGAATTTCAGTCTGTATCTTCCTATGGCGATGGCCTTGATACGTCCCAGGTTCCTTACGAGCAGATATGGTGAGCAATAGTCATAGCCCCAGCTGTTGCGGTGGGCAAAGAAGGGTTCTCCGGCATCCTGTGCAAGGGTTATCCCTGCCTTGACGTATTTTCCGTAGCTGAACATGTAGCGTGTCCAGTGCTTGTATTTTGGTCCGAGGTATCCGTTGCGGTCGCCTTTCCGGTTATAGAAAGGAATTTTCATGGTAGCCATGATTTCATTTCGCCCGTTCCGGAGGATGGTGTCGAGCGAGGGAAAGTTTCTCTGCCTGGGCATGTCGATGTAGAGAAAGGCTTGGAGCAATTGTCTTTGCTGCGCATCAATGGATTCTATCATGGCCAGTTCTGCCAGTGAGCGCACCGGTCCATAGCGATACACATATTCCACGATTTCCTCTATTTGCCGTTCTGAAAGGAAGAAGAGCTGTTCGAGTTCTTCACGCGTTGCGGTGTTCAGGTTTATCTTTGTGTCGGCCAGTTCTTCAAGCTGTTCCTGTATCAGTTCGCCTTCTTCCGATTCGGAATCGTCCATAGTTCCATAAAGATTGTCGTATGTTTGCCATGGAAAATCGTCCTGTGCCTGCAGGTTCAAGGTCATGACCATCATCCAGCAAATGAGGATTCTCTTCATATACACAATGATTATATACGATGTAATGGTATTCAGATATGCAGATGTGCAAAAATAGCATAAATTGGAAAAGAATCCAAATAATTAATCATACAAAGCAGGGAAAGCCGGGAATTTATGTTTACTTTTGTACGCGAAATGCTGCATATCCGACTTATAATCATGCTGCTCAGCCTGCTGTGTCTGCCTGTCTGGGCACAGACAGACAACAATGACCCGGTACATCCCGAAGACATGGAGGTGGACATGGATGTATCTACCTTTGAACCCATGGTAAAGGTGGGAAAGGCTCTGTATGAAGGCGACAGCATACAGTATGTGGAGCTGAACAGCATTTTTGTATATCCCAAGCCTGTATTCAAGGACGAAAAACAACGCATGGCCTATAACCGGCTGGTGGTGAACGTGAAGAAGGTTTTGCCTATAGCCAAGGAGGTGAACAGGATCATCGTAGAGACCTATGAGTATCTGCAGACTTTGCCCGACAAAAAGTCAAAGGACGAACACATGAAACTCGTGGAAAAGAACATAAAAAAGGAATATACACCGCGCATGAAGAAACTTTCCTACCAACAGGGCAAACTGCTCATAAAGCTTGTTTACCGCGAATGCAATTCCTCTTCCTATCAGCTCATCCAGGCTTTCCTGGGTCCCATCAAGGCCGGATTCTACCAGGCTTTCGCCTCACTTTTCGGAGCCAGCCTTACAAAAAAATACAAGCCGGAAGGCGTGGACAGACTGACCGAACGGGTGGTGCTCATGGTGGAATCCGGTCAGATATAGGGACTTTAGGATGGCGGAATGGACAGCAGACGGAAAATATTTTGTAATTTTGCATCCATGAACTATCTACAAGCATCCGATTTTGAGATCATGGCTCCTGTAGGTTCGCAGGAAAGTCTTGCAGCAGCCATACAGGCCGGTGCCGACTCCATCTATTTCGGGGTGGAAAAACTGAACATGCGTTCCCATTCAGCCAATCATTTCAGCATAGACGACTTAAGGGACATTGCAGCCACCTGTAAAGCACATGGCATAAAGAGCTATCTCACCGTGAATACCATCATTTATGGTGAGGACATCAGTACCATGCACCAGATAGTAGATGCAGCCAAGGAGGCCGGTATCAGTGCAGTCATAGCCTCGGACGTGGCCGTAATGGACTATTGCCGGAAAACAGACGTGGAGGTGCATCTGAGCACCCAGCTCAACATAAGTAACGTGGAGGCCTTGCGGTTCTATGCGCAGTTTGCAGATGTGGTGGTACTGGCACGCGAACTGAATATGGATCAGGTGGGAGAAATATACAGGCATATTGTAGAAGAAAACATCTGTGGCCCGAAAGGAGACCCTGTGAGAATAGAAATGTTCTGTCATGGAGCATTGTGCATGGCCATCAGTGGAAAATGCTACATGAGCCTGCAGAACACATCCCGTTCGGCCAACCGCGGCGAATGTATGCAGATATGTCGCAGGTCCTATACCGTGACAGACAATGAAACAGGCACACAACTGGAAATAGACAATAAATATATCATGAGTCCCAAGGACCTGAAGACCATCAGGTTCGTTGACCGGTTGATGGAATCGGGTGTAAGGGTATTCAAGATAGAGGGAAGGGCCCGTGGGCCGGAATATGTCTATACCGTAGTGAAATGCTACAGGGAAGCCATCAATGCCGTGCTGGAAGGAAATTTCACTGATGCACGTAAAGACGAATGGGACTGCAGACTGGCAACCGTATTCAACCGCGGATTCTGGGATGGATATTACCAGGGACAGACTCTGGGAGAATGGAACAGCAACTATGGCTCCAATGCAACCGAACGAAAAGTCTATGTGGGTAAGGGAGTGAAATATTTCTCCCGGATTGGAGTAGCGGAATTTACCTGTGAAGCATGTGAATTCTCGGTAGGAGACAAACTGCTCATAACTGGACCTACAACCGGAGTGATGTATGTCACGGCAACGGAAATACACGATGACAGCTCAGCTATACAGACAGCAAGAAAAGGAACACGTGTGTCCATTCCTGTCCCAGATAAGATAAGACCTTCAGACAAACTTTTCAAAATAGTAAAAACAACAGGAAAATGACCATCAACGAACTGCAAGATGAAGTAATAGAGGAATTCGAAGACTTCACCGACTGGATGGACAGGTACCAGATGCTCATCGATCTGGGAAATGAACTCGCACCGCTTGAGGAAAAATACAAGACGGAACAGAATCTCATCGACGGCTGCCAGAGCCGCGTGTGGGTGCAGGCCGATTTCGACGGACAGTTGCTGAGTTTCAAGGCAGAAAGCGATGCGCTCATCGTCAAGGGTATCATCGCGCTGCTCATTCGTGTACTTAGTAATCATTCGCCCAAGGAAATACTCGATGCTGACCTTTATTTCATAGAGCGTATAGGTCTGCGCGACCATCTTTCACCCACACGTTCAAACGGATTGCTGGCCATGATAAAGCAAATCAAGGCTTATGCGCTGGCATATAGCATGAAGGGGTGAAAAAATTCATAGACTATAGGGAAAACTTACGGTTTTTCTTCTTCATAGACGGAGAGGACAAACCGTTTTTCTATATGTATAAATCCTTAAACAAAAAGATAAGCCAATATGAAGAAAACTAAAAGTACAGCACTGATTGTGCTGCTATTGGGCGCGACCATGGGTATGTCGGCCCAGCAAAGGGAGAAGACAACCTTCCAGACAGCAGGAGAATGGAAACCGGTAACAGATGTGCGGGCGGACCTTGTCATGGTGTATGGTGCCAATGACCGTCCCGGCCTCACGTTTAACGAGCGCGTGAAAAGCTGGCGTGACAGAGGATACAAGGCACATTTCATGACCGGAATCGCCTGGGGAGAATACCAGGATTACTTCACTGGGAAATGGGATGGCGTAAAGCATCTTGACGAAGGACAGAAGACAGCCCATGGCGATACCATCTGGCATGGACACATGGTGCCCTATATTGTACCGTCCATGCACTATCTTGATTATTTCAAACAACGCCATATCAAGCCTGTTATTGATGCAGGAATTGATGCCATTTTCCTTGAAGAACCGGAATTCTGGGCAAGAGCAGGCTATAGTGAAGCGTTCAAGCGGGAATGGCAGGACTATTATGGATTTCCATGGCGCGCGCAACACGAGTCGGCAGAAAACACATATCTCTCTAACAAACTTAAATACCATCTTTATTATCGAGCGCTTGACGAGGCATTCAGCTTTGCCAAGCAATACGGCAAGGAGAAAGGAATGGATGTGCGTTGCTATGTCCCCACACATTCCTTGCTCAACTATTCGCAGTGGAACATCGTTTCGCCTGAAGCTTCACTGGCTTCAATGAAAAACTGTGACGGATATATTGCACAGGTGTGGACAGGTACTTCGCGCGAACCTAATTTCTTTAATGGAAAGGAGCGTGAAAGGGTTTTTGAAACAGCATTCCTGGAATATGGATGTATGGAGTCCATGACTCGACCAACAGGCCGGAAAATGTTTTTCCTTACCGACCCCATAGAAGACTGGCCACGCGACTGGCAGGACTATAAACGCAATTATGAAGCCACCTTCACTGCACAGCTGCTTTATCCACAGATAGCCGACTATGAAATCATGCCGTGGCCGGACCGTATCTATGAGGGACTGTACAGGGTGAGTGCAGGAAGCAAGGAAAAAGCCCATATTCCCCGTTTCTATTCCACACAAATGCAGATCATGGTGAATGCCCTTGGCCACATGCCACTATCTGACAACCGCGTCAGCGGCTCACATGGCATCGCCGTGGCCATGGCCAACTCGCTCATGTTCCAGCGTGCACCGCAGAATCCCGAAGGCTATGACGACCCGAGACTAAGCAACTTCCTGGGCGAAGCACTGCCTTTGCTTGAGCGTGGCGTACCCGTGAGCATATTGCATTTGGAGAATACTGCCTACAAGGACACATGGAAAGGCGTGAAGGTATTGCTGTTGAGCTATGCCAACATGAAACCACAGTCGCCGGATGTACACAAGGACATTGCTCAATGGGTGAAGAAAGGTGGAAAACTGATTTACAGCTGCCGTGACACCGACCCCTATCAGGGTGTCAGGGAATGGTGGAATCTCGACGGCAACAGCTATAATGCACCTTCCGAACACCTGTTCAGCCTGATGGGCATTCCCGCCCAGGCATCTGAGGGCACTTACAGATACGGCAAGGGAGAAGTCTGCATCATCCGTCAGGACCCCAAGGAATTCGTATTGGAAAAAGGTGGTGACAGGCGTTTTGTGGAGAAAGTAGAGCAGTTCTATGGCAAACTGGAAAAGAAGAACAGTTTCCATCTGCAGCGTGGCCCATACCTGCTATCGGCTGTACTCGACGAGAAAGTTGCCGGCAATGAGCCACTCATATGGAAAGGTCACTACATAGACCTCTACGACCACAAACTCAGTGAACTCCAGGAGAAAACCGTCATGCCGGGACAGCAAAGTCTGCTATATGATGTCAGCAAGGTGCCCGACAAGAAGCATCCCTGCATTCTGGCTTCGGCTTCACGACAATATGATGAATATAACGACAATACATTTTTCTCTTTCACCTCAAAAAGTCCGCTCAACACCACGAATGCCGTATGTATTTACCTTCCCGGTGATGTGGAAAGCGTGACCATCAGCACTGCAAGAGGGGAATCCCGCCAGCTGTCAATCGGAAAGGAATGGACTGTCAGCCGTCATGGAAAGTTTGTCATTCTCCATCTTTTTTTTGAAAACCACCCCGATGGTGTCAAGGTCACTATTCATAAAAGATAGAAAAATAGACTGCCATGTTGAAATCAGCACGGACAAACTAAAATAAATGATACGAAAACTCAGAACCATTGAAATGAAACGCCTCACGGTGGAAGAATTCCGTGAGGCGGACAAACTCCCGCTCATTGTAGTGCTCGATGATGTGCGCTCTTTATATAATGTGGGAAGCGTGTTCCGTACCGGCGATGCTTTCCGCATAGAAGCCGTATGTCTTTGTGGAATCACGGCCACACCGCCCCACCCTGAAATCCACAAAACCGCACTTGGAGGTGAGGATTCCGTGGAATGGCGATACTACCCCACTGCGCTCGATGCCGTGCATGCACTGCGCAGTGAGGGCTGTTTTGTCTATGCTGTGGAACAGGCCGAGGGATCTACCATGCTCCATAACCTGCCCGAAAAACTGGAAGGGCGACATGCTGTTGTTTTCGGCAACGAGGTCAAGGGAGTCCATCAGGAAGTAGTGGACTGTTGTGACGGTTGTCTGGAGATACCGCAGTATGGCACAAAGCATTCACTCAACGTGAGCGTCACGGCTGGAATCATCGTGTGGGAGTTTGCCCGCCGTTTCCATGCCCCAACAACTCCATGAGTGTGCGCATGCCTTCCGATGCCCCCTTGCTGATGTGCGTCACACCACGCATGTTTCTCCCTAAATCCTCTTCCGGGTCTATGAGGAAAAGACGTGTGTGGGATGACGCGTAGCGCACCAGTCCGGCAGCCGGATATACATTTAGCGAAGTGCCTATTATTACGAATATATCGGCCTTTGAGGCTTCTTCCGCAGCTATGCTGATGTTGGGCACACCTTCACCGAAGAAAACAATGTAGGGTCGTAGCAGTGAACCGTCGCCAGCCCTTTCTCCGGGTTCCACTTCCAAATTCCCCGGTTCTAATTTTCTTATGTACCTTATGTCATCCACATTGCGGCTGGAACACACCTTCAGAAGTTCGCCATGAAGATGAATGACCTTTGTAGAGCCAGCACGCTCGTGTAGGTCATCCACATTCTGTGTCACTACTGTCACATCATACCATTTTTCCATTTCTGCCACCAGCCTGTGTCCTTCATTGGGCTGTGCATCTACAAGTTTTTTTCTCAGTCCGTTGTAGAATCCATTCACAAGCACTGGGTCGGCTTCCCATCCCTCGTGCGAGGCCACCTGCTCCACAGGGTAGTTCTCCCACATTCCGTCACTACCGCGAAAAGTCTTGAATCCGCTCTCCACCGACATACCTGCTCCCGTGAGGAATACCAACTTATTTTTTTTCTCCATTTCAATAGGATTTTGAATAGTATAAAATATTTATAGTCTTTCGCAAAATTAATTAATTAGTGTGTAAACACCAAAATCCTCACCTCCTACATAAAAAAATATTACACCAAGAATGAAAGGAATACCCTTCCTAACCTTCCAAGTGAAGAGAGAGAAGGTTCACCCTGATTCTCCCGATTGGAGGAAATAGTAGCTTTTGCATATTCTTATGGAATACAATAATATAACGTGAGTTCTATGAATTATAATTGCCTGAAAATTTGGTGATTAGCGAAAAATGTTGTAACTTTATAGTGCTCAAATACAAAGAATTACAAACAATAATCGCTATGA
>JBJEHA010000062.1:0-8586 GCA_051875605.1 Prevotella sp. | reverse complement strand
AGTGTTTCCCCCCTAACACTTAACTGATTTTTCCGTTTTGTGCAAAAAACCGACAATTTACACTTATTAACACGGAAACCGTCCAAAAACCGTCTGTTTTTAAAAACCTCGGAAAATCAAAGTGTAAGCAAAAATGTTAAAATACTGACATTTTGTCCAAACAGGAACCTCATTTTCACTGTCCTCTATGGAGCATTGCACAATGCTCGTTGCAGCTCCAGGCACTGGGCATCCTGTTGCAGGAAACCGGACACTTGAACGGAAGCGAGTTCGCTGAGCATGAGTGGATAACAAGGATGCTCAATGTACCGGCGTATTTCGTTTGTTCCTATTACTCAAGGCAAAAAGGGACTGTCGGGAATGAAACAGGCTCATATTGCTGTCTGTTCTGAAGGGAGTTGAAATCAGTATCGTTTCGGATGGGAAAACAGGGAAAATCAGAACAAAAATAAAGCCGATGACAGTCCGAGAGAAAAGTTGGATTTTAACACGCCGACAGTATGCTTTTTCAGGAATATTTCGTAATATTGCACTTGCTGGTTGACTCTACAAGTGCGATTAGGAAAGTGGTTGTAAAGTAAGAAGAAACACGCAGTTACCCCGGGGTGTGTGTTGGATATGTCCGGGGATGTAGATTACAATAGTTATGCCGATAAAGCAGTAATTTTTCTGGTTCAGAAAAGAGGTGCTATGAAATGTGTCGTGATTCGGAAGGAAGATAGGAGAGCTTAGAGACGAACAGGGAGTATTGCAACGCCAGTCGGCTGCATGGTTGGGGATTGACACGCCAATGTATCGCAAGATTAAGCGTGAAGAGACATTAGGAAAGTATTCCTCTCTTCACGCTTTCGTATGGTGTTGTTTGTTATGCAGGAATAAAGTCCGGAGAGTCCCGGTTATGACCGTTATTCTGTTTCAGCAGGTTTGTCTTTTTTCCCGAAGATAGAGAAATGGACGTATCGTTTGGGATGCTGCTTGAGGTCTGTCACAAGATTGTTCGCGCTTTCCATGGTCAGATTGAGGTTGTTGTAAAGTTGTGGGTCGTTGAGAAGTAGCCCCAGTGTTCCTTTGTCGCTGTTGAGCTTGTCTGAAAGCAGTTTGAGGTTCTCTATTGTCTTGTCCACTTGTTCCATCGTCTGGGCTATGTCAACGGTTGCAAGGTTGGCTGCAATGGTGTTTGTATTGTCGAGCATCTTGTCGGCTTTGTCGATGACAGCCGGAACTTTTGAGTTTAGCCCAGCTATGAGCGTGTTGAGTTGAGCTGTTGAGTTGGCAAGGTGCTGGGTCGTTGCCTGTATATTGTGCAGCGACTGGATGACGGCTGGATCGGCCAATATGGTGTTAAGGCTGGCCATGATGCTGTCAAGCTTGGGTAACATGCGCTCTACAGTAGGAATCATGGAGGAAAGCTGTCCCATGGCACCGTTGTTTACGGTACCGGTAATTGTTCCGCCGGGTTCTACGATTTGCTGGAGATTATTGGACAGTTTGAGGTTGACCTGCACGTTGCCAAGCATGTCGCTGACAATCTCGGCTTTACTTCCTGCGGGTATGCGCATCTGCTTGTCTATGCCCACCATCACTTTGACTGGATTACGGTGGGAATAGTCGTAGATGACATCTTCTACTACCCCAACCTGGTAGCCGTCCGCGTAGATTGGGCTGGAGGATGAAAGACCGCTTATGTTATCGAATGCGATATAATATTTATTGGTTGATGAGAACACGGATAATCCTTTGAGGAAATTCAGTCCGAAAAACAGGATGACAATGCCAACGATTGCCACCAATGCGATTTTGACTTCTTTTGTGAATAATTTCATACTGTATTATTTTTTGTTTCTGTTTGTCTTGAATTCCCTGATGGCCTGGCTGACATCAGTTTTCATGCCATTCTTGAATGCTATGATGAATGCCTGGGGGAACTTGTCGAGCACGGAACGCCGGATGCGGCAGATTTCGTTGTAGTCTGTTGTTGAGCCGTATGTATATTTAATATAGTGGTTCTCTTCGTAGCTCTCAACATTGGCCAATCCTTTAAGCTGCGGACTGTCTTGCTTGAGAACACGGTCTGAGGCCAGAATCTGTACTTTGAAGACCGGTTCGTTTTCCGTTTGCGGACTTGTCGTTTCAGGAAGTTTCGTTTGCTCTTGTAGGTTCTCTGGTTCATGGGTTTTCATCACAGGCCCTTGCACCTGAAGGGAGTCTTCTGGTACCGGGATGGCGACTGTTTGCCCATTATCTGAAGAAGTGTCGAACGGTACGGAAAAACCATCCCAGTTCTTGTTCTTATATTTCACGAATGCCTGATATATGCCTCGTGCCATTTTGTCAATGACATTAGGGTCATTGAGTAAACGTTCCTCATCTGGTGTCGATATGAATCCCAGTTCAATCAGGCATGCTGGCATAGATGTTTCCCGTAATACCAGGAATGCATCCTGACGCACACCTTTGTCTGGTCGTCCTGCTGTGGAGCATACACAATTCTGTACATATCGGGCCAGTTCAACGCTTTTGGACATGTTCTTGTCGTTGATGAACTCAAACATGATTGTGCTTTCCGGAGAATGTGGGTCGTAGCCTTCGTAATGCTGCTGATAGTTGTCTTCTATCATGATGACAGCGTTTTCTCTCATGGCTGCTCCTAACTTCTCGTCAGAACGACGCATACCCATAGTATAGGTTTCGAAGCCTCGTGCGGTTCTTCCTGCTTCAAGTGCATTCGTATGAATGGAAATGAAAGCATCAGCCTTGTTCTTGTTGGCAATATCCGCACGTCCATGTAGGGTCACAAAGACATCGGTCTTTCTGGTGTAAATCACTTTGACATCAGGACAGTTCTGCTCTACATATCGACCGAAAACCAATGCGGTTTTCAGGTTGATATCTTTTTCAAGGGAGAATTTTCCTTTGGCTCCTGCATCCTTGCCTCCATGTCCTGCATCTATGACAAGTTTGAAACGGTTGTCATCTGCATGGCATAGGATGCTAAGCATGAGCAATAGAAAGACAAACAAAGGAAACTTTCTTGCCATAATACGTTTTGGTGTGCAAATGTAATGATTTATTCCGGTAAACTCGAATTTATTTCGCAGTTTTATCGTTAATTAAGTGTAATTCCACACCTGCTCCCTTACAATCGGCTCCGATAGGGGGATTCAGTTTGGTGAGTGAGAGTTCAATGGCTGATACTGCGGGAAAATCCTTGAAAATGCGCTTTGCTATGCGTGCCCCTACATTTTCCAGCAGTTTTGAAGGTACGGCCATCTCTTCAGCTGCGCATCTATAGACAGAGGCATAATTTACCGTGTCTTCCACATTGTCGGAGCATGCAGCTTGCATAACTGGGCATTTCAGCCTTATGTCAAGCGTATAGTCGTTGCCAATTACGGTTTCTTGCGGAAGCACGCCATGATATGCATGGAAGCGCAAATCCTTAAGGTAAATGTATCCTGTACTGATGGTCATTGTTGTCTATCCACAACGTGATGCACCGCAGTTCTTGCAAATCAGGCAACCCTCTTGATAGACCAATGTCTCTTGTCCGCATGCCGGACATTTCTGGCCTTTTGCTTCTGTACCGTCCACTATGTATTTCTTAAGTGCACGCTCTACACCGTTCTTCCATGTGTTGATGCTCTCGCTCTTCAGTTGTAAAGAGCCAACGAGTTTGATGACATGGTCAATAGGCATGCGATAGCGCAGCACTCCGGAAATTAGCTTGGCATAATTCCAGTATTCGGGATTAAATTTTTCACTGAGTCCTTCAACGGTTGTCTTGTAGCCACGCTTGTTCTCAAACTGGAAATCATAGCGGTGAGAGCCGTCCTCGTTGGTCTGTTTGATGATTTTCCCTTTGGTCACAGTCTTTGGAAGCACAATTCCTTCTTCGTCATCCTGCAGACCTGTAAAAATCTCGTAAGGATACCCATCGAGTAATCCCACAAAGGCTACCCATTTTTCCTTGTTATTCTGGAATCTAACCACGTCACATTCCAGAACCTGGGGGCGCACTTCAGTTACTTCCGGATGATGGCAGGGAGGCAGCTCTGCTTTGGATTCCTCCTTTTTCTTCTTGTCCTTTTTGGAAACTGAAATCATGACACCCGAACGGCTGCCATCACGATAGATGGTGCATCCTTTACAGCCCGAACGCCATGCTTCTACATATAGTTTGTTGACCAGTTCTTCGTCCACATCATTAGGCAGGTTCACTGTGACACTGATGCTGTGATCCACCCATTTCTGTATGGCTCCCTGCATTTTGACTTTCATTAGCCAATCCACATCGTTGGCAGTTGCTTTATAGTAAGGTGAGCACGCTACCAGGCGGTCTATTTCTTCTTGGGTATAGCGTTTTTCTGTATCCATGCCATTGATGCGCATCCATTCCATGAATTTCTTGTGATAGACAATGTATTCTTCGAATGAGTCGCCCACTTCATCAGTGAAGTCAACATGTACATCAGCATCATTTGGATTGACTTTGCGTCTGCGTTTATAGACGGGCATGAACACCGGTTCTATTCCGCTTGTGGTCTGGGTCATGAGGCTGGTCGTGCCTGTTGGTGCAATGGTGAGACAGGCAATGTTACGGCGTCCGTATTTCACCATGTCTTCGTAAAGTCCGGCATCGGCTTCCTTGAGGCGTAGGATAAAAGGATTGTCTTTTTCCCTTTCAGCATCAAACACCTTGAATGCACCGCGTTCACGTGCCATCTGTACACTGCTGCGATAAGCTGTCAGGGCGAGTTGCTTATGCACTTCTACGCTGAAGTCTGTGGCTTCCTGCGTTCCATAGCGTAGTCCCATGGCTGCAATCATGTCGCCTTCTGCTGTGATGCCTACACCGGTGCGTCGTCCCTTGCTGCTTTTGTCCTTGATCTTCTCCCACAGATGGAATTCGGCGCCTTTCACTTCTCCGCTTTGTGGATCTATACCGATTTTTTCCATGATGCGGTCAATCTTCTCAAGTTCCAGGTCAACGATGTCATCCATGATGCGCTGTGCCATGGCGACATGCTGGCGGAACTTGTCGAAATTGAAGCTTGCTTTTTTAGTGAAGGGATGTTCCACATAACTATAAAGGTTGATAGACAACAGTCTGCATGAATCGTATGGGCAGAGTGGAATTTCTCCACAAGGATTGGTGCTCACAGTGCGGAAGCCAAGGTCTGCATAGCAGTCGGGTATGCTTTCTTTCAGTATGGTGTCCCAGAACAGCACCCCTGGTTCTGCACTCTTCCATGCGTTGTGCACGATTTTCTGCCACAAATCTTTGGCAGAAATTTCCTTCTTTACCAGAGGATTGTCAGATACAATTGGAAATTGCTGTATGTATGGTTTGTCGTTGACGGCTGCTTCCATAAATGCATCATCTATTTTCACCGAGACATTGGCACCGGTCACTTTGCCTTCCGTCATCTTGGCATCGATGAATGCTTCACTGTCAGGGTGTTTTATGCTTACCGACAGCATGAGTGCACCGCGTCGGCCGTCTTGTGCTACCTCACGGGTAGAATTGCTATAGCGTTCCATGAACGGAACCAGGCCGGTTGATGTAAGTGCGGAATTGTTTACAGGTGAACCTTTGGGCCTTATGTGCGACAGGTCATGTCCCACACCGCCTCTGCGCTTCATGAGCTGTACCTGTTCTTCGTCAATGCGCATGATTGCTCCATAAGAGTCGGCATCGCCATCCAGTCCTATGACGAAGCAGTTGCTCAGAGAGGCTACCTGGTAGTTGTTGCCTATTCCGGTCATGGGGCTACCCGCGGGAACCACGTAACGGAAGTGGTCCAGCAGTTCGAATATTTGGTCTGCGGTGAGTGGATTCTGGTAGTTCTGTTCTATTCTGGCCACTTCGTTGGCAATACGCCAGTGCATGTCTGCGGGAGATTTTTCATAGATGTTCCCGAAACTGTCTTTCATGGCATACTTGTTCACCCATACGCGGGCGGCAAGCTCGTCGCCCTTGAAATAATCCATTGAGGCTTCGAATGCCTCGTCATAAGAGAATGTATTGTTCGGTTTCATGCACATTGAATGATTAATGGCGCAAAGTTAATAACTTTATTCCATAATGCAAACAATTGTCCGGGAAAACTGTGCAATGATTTTTCAGTACAAAGTTTTCCGTTTTGGGAAACTTTTCTTCCGGATAATGCGTGCGTGTTTCCTGAAACGGAACAGAGACTGCGCCGTAATCCATTGGCTACGGCACAGTCTCTGTTTTGAGAGGTATATGAAACGGTCTGCTTCAGATGGGGTGACTGGCAGATGCTTCATGTACATTATTTCATGATCACTTTCTTTCCGTTGTGTATGTAAATGCCTTTGGATGGATGGTTCACCCTCATGCCCTGGAGGTTGTAGTAGCAGCCGTCGGCTGTAACGGGTCTTTCAGTGGCGCTGATGTTGTCGATGCCTGTAGTCGTGTCATCGCCGAACACTTTTTTCCAGTCAAATACACGGTAGAAGAACGGACGGTAGTAGTCTGCGCTTCCCGGGCTGTTGAAGTTGTCCCAGAAGTTGTCCGGGTCGGTATTGGTAGAGAATACCAGTTCACCGGTTCTTGAAAGGGCGGGATGCTGGTTGACCATGTAGAGCCAGTGGTATTTTGTATCGCCAATCTTGTCGATTGTTGCTGGCAATCTGAACAGAATTCTCCTGTCGCCGAAGGGACCGCAAGGTGATTTGCTTCGGAAAATATAGACAACGGGGCTGAAGTAGGGAGCTTGTGCTGTCATATAGTAGTAGTCGCCTTCTTTGAACACCCAAGGCAGCGAGCACTTGTAATCAGTGCTTTCCATGATGACAGAACGCTGCATTTCCTCTTCTGTCGGGTACTCGTCCTGCCAGTGGAATTCTGAGCCTTCAGCATCTTTCACATAGTATTGCCATGGGCTGTACAGGTCGTGTGTCGCTGTTCTGGCCACAAGCACATCATAACCGTTGGTTCCATACAGATAGATATGTCCATCCTCGTCTTCCATCAGCGTAGAGCCATACGAAACGGCGTTGTCGTTAATCTGGTGTGTCACGCTTTCCCTGTAGAGATAGTCGCCTTCCTGTGGCAGATAGTCAGGAATCTCGTCCAGATAGTAGCCTTTCGGGATGTTGCCGTCCAGGCTGTAGGTAGCCAGCGAAGTGCCCAGGTTCTTGAGTTCGGTTGATTCGGTGCCCAGCCATATCAACTGGAGTTTCCCGTTATATACGGTGCCATCGCCCGACCAGTACACCTTGTGCTGGTCAATGTCACCGGCGGCAATCTCCTCATCAGTCTTTTCTCCAAGTGGGTGGCGCAGGTGTGTGCGTGCATGGAAATAGCGTTCGCCCGAGGGATTGGTCCAGTTCACGTAGTCGGCCAGCCATACAAGGTCGTTGTCTGTTTCTCCGGGCACCCCGTCGTGGGCCAGCTGGACCATGACGCTGTTGCGTGGGAAGCTGCTGTTGCCTCGTGAGCGGTCTTCGCCGTTGACCACGCCGTAGAAGCTGTCGTTGAATGTCCAGAACACGCTGCCGTCAGGCAGGCCTACGGTGAATACGCCGTCACCGCCGTTCCAGCCGCGTGTGCGGGTGAAGAGCTGGTTGTATTTCAGGTCCTTGAAGGCCATTGACGTGCCCGGTCGGGTAGAGGTTTCCATGCGTTCCAGGTTCCATGCCTCGTCTATTTCCGTTACGTCCTGTTCGTCCATTCCACCATCGGGGCGTGTCACGGTGATGTGTGTGTCGGCATAGGTCACATCCGATATGTGGTCGCCTTCGAAGGTGGCCACCTGTGTGTTCCATGACCGGTCACTGGTACCGATGTTCTCCAGCTGGTCGTGGTTGATCTGGCCGGCAATGTAGTCCAGGTAGAATGTTCCTGTCTGGTTGTCGGTATTGACGGAGAATTCCACATAGATGCACTCCACTTCTGTTTCTTCGTTTTCTGCGTTGAACAGGCTCTTGAATGGCTCGTCCGTGGCAAAGCCAATCCATTCGTATCCGGTTTTGGGATAGTCTCTGTTGAGCAGGTCGGTGTAGAGTTTGTTGGGCACCATGTTTCGTGTGATGGTCTGCTTGTAGGCATCGTCGCCTACATCGGTCGTCTCTTTTGGCACTTGCGTCATCACCAGG
This sequence comes from Prevotella sp., assembly GCA_051875605.1. Lineage (GTDB taxonomy): Bacteria > Bacteroidota > Bacteroidia > Bacteroidales > Bacteroidaceae > Prevotella. Next base: position 462 of record JBJEHA010000062.1, on the reverse strand, counting down.
TCGCCGTCAACGGTCCATCCTTTCGGTACACAGATGCCGAACAGTCCGTACACGTGCTGTATCAGGCCGTTGTTGCTGGCTCCGTTGCGTTTCACTACCACTTTTCCGTGGAACTTGGAGTTCGTGTAGGCCTCGTGGTCTTGCTCTATGAGCGAGATGCGGTAACAGGATGCCACGATGCACGCCATGAGCAGTAATGCTAATGAAAGTCTTGCTTTTGTCATATTTCTGTCAATTAGATATTCGCTTTATTTTATGACGCATGGAAATGCGTGTTCCGTGAAGGGGGATAACATCTTTTAACAAAATAAAAAATCGGATATCTCACGACATCCGATTTTCAAAACAAACTACTTAAAAACTAATCTACTAAAACAAATCAAAAAATATCGTTTTTCTCAGTGTGAACTGAAAATTATTTCCATAATTTGTTGCAAATATAAAGTATTTTTGTTTCAGAAC
>JBJEHA010000061.1:0-8671 GCA_051875605.1 Prevotella sp. | reverse complement strand
TCATCCTGCGCGCTCCTTCTATGAGCCTCGGATGGTCGGACAGGCCAAGATAGTTGTTGGCGCAGAAATTCAGCACTTCCTTACCCTTGACAGTAATGGCCGCTTTCTGCGGACTGTCGATGATTCTCTCCTCCTTATAGAGTCCAGCTTCGCGTATCTCGTCAAGTGTCTGACGAAGATATGCCTTCATTTTTCCGTACATGATGATTTGGTTTATTGTTATGATAAGAAAATTGGTACAAAATAACTGAATTAAATCGAGATATCCACCATCCTACTGTTATTTTTGCTTAAAAAGCCGTTTCCCACACGCTTCCCACACGCTACGGAAATAAGGATTAATATAAATGCGTATAATTCTCACAGGCCTTATACCCATATTCATATACCTTTTTATCCCGTTGCCCGATTACCTTGGCAGGAACACCTCCTACTATTGTGTAAGGTGGAACATCCTTTGTTACTATTGCACCTGATGCGACCACGGCACCTTCGCCAACTTTTACACCAGGAAGGATTATTGACCTACTACATATCCATGCGTATGCTCCAATTTCTGTTGGTGCCCCTTTACCACAAAAATGGATGTCGTTATAATCATGATTAAGCGACCAGATGATTGCCTCATAAGCTATCACAGCACTTTCATGTATTGTCAGTCCCCTACGTGCATCAAGAAGACATTTTGGTCCTATGCTCACTCCATCTTCTATTGTCAACCCTTTGGGATTTCGCACAGAAAACCCTGGCCAAAACATTACATTACTTGTCGCTTTCACACCAAATAATCTAATGAGTCTATTCCTTAAAGTCTTACTTGGAAGATTAGGTATAATGAACGTGTAAATAGTTGACTTGGCTCCATTTATCCCCCCCTTCACATGTTGACGAAGTTTTCTGATTAACCCTTTCATCCGATTCTATTTATTTGATTATCATATTTTTTCCTACGCATCTTGTATAAGTGCTACAGACCATCCTTATAATACTTGGTCATGCCAGGAATTTCACCTATCTTGGTGCTGCAAAACTAAAAAAACAAGTAAAACATCTGACATGACAAAGGTAGCAATAAAAAGCGAGAACATCACATCTTTTAGTGGAATTTATCATGTGATGGACGCTTTTCCCAAGTTCTCCACACGTCCGCCCGACAGATTCTGAAAAAGAATGAGGGGGGTGATTTTCCTGTCGTCAGAAGAGGAAAGTCCGGAAAAGTGAACTGGAAAACCAGATTAAGTTAAGCCCGGAAAACTTTTAAGTTCGTTCTTCTGGACTTTACTTTTAACTCCCGCGCGCTCTCCTGCCTCCCGTATTCTCGGCAACAGGACAGCCATTGCTCCATAAAAACAGGCTTTTTTGCACAATTCCTGAAAATTATTGAATTTATTGCCGGCTTTTGAAGCCTGATTGTCAAAATGTATATAATTTTGCATCCGAATAAACAAACTCATCTTAACACACAAGCAATGAAAAGAATCCTGATAATCGGGGCAACCGGGCAAATCGGTTCCGAACTGACAATGGAGTTGCGGAAAAGATACGGCAACGGTAACGTGGTGGCCGGATATATACCCGGCGCAGAGCCTAAAGGCGTGCTGAAAGAGTCGGGGCCCTCGGAAATAGCCGATGTGACCTGCGCAGAGCAGCTTGCCGATGTAGTGAAAAGACACAAGATCGACACCATTTACAATCTGGCGGCCCTGCTGTCCATCGTGGCAGAGCACAAGCCGAGACTGGCATGGAAAATAGGCATAGACGGACTTTGGAATGTCCTGGAGACCGCCCGCGAACTGCGCTGCGCAGTATTTACGCCCAGCAGTATCGGCTCGTTTGGCAACAGCACCCCCCACAACCTGACACCTCAGGACACCATACAGCGGCCACGCTCCATCTATGGTGTATCAAAGGTGACGACAGAACTGCTGTCAGACTATTATTTCCACAAGTACGGGGTGGACACACGCTCCGTGAGGTTCCCGGGCATCGTATCCCATGTCACGCCTCCTGGCGGCGGAACCACAGACTATGCTGTGGACATCTACTACTCGGCTGTGCGTGGAGAACGCTTCGTCTGCCCGTTGAAACAGGGCACACTGCTCGACATGATGTATATGCCCGATGCGCTCAATGCCGCCATCATGCTCATGGAGGCCGATGCGTCGAGACTGGTTCACCACAACGGATTCAACATAGCGGCCATGAGTTTTGCGCCGGAAACCATATATGCCGAAATAAGGAAACACAGACCCGGTTTTGAGATGACCTACGACATAGACCCACTGAAACAGGGAATAGCCGACAGCTGGCCCGACTGCATGGACGACTCCTGTGCAAGACAGGAATGGGGATGGGTGCCCCACTACGACCTGAGTGCCATGACCGTGGACATGCTCGAGAAGCTGGAGCTGAAACTTCACCCCGAAAAGGACTGATTCCATCCGGCAGTGCCCTGTCCATGAAAAAGCCGTTGCCGTGGCTAATACCACGGCAACGGCTTTTTCATGACAAACAAGTCGGCCCGCCGTACTATTGCTTCAGCCATTGCCTGAGCGCATCGCGTGCAATGTTCACACGCACTTCGCCCCGCGCATGGCTGGCAATCTCCATATCCTGATAAATGAAGGTCAGGCTGTCCTCACCCACCACCACATTGGCAGGCACATAAGCATCCATACCGAAGAAGAACCCTTGCTCTCTCAGCGCGTCCATATCCGATGCTCCAGTCTGCTCATACAAACGGCCAAGAATGGCCTCTACAGCCTTCTCTTCTCCCCCGTCGGCAAAAAGGTCGGCCGTAGAAAGCATGCGTCCCGTAGATTTCTCGAAGTTCCTCACCAACGTGAATCCTGTGCCATGAGCACCGCCGGTGAACATATAGCCCTCGGCCATGACAGCCACCAGACTGTCGGTAGAAGGCAGCACCGTAGTGTTCAGGCTGAAAGCATAACTGCAGGTCCCTTCCGATGCGTTGAGTTCCGTATAAAGGCGCAGACAGTCTTTCTTGTAGTCATTTATATAGGCCACCACAAACGAGTCAAGCGCATCCTTCACGTTCCCACCCGTAGGCTGAGGCAGCCCACAGACGGTCAGCAACTTCAGCAGCGAGTCGTTGATGGCATCGGCATGGGGGCCGTTGGCATATTTGAAGTTCAGCTTCAGCTCACAGCTGGGACTGTCCTGCCCCGCAATGAGACGGGCAACTGTGTCAACCACCACGCTGTCAAATGTCAGTGCATTGTCTGCACTGCCTACTCTGTTGCCGTTGCAACCGCACACACTCATACCCAAGGCCAAGGCACAGGCCAGCCAGCCTCCGGTTCTCATCAGTTTCTGTTTCATATATTATACCGGATAAAAAGTTATACAATCACCAGGCACCCCGTGCCCATGACTGTATAACTCCCTTTCATACCCTATCTTGTATGACAGGAAATAAAAGGCAAGTTATTTAACGTCAATTAACGGAAAAGTCTTTTCCACCACACCCGAATAGGTGTTGATGGTCAGTCTGAGCGTGTCGGCTGTGAACTTTTCCATAGGAATGCTCACATACTGCCTGTTGTAATAGTATTCCGGAACATTACCCTGGTCATGGTAGAGACAGGCATGCGCACATGTATGTCCATCGGCATGCTCCACCGTCCCGTAATCCACCAGTCCCACCGCCTGAGCCGCGTCCTCAGCATCGGGCTTTCCACTCATCAGCAACAGGCCAAGATTGACGTAGGTTCCACTGGCTGACATCCACGCACTCTCGAATGCTACTGGGTCGGTCTTCATTTCCTTGAACGTGCCCTCGGGATAGGGTCTGAGCACCGGGACAGGCGACAACGCCAAAGGCTCGACCTGCGAGGAAACCACAGGTTTTTCATTGACATTGTAATAGAAGATTGCACGATAGACAGTGTCCGGCCGCGTTATCCACGATCCCGCACACGTGCTCGTCGGCACAAGGCGCACACCCTCGTCGGTGACCAGGAAGTCCACACTGCGGTTGGCATCTACATGCGCCTCCACGAAATCGGTACGCATATAGGAATACTTCCCATCACCGGTATCATAGTTCTCGTCCGTGCAGCCCATGGCCATGCAGGACAGAGCCATGACCATCACGCATCCTGTCCTGATTGTCATGGCTGACATGTGGAAAGATGGTTGATTGCCGGATTGGCATACATGGTCAGCATGCGTTCCCTCAGGAAAGCGTCATCACGGTCGGGAATATCTATCTTGGCCAGCTGTCCATCCAGATAAGCCATAAATGTCTGCTTATCCGTTTCCGAATACCGGTCTGAATGCGCGGCGTTTCCGGCAAGCATGTCCAGTGCGACATAGTTGTTCGGATAGAGCCTGTAATTACTGAAGATGCCCTGGTCTATACGCTCGGCAACTGCCGTGAACAATTCCGGCTTAGGCGTGTCACGGTGTTCCATGATCCATTCATCCAGGCAGGGTGCCGTATGATAGTATATACGTCCCTTGAACCCCATGATTCCGGTCTGCATGCTCACCACATCATCCGTTGCCCCTTTCTTCCAGCCTTCCACATCACGCCTGAGCTGGAATTCCCTGGCCTTCAGATAGTCGCAAGGATCATATTCATAAGAAATGGCAAGCGGAACGATATGCAACTGCACCAGACGTTCTGCCACGCTGCCTTCACCGCCCATGGCCATCATCTTCAGTATTGCCTCCTGGGTACGGTCATTGGAATCCTTTGCCCTTCCCTCGCGCTGGGCTATCCATATATTCTCATTCTTTTCCTTTATGGCATAGTGCATGTAATCGGAAAGCCGCTTGCTGGCAGCAAGCATCTGGCGCATGGGCAATCCGCGCTCCACGATAAATGACTTGTTCACTCTTACCAGGTCCTTCACCCAAGGCAGACTGAGCAGATTGTCGCCTATGGCAATCTCACACGTGGTCTTGAAACCTGCATCAATGAGCAATTTGTCAAGCAATGCCGAATCGAGCACAATATCCCGGTGGTTGCTCACGAATGTATAGCGGTTCTCCGTCTTCACCGAAGAGAAGTCGGCGTCACACCCCCTGCTGGCATTTCCGAGCAGCTTTTCAAGAAACCCGTAACAGAAGGCGTGCTGGAACTCCAGGTTCGTCTTGCACGACCGCATCTTTTCAGCCAGCATTTCAAACGGGATCTCAGGAAAGACATAAGCCACGACCTGTCTGAACTGCGCATTGGCCAACAGACGATCAAACACTTCCGGAAGCTCTTCCGGCTCGAAAGGCCGTATAGAATCGAAATCCCTTAACTCACTTTTCATCATCGCACTATGTATTTGGTTGTCATTTTCTCCTTCAGAACTGGTTCTCCACGATATCAGTCAGCACCTGCCTGATATCCAGTCCGGCCGCACGCACCTGCTGGGGAATGAAACTGGTAGCCGTCATACCCGGAGTTGTGTTGATCTCCAGCAGATTTATCCTGTCTGTCCCGTCTTGTTCCTTTGTAATAATATAGTCTATGCGGATGATGCCATTGCAGTGCAAAAGATCGTAGATGCGGCTTGTCTCCTCCGCCACTCTGCGCGCGGTATCAGGACTCATGCGTGCCGGAGTGATTTCCTCCACCTGTCCGTTATACTTGGCATCATAGTCGAAGAATTCATTGCTGGTCACCACCTCAGTAGCCGGGAAGACCACCGACTTCTCCGCAGTCTTGTAGCATCCTATGGATATCTCCATGCCCTCAAGATAGCTTTCCACCATCACCTCATCGCTTTCCATGAAAGCCACACGGAGGGCTGGTGCAAGCTGGTCTGCATTCTTCACCTTGGAAACCCCGAAGCTGCTGCCGTCGGCCGCCGGCTTCACGAAGCAGGGCATGCCCACGATGTTTTCTATTTCCTCGTCGGTGTAGGCATTCTCATCGCCTCTGCGCAGCAACAGGCTCTTGGCTACATTCACGCCGAATCCCCGCAGATAATTGTTCAGCACATACTTGTCGAATGTCATGGCTTCCACAAGTACGCTGCTCGTGCTGTATGGAATGCCCAGCAGTTCAAAATATCCCTGCATGAGTCCGTTCTCGCCGGGAGTGCCATGTATGGTGATGTAAGCGTAGTCAAAGTGCTTGCAGGCTCCGTCCTGCAGGAACGAGAAATCGTTCTTGTCTATCGGCGTAAGGTCTCCTGCCGGCAGCTCCACCTGCCAGTCCTGCCCCTTCACGTCCACGACATAGACATTGTAGCGTTCCTTGTCAAAGAAGGAGTACAGTCCCTGCGCAGACCGCATGGACACATCGTGCTCCGAAGAGTCGCCACCGCACACGATGGCAATGTTCCTTTTCGTTTCCATTTCCGTTATTCTGATATTTGTTCTTTTCAATGCTCGAATGTATCGCGCGTCGTTCCCTGGACATAAGAACGCCATTTGTCCACCAGCTGCTCGAGGTCGTCCGGCATGGGCGATTTGAAGTCCATCTGCTGCCTGGTCGCCGGATGCAGGAAACCCAGCGTGCGGGCATGGAGAGCCTGACGGCTGCATAGCTTGAAGCAGTTCTGGATAAAGGCATTGTATGCCGAGCTGCGGTTGCCGCGCAACACCTCACAGCCTCCATACCGCTCGTCGCCGAACAGCGGATGGCCTATGTGGCGCATGTGGGCACGTATCTGGTGCGTGCGGCCTGTTTCAAGGATACACTCCACCAACGTGACATAGCCGAAACGCTCCATCACCCGGTAATGGGTGACAGCCGGCTTGCCCACACCACTGTCGGGGCTGAACACGGCCATGCGCAGCCTGTCCTTAGGGTCGCGTCCTATATTGCCTTCTATACGCCCTTCATCCTCCTGGAAATTCCCCCACACCAGTGCACAGTAACTGCGGTGCGTCGTCTTGTTGAAGAACTGCACGCCGAGACGGGTCTTGGCCTCCGGGGTCTTGGCCACCACAAGCAGTCCACTCGTGTCCTTGTCTATACGGTGGACCAGCCCCACCTCCGGGTCATTGGGGTCATACGTCTGCAGGTCCTTCAGGTGCCAGGCCACAGCATTGACAAGCGTGCCCGTGAAATTACCGGCACCGGGATGCACCACCATGCCTGCCGGCTTGTCTATGACCATCAGCTCATCGTCCTCGAACACCACATCCAGCGGAATGTCTTCCGGAACGATTGAGGTATCATGGCGCGGCCGGTCGAGCATGAGCGTGACCACATCGCCCGGCTTCACCTTGTAGTTGCTCTTCACTGCCCGGTCGTTCACATGCACGAACCCTGCATCGGCAGCCTTCTGGATGCGGTTGCGGCTGGAATGCTGCATCTTCTCGCACATGTACTTGTCCACGCGCAGGCTTTCCTGCCCCGCGTCCACCACAAAGCGGAAATGCTCATACAGCTGGCCGCCCTCGTCGTCCAGTTCATCGTTGTCCGGTATGTTCTGTCCGGGTTCCTCCAGTTCTGTCATCATCATTATTTATATATATAGGTAGGGCAGAAAAGCCTCCGTCGTACGTACGTGCGCTTACTCTACAATCTCCAGACTGCCGGTCGGGCCAGTCACCACCTCAAAGGGGTCTTCCTCAGCATGCCCGCCGAACAGCGCGGGGTCATCGACATACTCCACACTGTCCGACTCGTCACGCAGTCCGCTCCCCACCTGTATGGTCAACCTGTCGTCCACCGAGATCCTGTCGCCGGCACTCACAGGCCTGCCCTTGGCCAGCACGCCATAGACCCAGTCTTTCTCCCCCGTGACATATTCCGGCTCCGTCAGGCTGAAGCCCATGGCACGCAGCTTTGCCGTAGCCTCACGCAGCGAACAGTTGTCTATGATGTCCGGCAAGGTGATGGTAGGCGATTTCGATGCATTGACAATGAGATATACCACATGGCCCGACTTGACACGGCTGCCCGGCACCGGAGTCTGCTCCAGCACACAGTCCGCCGGAAACGTCTTCACATAGCCTGTGTCACTCACCACCGCCACCATGCCCATGTTGGCCAGGATATGTTCCACATCAGACACCTGCTTGTGACGGAGGTCGGGAATGGCAATGGACTCCCCATGGTGGGTATATACCCCGAGCCCGTAGCGGACGGCCAGACACACCACCAGCACCACCACGAACATGGCCGCAAGGTTGCCCCAAAGGTAGAGGCTCTTGAATTTTCCGAAAAATTCTGACTGTTTCATCTCAATGTCCTGTTACGTTGCAGACTGCCGCCACCACATACCGGCAACCGGCTGGTCCACGGCCTGTTCTTGCACAGCAACCGCAAACTTGTGCAAAGTTAATGCAACTCATAGACAAAACCAAAATAAAACCGTTTTTTTTCGCCACCACCACTCCAACCCGGCCACCCGATGAGAACCATACATATACAATCCAGGCACCAGCGGCTGGAGAATAAAAAAAGATGCTTCCCTGCGGAAACATCTTCTTTCAAGTCGGGATGAGGCGACTCGAACGCCCGACCCCTACGTCCCGAACGTAGTGCGCTACCAACTGCGCTACATCCCGATTTATGCCTTCTTTTCAAAAGCGAGTGCAAAGGTACATCAAAAAAATCGAAACACAAGCATTTTTTGCGAAAAAGTTTGTGTATTTCTGAAAAAAGCCTTACCTTTGCAACCGCAAACGCAAAAAATGCGGTGCCATAGCTCAGTTGGTAGAGCAAAGGACTGAAAATCCTTGTGTCCCCGGT
>JBJEHA010000060.1:0-44279 GCA_051875605.1 Prevotella sp. | reverse complement strand
AGGGTGGGGCTGCCCTTCTCCTCCCGGGAGAGTCAGGATGGACTTATGTTTTGGGTTTTCCTTCCTTGAACGAGTGCAACCGCGCCGCGGTTACACTCGTTCAAGGAAAGTGGGGAAGAGATGTTTGGAGATACATTATGGCCACTTTTTGCAGGTGATTACAGGGCATGTCAGCATCTCTGGTGCTACGTGTCTATGTATTTTTATCAATATGGATTCAGTCTATTCAGTTTCAGATTTGCAGGGCCTGTCTTCTGCGGATGCGTTTGCCCGGTTTGGGCAGGATATGCACCAGTGGATATCGCAGGGTGTCAAGGGCGTTTTCTTTTCATACTTTGGCGGAATATCCACGGAAAAGGGAGTCCGTCTCAAAAGTACACATGAAGACCTTGAACTCCTGAATCCGCCTGTGAAAGGTGAGTGAATGTCATGTCAGACGTATGAGTTTTACCTCCCCCTGTTGTGTGTCATGCGCCACAGGCGGCTCATGAGGGTTTCTTTTCTTGTTTCTTGCATTTGCATTGTATTATGAATCCCGTTTCGTGTCTGAGAGTTTCCTGTACATGTCCGTGGTCCTGAGTCCTATGTTTTTCCAGTCATAGGCCTGGCGTACCTTTCCAAAGGCTTCAGTGTCGTTCCTGACTTGGTCTGCCAGTCCTTTATCCTGTGCCAGTCGTTCCATGGCCTCGCGGAGGTGTTCGGCAGTGGGCTCTCCGATGTTCCATCCTACAGGTGCGATTCGGAGTGGCTCGGCCAGTCCGCCGACATCGCTGACGAGTACAGGTATTCCGGCTTGGAGTGCGGAAAAGAGGACACCGCTCTGTGATATGGCAGTATATGGCAGCAGGATGACTGAAGCCATTTGCATGTAGGCGTTGAAGTCGGGTTCAGGCACCTTCCCGTTGACAATGTGCACGTTCGGCATGTTCTTGACGGGCGAGTAATCTATATTCTCGTTCTTGCCCACTATCAGCAGCATGCTGTTGCTCTTCTGCAGTATGCTGGATGTGCTCCATACTTTCAGTACGGTGTCCGTGCCTTTGTATGTGCTCTGTATGCCCATACATGCGAAGACCATGGTGTTGCTGTCTATGCCCTTTTGTCTTTTCAGCTGTTCCATGCGCCGGGCGCAGTCGTCAGGGTTGCTGTGTGAGGGAAGCATGCCATGATGGATGACCCATGTCTTGTCTTCGCATCCGGCCATGTGTCCCATTTCGTTTCGCGTACGTTCGGAGTGGACGATGATGCCGTTGACGGCACGGTAGTAGAGACGGTATTTTGTCCGGTCTCCGGTGTGGCGTACATGCGGCAGCAGGTTGTGGGCCGTATGGATGACCTTGATGCCCAGGTGTTGGAGGAGGAAGACGAGGATGTAGTCGAGTGCCCACAGCCTTATCCATTGGATGTGTATGATGTCGGGACGCTCCTTGCGTGCGTCTTTGTACAGGCGCAGGATGCTTTTCGTGTAGCTGAGGGCCTTGGACAGTGGATGGCTGAGCTGTCCATAGCAGAAGATCTTGCGGACAACCGTGTCCTGCAGTTCTCTGTAGTCGTATTTTACATTGGCATAGAACACGATCTGGAAATCCTTTATGTTGCTGATGAGCGAGTAGTCATATACTGCCAGATTGGAGTAGGACTGAGGATCGACATAGAATATTTTTGTCATGTTGTCTGTAATTCTTCCTGGAGTGATATTGGACTGGAATGTGCTGGCTATTTCCTGATGTCCGAAAGGAAATAGTAAAAGTGGGGCATATAGACGTTGAGCCACCGTCCCAGTGCGCCGGGCAGATAGCGTATGGGCGTGTTGCGCTTCTTGAGCAGCTGTATGTCGGCTTGCGAATGGAGCGGGTTCTTGAAGAAGGCCTTCCGCTGGCTGAGCGTCATGCTGAGGAGCCTGGCCTTCAGTTCCTCATTCGAGCGGTGGTCGTATTCGCAAGTTCCACAGGTGGTGGCAGTGACGAGCACGGGAATCCCGCGCTTCCGGGTCTGCATGGAGTAGTCATAGTCGGCACATCCGTGCTGGTAGCCATCGTGGAAGATGCCAATGGCATCGACCACCGACCGGTCTATGAGCATGATGTTGGAGTTTGCCTTGTCGCAGAGCTGGGGCTTTCCTGTGGGGGTGAGCATCCGGGACTGTCCCAACAGGTATTTGGTCCATACGTGTCCGCCGTAGGTGATTTTCCCTGTGTCCGTGGTGTCGCAGGTGATGCCGCTGTAGATTCCGGGCTTCCCGAAATGCTGCAGAGCGTGGCTATGAGCGTGGAGGAGATGGATGAATGCGTCCTCATACATGTATGTGTCATCGTTGAGCAGCAGATAGAACTGCCATCTGTCCTTCTCCTTGAGAGCCTCTCTCCAGGCCATTCTCATTCCGCCTGCCCAGTAGCATTGTCCGTTGCCCTGCACGATGTGCAGTTCTTTTCCCTGACAGATGTCTGTCACGGCATGGGCCGTTCCATCGGTACATCCGTCGTCGGTCAGGAATACAGCTATGCGTACAGGGTCGTCCTTGCCACGGTCTTCATTGTAGCGGGTTGTGGCAGCGAACAGGTGCTGAAGGCATTTTATGGTCTTGTCCTTGCGGTTATAGCAGGTGAGAATCGTGGCGATATTCATAGAAATGTATGATGGAAATTTGTCTTGTTGATTGTATAATCTGTTGTCTAACTCGTTTTCACGACTATTGGATTTCTTTATAGAGCAGCCTTGCCCCATACAGGTGCCATTTCTTTGTGGGTACTATCCATGCCCGGTTGGTGAGCAGGTTGCATCTGAACTCATGGTCAAATCCTCCGCCGTTTGCAATGATGGTTGTACCTTTGGAACAGTAATAGTAGGCTCCAAAAGCGTTTTGCTCGATAAAGATTGATTGAATTGTCTTCCGAAGGAAATACCAACCCTGTCATTTGACAGGCTGGTGACCCAGAAATTGCAATAAGGTTTGTCTATCTGCTTCCCGTTGTCGTTGTTTTCAATGAAGGGTGTTCCTACTGGTATATATGCCCCGTCGTGTTGGTGCATCTTGTAGGCTGTCATGTCAGTACATACATACATCTGTAAGTCGGAAAAAGTGATGTCCGGCAGATAGTGCCATAGATTGCCTATGATATTTTCAATCCATCGGTATCTCATGGGATTGCGCTGCTGGACATTATATTGGTCTTTCATGTCTGCCCGCCCACTGTACCATTTGAGGGGCGAGCTGCATGTTTCTGTCCAGTTTGTGCTCTGGGCACAACTGCCGATGAAACAGTCTGTGTCAAGGTCAACAGGTTGCCCATCGAAATGGTATATTGTATAGTCGTTGCTTTTTGAGTCTTCAATTTTCAGCAATTTTGCAAAAGTCAAGATGTTTTGTTGTGAGCCTTTGCAGATACAGATGTTTGACCCTATAGTCATTTTACGGTTGTTTCCCCTGTATCTTCCTTTAAAACAATCAGTGCCGCTGATTGTTTCTTTGGAATACCATGTCCTTTCCGGTTCCCATCCTGCTTCCATTGGTTGCTTGTATTCTGCGATTCCATGCCCGAAAATGTGGCTGGTATTACGGCATCCGTATTCTGCGGCAATCAAGTCGAAGATCATGTCAACAGTTCTCATGTCATAAAGGGTGTAGTTTATGCCACGTGCCTGTGCCATGTCAAGAAATGTTTGGGGAAGTAGGTTGGATGATGGTATGACATCAGCACGCGAGTAAAGTCTATCATTTTCAGCATAGCCTTCAAATGCGGGATGGGGAATCCCGTCCTTCTTGCAGATGACCCTATACTCGTATCCGTCAATCACATAATGTTTCACATTGAAAACCGGTATGCGGACAAACACATCACCATTGGAACCGGTTAGGGAAAATCCAGGATTGTTTTCGTAAACAATATGTTGTGTTCCATCTTTCCGTGAAATATTACATCTTTTTATCTCTGACCAAGGATAGATACCATCGAAATCAGGAAAGCCATCACTGAACCCGAGACCAATAATAGCTTTCTTGTTAACAGCATCGAAGCACCTTTCACCAATATCAAATGGATTATTTATAGACCACCTTGCTCCATAGTTCCCATATTCCTGTATGGCAAGGGGAGTGGCTGTCGATTCCAATAGGTAGTTATCAGATGAACAGGCTATAAATAGCATGGTCATTTGTAAAAGAAATATTTTTTGTGTTGTCATAATAGATTAGTGTGGATCGTTTCTTGGAGTAGAATGGAGAAATTGTCTGTAAGACTTTATGATGTTGTTCCAGTTGAATGAAGGGTGTATCTCTTCAAATTTTTTTATGTTTTCTGTCAGTTGTCCATATAATTGGTTTGTTGTGATGTATGCTTTCAGAATCTGTGATAATGAATGCGGATCATTGGCCTTGAATAGAAGACCGTTGTCCTTGTCAATAATTTCACGGAATCCGTTGAGGTCAGAGGCGATGACAGGTGTGTTGAACACAAATGCAGTCTGTGGTATACCGCTTTGAGACATGGTCTTGTAGGGACATACCACTGCATGCGCTCTTTTCAGGAGATAGACAAGCTCTCTGTTGGGGATGAAATGGTTAATCAGAATAAATCTTTCATCATCGATAATTTGCTTCATGACAGGATCCTCTCCTTTCCCAGCGATTACAATTCTGTAATCTTTAAGCTCATCACCCATTAGATTAAGTGCATTGACAAGAATGTCAAGGCCTTTGTAGGGCAGGATGTAGCCATAGAACAAGAGAAACTTCTCGGGTAGAGGTTCTACAGGAGCTTTTTCTTCAAGGGTCGTGTACGACTCAAACTTTCCAAATGGTATGTAATGGATGGTATTTGGGTCTATGCCGTTGATACATTGGATACTGTGAAGGTTATTCTTGGAAAATACAACAATATCTTTGTAGGTGATGATTGCTTCATTCAGTAAAGGTGATGGTATCGGGTTTGGTTTGGCGTGATTCCATACTTCATGAAGGGACAGAATTGTCCGGTTATGGATGTGACGGATGAAATGGACAAAATGGTCCATGTCGTAGTTGGCTACAACATTTACCAAGTCATAATTGCGCTTGTTGATTTCTCTTGCTATTAGACGAATTTGTAAACCAATGATTTCTTTCATCAATATTCTTAGTAAGGGTACAGATGAATATGGGCGTGCTAATTTTACAAGATAAATGTTCAGCCGGTTAGAACCTATATATTTATGAATTTTGGAGAGGGACTCTTGAGGAACATGAGTCAAGCCATATTGTATAGCCGTGAAACAGCATTCTGTTGCTTCTGGCTCATAAATTCGGTTTTTGACATAATAGATGTCAACAGTATATCCTTCATTGCAGAATCTTTTTACCAATGGAAGGGTACTTCCCATGAATGCCTCTTCAATGAATGCAATCTTTTTCATGCAGTTGGATTAGCCGTTTAGAGAATGAATCATTTGAAGCATCATTGCTTCGTATAGTTTGTAATAGTTGTTGGAAAACATTCTTGAGATTTCAATGGGAAATGTATTCAGTTTCTTGTACACATCTGAAGCTGCTGGAACCTGAAATGTCCTTGAGAAACAACTGATGCGGTATTCTGATAAACCGGCAAGTTGAACCAGATGCTTTATCTTACTTGATTTATCAGATGACAGGAGGCCATTAAAGCGTTTAATTCCGTAATTGTCAAAACTGAAAAACGGAACTGCATTGTGCAAGGATACCACAATGGGGTGCATGTTGTTTCCTACATATCCTTGGGAATATTTGATAAGGGCATACCATTCAATAGGAGACAAGGGAAGATGAATTATGTGGTCAAGTTCTCCGAAGCCCTCATCGTTGGAGAAAGGTAGCTTAACACAGCTTATGCCGTCAGATTTAGCAAGTTCTTGAAATTCATTAAGCCATTGTTGGGACACAACTCGCTTATTGAGAAAACTGATAAGTATGTATTTATCCGGAAGGGAGAACCGTTTGGCGAGTTCCTTTTTTCCTGGCAACAAGGAACTCGCATTGTTGTTGAATGCAAATACTGGGTCTGGAGTGACGGGAGGGTCTATTTTTCCGGAAGTGACGTACTGGAACATGTCTCTTGTCCATGCGTCACGTACTGAAACATAGCTGTATTTTGTTATCTGTTGCAACATTTCACGACAGGTCTTTTTTGAGAAATAGCGGTATTCAGAATCCTGACTTGATGCAGAAAGTATGGCTACGGGTATAGGATGTGGAAGCAGTTGATTCCATGTTGCCCAGAAAGCATTGGGAAAAATTCTGTCACTTGTCACAGGATTTACGGCAATTATCTTTCGACAGGGAAAGACTAATCTTTCCCATATTGTATGATGCTGACAAACTGCATCACTTCCAATAATGACAGCTTCTATTTCCTCTTGTTTGATGACTTTTGAAATGTCTCTATCTGTATGGCATAAGGATGTTTCCTTCCAAAGTGTTTTGCGCATTTGCTGGTGTTCCAGTTTTTGCTTTACGGGTGTGCTGGCGTTGTAGAAGTCTTCAAGACCATCCGCAATCCAATTAATGATAACAGGGTCATGTCCATGGTTTTTCAGATACATGAAAGTGGATAGTAACTGTAGTGTTGCACCGAAGTTGATGGCAGAATGATATGCTAAGAGTCCGATTTTCATATTCTATGGAATAGTTTTTTTAAAATATTTGAAACAAACTCCTGTTCTGCTGCTTCTAACGCTGTTTTATAAGTAAGAATACAGAAGAGGGAAATGCTTACGGCTCCTGTGAGCAGAAGTCTAAAAAAACCAGGTTCAAATGATTCTGTAAGGACAACTACTGCAATTGCAGTGATGGAAGAAACTGTTAACACTGGATATATGCTTTTTTTGAAATAGTTTATAATGGAGAAACCTGTTTGCATCTTGACAAAATACATTCTTAAACCCATGCAGAATAATTCTAATATGCATGCAATAATCAGTGCCGATTCAGGAATATACCCTAAAGCAAGTGATGTGTATCCAACAGGGAGTGTAGAAAGCGTGGAAATGCTTACACATATAGTATACCATTTCACATTTCCTGTTGACTGTATTGCGGACATTAGTCCAGAAGAGAACTGGAACAATAGGGATAAAATAATTATCAGGCGTGTAAACCATAATGTATGTTCTGGAACTGTTGTTAGCCAGAGCTTTAGGATGAAAGGCAATTCAATGAAAAGTGGAATGGCTATAGCACACATGCTCAAACATGTAAACTTTGTAAGTGCTATGGACATGTATTCCAATTTATACATGTCATGTGCACCATGGCTTTCCATAAGTTGTGGGTTCACGCTCTTTTGTATGGTTTGGGAGAAATATCCCAGGATGCCATTTATCTGGTTGCCGATTCCATAGGCAGCATTGATGATGGTGCCAAAGAAGTGATTAAGTACGACTGCAATACCTTGGTTCCTGGTCATGATGGATAGGCTGGTTAATGTGTTCCATCCGGCAAATCCAGTCATTTCTGCAAATAGTTTCTTATTATGGCAATAAGATATATTGATGGCCATTTGGGTATATCGTCGGTGAATGAACAGACACTTTGCAAAAAGCATTATAATTGAGATAGACATGATGCCGCAGCCATAAAAGCCGAGCCGGTTGTCAAATAGAGGAAGGGCAATGGCAATACCCAGGCGCGATACATATTCGATTATTCCAAATACGGCAATGGCTACCATGTTCTCATAGGCATTTAGCACAGCATCAAACGGTACTGCCAATACGGTAAAAAACATGCTGATTACAAGATAATGGAACAATGTGTGGGAAATAGCCCACTTGTCTGGTGATATGTTGAATGTGTATTTAAAGAGCAAAGGGAAAGAACTCTCTGCAAGAATTACAACTGCTAACCCAATAAGCACGTGAAGTACAATACTTAGGTTGTATATCTCCAGTAATTTCTGCTCGTTGTGTTCTCCTTTGGCAACAGAAAGGAAACGTTGTATAGAAAGTGTCATGGCTCCATTAAGGAACGCCAGCATGACAATGACCCCAGCAATCAGATTATATAGGCCATAATCTTCCTTGCCCAGCGCATGAAGTACAAGAGGCACGGTCCAGAGTGATATGGCCATACATACAAGAATCTTTGTATAAAGTATGACGGTATTAACGACAATCCTATTCGTTCCTTGCATCTAATTTCGATTTTCCGAAAAAGTAACCAACAGTTAGCATTACTATATTGAACCAGGAATAGATTGCGACATGAGAAATCATGGACAATAGGAAATAGACACACATAAACAGAGTAAGTGTACCTGCAAATTGGGTCTTCCTGACGATATGTATTATACAATTAAATACAAGGGACATGAATGCACACACATATAACGTAAATCCAATAATCCCATAATCATACAATATCTCCAAAAAGTCATTGTGGGCACTCATGTTTAAAGACGATGTCTGGGCAACGGCATTATAGCCATGTCCCATAAGCAGAGGAATCAGATCCGAATCTTCAATCATCTGTATTGTAACACTCCACACAACAGTGCGGCCGCTTCCATCGTCATCCTGTAACATCAGGAATCTTTCTAATAGATTATTGTCATCGGTATTGGCGAATGAGAAGAACAGGATTGCCAGCATGGTCAATGTTGCAAAGACTGCAAGGATGGTTGAGGGTCTTATTTTTTTTGAAGTGATTCCATAAACAATCCCGTACATTATAAGTCCAATGCCCAACGATAATATTCCTCCGCGTTTTATGGAAGTTATCAATACAAATGTAGTGAAGAGAATGAAAAAGATCTTTCGTTTCAGACCACAGGTGAGCATGATAAGCGGAAGTGTGAACAGCACGTAGTAGGATATGATCATGTGGGGAGGTATGAATGTTTCTGAAAGCAATAGCATCATTACCTTGAAATAGAACCATGCAAACAGCAGGGCTGAAATACAGAATAGCCAGCCAATCCATTTGCTTTCCCCGTGGTTAAGCAGATAATTATAGGGAATGACCAGGGAGAAAAGCGGAATACAATATTTGACAAAGACCATTATCTGCTCCACCATGCTTCCTTGTATGCCATTGCCAAAGGTGGGTATAAAGATCCAAAGCATATATGCCAGATACAATACTATTGTTGTATTGGGCTTGAATGCTTTATAGTCCGGAATAACAGCGAACTTGAGAAACGCACAACATAAGACAAACAATACCAGCATCGTAAACGTGTTGGCTCCGGCAATACCTCTTGTGTTGTGTTCCTGAGCCTGCATGTCAATGCATAGGAAAAACACGAGACTGATTAGACACAGTACAAAGTAGGCTGCTGATAGTTTGCTATATGTTATGCGTAGGTTCACTGTCGGGTCTTGTTTATTCTTTGTCGCCTGGCTGGTTTGGGATGAGGACAGATGTATGCTTGAAGACAATGTAAGCAGATGTTCCTATGGCCGCCAGTATAAGCATTCCCAGCACAAAGATCATGCGGCGCGGACCTGCGGGGCGGATGGGCATAGATGCGCCCTTCACAACGGTGAATGCCGGTGTGCGTTCCTGTACCTTGGCCTTGGCTGCCTGGTATTGGGTCATTATTGTGCTGTAGGTGTTGTATTTCAGCTGCATGTCGTTCTCCAGGTCCACCTGTTTGGCTTTATAGCTTTCCAGTATCACCTCCATGTTGGCATCGGAGTAGTTGCCGTAGAGCTGTCTGGCCTTTTCGTAGTCGGTCTTGGCTTCGGCCAGCAGTTTCTGGTAGTATTTCTCGTCTATGCGTGCCTTGTTTGTACGGTATATGGTGATGTAATCCTGTAGCCTTTCCTTTACGCCGTCGGCCACGGTCTTGCAGATGAGCGGGTCCTGTGCATTCACGTTGATGGTGATGACGGCTGTCTTCTTGTCAACGGTGATACCCACATTGCTTCTGACAGCATTGGCGATGTCGTTTTCTGCTTTCGACAGGATATAGGGGTCTTTCTTCCCGGCTGCTGCTCCTGGTTTCTCCTTGGACTTGAATATATTCTTGATGGCACCGATGCAGTAGCCCCACCATGGGCGTTTCTGGTGCTTGGCCAGATAGTCGTGGTAGTTGCAGTCTATTTCCCCGTCGGCGCTTTTCACTTTTATTGAGAACAGGTCAACCACAAATCCGTTGTCTTCCATCAGGTCAGGGTAGAGGAGCGGGTTGATGGCATCGGTTGTTTCCATCGCCCCGAGGTCTATTCCGAACGATGAGGCCAGGGAGCCGAGTGTTCCTTGCATGGAGTTGCCTGCTATTTCCGGTGCCAGGCTGAGGCTTGAGGCGTAGTACCGCGGTATGCAAAGGATGTATGCGCATGACAGCACGAACACTGTGGGCAGTACCTTGGCGAACAGCTTTTTCCTCTCTTTGAGTGTCCTGAAGATGAGACCCAGGTCTATCACATCTTCCTTGGTGGCTTTTGTTTCCATCTTGTTTCCGTTGAGCGTTTCTTGTCTTTCTTCTTATTTCAGCACGTTGGCTATGGTGGCTATCATGGTGGCTATGGATGCTACGGATGTTCCTATGGTGAGCCATTCACCTATCTTCATGCCGTTGCTTTCGGGTTTGCTGGGCACTATGATTTCGCATCCGGGCATGATCTTGGCCTTGTGTCCCACTTTGCCTATTGTTCCGTTCATATAGACGATGTATGTGCGGTTTTTCTTGGCGCGGTTTCCCCATCCTCCGGCCTGGTCTATGTAGTAGGAGGCCTTCTTGCCCTTTTCATAGGCCACGGTATTGGGATACATCACATCGCCGCTGATTTTCACTGTTCCGTTGTATTGCGGCACGATGATCTTGTCGCCTTCGCGGAGCACCACGTCTGCATCGCCCCCCGGATTTTCCAGTGCCTTGTCCAGCTCTATACCTACATAGTAGGTGTTACCGTAGTCCAGCTTGTCTATATCTACAGAGTCTTTCTTTCCGCTTTGTGCCTTGGCCATCTGCAGTACGGTCTGCATGCGGAGGCGTTCTTCGGGGGTGATGCGCCGTTCCAGTCGTGCACCGGGTGCGTAGGCATATTCGTTCAGTCCGCCGGCTTTCTTGATGATGTCCGACAGGCGTTCTTCTTTCTTCGACAAGGTATAGGTGCCGGCAAACATCACGTTGCCTTCCACCAGTACGTTCTGCTGCACGCTGTAGGCCGGGCTTTTGCGTACATACACTTCATCGAAGGGCATGAGCACGAATCCGGGCGTGCCGTCAATGACGAATCCTTCTTTCAGGGCGAAGCTGAAGGTCTGTGCGATGACGGAGTCGGTGGTGAGTGCCCTGGGGTTGTTCACGCGGCGGGCCACGTCCACTTTCACTGTAGAGGCCGTTTCCTTCAGTCCGCCGGCCTGGAGCACGAAGTCTTCGAGGGTCTCGTTGTCTGCGTATTTATATACACCCGGATAGTTCACCTCGCCATGGATGGTGAGGATGCGTTCGAGCTGTGCTTCCTGCTTGGTAGGGATGAAGAGCACATCGTTTTCCCTGATGGGCACGTCGGCTGCCTTGCCGCTCATGATGCCTTCCACGTCCACGCTGAGCACCTCGAGTGTGCGGTCTTCCTTCATGCGGTGCATCACTGCGCGTGGGGTAAAGGCTTCTTCGGTCAGTCCTTCCGCGTGTTCAATGAGGGTGCGCACGCTGTTGATGCTGCCGCCCACCTGGTACATGCCGGGGCGGAACACGGCACCCTTGATCTCCGCCATGTTCTGGTAGCGGTTGAGTATGGAGTCCACGCCGACAGAGTCGCCGTCGGCCACGTGGAAGGCGTTCATGTCGAACTCTTCCACGTTATACACCGTGTATTCGCGTCCGGTTTTCCTGATGAGCCTCACGGCCTTGGTGTAGGCGTCGCCGGTGAATCCTCCGGCATACTTGAGCAGTGTGCCTAAGCTTTCGGTCTTTTTCATTTCGTAGTACATGGGGCGTTTCACCTTTCCCGTGATGTTCACGAGGCAGTCGTATGCTCCTACTGCTATCACGTCGCCGTCGGTCAGCCTGACGTTGCCGCTCAGCTTGCCGTTCATGATGTAGTCGTAGATATCGACCGAGCTGATGAGCTTGTTGTTCCTATAGACCTTGATGTCGCGCAGGGTGCCTATGTCGTTCACGCCTCCTGCCATGTACAGGGCGTGGAATACTGATGCGAAGGCAGAGAGCGTGTAGGTGCCCGGTATGTTCACCTCGCCCATCACGTTGACCGTGATGGTGCGTGTCTGCCCGAGCGACACCTTGATGTTGCTGCTGCTGTAGCGTGCGCCCAGCTGCGACTTGATGCGCTGGTTGGCCTGGGCCACTGTCAGTCCGCTCACCTGTATGGGGCCGAATCCGTCGATCACGATTTCGCCGTCGGGCGATACGGTGCTGTCCAGCGTTTTCTGCGATGCGCCGAAGATGTCGATGATGACTGCATCGCCCGGTCCCAGGTGGTAGTTCTGGGGTGTGGCGATGTTCATGTTCGGCTCGAAGGTCAGTGCCTTGTTGTTGAAGATGTCCCGCCCGAACACCTTCTTCTTGTTCAGCTCGCGTTCCTTGAGCAGCTGCTCGAGCATGGCGATGGAGTCGGTGGGCAGTATGAGTCCCAGCTCGTCCTGCATGTTCATGAAGGTCTCGTCCTCCTCGAGGGGCTTGCTGTAGTCTCTTTCCGTGGCCAGCCGGTAGGTCCCTTGCTGGCTGTTGCCGGAGAAGCCTGTCTTGCTGTCTGTGGCATTGTTCTGTCTCATGCGTTTCTCGGCATCGGTTACGGCCTTGTCGGCCACGGTACCCAGCCCGCTGTCATTGATCTGTCGCTGGTACCTGTTTCTCACGCGCCTGATCTGCTGCATATCCACTCCGCGCTGCATCAGTTTGGTCACGATCTGCGCCTGTGAGGTGCCCGCGTTGTGTTCCTTGAGCACGAACTGCAGCACCTGGTCGTCGGTCATTGTTGACTGTGCGCTGATGCCCATGGGGATGAGCGTCAGCAGCAATGATAGTATAATCAGTTTTTTCATATCTTGAATTTAGAATTTTTTTCCGCTGATGATGTTGGCGGCTGTCTTGGCCACGATGGTGATATCCAGCCATAGTGAGCGTCGCTGCAGGTAGTCCAGGTCCATGTCCAGACGTTTCAGCATCTTGGCCATGGTGTCTGTATAGCCGTTGTAGAGTGTCGCTTCCGAGGTCAGTCCCGGGCGCATGAGGTAGATGTATTCATACCGGCTGTCTTCGGCCATGATCTGGTCAATGTAGTACTTGCGTTCCGGGCGCGGGCCTACGAGCGACATGTCGCCCTTGAGCACGTTCCAGAGCTGTGGCAGCTCGTCCAGATGGTGGTTCCTGAGAAACTGTTCCAGCCGCGTGGAGTTGGTGCCATCGCATCTGGCCACCAGCTGCGGGCCGTTTTCCTCGATGACGCTGCTCATGGTGCGGAACTTGAAGATGAAGAACGGGCGGCCTTTGTAGCCTATCCGCACCTGCCGGAAAAATACCGGGCCGTTCTTCTGGCACTTGATCATGACGCTGATGGCCAGAAACAAAGGGGAGGCAATGATAAGGCCTATGCTCGAGCATACTATGTCTGTGGCTCTCTTCAAGGCCAGTGCTGTCCTGCCCATTCCGTCTTTTATGGATTCGCTGACTGTCTGCGTCATACTCTTTCTTTCTTCCTTCAAATGGTATAAACCGTCGTTTTTTTATTACTTATAACTCGTTTTAGCGCAAATTGTTGCAAAGTTACGCTTTTTTATCTGAAAAAACATGAAAAATGTGTGTATTGTGGATGTCTCGCTCCACAGCGGCAATCTTTTAGTGGCGTGAGACAGTTCTTGGGAAACGGCTCTCTTTATACCCCCATGTTGTCTTCCGCTTGTGGGGTGTGCTCTTTATGCCAGACGGTCCATGCGCAGCTGCTGGGGCTATGGGCGTCCCGCCCGCACTTCTCACACCATACCGCAACAAAGCATCATGGTGACATTAACTGGGCTGTCTGGCAATGTGCGGGCGGGACGCCCACACCTCCAGCGGCATTCCCGACAGCTTTTCACCTTCGGGATTTGAATTGTATTCGGAAATCAAAGTGTCAGTTTTTTAACACTTTTGCTTACACTTTGATTTTCCGGCCTTTTCTGAAGAATCGGGCGAAAACGGATTTTCCCGCTGGCGCGCAAAATTTGAGTTTCTGAGGACTGTTTTATAAACCGTTGATAATCAACGGAATAAGTTTTTGTAGCCAGAAAGTGTTAACAAGAATCGCCCGATTTTAACCTAAAATCCGTTAAATTCATGCACAAATTGGACGGTTTGTGCAGTTTTCAGCCCCCATTTTCCGCGCTTTTGGCCGGAAAATTGCGGTTTTGAGGCCGGAAAACCTGGGTTTTTGCCCCGAAACAGTTAAGTTTTTCCTCAAAAACACTTAAGTGCCAGGACGAAAATAGTTAACTAATTTTCCGGAAACAGTTAAGTGTTTCCCCCCTAACACTTAACTGATTTTTCCGTTTTGTGCAAAAAACCGGCAATTCACACTTATTAACACGAAAATCGGCTCAAAACAGTCCCTTTTCCAGAACCTTGAAAAATCAAAGTGTAAGTAAAACCGTTAAAATTCTGACACTTTGTAAAATCAAGCAAATCGTCCTGTCTGCCGTAAGAATGTCCTCAAGTTACAGTTCCCTCCCACCAGGAGGGTTGGGGTGGGCTTTAGGGCGTGTCTGCCTTAGGGTGGACCTTACTGCTATCGGTGGTCATGACATTCTGTTGCGACATTTTGGCCATATTTGGAGAATTTGGTGGAAATAATTTTTGTAATCTCTGCGATTTGCAGTATCTTTGCAAACAGATAAGCCGCCGCCGGAACCGTGCGGAGACCTTTGCAGTGGCCAAGGCCATAGAGGGAAGGCATAGATACAACAGAGAACAACATTTTTTGCAACGATTAAGTAACACAAATGAACCATATCAGGAATTTCTGCATCATCGCACATATTGACCACGGAAAATCGACACTCGCCGACCGTCTGCTTGAACATACTAACACAATCAAGGTGACGGAAGGGCAGATGCTCGACGACATGGACCTGGAGCGCGAGCGCGGCATCACCATCAAGAGCCATGCCATACAGATGGAATACAGCCTTGACGGCGAACGCTATGTGCTCAATCTCATCGATACGCCGGGACACGTGGATTTCTCCTATGAGGTGTCCAGAAGCATCGCTGCCTGCGAGGGCGCGCTGCTCGTGGTGGATGCCACACAGGGCGTGCAGGCGCAGACCATATCCAACCTGTACATGGCACTGGAGCACGACCTCGAGATCATTCCGGTAATCAACAAGATAGACATGCCCAGCGCCATGCCCGAGGAAGTGGAGGACGAAATCGTGGACCTGCTGGGCTGTGACCATGGCGACATCCTGCGCGCATCGGGAAAGACCGGTGAGGGCGTGGAGGACATACTACGGGCGGTGGTGGAGCGCGTGCCCGCACCGGTGGGCGACAAGGACGCTCCGCTGCAGGCGCTCATCTTCGATTCCGTGTTCAACTCCTTCAGGGGCATCATAGCCTATTTCAAGGTGGAGAACGGCTGCATCAGGAAAGGCGACAAGGTGAAGTTCTTCAACACCGGCATGGAATACGTGGCCGACGAGGTGGGCGTGCTGAAGATGGACATGATTCCGCGCGACAGCCTATCGACCGGAGAGGTGGGCTATATCATCAGCGGCATAAAGGATGCCAAGGAGGTGAAGGTGGGCGATACCATCACCCATGTGGCCACACCCTGCGAAAAGGCCATCGCCGGATTCCAGGAGGTGAAGCCCATGGTGTTTGCCGGTGTCTATCCCATTGACCCGAGCGACTACGAGAACCTGCGTTCATCGCTCGAGAAACTGCAGCTCAACGATGCGTCGCTCAGCTTCTCGCCGGAGTCATCGGTAGCACTTGGATTCGGCTTCCGGTGCGGATTCCTGGGACTGCTGCACATGGAAATCGTGCAGGAGAGGCTCGACAGGGAGTTCAACATGGACGTCATCACCACCGTGCCCAACGTGTCGTACATGGTCTATGACAAGCAGGGCGGCGCCAAGGAAGTGCACAATCCGTCCGGATTGCCTGAACCCACGATGATTGACCATATAGAGGAACCGTATATACGCGCAAGCATCATCACCACATCCAACTTCATAGGACCCATCATGACGCTCTGCCTGGACAAGCGCGGTGAACTCATCAACCAGGAGTTCGTGAGCGGGAACAGGGTGGAACTGCATTTCATGCTGCCACTCGGCGAAATAGTCATCGACTTCTACGACAAGCTCAAGAGCATCAGCAAGGGCTATGCGTCGTTTGACTATCATGTCGATGGATTCAGACCCTCAAAACTGGCCAAGCTCGACATACTGCTCAACGGTGAGCCAGTGGACGCACTGTCGGCACTGGCCCACCAGGACAACGCCGTGGTGCTCGGACGGCGCATGTGCGAAAAGCTCAAGGACCTCATTCCAAGGCAGCAGTTCGACATTGCCATACAGGCGGCCATCGGGTCGAAAATAGTGGCCAGGGAAACAGTGAAGTGCGTCAGGAAGGACGTGACAGCAAAATGCTACGGTGGCGACGTCAGCCGTAAGCGCAAGCTGCTGGAGAAACAGAAGCGAGGCAAGAAGCGCATGAAGCAGATAGGCAACGTGGAGGTGCCCCAGAAAGCGTTCCTGGCTGTGCTGAAGCTGGATTAGACGGAGACAAAGAATGTATTATATTATAGGGTAGCAAACAGAAATGAAAGAACCGGTTAGTACAAAGCGCGACATCGCGCGCGAGTTGGCAAGAAAGTACAGCACCATGACCCACGATGAACTGGACATTCTGGAAAGCGTGCTCGTGCCCATGCGTTTCGCCAAAGGAGAGATGATTCTCAAGGAAGGGGAGACATGCCGATGCATCTACTACGTGGACAAAGGCCTTGTCAGGCAGTTCTATAACAAGTACGGGAAGGAGGTGACCGAACACATAGGCGAGGACCACACCATCTTCATGTGCATAGAGAGCCTTTTCAAGGAAGAACCCACGCACCTGCAGGTGGAGGCTCTGGAGAACTGCATCATCTACGCCCTGCCCAAGGCAGAACTGGAGAGGGTGGCACTGCACAACGTGAATATCCAGATACTCTATAGGAAAATCCTGGAGGAAAGCCTTATCATGTCCCAGCGTCATGCCGACCTCGTGCGCTTCGAGACAGCACAGAACCGGTACAAGAAAATGTGCAAGTTCTGGCCTCAGGTGGTGTTGCGCGCACCGCTTGTGTATATAGCAAGCTACCTGCAGATGACACCCGAGACCTTGTCACGTGTCAGGGCTTCCACGCTGCTCGACTGACAGGTTGCCCGAAGACAGGTTCACGGAATCCATTCCCTCCCGGACCGTCCCCGGCTGATACCGTACAATTTCCCGGAAGGATGCTTCAGCAGCATCCGGATGGACACAATAAATGAGGATATGCCACTTCACGCTCGGCATATCCTCATTTCTTTTGTCGCATGACGCGACCGTAATACTATCGCTGTAGAGGCGCGTCAGACATCCTGGTAGAGATAACGCTTGATGCTCTTCTTCGGTGTCTTCTCGAACTCCTCCTCAAAGATTTTCATGGCCGATATCTTGCTATAGACAGGCAGCGTCTCGTTCAGCTCCACGCGGTTCTGCTCCATGATGTTCTCGATGTCCTCCTTGGTGAATCTCATGCTTTCAGCCTCGTCGTAGTCAGGATGAACCAGTCCGACAAGTTTCTCTCCCTGCTGTATGATGATGCTTTCGCTGACAAGTGCCATGGAGTTCAGCTTGTCCTCAATCTCCTCCGGATAGATGTTCTGGCCGCTTGCGCCAAGCAGCATGTTCTTGGAACGTCCCTTGATGAACACATTGCCCAGACTGTCCATGGTGCCAAGGTCTCCTGTGTGATACCATCCCTCCTTGTCGATGGTCTGTTCCGTGGCTTCAGGGTTCTTGTAGTATCCCAGCATGACATTGGTTCCGCGTGCCAGGATCTCTCCTGGAATGTTCTCCGGATCCGGGCTGTCAATCTTGACTTCCATGTGAACCACTGCCCGTCCGCAGGAGCCTGGTGCAAAGGTCTTGTAGTCGGAATAGCAGATGATGGGTGCACACTCCGTCGCTCCATAGCCCACGGTATAGGGGAAGTCGATACGCTTGAGAAAAGATTCCACTTCCTGGTTGAATGCAGCTCCTCCGATGATGATTTCATAGAATCTGCCACCAAAGGCGTTGGCCACTTGCTCTCTGATTTTCTGGTTCACCTTCCGGTTCACAACAGGCATGTTGAGCAGAAGCCTCATGCGGTTGTTCTGTATCTTGGGGAATACTTTCTTGCGGATGATTTTCTCGATGATGAGCGGAACGGCAATGATAATGGCGGGCTTCACCTCGGTGAATGCCTGGGCAATGATGGCTGGGCTGGGCACACGGGTGAGGTAGAAAATATGGCAACCGTGCAGGAACTCGAAAATGAATTCGAATGCCATGCCATACATGTGCGCCATAGGCAGAATGCTGATGACATTGTTGCCGCGGTCAACGACATTTCCCAGTACGCTCTCTGCAAAATCGTAGTTGCCCCATAATGCGCGGTAGGGAATCATCACGCCTTTGGAGAAGCCGGTCGTTCCGCTGGTATAGTTGATGAGTGCCAGCTCGTCCGGATTCTCATCCTTGTAGTAGCTGACATGTTCTTTCCTGAAGAATTTGGGGTATTTCTTTCCGAACATCTCGTTCAGATGCTCTCGGGCATAAGTTAGCTTGTCTGTACGGGACACGACAAGCGAGTAGTCGGGTATGTAGATGATTCCTTCCAGATTGGGCATCTTTGTGGCATCTATAGCCGTAATGGCAATGTCGCCGATGAACAGCAGCTTAGCCTCGCTGTGGTTGACTATGTTGTGAATCTGGTCGCCTGTGAATTCATGCAGGATAGGTACGGCTACGGCCCCGTAGGTCAGTGTGGCCAGGAAGGCTACAGCCCAGTTGGCACTGTTCCGGCCGCAAAGGGCAATCTTGTCGCCCTTCTCGACCCCGCTGTTCTCGAACATGATATGCAGCTTCTCTATTTTGCGGGCCACATCGTGGTATTGTAGTGTGGTGCCTTTGAAATCAGTCAAGGCGTCTAAGTCCCAGTTGTTGATGATGCTTTTCTCAATCAGTGAATTGAAACTCGGGATTTTCATGTCAAAAAGTATTACAGTGTTCAGTTGTGGATGTTTTGTATTCGATTATTAGGCGAAATCCTTGTACAGATAACGCTTGATGCTTTTCTTGGGGGTTTTCTGGAACTCCTCTTTGTGGATTCTGATTTCTGAAAGCTTGCAGAACGGCGGTAGCATCCTGTTGAGCTCCAGCCTGTTCTGTTCCATGATATTTTCAAGGTCTTCTTCTGTAAAGCCCATTGACTCTGTCTCGTCCATGTCCGGGTGAACCAGTCCGATAAGCTTATCTCCGTTCTGTATGATGATGCTTTCGTTCACCATGGACAGCGAGTTCAGCTTGTCTTCTATTTCTTCGGGATATACATTCTGTCCATTGGCACCGAGCAGCATGTTCTTGATGCGTCCCTTGATGAACACATGTCCGTCTTCGCTCATTGTTGCCAGGTCACCGGTATGAAACCAGCCGTCTTTGTCAATGACCAGGTCTGTGGCTTCCTGGTTCTTGTAGTATCCGTGCATTACGTTCATTCCTTTTGTGAGGATTTCGCCGGGAATATTCTGCGGGTCTTTGCTGTCTATTCTGACTTCCATGTGGTCAACAGTTTTTCCGCATGATCCGGGAACGAATTCCTCATAGTTGGTGAAAGTAATGAGGGGAGCTGTCTCTGTGGTTCCGTAGCCCACGGTGATCGGAAATTCTATGCTTTTGAGGAAGGCTTCAACTTCTTGGTTAAGTGCTGCGCCTCCGACGATGATTTCGTAGGCATTTCCACCGAACACTTCTTTCACGCTTTCCATGATGCGTTGTTTGACTTTATTGCTGATCACGGGCATGTTGAGCAGTAGCCTCACCCGGTTGGTCTGGATGATGGGGAAGACCCTCTTTCGGATGATTTTCTCGATGATAAGCGGAACGGCAACAATCAGAGAAGGCTTTATTTCCTTGAATGCTTCTGCAATGAGCGAAGGTGAGGGCAGCCGGGTGAGGAAGAACAGGTGATTGCCGTTGATGAATCCGAAAAGGAATTCCACGGCAAGTCCATACATGTGGGCCATGGGCAGGATGCTTACGATATTGCTTCCGCTCGGCACGTTCTTGCTGAGCCTGGAGAGAATGAAGTCCGTGTTTCCCCACAGTGCACGGTAGGGAAGCATCACGCCTTTGGAGAAGCCTGTTGTTCCGCTGGTATAGTTTATCATGGCCAGTTCCTCGGGACTTTCCTCCATATAATAATGTACATGCTCCTTTCTGAAGAACTTGGGGTATTTCTTCCCGAACATCTCGTTCAGGTGTTCACGTGCATAGGTCAGCTTTTCTGAACGTGATACGACAAGTGAATAGTCGGGTATGTAGATAAGCCCTTCCAGTTTGGGCATTTCATCTGCATTGAGGGTTGGAGCCACGACATCGCCCACGAAAAGCAGTCTGGCATCGCTGTGGTTCACTATATTATAGACCTGTTCGGGTGTAAATTCGTGTTGTATGGGAACAGCGATGGCTCCATAGGTGAGTGTGGCCAGGAAAGCTACAGCCCAGCAGCTGCTGTTCCTGCCGCAGATGGCTATCTTGTCACCCTTCACGATGCCACTGTTCTCGAACATGATGTGGAGTTTTTCTATCTTGCGTGCCACATCGTGATATTGCAGTGTGGCACCTTTATAGTCAGTCAGGGCATCCTTCTCCCAGTTTTTTATGATGCTGTTTTCAATATATTGATTGAAACTTGGGTTCGGTATCATTGCACAATCTTCAAAAATTTGTGCAAAGTTAACATCTTATTTGCACATTCCCAAAACTTTTGTGCAGATTTTGTTTCTTTCCTGCTTTTTTATTCGTATCTCATGGATTTTGCAGGATGGATATGCGATATAAGGAAGCTTGGTGCAAGCAATACGAAGAGGCTCACCAGCAGGGTTCCGGCATTGAGCAGCAGTATGAACGGGAGGTTGAACTCCACGGGCACAGTGCTGACGTAGTAGGATGCCGGGTCTAGTGTTATGATACCGGTGGCCTGTTGGAAAAGGACGATGCCAATGCCTATGATGTTGCCGATGAGCAGCCCTCGTCCAAGGATGAATGTCGCGAACCACAGGAATGTGTTCCTGATGGTTCGGTTGCGTGCTCCCATGGCTTTAAGTAGTCCGATCATGGTTGTGCGCTCGAGGATGATGATGAGCAGTCCGGAGACCATGGTCACACCGGCCACGGCAGTCATGAGGGCCAGGATGATCCATACGTTCAGGTCGAGCAAGTCAAGCCATGAGAAAATCTGCGGGTTGATGTCGCGTATGGTTTTCGATGTGTAGGTGTTCCCGTAGTCGTCTATGGTGCGGTTTACCTTTTTCACAATCGTCTGTTCTGTGTCGTTGACTTTTTCGAAATCCTTCACGGTGAGTTCCGCTCCGGTCACTTGGTCTTTTTCCCATCCGTTTAGTTTTCCTGCAGTGTAAAGGTCTGTGTAGCATACTGTGGCATCATACTGTGTCAGATGGGTCTGGTAGATGCCCGCCACGGTGAACCGCCTCATGCGCACTCCGTTGTTGTCTATGAAATAGGCAAAGATGCGGTTGCCGCATTTCAGGTGCAGCTTGTCGGCCATGATGCGTGAGATGACGATGCGGTTGCTGCTTTTGCTGTCGGAGAAGTGCGGAATGGAGCCTTCCACCATGTTCTTGTGCAGGAATGTGGAGTCGAATTCCGGCCCCACTCCTTTGAAGGCGACGCAGAGGAAATCATCATCCGTCTTCAGTATGCCCTGTTTGAAGGTGTACCGCTGCACATGGCTTACTCCGCTGAAGCTCCGGAGCACATGCATCATGGAGTCGCCTATCTGTATGGGCAATGTCTCCGGTGTCTGCAGGGTCATGAATTCCGCTACCTGGATGTGCCCGGCAAATCCCACCACCTTGTCGCGTATGGTGTGCTTGAATCCCAGCACCACGCTCACGCTCACAATCATGACCGCCAGTCCGATGGCCACTCCTGTTGTGGCAATCGTGATGGCAGGGCGCGACACTTTCCTTTTGTCGCCTTGTGTGGAGTAGATTCTTCTGGACAGGAACAGGGGCAGGCTCATGTTCGTACGCTTTTTCAGTTCAGCTTATTCGCCCTCCACCCGTCCCGGATAGCTTTCGAGTGCCTTCCTCAATACTGTCAGGGCACGTTCCAGGTCATGTTTCTTCAGCACATAGGCTATGCGCACCTGGTTGATGCCTGCGCCGGGTGTGGTGTAGAAGCCTGAGGCAGGTGCCATCATGACCGTTTCCCCTTCGTAGCTGAAATGCTCGAGACACCAGCGGCAGAACTTCTCTGCGTCATCTACCGGCAGTTTGGCTACGGTATAGAATGCACCCATGGGAATGGGCGAGTAGACACCGGGAATGCGGTTGAGCCCGTCGATGAGGCACTTGCGCCGTTCCACATACTCGTCATAGACATCGCGGTAGTATTCTTCCGGAGCATCCAGCGATGCCTCCGCCACGATTTGTCCGATCAGGGGAGGGGAGAGCCTGGCCTGGCAGAACTTCATGACGGCGGCCTTCACCTGTTCGTTCTTGGTGATGAGCGCGCCGATGCGTATGCCGCATTCCGAATAGCGTTTCGACACAGAGTCTATCAGGATGACATTCTGCTCGATGCCTTCCAGGTGACAGGCGCTGATATAGGGCGATCCAGTGTAGATGTATTCACGATAGACCTCATCGGAGAAAAGGTAGAGGTCGTATTTCTTCACCAGGTCGCGTATCTGGTTCATCTCGCGCCGGGTGTAGAGATAGCCGGTCGGGTTGTTCGGGTTGCAGATCATGATGGCGCGTGTGCGCTCGTTGATCAGTTCCTCGAACTTTTCCACTTTGGGCAGGGAGAACCCTTCTTCAATCGTGGTGGCAATCGTGCGGATTTTTGCACCTGCCGATATGGCGAATGCCATGTAGTTGGCGTAGGCCGGTTCCGGGACGATGATTTCATCACCCGGGTTCAGGCACGACATGAAGGCGAAGAGCACGGCTTCCGATCCTCCGGAAGTGATGATGATGTCGTCCGCATCGACGTTGATGTTGTACTTCCTGTAGTAGTCCACGAGCTTCTGTCTGTACGACAGGATGCCTTGGGAAGGGGAATATTCCAGGATGTCGCGGTCTATGCTTTTCAGTGCGTCCAGTCCCACCTGCGGTGTGGGCAGGTCGGGCTGGCCTATGTTGAGGTGATATACTTTTGTGCCGCGTCGCTTGGCAGCCATCGCGAGGGGTGCGAGTTTCCTGATAGGCGACTCCGGCATTTCGATTCCACGAACGGATATTTCGGGCATACGTTGATGTTGTTAGAATTTTCGGGATGCAAAAGTACGAATTTATTTGCTATTGAGGGGTGTTCCCTGCAAAAAAACCTGTAATCAGCCTTACAGGAGCTACCGCAATGGCTGCTGTTTCCCGGATATGCAATTGCGCGCACTGCTGGCTCTGGCCTTTCGGGGAAGCATTATCAGGTGTTACCGATGCAGGGAATAAACGGTTTCCAGAACGCCACCCTGCTCTTGTGCATGAAGCCATGGCAGCCCATGGGCAGCCTGTTCCGGTTCAGCTGATGGCACAGGGCTGGCTTCAGGTCGTAGGAAAAGCGCAACGCGGTCTCCACGCTCGGATGGTTCATGCCCTCCGGAACCAGTGCCCAGAACAGGTCCTCGTTATACAGCCCGTTCCCTTTCCTGGACAGGTAGTGTTCTATCTCCTTGGCGTAACGCCTGCAGGCAGCCTCAAAGGCAGACACCTTCCGAAGGCACAGCCCGCCATTTCCTATGCGGCCGAACATCTGGATACGGATGTTGCCTTTGGAAGCTGTCAGCCAACGTTTCAGCAGAAGCCATTGCTTCAACGGGAAGCGTGTGTAACGGGGGCGCAGAGGCCAAGGGGCGGCTACCAGGTCATAGCCGGCGGCACACCACTCCAGAAGTTCATCGCGGAAAATCCATGCGTCAAGATGGCGGATCAGGATGTATTCGGTATCTGCAAACATCTGATAGAATTCCGCCGACATCATCATCCTGTTGTAACCGGCGATACCGTTCTCCAGCCCCAGCCATTCGGAAGACACCTCCATCTGCTCGGCCTGCGGATAGGCTTTTGCCACCTGTTCTATGGACATTCCTTCCGGTTTCAGAAATACAATGGGGTGTGACGACAATGTGCGCATGGTGTTGTCCAGCGCACACTGTTCCCAATCCTTCAGCTGCTCCTTATAGAACGGTATGACTACTTTTACTTTCTTCATACTGGTGTGTGGAATATGAGCCTCCGCCGTGGCTGACTTCAGGAATGTTCCTGCTTCTTCCTGCTTCGGCAATGTCCATTGTGTGGGGCATTGCGAAGCGGCCTGGCGGATGTTTCGTGCAAAGGTACGTATTTCTGTAAAGTTCCCCAATTTTTCACAAAGAATATGCGCAATCTTTTTGTGGCGTGAGACAATTCTTGGGAAACGGCTCTCTTTATACACCCATGTTGTCTTCCGCTTGTGGGGATGTTCACTTTATGCCAGACTGTCCATGAGCAGCTGCTGGGGGTGTGGGTGTCTCGCCCGCACTTCCCGCACGGTCCCGCAACAAAGCATCATGGTGACATTGACTGGGCTGTCTGGCGATGTGTGCGGGCGGGACGCCCACACCCCCAGCGGCATTCCTGACAGTTATTGCTTCGGAAGCAGAATCAATGCTGAAAATCAAAGTGTCAGAATTTTAACGTTTTTGCTTACACTTTGATTTTACGGGGTGTTTGAAAACAGGCGGTTTTGAGCCGATTTTCATGTTAACAAGTGTGAATTGCCGGTTTTTTGCACAAAACGGAAAAATCAGTTAAGTGTTAGGGGGGAAACACTTAACTGTTTCCAGAAAATTAGTTAACTGTTTTCGATCCGGCACTTAAGTGTTTTTGAGGAAAAACTTAACTGTTTTGCCTCAAAAACTCAGGTTTTTCGGCCCCAAAACCGCGATTTTCCGGCCAAAAGTGTGGAAAAAGAGGGCTGAAAACTGCACAAACTGGCTGTTTTGTGCACGAATTTAACGGATTTTAGGTTAAAATCGGGTGATTTTTGTTAACACTTTCCGGATGTAAAAACTTATTCCATTGATTATCAATGGTTTACAAAACAGCTCTCCGGAACCCAAAATTTCCGCTGGCGCATAAAAATCCGGTTTCGCCCGAATCTTCAGAAAAGGCCGGAAAATCAAAGTGTAAGCAAAACCGTTAAAATTCTGACACTTTGATTTTCCGGACATATTTGTTTCCCCACCTCAGGAATGCTTTCAAATTACGGTTCCCTCCCTGGGGAGGGTTAAGGTGGCCCTGCCCCGGTTTCCTTGCATTATCCGGAGATGCAGGATGGCTTTTAGGGTGGATTGTGGATGAATTTGTTGCAGATTGTCCGTTTTTTACATGCCGTTTATTTCCATAATGCTTATCTTTGCGCATCGGTTCGTGCTGATTTTCCGTGAATGGATTGAACAGTTTTTATATACAATATTATGATTATAACAACGACACCCATTATCGAGGGACACCCCATCAGGGAGTACAAGGGACTGGTAAGTGGCGAGACCATCATCGGCGCCAATATTGTGAAGGACATGTTTGCAAGCATTCGCGACATTGTGGGCGGACGTAGCGGGTCGTATGAAAAGGTGCTGCGCGAGGGCAAGGAAACAGCGTTGAGGGAGTTGCAGGAGCGTGCGCTGGCGATGGGCGCCAATGCCGTTGTCGGCGTTGACCTGGACTATGAGGCATTGGGCGCCAACGGTTCCATGCTGATGGTCACGGCATGTGGGACGGCAGTGGTGATATGATGCCATGAAGCAGCTTGTTTTCATTGCCGGTATCGTGCTCTCTTGTCTGCATCCGCTACAGGTCTTCGGACGTGGAACTGGGGATGAGGAGAACCGTGAGCAGTGGGTGGCCACGGCAAGACAGATTGTGGATTTCCTGTTTGACCATCACGCCGACCATGACACAGTCTATGACGCAAGGGATTTTGGGTTGCCTGTCCCTGATTCGCTATGGCTCAGGACAAGCGACGGCCTGAATGTCTTTGCCTACGAGGTGTCGCCGGAACGGCCAAAGGGTGTGGTCGTCTGCCTGTCTGGGATAGACAATCCCTCGGTAACTGCCTATTATGGCCATGCCGCGGCGTTCTACAAGTCCGGCGTTGCCACCATCATGCCCGACCTGCGCGCACACGGCAGGAGTGACGGCCAGCGCATCGGTCTTGCATACGAAGAGACGCGCGACGTGAAGGCCGTGACCGACTATATCAAGGGCAACACGAGGTATAGCGGTGTGCCGGTAATCGTGATGGGAGTGTCGATGGGCGGTGGCGTGGCCATACGTTCGATGGCTGAAAACGAGGACATTGACGCGCTCATATCGCTTTCTGCCTTTTCGAGTGTCGAGGATTTCATGCGGGCCAACTGTGAGGCTTTGCTCCCGATGATTCCGGTTCAGGAAGTGGATGCGGTCATGGCCGAGGTCATCCGTGGAAAATACGGTGTAGATGCCGCAACAGGCAGTCCGTACTATGCGCTCCGGAGGCTCGGCAACCGCCCTGTGCTCATGATGCACAGCCGTGAAGACAGTCAGGTGCCGTATTCATGTTTTGAAAAACTTACCGCAGAGGCTTCAAAACATACTAATGATATTGATACCATGACGGTGAAGGGTGACGAGCATTTTATCTGCAGGGACTTCACCCGTCCTACTGCCGACAAGGAGTATATGCGTCGCCTTATGAGGTTCATCCGCAAGTTGACGGCCAGGCATCCTTACGTAAAGACAGAGGAAGGTGTGGAACTGATGGAGCTTATCGCCCGCTTTGCTGATAATTCAGTGTTCAACGATTCCATTGCCCCTCGCTATCAGAAGGATTGCGACGAGTGGTTTGCAGCATGGAAAAACCATCCTGCAGTGAAGTGGTTGCACAACCAGTTGCCGGTTTATTGCATAGGTTATGAGGCTGTACCATGGTTTGGTGCTCACCTCAAGTGGAATGGCGAAGCCTTTGGTCTCATTCCCAATGCCAACAAGGAATACAAGCGTTGGCCCAAGAAAGCCATCAAGGAATTCCTGCCCCTTGTGTCTGATTTCTATAAGAAAAGCAACTTCGCTGAGTTCTACCGTCAGCATGTGCCAATGTATAAGCGGGCCGTTGATGCTGCACGCATGACCATGGCAGACTATGTTGACCTTGATTGGTTCACCGATTTCTTCAAGAAGGAGAATGTTGCCGATTTCGGCATCATCGTGGGACTGAACAACGGTGGCGGCAGCTTTTCCATCGGGCGAACCAAGCCGGGATGCCTGCCTGAAAAGATTGCCGTGATGCTCTATGGCGAACAAGAAGACGGTACGCCATGTTATTTCCGTGACAGTGAGATAGACAAGATTCTCGTCCATGAGTTCTGTCATTCGTTCATTTCGCCTGACAAGAAATACAAGAAGACAGGCACTCGCCTGCTCAATGAGCATCGCAAGAAACTCAACTCCGTGGGTTATGGCATTTGGGAGAACGTCATAGAGGAGACTTTGGTGCGTGCCTCGGTCATACGCTATCTCATCGACCACGGCTACAGCGACGATGTCATTCGTGAGGAAATCAGCAACCAGCACAAGTACTATGGCTTCACATGGCTGCCCACTGACATAGAGTGGTATAAGGGCAATATCCTTGCCATGTTTGATGGATGGCAATGATGCACCCGGTGTAGCTACTGTGCACGACAATAACGTTCAGGAAAAATGATGATGGAAACAGACAGAATAGTTCTCCGCCACTGGCATGAAAGCGATGCCTGTGCGCTCTACCGCTATGCCGGTGATGCAGAGACAGGACCTCGGGCCGGATGGGCACCGCATAAGTCCGTTGAGGAAAGCCTGGAGATTATCCGCACCGTGTTCAATAATCCCACCACATGGGCTATTGTCCTGAAGGAAACAGACGAGCCGGTCGGCGCTATTGGCTATGGCTCTTCATGCGACTGTTCGTTGCCGGCGCGTGAGGGCGAACCGACCGTGGGCTACTGGGTGGGTCGTCCCTACTGGAACAGGGGCATCTGCACGGAGGCACTCCGCCTGATGGTTGCCCACATACGGGAGACAACCGGTATCAAGTCGCTCGTCAGTGGCCATTTCATAGACAATCCCGCATCCGGACGTGTGATGGAGAAATGTGGATTCCAGGCTACAGGGGAAACCTGTGTTGACCATCGCCTGTACAAGGGTGAAGGCCGGCATATAAGGGTGTTGAGACTGGTCTTGTAGCAGGCTGGAGAACCATATAGGCAGTAGGCAGGACAACCGGTCTGGCACAGCATGGAATATCAGGAAATAACCAACGGAATCAACGAGGTCATGAACCGCGAGATACCCTTGCTTCTCTCCCTTCCTGAAGAAAGGGTGAGCGTGAAAAGAAACAGACAGAACCGCACGGTGAAGATGCTCGTGGGTCATCTCATCGACTCTGCATCCAACAACCACCAGCGTATGGTGCGTCTGCAGTATGCCCCTCGTTGCGGTCATTCAATGCCGAACACGGAGATGGGTATGCTCGTCTTCCCCGATTACACACAGGACAATGACCTCTGGATTGCCATACAGGACTATCAGCATGCAGACTGGCAGTCTCTTGTGATGTTGCTGAAGTACATCAACCTGCACATCGTCCAGGTCATACGGTCTGTTGACAGGGACAGACTGCAAAACTACTGGATTGACTTCGTGGGCACACGGGTGACACTCAACGACATGATACATGGCTATCTCGACCACCTTCATCTGCATATCAGGGAAATACATGAGTTGATAGACTGAAAGACACTGGATTAACAAATCATGAAAAATAAAAATGGATAAGGAACAGAAATTCTGCCAAAGCTGCGGAATGCCGCTCGCAGAGGCCAGCGATTATGGAACAAATGCCGACGGAAGCGTCAACGGGGACTATTGCAAATACTGTTTTGCCGGAGGCCAGTTCACGCAACAGTGTACCATGGAGGAAATGATTGAGCATTGTGCACAGTTTGTGAATGAGTTCAATAAGGACTCCGGGCACAAAGTGACCCGCGAGGAAGCCATCGGGCAGATGAAGATGTTCTTTCCGCATCTCAAGCGTTGGAGGAAGGAACTGACCATCAATGCGCATGATTTCCAGGATGTGAAGTATGCCGGGCTTGCCCGTATGGAGCATGTCATTGCCGATATGGCAGACACCTTGCCTGTGGCCTACATTTCTTCGGTGGACGAGGAAGGCTATCCTTGTGTCAAGGCCATGCTGGCTCCACGGAAGCGTGAAGGCATCAGGACGTTCTGCTTCACTACCAACACGTTCTCGCTTCGCGTGGCGCATTACAAGGCCAACCCTAAGGCTTCCGTCTATTTCTGCGATGAGAAGAATGTCCGTGCCGTGATGCTCAAGGGCACCATGGAAGTGCTGACCGACCAGGCCAGCAAGAATATGATTTGGCGTGAGGGCGACACGCAGTATTATCCTGGCGGAGTGACCGACCCCAACTATTGCGTGCTGAAATTCACTGCTACCGAAGGCCGTTTCTATAGCGACTTCTATCCGCGCAGCTTCGTGATAGGATGAGAGTAGGCCTTGCATCGTACCGGTGTCTTCCGCAGATGAATTCATGTTCACCCCGGTTAGGATGAGGCTGTCCTGCCTCACAGGGCATGAGCAGGCAGAAAATCCGGAAGGGTTAACTGGAAAGTCTCCGGAAGCGAAGCAAGATCTTCAGCAGAGCAAACTGGAATCTGTGTTTCACGGCGTGAAATATAGTGTTCACACCGTGAAATATAGTGTTCACGCCGTGAAATACAGATTATACTTCAGTCCAGGGAACATTTTACTTTGCTTTTCCGGATTTTCCGGTTCAGTGTTTCCGGCTTTGTCATTCACTCCGCTGCCAGTTCCTGTGCGGAAAGGCTGTATGGACGGCTGTCGCCAGAAAAGTCAGGAACAATACCGGGGGCGCGTTTCCGTGTGGACGGGAAAGTGGGAAAGAATAGGGCCTCCACATGGAAACTTATGTATGGCATCATGTCCTTTTTTAAGGGAAATGTATTAACTTTGCCGGAAATTTGTCTGCAGAACGGCCTCGTCCACCCGCGTTCGTGGCCTTTGACGTGACGAGTTAATACATTATATTAATACAGGAACATTCAAAACACAGAAGAGTTTATGAGAAGCAGAACTGCCAATTGGTACGAGACCGTCGTGCGCTATGAAAGGCTCATGGAGGACGGCTCACAGAAGAAAGTCAGCGAAACCTACGTGGTAGATGCCTTGAGTTTCGGCGAGGCCGAGGAAGCCATTACCCGCGAAATGTCACCCTATATCAGCGGTGAGTTTGAGGTGAAGAATATTACTCCGGCGGCTTTCGGCGAAGTGTTCTTCAGTGAGAACGACAATGATGACCGCTGGTATAAAGCCAAGCTTTCGTTCATCACCATTGACGAGAAGACGGAGAAGGAGAAGCGTTCGAGCGTGAGCTACCTGGTCCAGGCTGCCACCTTCAACGGTGCCGTGAAGAATGTGGAGACGGTCATGAGCGGTACGATGATTGACTATGTCATCGCCAATATTTCCGAGACCAAGATCATGGATGTGTATGAACACAAGGCCGTAGCCAGCAAGACTGCTGACGACAAGCCTGAATACGAGGCAAAGGAGGGTTAGGGATGGACACCGGTGTGGCGCGCAACCTTCGTGCTGTGCATGGAGCATTGCCTCCTTCTGTGAGGCTTGTGGCCATCAGCAAGTACCATCCTGCAGAGGCCATAGCTGAAGCCTATGCTGCGGGGCAGCGCGTGTTCGGCGAGAGCCATGAACAGGAGTTGTCGCGCAAGGTAGAGTGCCTGCCCAAGGACATTGAGTGGCACTTCATCGGCCATTTGCAGACCAATAAGGTGAAGTTCATCGTTCCTTATATCTCCATGATTGAGGCGGTGGACTCGCTTCGCCTGTTGCGCGAGATTGACAGGCAGGCGGCAAAGGTGGGGCGTGTGGTCCGGGTGCTGCTTGAACTTCATATTGCAGAAGAGGAAACCAAATACGGCCTTTCGCTTGATGACTGCCGTGCCATGCTTCACTCCGGTGAGTGGAGGGACATGCACCACGTGCGCATCTGCGGGCTGATGATGATGGCTTCCCATGTGGATGATGAGGAGCAGATAAGGCGTGAGATGACCACGGCGGCCGATTTCTTCGATGAGCTGAAGCGTGACTTTTTCCCCGGTGATGATGCCTTCTGCGAACGTTCATGGGGCATGAGCCATGATTTCCGGATTGCATGCCAGTGCCGTTCGACGATGGTGCGCGTGGGAACGATGATTTTCGGTGAGCGATAGGCCTTTGTGCCCCGTTGCCATATATACGGAAAGTGCCGGCAGAATCTTGATTCTGCCGGCACTTTCCTGTTTCTGCCCGTCTGTCCTGCCGGGCCATGTTGCGGAAAAGGTGTTATCTTACCACGACTTTCCTGCCGTCCAGTATATACACACCTTTCTGCAGTCTTGTCCGGTCTGTTCCTGCCCGTCTGCCGTCTGTGGTGAAGTAGGTGCCTTTGACGGGCTGCCGGTCAGGGCGTACACTTTCTATTCCTGTGGTATTGGCGATGAAGTCAAACGTCACGGTTCCGTTGTCCGTGTCTTCAGTGATGTCCTTCAGTCCCATGTCCACCCTGTCATAGACCCCTTTCGTGGCAGTGTACCATCTGAAGTTGGGCAGTTCCATGTCATCGTTCAGTCCCGTCACATTCCCTGTTCCCGGGAACGGGTCGCCGTAGTGCTGCCTCAGATAGTCTGCGGCCGTGACCATGTTGTCTGTGCCCGTTCCCCACGGCCTGCTCTTTCCTATGTTGTAGTAGCTGGCCAGCAGTCCGTCGGCGGGTATGAGCGCGAATCCCGGTTCCCCGGCGGTGTCATTGGGCCTGTCGCTCATGTTGATGACCGAGTAGGGGTATTTCACGTGGTAGGCGATGAGTCCGTGTCCGGGCATATAGGTGTTCCATCCGTTTTTCTGGATGTTTTCCATGATGATGCATTCATTGCTGTTCTTGGGGTTCACCATCCTGTAGGCATTGCCGTTCTCCAGTACCGGTCTTGCCGTGATGGTCTCGTCGGTAGAGAGCGTTGTGAGTTCGAGCCATCCGAAGGCTTCGCGCTCCCATGCCGTATAGGCGGCAGGGTAATAGCCGTTCTTCACATATTCCCCGCCGTCCATGATGCTCCAGTATTCCATCTCCTGGTTGTCCACCTGTGCACTGGCACTGTAGGGATAGAGGTCTGGCAGTCCCATGCAGTGGGAGAACTCGTGGCAGAAGAGTCCG
Organism: Prevotella sp.; assembly: GCA_051875605.1. Classification (GTDB taxonomy): domain Bacteria; phylum Bacteroidota; class Bacteroidia; order Bacteroidales; family Bacteroidaceae; genus Prevotella. The sequence continues at coordinate 11,759 of JBJEHA010000060.1, read as the reverse complement.
ATGCCGTTCACCTGCGGTGTCTTGTCCACATAGTTTTCCGGCTTGCCGTAGAGTTCATTGTTCACGCCATACCTTCTGACGGTTTTGCCTCCGAATGTACCCAGATTGCCTACAGCCGACTTGGGCCAGATGGTTCCGGCCGGTGCTCCGTTGCTTTGTCCGTATCCGGCATAGATGACATACACCAGGTCTATGCAGCCATCGCCGTCAGCGTCGTATTTTTCATCCATGAAATCTATCTGCTGTGCAGCCAGTGTGCAGGCTTCCTTGACCATCTCCGAGCAGTAGATGTCTTTCGTTGAACCGGAGTCCTGGCCGTAGTAGTCCATGGTCTTGCTCACCGTTACGGGGCCTACCACTTCGAACTGAGGCGTGAAGGCACCGAAGCTCATGTCGTGGAAATACTTCTTCACACTGCCGTAGTTCTGGCTTTCCCCGTTGCCCAGCTCGGTCTGTTCGTCTCCGTTGAGATACTGCGTGAATGTAGCCACGGGATTGGCTACGGAGAACTGCGTGTCCTGATAGTTCACCAGTATGACGATGGCTGTGGGCGATCCAGTATGGGGGAAATAGCTGGGTGTGGCTGTGCCGATGGATGTCTGTCTGCGTGTCTGGAGCCTGGTCCTGTCTGCCTCTTCCGAGAAGAACGCCTTCTGGTCTTGCTTGCCGATGAGCGTTGTCTCTTCGGCTGTGCGTAGTGCTGGCATGTGGGCGATTATGCCGCTTGCGCTGAGTGTGCCGTCGGCTTGTACCGTGGCCACATGGAAATCATTGCCCTGGCGTGCAAGCAGCACACCGTCTGCCGTGCTGAACCAGCTGAAATGCTCGTCGCCGTGGAGCAGTACCGTGATGGACGTGCCGTCGCTTTGCACGAATGTCATGGGCGAGGGATTGGCTTTTGCTCCCCAGGCCAGCGTTGCTGTCAGGGACAGCCAGATAGTGAGTAGTACTTGTTTCATAATGTGTGTGTGGTTTTGTTCCTGTTTGTGGAGTCGTTTCTGTGGTTATGTGTTTCTTTTCCTGAAATAATACTGTCCCTTATGCTTTGTCCGGTTCCCGTATTCTATGGCGTGTACGGGGCAGTGGTGGAAGCAGCTGAAGCAGGACAGGCAGTTGCCGTTGTGCAGCCATACCGGCCGTTGGTTTCCGTCGCTCCCGATGTTGCCCACCGGACAGGCCTCCTTGCACTTTCCGCACGCTATGCACCGCGATGCTTCCACCCTGAATGGTCTGTCGGTCACGAGCCGGTGCAGGAAGAAGCCGCCCAGTAGCCGGGTATTGGTCTTAGGCCACCGGCCCCGTGTGGTCTGTTCCACGCCGCGCTGCCTGTTTGCCACCAGCCGGGTGATGTCCTTGAGCTGTCGGCGTGCGTTGTCTATTTTCCGGCGTTCGTTTTCCGGCGTATCAACGTCCATGAATGGCAGCCCGACATAGCTTTCCGGCATGATGAGCGAGAACCGTGCGTGCAGGGCATAACCGGCCTGGCGCAGGTCTTTCTCCATTAGTTCCATGGTCTCACCGATGGTGTCGCCCGCCGTACACAGTGCGTAGAAATAGCTGTCCTCAGCATTTCCGGGAAGGGCCAGGTGCAGTTGCTGTATGAACTTCCTCACCAGGAACGGCGGTCTCCATCCGTGGACGGGAAAGCAGAATCCCACGCGCTCCTCCGGCTCTATGCTGAAACAGTTCTGCCCGGGGGGCAGGGCGGTTATGTCCACCAGTCTGTCGCCAGTGGCTTCGGCCATTGCCTGTGCGGCCCATAGTGTGTTGCCGGTGCAGGATAGGTAGAATATCATCGGTGTTCTGATGTGTTATGAAAAATCCCTGTTCGCAAAGGCAAGCAGGGATGCTGTGTGCATGGATCGTCCAAAGCGCGTGCGCCTATTTCCTGGGCGATTCCTCCATGTCGCCTTCTATATAGAGGCGGGTCATTTCGGTCGCTCCGTTGGTGCGTATGGTGATGGTCTTCTTGAAGTGTCCGGGGAATTTCCCCTTCCCGTTGTAGGTCACCTTCACCTCTCCGCTCTCGCCCGGCTTGATGGGTGCCTTGGTGTAGGAGGGCACCGTGCATCCGCAGCTGGCCACGGCCTGGTTGATGATGAGCGGGGCTGTGCCTACGTTGGTGAACTTGAACACGCATTTCTGTACAGGGTCGCTTTCCGAGAACTTGCCGAAGTTGATGGTGGTCTTTTCGAACTTGATTTCGGCTTCTTCAGTCTGGGCAAACGCTGTGTACAAACCGGAAAGGAGCATCAGTACGGAAAGGATAATCGTTTTCTTCATAATCGTTGTTTATTATAATAATGTGTGCAAAGTTAGTAAAAAGCCTACGGGTGGGGAAGGAGTGGCATGTTTTTTTCACAAATATTAATCGTTGCGGCTCTATTCTTAGCACTTTTAACTACTTGTTGCGCTGTTGATTGAGGGCATTTCGGGGATGGAGTGGGTTGACGGGATTTTCCAAAGTGTCAGAATTTTAACACTTTTGCTTACACTTTGATTTTCCGGCCTTTTCTGAAGATTCGGACGAAAGCGGTTTTTTGCGCGCCAGCGGGAATTTTGAATTTCAGAAGGCGGTTTTGTAAACCATTGATAATCAGAGGAATAAGTTTTTGTGGATGGAAAGTGTTAATGAAAACCGTCTGATTTTAACCTAAAATCCGTTAAATTCGTGCACAAAACAGCTGATTTGTGCAGTTTTCAGCCCCCATTTTTCGCACTTTTGGCCGGAAAATCTCGGTTTTGAGGCCGAAAAACTTCACATTTTGCCCCGAAACAGTTAAGTTTTTCCTCAAAAACACTTAAGTGCCGGATCGAAAACAGTTAACTAATTTTCTGGAAACAGTTAAGTGTTTCCCCCCTAACACTTAACTAATTTTTCCGTTTTGTGCGAAAAACCGACAATTTACACTTATTAACATGGAAATCGGGTCAAAACCGACTCTTTTTCAGGTCTCTGAAAAATCAAAGTGTAAGTAAAATGGCATAAAAAGTTAGCAAAGTGTCAAAATGCGGTTGCTCCTTTCCGCTCCGTTTCCCGGGTGTCTGTCTATGAGGGCACCATACATTAATACAAAAGATTTGGAAGCCAAATGTTTCACGGTTTCAAGAAATGTTGTAATTTTGCATGTCGGGATGGGGCAGACGCCCGCTCCCGGACCCGCAACAGCGAAAACAGCAACATTATATATATGTATAGAAGCAACACATGTGGAGAGCTTCGCCTCTCCGATACCGGCAAGCAGGTGGTCTTGGCCGGATGGGTACAGCGCGTAAGGAAAATGGGAGGCATGACCTTCGTGGACCTGCGCGACAGATATGGCCTCACACAGCTCGTGTTCAACGAGGCCGACAACGCCGGACTCTGTGAGCGCGCCAACAGGCTGGGACGCGAATTCTGCGTGCAGGCCAAAGGTGAGGTCAGTGAGCGTCAGAGCAAGAACGCCAATCTGCCTACCGGCGATGTGGAAATCCTGGTCAGGGAGCTGAACGTGCTCTCCGAAAGCCTCACGCCACCGTTCACCATAGAGGACAATACCGACGGCGGCGACGACATCCGCATGAAGTACCGCTATCTGGACCTCAGGCGCAATGCCGTGAGGAAGAACCTGGAACTGCGCCACCGCATGACCATCCTCATCCGCAATTTCCTTGACTCCAAGGACTTTATCGAGGTGGAGACCCCTATACTCATAGGCAGTACGCCGGAAGGCGCACGCGACTTCGTGGTGCCCTCGCGCATGAATCCCGGGCAGTTCTACGCGCTGCCCCAAAGCCCGCAGACGCTCAAGCAGCTGCTCATGGTGAGCGGGTTCGACCGCTACTTCCAGATTGCCAAGTGTTTCCGCGACGAAGACCTCAGGGCCGACCGCCAGCCGGAGTTCACACAGATAGACTGTGAAATGTCGTTTGTGGACCAGGACGACGTCATTGGGCTGTTCGAGGACATGGCGCGCCATCTGTTCAAGGAAATCCGGGGCGTGGAACTGCCCGCAAAGCTCCGCCAGATGACCTGGCATGAGGCCATGCGGCTATACGGCAGCGACAAGCCCGACCTGCGCTTCGGCATGGAGTTCGTGGAACTGATGGATGTGCTCAAGGGCACAGGCACCTTCCCCGTGTTCAATGAGGCTGCGTACATCGGCGGCATCTGTGTGTCGGGATGCGCTTCATACACGCGCAAGCAGCTCGACCAGCTCACCGAATTCGTGAAGAAGCCCCAGGTGGGAGCCAAGGGACTGGTCTATGTGAAATACAACGAAGACGGCACCGTGAAGAGCAGCGTGGACAAGTTCTACACTCCCGAGGTGTGGCAGCAGCTCAAGGAAAAGACCGGTGCCAAGGACGGTGACCTCGTGCTCATACTCAGCGGCGACAAGCCCAACAAGACACGCACGCAGCTCTGCACCCTGCGCCTTGAGATGGGCGACAGGCTCGGACTGCGCGACAAGGACAAGTTCGAGTGTCTCTGGATCATCGACTTCCCGCTCTTCGAATGGAGCGACGAGGAGCAGCGCCTCATGGCCACCCACCATCCCTTTACCATGCCCAACCCCGACGACATACCTTTGCTTGACGGACATCCCGAGCAGGTGCGCGCCAAGGCCTACGACTTCGTGTGCAACGGTGTGGAGGTGGGAGGCGGCAGTCTGCGTATCCACGACGGGCAGCTGCAGGAGAAGATGTTCCGCATACTCGGATTCACACCCGAGCGCGCCATGGCACAGTTCGGCTTCCTCATCAACGCCTTCAAGTATGGAGCACCGCCCCATGCAGGCCTTGCCTTCGGTCTCGACCGCTTCGTTTCGCTCATGGCCGGGCTTGACTCCATCAGGGACTGCATAGCCTTCCCCAAGAACAACAGCGGACGCGACGTGATGCTCGAAGCACCTTCTGCACTCGAAACCAAACAGCTCGAAGAACTGCGCATAAAGGTTGACGTAAGTCAAGAAAATCCCTAAAAGGGACTGCATTCGGCTTTCCAAGGCAATAATTTAGGGCGAAACATGCTGTATTTCAGTAAAATGTGGTAATTTTGCAGTGTCGAAACCCAATCGGTGTATTCGGTTTTGGCAGGATTATTTATTTTTTACTAAATTATGGCAGAAAAGAAAGTAACAACGAAGAAGGCTGCAACAGCAGCAAAAGCAGCTCCGAAGAAAGCTTGCGCAAAGAAAGCAGAAAAAGCAGAATTGACAGTAAACGCAGAGAACGTAGGGTTCCGCGCCGGCGATGTCTATCAGGCTCTCGCAGCTGCTGGGAAAGCACTGAGCGTAGCTGAAATCGCAAAGGCAGCAGGAATCAGCAAGGAAGAGGCTTATCTCGGTATAGGATGGCTCTTCAAAGAGGGTAAAGTAAAGGACGAGGAAGGTCTCATCGCTTTGGCTTAATCTATTCACAGAATATAGGAAAAAAGAGCTGTAGGCAAATACAGCTCTTTTTTTTGACCATGACGAATCTTGACCAGACCATAGTGCATGTGCTTGCAGAAGCAGGCCAGGCAGGACTTTCCGTGCAGAAGGTGGCACTTCATGTGCACCATCACTGCAACACGCTCTTCAATACGGTGGAGCTGAAGGATGTCCATGCCTACGTGAAGCAGTTTCTGGCCAGACAGTCGCGCAACCCCGGTTCCGTGATAGAAAGAACGGACAGACGCGGGGTTTACCGCATCAACACACAGACAGCAGACACCAGGCAGCAGATGCTGGACTTTGGGGCGGACAGTCCGGATGAAAGGGACAAGGAGCAGGAAGCCGCATGCGAGGACCTGTCGCTCTCCCTGTTCTGAAGCCTCACATCAGCCATAAAGCACTCAGCACTCAGCACTCGGTCCCAGAGTGCCATGCCGTTGCCGTATGCACAGCACAGATGCCAAAGGAAAAGGGGAATGTGATTTTTTGGTAACAATATTTTCTGATTATGCTTTTTTTATGTATTTTTGCATAATTGAAAAAACAAAACGTCTTTATGGCTCATACAAACAATCATCTTGTCATCATGGCAGGTGGCGTGGGAAGCCGCTTCTGGCCCATGAGCACCGTTGACAGGCCGAAGCAGTTCATAGACATCCTCGGAGTGGGGCGCACCTTGCTCCAGCTGACCTATGACCGTTTCGAAGGCATCTGTCCGCCCCAGAACGTATGGGTGGTGACCAATAAAGCCTATGCCCAGGCTGTGAAGGAACAGCTCCCTGAAATACCGGAGGAAAACATCCTGCTTGAACCCTGCCGCCGCAATACCGCACCCTGCATTGCTTATGTGAGCTGGCGCATCAAGTCGAAAGACCCCAAGGCCAATGTCGTGGTGACACCGAGCGACCACAATGTCACGGACAGCGCGGAGTTCAGGCGCGTCATCGCGTCGTGTATGAAATTCACCAGCGAGTCAGATGCCATCGTCACGCTGGGCATGACACCCGACCATCCAGAGACAGGATACGGGTACATACAGGCTGACCTCAGCTCCAGCTCTCCCCGGAACAAGGAAATCTACCGCATAGACTCTTTCCGCGAAAAGCCGGACCTGGAAACAGCCAAGGAATACATCAAGCACAACAATTACTTCTGGAACGCAGGCATATTCATCTGGAACGTAAGCACCATCGTCAACGCCTTCCGGGTGTATCATCCTGCCATCAGCAAGGTGTTTGAAGGCCTGTTGCCTTATTACGGTACAGAGAAGGAGCAGCAGTTCATAGACGAGCGCTATCCGGAGTGCGAGAAGATTTCCGTGGACTATGCTATCATGGAAAAGGCTGAAGAGATATTTGTCTGTCCTGCCAGTTTCGGATGGAGCGATCTGGGAACATGGGGATCATTGCTCGCCCACACACACCGCGACCTTTACGGCAATGGCGCCATAGGGCCTGATGTGCAGCTCTACGATTCCCATAACTGCATCATACACACCATGCAGGAGAAAAAAGTGGTCATACAGGGGCTGGACGACTGCATCGTAGCCGAGAAGGACGGGACACTGCTCATCTGCAGACTGTCTGAAGAGCAGCGTATAAGACAGTTCTCCGGAGAGGAATGAACACTTAGCAGCCTGTCCGGAAACGACAGGCTTTCATTTTGGAAAAACATCTTTTTTTTATGACAGACAAAATAGCATTGATTACAGGAATCACCGGACAGGATGGCTCTTATCTTGCAGAATTCCTGATAGAGAAAGGATATGAGGTGCACGGACTTCTGCGCCGCTCCTCATCATTCAATACAGGGAGAATCGAACACCTGTATCTGGACGAATGGGTGCGTGACATGAAAAAGCAGAGGCTGGTCAATCTGCATTGGGCAGACATGACAGACTCATCCTCGCTCATTCGTATCATAGGCGAAGTCAAGCCCACGGAAATCTATAACCTGGCTGCACAAAGCCATGTGAAGGTGTCTTTCGAAGTGCCGGAATACACGGCCGATACCGATGCTGTAGGCGTGCTGCGCTTGCTGGAAGCTGTGCGTATATGCGGACTGGAAAAAAACTGCCGTATCTATCAGGCATCGACCTCTGAACTGTTCGGTAAGGTGCAAGAGATACCACAGCGGGAAACCACGCCGTTCTATCCGCGCAGTCCTTATGCCGTGGCCAAGCTGTATGGCTATTGGATCATAAAGAACTACCGTGAAAGTTATGGCATGTATTGCTGTAACGGCATCCTGTTCAATCATGAGAGTGAGCGTAGGGGAGAAAACTTCGTGACCCGGAAAATCACACTCGCAGCTGCACGGATTGCGCAGGGATTCCAGGAAAAGCTTTATCTCGGCAATCTGGATGCACGCCGTGACTGGGGATATGCCAAGGATTATGTAGAGTGTATGTGGCTCATCCTCCAGCAGGAGCATCCGGAGGACTTTGTCATTGCTACGGGAGAGATGCACACCGTGCGCGAATTCTGTGAACTGGCATTCCGTGAAGCGGGAATAGAGCTGAAGTGGGAAGGCCAGGGCGTTGAAGAGCGTGGCGTGGATATGGCCACAGGAAAGGTTCTTGTGGAGGTGGATCCCAAATATTTCCGTCCCTGTGAGGTGGACCAGCTGCTGGGAGACCCGTCAAAGGCCAAAAAGGTGCTGGGATGGAATCCTACGGCAACGTCCTTCATTGAACTCGTGCATCTGATGGTTGCACACGATATGGGATTCGTGCGCAAACTGTACTTAAAAGCCCAGCAACCCGAATAGAAACATTGTCCGGCTTGGCATGGTTGCATGTGCCAAGTCGGTTTTTATTTTCCCTGAACATGTTAGACAAAAATGCCAAGATTTATGTGGCAGGACACCACGGGCTTGTGGGTTCGGCCATTTGGAACAACCTGTTGCGGCGCGGATATGGAAATCTTGTCGGTCGCAGCCATGGTGAACTCGATTTGCTCGACCCTTTAGGTGTCAAGGCTTTCTTCGACCAGGAGAATCCTGATGCTGTCGTTCTGGCTGCTGCCCACGTGGGAGGCATCATGGCCAATCTCCAGTACAGGGCTGATTTCATTTACCAGAACCTGCAGATACAGCAGAATGTGATTGGGGAGAGTTTCCGGCACGGTGTGAAGAAACTTCTTTTCCTGGGCAGTACCTGTATCTATCCGCGCATGGCTCCTCAGCCCATGACCGAAGACGTGTTGCTTACCTCCGAACTGGAATATACCAACGAGCCTTATGCCATTGCCAAGATTGCAGGGCTGAAGATGTGCGAGAGTTTCAGTCTGCAATACGGTTGCAACTACATTGCCGTTATGCCTACTAACCTTTATGGGCCTAACGACAACTTCCATTTGGAGAACAGCCATGTGCTGCCAGCCATGCTGCGGAAAGTGCATCTGGCCAAATGCCTGAACGAGAACGACTGGGCTGCGGTGCGGAAGGACCTGGACTTAAGGCCTGTCGAGGGCGTTACAGGCAAGTCTTCCGGTGAGGATATCCTGGCCGTGCTGGCCAAGTATGGCATTACTCCCGATTCTGTCATGCTGTGGGGAACGGGCAGTCCGATGCGTGAGTTTCTCTGGAGTGAGGACATGGCCGATGCTTCTGTCCATGTGCTGCTCAATGTTGACTTCAAGGATACCTATGCGCCGGATGCCAAGGAAATCAGGAACTGCCACATCAATGTGGGAACGGGAAAGGAAATCAGCATCAGGCAGGCTGCGGAAATGGTGGTGCGGACGGTTGGATTCAAGGGACTGTTGCTCTGGGATGCGTCCAAGCCTGACGGTACGCCGCGAAAGCTGACGGATGTCACCAAACTGCACAGGCTCGGGTGGCATCATGCCGTAGAAATCGACGAGGGCATCAAGCGGCTCTACGACTGGTACAGACTGGGTATCTGCATCAACCACAAGCAACACTGACGGTTCCCTCAGCATTTCCAGTGCGGACAGACGGTCAGCCGGAAAATGCGGCACATGGTCTTTCTGTGGTCTGTTAAGGGAAATACACAAGACATTTGACACACAACCTGCAATCATTCCATCACATGAACAACCGCAACCAGTTTGCCGGTTACGACAGGCTGACTGACCGCGAACTCGTGGAGCGCATCATTGCTGTCCCACACGATGAGCATGCTGCCGTCTATCTGCTCTACGAGCGCTATTCGCCTCTGTTCCGCAAGCTATGCCTGAATATCTTCGGCCATCTTTGCTGGTACGAAGACTGCCTGGGTGAACTTTATGTCTATCTGAAAGGTGAAGACGGGCATTGGTTCAAGCTCTCTTCCTTTGAATGGAGATGCCGTTTCGCCCACTGGATTTCCATAACCGCGCGCAACAGGTTCATGGAAATCAGACCCTACTTGATAGGAAAAATCAATAATCCCCTCTCTATTGATGACCCGGACAGCCCGACTGTGCCCATTGCCGATGGCGGAGCCGAGGAATATGAACGCAATCAGGAGCGCGTGCTGTTGCTCGAGGCTGTCAGCCTTTTGCCCGACGATGACCAGCGTTTTGTCATACTCAAGACACTGCAAGGCTTCAGCAGCAAGGAGACTGCACGGCTTCTGCAGGAAAAATGGCAGCATCAGGGTGTGTGCAAGAGAGACAAGAAGGGTTCACTGGTTGTGCCGTCTGCCGGATATGTTGACGTGTGCCGTCAGCGGGCAAGGGCGGAGCTGAAAATAATCATTGAAAAGATCATCTCATAATCGTACCCGACATGGAAATAACGAATGAACTGCTGGCTGCCTATGCCGAGAACAATGTATCGCCCCAGGAGCGGGAGGCTGTGAGACAATACCTTACACTCCATCCGGACCAGCTGGAGGCGGTCATGATGATGATGGACGAGGACTTCTGCCTATCCACGGACGGCATCCGTTCCGAGGACGGAGCCGACTCCATTCCGGTAAGGCGGGAGAAAGGTTCCCCAAAGGCATCCGGGCTGTCGGCTACCGATGATGGCCAATGCAGCAACAGGGAGACATCTGCACAAAGTATTGCCCTTCCGCGCTACGGCGGCATGCCAAGCGCGCCTCCTCCCGTGATGAGCTGCTTCATCGCATCGGACCACCTGCGGACAGATGATGAAACGCATAGCCGGGAAAGGGAAGACCAGGATGTATGTCTGAACGAAACCGGGTGTGAAGGCACGGCTCATGGGATGTCCTTCGCGGAACGTCTCGACAACCTGCTTGACGAGGTGCAGCCCGATATCCGACGCCCCGCAGCTTCTTTCCGCCGTTTGCCTGCAATGGCCAAGGCCGCGCTCAACGACAAGGACAACTTCTGTGCGCTGAGGTGTGAGGCCTACGCCCTCCGCCATTTCGGCATGCAGTTCACGGAGGAGGAACTCCTGGCAGAGGCGCAGCAGAACGGCTGGTTCACGCCGGAGGGAATGGCACTCCACAACATCGGACGGCTGGCCGGGCTGCGCGGACTGGGAGTGAGCCACCGCTATGCCTGCAGGCTGGAGGACATCGAGAACTGCATCAGCCAGGGCATGGTGGTCATAGCGGCAGTAGATGGCGGCGAACTCTTCGGCGACATAGAGGCAGAACGGCTGGAAGACCTGCTGCAGGGATGTCGTCCCGACCATGTTGTCATCGTACGCGAGGTCAACCGCACGGATGGCACTGTCACACTGTCTGACAACACATCCTTCAGCCGTTTCCGCACATTCCCGATTGAGCGTTTCGATGATGCCTGGGACGATTCCGACCGCCACATCATTGTCGTGAGCAAGGGAGACAGCTACGAGCCGCATCCCATTGACCTGGCAGATGTTCCCCTGTCTGATGACCTGCAGGAACTGCGTGAAGCCATTGCCGAGAATGCCCACGAGGTGTGGGCAGAGGGAAGGCGCAGGGAAGGGTGGACTTACGGACCCAGGCTCGATGATGCGAAGAAGGAACATCCTGACATGGTGCAGTACAACCTGCTGCCCGAATCGGAGAAACAGCATCACCGCGACATTGCCATGAATACCATCAAGCTGGTGAAGAAACTGGGTTGGGATATCTCCAAGAAGAAATAAGGCCAGGAAATCCGGAAGTCCTGAAAATCAAAGTGTCAAAAAAGGGGTTGTTTTTGTGACACTTTGATTTTCAGGACTTTTCTTTTCACTTCCTCCGGTCTGTATTTTTGTGAGCCAGCGTAAATTTTGAGTTTCAGAGGTCTGTTTTGTAAACCGCTGATAATCAAGTGGATAAGTTTTTACAGACGTGAAACGTTAATAAAAACCGCCCAATTTTAACCTAAAATCCGTTAAATTTGTGCACAAAACAGCCGGTTTGTGCAGTTTTCAGCCCCCATTTTCCGCACTTTTGGT
>JBJEHA010000059.1:0-9953 GCA_051875605.1 Prevotella sp. | reverse complement strand
TTAAGTGTTTCCCCCCTAACACTTAACTGATTTTTCCGTTTTGTGCAAAAAAGCGGTGATTTACACTTATTAACATGAAAACCGGCCCATAAACGGCCGAATTTCAAAGTGCCGGAAAATCAAAATGTCAGAAAAACAGCCGTTTTTCTGACACTTTGTAAAAATCAGAAAGGATAGCCTATGGCGAAATGCAGGCTCTGGCCATCTCCAAAACTTGACATGTTATAGAAGCCACTCTTGTAAGGTACGTGAATGCCTATACCCCAATCGAGCCTCAGGACAAAGAAGTCCAGGTCATAGCGTATGCCGATGCCCGTGCCCAAGGCTGTTTCCTTGAGCAAGTTCTTCAGTTTCAGCTTTGCATTTGAGCGGTAGCCGTCATCGCGCATGGCCCAGACATTTCCGGCATCGAGGAACACTGCTCCGTAGAGATTGCCGAAAAGACGTGGACGGTATTCCAGATTGCACTGCAGCTTGATGTCGCCGGTCTGGTCCATATAGGAAAGCCTCGCCTGGTCGGTGTAATAAGAGCCAGGCCCTATGCTCCTTACATTGAAGGCACGTATGCTGTTGGCACCGCCTACATAGAACTGCTCGCTGTAAGGTGCGCTCATGGCGTTGCCGTAGCTCCAGATGACTCCAGCATTGGCATGTGCCACCAGTTCGCTGTGCTCACTCACATGCCAGGTTTTCCTGAATACGCTTTCTATTTTCAGGAACTGCGCATAGGGGTTCTTGAACATGGTCTTTCCCTTTTCTCCCCACTTTTTTCCGGCAATCATGTAGCCTACGGAAAGGAGATTCGAGGCCTCGCTGACCTCTGTGCGCCAGTAGATGGGGTGACGATAGCTGACCGGGCTGGAATAGGTGTAGGCATAGCGCATCTTGGGAACGAACTGGTCGGCCATGGACACGAGCAGGTACGGATTTTCCTCCAGTATCTGCCTGAACTGTCCTGTCTGATTCTGCATGTACTCGTATTGCAGGATGAACGGGCTGAACTGATGGACGGATGTGGCGGTGGGCTGGAAATTGTAGGTCAGCTCACCGGAGACGACATGACGCTTGAAGAATTCGGAACGGTTGATGACCGTTGAGGAAGCCTTTATGACCGTTGAGGGGGCAGTGTACCACCTGTGCTTGCGCCAGAAAGGCAGTAACAGCCTGGGGAGTTCAAGGGTGGCATCAGCACCGTATTCATAGGAATGTATCTTTGAGCTTGTCCCGTCGGCATTGTGCCCGGTCTGCCATTCGTAGGAACCCTTCAGGTTGATGTCCAGCTTCTCTCCTCCCCGGAAGGCGTTGCGCTTCGTGAAACCCACCACGACCCCAGGACCGACCTTTCCGCTGGTTTTCCCCGTCACATTCGTTTCGATATAGAAATCATAAGGTTTGTCGAACACGCAGCTCAGGGTCAGGTCGAGCGTGTCGCAGGACTGGGTCGTGTCGCGGGGCGTGAACTTGAAATCCACCATACTGAACAGCCCCATGCCGGAGATCTTGTTGGCCGACTGCAGATAGTCATCATAGCTGAACAGCTGGCCTTTCCTTAGTTTCAGGTCGCGCATGACGACACGCGTCCTTATCGGTGATTTTCGTCCAGTGAAATGCACTGTGAGGCTTTTCCGCTGTATGGAATCCGTCAGCTGGTCCATGTACTTCTTCTTCAATTCCAGGTCGATGTTGCCGATGTACCACTTCTGCAAGGCGCGCTCGGGAATGCCGTCGGCCAGCTGGAAACGCAGCAGGGCCTTTCCGGGCACAGAAACCGTGTCGGCGAGATAGGAGGCATAGCCGGGCTGGAAATAGAAGTAACCGTTATTGCGGAAAAGCGTACCTATGCGCGTGCGCTCTGCATCCAGGGCCGAAACATCGAAGACATCGCCATTGTGCAACAAGGCGCCTTCTGCAGTAGAGTCAATGAGTGCCTTCGTGTCTGCCGTGAAATTCCTGTAGGACAGGGAGTCTATCGTATATAAATGGCCCAGATTCACCGTATAGGCAATCTTGGCCTTCCGTGGATTCCTGCCGGCAATTACATCATGCGTGACATATCCGCCAAAATATCCGCGCGACTGCAACACGTTCTTAGCCACAGCCGAACGCAATGAGGGGTTCACGTTGCTCATCAGCACCGGAGCCTTGCCGAAGGATTTCCTTATCCATTTCCCGATGCCGCTCTCACTGTCCGAGAATGCGTTCCATACCCATAATCCATAAGGGAAAGGTGTCCGGTAATAGCTGCTTCCGAACAAGGCGCCATTGGGTGCAGTAGCCAAGGCTGCCTCCACCTCTTCCTGCACAGAGACGAAGTGGTCGCAGGGTTCATAATTCTCATATCTGATTTTCTTGAGACCAATGAACAGCTGGTCGCCTTCCGGGATTCCACTCGTCGTGGAACAGGAATAAAACATGGCCAATGCCACCAGTGCACCGGCCATCTTTAGCATATTACTGATTGTCTTCATTTTTCTTGACCATTATGGTATCGCTCTTTTCCCGTGGTGCACTCATCGGCAATGTGGCCGCATCGCTCTTGAAACGGAAAAGGTCACGGAAATGCTGCAACTTCCTGCGCCACATGAAACCGGCTCCGTATTTACCGACATTGCCCTCCAGCCAGTCATAACTTTCCTTTTCATAAAACAGTTTCAGGTACTGATTGGAAGTCTGGCTGAGCCGGTACTCGAACGTGACATTGTCGAAGAATGTGTTGTTCTGGTTCTCCACATCAGCTCCAGTCGAGACTTTTCCACCCACTACAATATTCAGACGGTTGTTCCAGAAACGCTTGGCAAACTTAAACGAATAGTCTGTCCTGACATCTCCGGAAGCATCGGTGGTGTTGTCCATGCCAAAACTCAGGTCAAGCGTTCTCAAGGCATTACCGGATATGGCGTTTATCTGACTGTTGAGAAAAGCGCCCAAAGCTTTGTTCATGGAGAAAGCGTTTGTATTGCCGTCAGCGATGTACATTCCGGTTGTCAGCATGGTCACGGCCAGTTTGCCCCGGTTTTCAGCCGACATTGTCTGCAGTTCATTGTGTATGCCCATGTCCTCGGGCGCGTCAATGATGAACTCCAGTCCCATATCGTTAAGTGTCTTGGTGATGACCACTCCACACTGGAACAGCACACTTCGCCCGGTTCCCCCGTTTTCCGCCACAGAGGCCTTGGTCTCTTCTGTTGCCGTAATGTTCAGCCGTGGATTCATCGGGTCGCCGGAAAACTCTATATAGCTGCCGTCCTGAATGGTAAACGTCTTGAGCGGAATGACCGGAAGAGAATACTTCATTTCTCCGTTGCTGAGCGTGTAGCGCCCGGTCAGCCTGACATTGTCCATCGGATTGTACTGCATTCTCAGATTTCCCCCACCGACCAAGTCCACATAGTTTGATTTATCCGTGTTCAAAGCACACATGATATGTGCTCCCTCATCAATACTCAAGGTCAGGTCCATATTCAGTCCCGTCAGCGTAGGACGCTCCAATTTTTCTTCCTCCTTGTCCCCGAAATCGGTGAAGGTCACGAGTTCTGCCAGCTGGTTGTCCGTGGTCAAAGGTGAGTCGCGCAGGATATACACCAGGTCTGTAGAGCCAAGTACATCCAGTTTACCCCTCACCTGCAGCCCTTCCACCGGTCCCTTTACCATCGCATAGAAATTGACATAGGCCTTGCCATAAGCCTCCGAACGCGGATTCTCTTTGGCATTGATAAGCTGATAGTTGGTCGCCCTCACACGCAAGTCAAGATAAGTGTCAGAGGGACATGAGAAATCTATGTAGCCTGTGATGTCGAGCGGACTGTTATTCTGTGCATACATGCCAAATTCATCAAATGTAAGATGACTGTCCGTTATCTTTACCGGATCCGTGTCAAAGCGCAGCTTCACACCATAAGGATCGCTTGCGATATATGCAGAATCAAACTTCACCACACCATCAACATGAGGTGCGGAAAGTTGACCTTTCACATCGACATCACCTTCCACATAACCCTGAAGTCCGAACACTTGGTTAGGAATAAACCCATTGACATATAACAAAGGTAACCTCTGCAATTCAAGACACGCATCCAGATAGCCATCGCCTTCTGAGGCATAAGTGCCGGAAAGCGAAGCCACTTCCTGGCCATTGCTCATGAATATCCCGTCAACATAATGGGAACCGTCCGATTTCGGCATGTAAACGAATTCCGTACTGATATCACCCATGGGACATTTCTCATACACCATTTTTTCCACAGACAGGTTGGTAGATACACTCAGTTCCTCTTCTGTCTGGATGAGGTGGAAATCACCATTCATGATGCCCGACATATCCGGTGTATAAGGAACAACAGCCAGGACCTTCTCCAAATCGAAACGATGCAGACTTAAAGTGATATCCTGCAAGGCGTTCTCATTGTCATCATCACTGTATAACTGTACACCTGTCCCGTCATCAGAAACAAGTTTCATGTCTGCCGATATCTTACGGTCGGATCCCATGAAAACAAAATTATCCTCATTGGCATGAAAAGCCTTATATCCTAAGACCGGAGAAAGGTCGCCAAAACGCAAGCGAACACCATTTTCCTCCATCGCGGCCACCAGTCCCACTCCCACGCCGAGATTACCTTTGGCATCATACAGTTTCGCTTCGGCTGAAGTAGTATTACCGTTAATATCGCCCCCAAACAAGGCATTGAACACATATTGCGGATTCCGCGCATTGTTGCGTATCTGTCCCTTGTATGCCATGCGGTTCGAATCCGAAATAACCGCCAACCGGATGGTATCAATCTGCATGCTGTCCAGAATAAGGCTATTGATGGACAGATTCCCGTTCAGGCCCGAAACAGGTGAAGAATTGACCTTCAGCCGGAAATCGTCAAACTGGCAATCATAACGTCTCAGCAGTCGGCTGAAAAAATTTTCCGTTCCACTGCTCAGATTCACACTGACCAACGGCAGTTTCTCTCTGATTAAGGCTTCATCAATATACTTGTCGCTGACTTGTTTCATGACCTCGTCCACAAGCAGACTACCCTGCTGGGCCAACCGTTCGTAACCACCTTGCGCATTGAGACTCAGATGGAAGTCACCGCATTCCACTTCGGCACGGGTGGTGTCTGTCTGGGTAAGCACGTCAAGGACAACATCCTCAGGTCTGTAGCTTCTGACAGAATCCTTAAACGTCACATCACTCATCAGTCCCTGCAACTTATAATAATCCTTCAGATTACTGGCTACATCGACATGGGCGCACAATGATACGACAAAAGGCTTTTTGACCATGTGCAGACTGTACAGGTCTGCCTTACGCAAGTCACATGACAAGGTGGCTTCAACGCGTTTGGCAGAAAGCAGTGCATCCATAGACACCAATCCGTCAAGCAAGGCATTATGGCAATCCAACACGGCATGCCCTACTCCATTCTCTGCGCTGCCTTCCACCTTTATGCTGTCCAGATTCCACTCCTCATATTGTAGTTGAGACACATCGGCCTTTGCCATAAACCGTGTACGCGAGGACATGAAGTCTGTACCTTTTCCCTCTACCTGGAGCTGACCGCAGAACCTTCCCATGCCCATATCAGGTAAATAACTGTCAAGATGAACGCCATCTGCCTTTACAGATGCATCATAAGCCAGTGTCCCCGTATTGAAGTTGCCTTTGAGCGACACCGTCCCGTTGCCGTCATGCAGTTTCAGGTCGGCTCCATATTTACGGCCATCCGCTTTCACCTTTCCGCCAAGCGATAGACCGTGTGGAATATGGACAGAAGATGCGGATGCACCTGCCATAGCCGGAAGGAAATCTATATTGTGCGCCTTGGAAGTGATGTTTATATCAGCGCGCAGACGGTCCATGTCCGTCAATGACTCAACAGACCCGTCTGCATGAAAATCGAAAGCTGTAGGAAGCTTTATGTTGAGGGCGGCAATACCCATGCGACGCTGATTGCCGTTAACCGCCAAATCAACGGCAAGCGGATAGTTCGGCCATTTAGATCCGAATCCGTCCGGCAATGCGGCCGCAAACAACATCAGGTCCTGTTTTCCCAAACGCGCGTTAAGGAAAGCCTCCATTACCCCTGACGGCCGGTCGGAAAAAGCATTAAGAGCCATATTGAGCTGTGCATCAAGCGACGATTCCGTAGTGAGCAGATGCAACTGTGGAATGCGCAGCCAGGATGAGTCCATCTGAACCTGACATGACGACTGGACGAGCTGCAGACCGCTTTTCTCCGTAAACGAGAAATTGCGCAGCCGGGTGGAGAAACCTGCCGGGCCATAATCCAGGGAATCAATACCTAAGACTATTTTCTGCAGGTACAAATGATTGACATCCAGACCGGCAGTTTCCGGTTCATATCTGAAGTCCAGACCGGCAGTCCCGTCCTTCCAGTCAAGTCCGGCCAACCGATACCGCCCTTCCTTCAGTTCAAAAAGTCCACCGTCGGCCTCGACCTGCTCCAGTCCTAGGCATGCAACGAGCGAGTCACCGGGCAGGTGGAGCATGACATGGCTTTGCTTCATGCCCAGATGATCCAAGGCTATACTCCAGTTGTTCTCACTCTGTGTCGTGTCTGTCGGCACACTGTCTGCCAGAGCCACGTCTATATCGGCTCTGTCAATGAGGGCTTCATCCAGCCTGACATGCCCGGCAGACAAGTCAATGCCGTGGCTTTGCACAAAGAGCCTACCGAGGCTGCCGCTCACGCGGACCGAAGCTATCATCCCGCCGGTATCGAGCTTCACGCCCGACAGTTCCAGCGCATCAACCTGCACCTGCTGTGAAAACAACGGAAGCAGCTGCACATCGACGACTATGTTCTGGGCATATACAAGCGTGTCACGCACACCGGTGACACTGTCGGAAGCCTGTAGCACACACAGCCGTTCTATGCCAAGGTCGAGCGGGAACACCAGGCTAACACGACCGACAGTCACCTGGTAACCAGTCTGTTCTGATACATAGGCCGTCACATGCCTTACCGCCCAGTTCTGTACGGGGGGGATATAGAGCAGTGCGACAAGCACGACAAAAAGAAGGAATGGGGTCAGCACGACGGCCGCAATCCATTTATAGGCTTTCTTCATAAAAGGGATATCCTTTGGTCGGTGGACTCGTATGCAAAGTAAGCTAAAAAAAACGGAAAAACGGACACCGGTAATACATTTTTTCGATTTCTTAATCACATTTGTCCAAACAGCCATGTATCAGGCCACCGGACAACCGGGTGCGACTGAAAGAAGGGCACCTCGCAGTCCGTCCTTCTCCCACTGGAGCATAGTAAAAAAATGCCGGGAAAAACTTCCATTTTCCCGACATTCGTGTATTGTTACTGAAGACCCGTCACACCTGAGCACAGCTCTGCCACAACGCATCGTCTGGAAGCGGTGCTTCAGCGGTAATGGGCTGCCTTGACACAGGATGGATGAAACTCACCTTGCGTGCAAGCAAAGATATGCTGCCGTCCGGATTGCTACGGCGTGCACCATATTTCAGGTCGCCTTTGATGGGACACCCCATAGCCGCCAGCTGACACCGGATCTGGTGGTGGCGGCCTGTGAGGAGCTGGATCTCGATGAGCGAATAGTTTTCGGTCTGGCCGATGACCCTGTATTTCAGCACGGCCTTCTTCGAGCGTTCCACCTCATGGTCGTAGGCATAGCTCTTGTTCTGCTGTTCATTGCGCACGAGCCAGTGGGTGAGCGTACCCTCCTCTTCCTGAGGCCTGTTGCGTGTCAGAGCCCAATAGGTCTTGTGCACCTCACCGTTGCGGAACATGTCGTTCAGACGGGCCAGTGCCTTCGACGTGCGGGCAAAGACCACCAGGCCGCTGACCGGCCGGTCAAGACGATGGGCCACACCAAGGAACACATTGCCGGGCTTGGCATACTTCTCCTTGATGTATGCCTTCACCATTTCCGCCAAAGGTGTGTCACCGGTCTTGTCGCCCTGCACGATCTCGCCACTCTGCTTGGCAACGATAATGACGTGGTTGTCTTCGTAGATTACCTTCACCTGTGTGCAATGCTTACATGTTCATGCCACCGTCAATCTGGATAACCTGTCCGGATACGTAGCTCGACATGTCGGAAGCGAGGAAGAGGCATACGTTGGCAATGTCCTCCACCTGGCCGCCACGGCGCAGAGGTATCTTCTTCATCCAGTCCTTGCGGATATCCTCCGGAAGCTGCGCCGTCATGGCTGTCTCGATGAAGCCGGGGGCAACGGCATTGGCACGGACGCCCTTAGGACCGAGTTCCTGGGCAATCGACTTGACCAGGCCAATCATACCGGCCTTTGAAGCCGAATAGTTGCACTGGCCGGCATTGCCATGCACACCCACCACGCTCGACATGTTGATGATCGATCCGCTGCGCTGGCGCAACATGATCGGGGCACAGGCATGGATGAAGTTGAAAGCCGACTTCAGGTTCACGTTCAGCACGGCATCCCACTGCTGCTCGGTCATGCGCAGCATGAGGCCGTCCTTGGTGATTCCGGCATTGTTCACCAGCACGTCAATGCTGCCGAAGTCTTCCTTCACCTTGTTCACCACGGCTTCCGTCTCCGCAAAGTCTGCGGCATTGCCTGCATAGGCATTGCACTTCACGCCCAATGCCTCGATTTCCTTGCGTGTAGCCTCAAGGCCTGCGGCCATATCGTCGTTGAGCACGAGGTCTGTAAAAGCGATATTCGCACCTTCCTGTGCAAACTTCATGGCAACGGCCTTTCCAATGCCACGTGCAGCACCTGTGATAAGGGCAGTCTTACCTGCCAGTAATTTTTTTGTGTCCATAATCTGTTATATATTAATGTACGTTATTTCCTTATATATATTCCACGTTCCCTCTCCCTTGCCCCCTGACAGCCATGCAAGGCAGCCACAGGGCCAGGGATGCGTATGTGCGGGACAAGATATTGCCGAGAAGGTATGTGTGCGGAAAGACTATTTGTAGTTGGCTTTTCCCAGCGCGCCGTAAACCACCTTCGCCACCAGCGGCTTGCTGGCTTCCTCAGTCATGCCATGACCCAGACGGCCGTAGATGAACGGCACCTCAAGCCCCTTGATGCAGTAGTGCGTGATGTCGGCCACCAGGTCCACATCTTCAATGTCGAACTCGCCTACAGCCTTGCCCTCGGTATAGACCTTGCGGAAAAGCTCTATCTCGTCCTCATCGAAGTTCTTGCGCACCTTCTCCACCATCCAGATGTTCCTGAAGAACTCCGCGCGCAGATTGCCGTTGCGTACCACGGTCTCGCGGATCATGCTCAGGTGGGTGTAGATGAGCTTGATGATCTTGTCCTGAGGACGGATGCGCATGGCAGCTACCTCGTCGAGCTTGTCGGAAAGACGCTCCAGCTCCGACTCGATGACAGCCGAATAGACATCCTCCTTACGCTTGAAATAGGTGTAAAGCGTGCGGCGGCCCTTGCCCGAAGCCACAGCAATGTCGTTCATCGTCGTGTTGGCAATACCGTTCTTGGCAAACAGCTGTCGGGCAACATCTACCAGAATCTGACGTGTTTTTGATATAGACATACTTTTTTCCTGATCGGTTTTAAAAATTGCACATATCTAATGTTGTGTGCAAAAGTATGGCTTTTCAGTAAACTGTGCAAATTATAATACCATATTTTTTATATTTTTCCACAAAATTGTCCGATTTTTCTCCCGTTTTGGCTCTTTCATTGCACACTGCATGCACAGTGTGCGGTTTTCACGGAGAAAGTTGCGCAGCAGGACATGAGGGAAAAAGACACGGACTCACCGCAGCGTGATTACATTCGTTCAAGCAAAACCCGGCATGTTCAAATGCACGAAAATCAAAATGTCAGTTTTTTAACAGTTTTGCTTACACTTTGATTTTTCGAGGATTTGAAAAAAGAGTGGTTTTTGGACGATTTTCATGTTAACAAGTGTGAATTGCCGGTTTTTTGCACAAAACGGAAAAAT
>JBJEHA010000058.1:0-10341 GCA_051875605.1 Prevotella sp. | reverse complement strand
AACAGGTCATTCCCGGAAGTAAAATATTATCTAATGGACTCCCAGGAAAATCCTTCCCAAACAGTAGTCCCCTCCCCCGGGGAGGGGTTAGGGTGGGCCTGCCCTTCTCCTCCCGGGAGAGTTAGGATGGGCTTATGTTTTGGGATTTCCTTCCTTGAACGAGTGGAACCGCGCCGTGGCTCTACTTCTTTCTCAGCAACAGAATGCGCCAACATGCGATTCTTCCTGTTCTTCTGCAACAGATTGCATACTGTATTACCCCCCCGCATACGGTTCTGCTCCTTCAGCAAAAGGGAACGCATATCTGGTCTTCTCAAGAACGCCCTCAAATCACGGTTCCCCCGGTGGGCTTTCACCGGACCTTTCGGGTAACTACAATGCGTTCACATTTTAACACGCAGGATTTGCTGTTCTATCCGGAATTTACTAATTTTGCGGACAGGACACAGACCATACATGCTGGTCTGCATGAATCCGGCATAGGACTTAAAAATCAAGATAAATGAAAAGAATCGTTATTTTCGCGCTGACAGCCATCTGTTTCTGTCAGCTCCATGCACAGGGGCTGAAAAAAGTCTATGACGAGACCCTTGACCCCATCCAGCAGTTAATGGATGCACAGAAAGAAGCCAACAAGGACAAGAAGCTCATCATTGCACAGGTGGGCGGGAACTGGTGCAAATGGTGTCTCCGGCTGGCCGACTTCATCGCCTCGGATGAAGAGCTGAACAACTTTGTGAAAGAACATTTCGTGTACATCCATCTGAACTACACACGGGGCGACAACTCAAAAAGGATGGAGGAACTGATGACTACATTCGGCAATCCGCAGCGCTTCGGTTTCCCCGTGCTGCTCGTGCTGAACAACAAGAAAGCCAACGGCTTCCTGGAGCATATACAGGACAGCAGTTTCCTGGAAGAGGGCGACAGCTACAGTAAGGAAAAGGTGATGCGTTTCCTGAAAAGCTGGACATACGAGGCTGTGAACGGCCAGGAATAGGCGTTTTGCCCCAAAGGCAGTAACCATGCCTTCCGGCCTCCGATATCGACACACTGAAGGACAGGGAAAAACAGGAAAAAGAACACGATGAAGACACCGTTTCCAGAGACATCAGAGCTGGAAACGGTGTTTTTTGCTGGCTTTCTGTGGCGTGCTGCCCGGCCCTGCACCTATGCCATTGCCCACAGCCCTTCCGCCATAGTAAGACCATCTTCGGCGTATGCGGTCCACATAGTCGGCCGTCTCATCGCCACGCATGTAGCCGTATTTCACCACCGGGTCATTGTAGTATTGCGGCTGACGGAGCTTGAGCACAAATTCCGACACGTCTGCCCAGCGATAGGAACTCTTCCCGTGCTTTCTCGCCAACGCCATGGCATCGCGGATATGGAAGAAGCCTCCGTTGTAGGCAGCCAGCACAAACCACCTGCGCTCCGCAGTGCTCCTGACATCGGAGAACTTGCGGTCGAGCCGGGCAATGTAGCGGGTAGCGGCGGCGATGTTCTTCTCGGGATCCTCAATGTCTTCTGCCGCCAGTTCCACCAGCTGTGCCGTTGCGGGCATGATCTGCATCAGCCCGCGTGCACCGGCCCACGAACGTGCACATGGATCAAAGGTGGACTCCTGGTAGCACTGTGCGGCCAGGAGCCGCCAGTCCCATCTGACCTGTGGCGCATAACGGCGGAAGAGATGATCATAACGCGAAATGACACCACCAGAAGGATTGAGCATGGGCGAATAGACCTTTCGGTTGACAGTTCCTGTGGCAAACAGCTGGCGCTCACCCTGCTTCACCTTGGCATAGAGCGTGGGGCTGTACCATCGGGCCAAGGTATCGGCCAGTTCGCTGTTGTCTGCACGGACTGCCCATGAAGTGCGGAGCGAGTCAACCCCATAGCCACAATAGGCCAGCCGTGCATCACCCCTGTGGAGCTGGCAGGCTATGACATCGGCCTCACCGTCGAGCAGCCTACTCACCATCTCGGCCGTGTCCTTGCACACCTCCACACGCAGCTTCACTCCCAGTTCCTGCGCAAACATCTCGCAGAGCAGGTACTGCGTGCCCATTCCACGTCCGTGATAGTCAAAATAAGTATCGGGGCCGGAAAGCGTGAGCATAATCATCTCGCCACTCGCCAGCATGTCGCTCATGGTAAAGGAGCAGTCTGTAGCCACGGTGTCTCCACTTTCGGTGAGCACCTCTCCCCACGGAGTAACCTCGGCCTGTTTCTGTCTGCTGCAAGCCATCAGGCAGAACAAAAGGACAAAAAGGCGTATAACTTTCAAAATCATAGTAAAACGGCACAAAATTACCACAAACCTTGCTAATATTTGCGGAAATGGTTACTTTTGTAACTTAATTTGTTAAATTTACTTATGTTACGCATAGCAGTACAATCAAAAGGCCGTCTGTTTGACGACACAATGAATCTCCTTTCAGAAGCCGACATCAAGGTGAATACCAGCAAACGCACACTTCTCGTACAGTCCACCAACTTTCCTCTTGAGGTACTCTACCTCCGCGACGATGACATCCCGCAAAGCGTGGCCAATGGCGTGGCCGACATAGGCATCGTGGGCGAGAACGAGTTTCTGGAACGCAACGAGAACGCCCAGATCATTTCCCGGCTGGGCTTCAGCAAGTGCCGCCTCTCGCTGGCCATACCAAAGGAAATCAACTATCCAGGGCTGCAATGGTTCAACGGCAAGCGCATTGCCACATCCTATCCGAACATACTCGGCAAATACCTGAAGAAGAACGACATCAAGGCCGACATACATGTCATTACCGGCAGTGTGGAAATAAGTCCAGGCATAGGACTGGCCGATGGCATCTTTGACATTGTGAGCTCTGGCAGCACACTTGTGAGCAACAACCTGCGTGAGGTGGAGACGGTCATGAAGAGCGAGGCCCTGCTGATAGGCAACTGGAACATGGACGATGAGAAGCACCACATTCTCAACGAAATGCTGTTCCGTTTTGAAGCGGTAAGGTCGGCCATAGACAAGAAATATGTCATGATGAATGCACCCAAGAACCGTGTCAAGGAAATCGTCGATGTGCTCCCCGGCATCAAAAGCCCTACCATAATTCCCCTGGCCGACGAGGAATGGTGCAGCATTCATACCGTACTCGACGAGAAACGCTTCTGGGAAATCATCGGCAAACTGAAGGAACTGGGCGCGCAGGGAATCCTGGTGACACCAATTGAAAAAATGATTCTGCTATGAAAACCATCAGATACCCGGAACGGACTACATGGGCAGCACTGGCCGAACGCCCGAGAATAGACATGTCGAGCCTCACAAAGACAGTGGAGGACGTACTTGCCGACATCAGGACAAAAGGTGATGCCGCAGTAAAGGCATACGAAGAACGGTTCGACCACGTGAGCCTGAAGACACTGCAGGTGAGCAATGAGGAGATGGAAGAGGCCATGGCTACCGTGAGCGCCGGACTGCTCGATGCCATGCGCCAGGCACACCATAATATATATACCTTCCATGCAGCACAGCTCCATCACACGCAGAAGGTGGAAACCTGCAAAGGGGTGATGTGCTGGCAGAAAAGCGTTCCCATCGAAAAAGTGGGACTGTACATCCCCGGCGGCAGTGCGCCACTCTTTTCCACCGTGCTGATGCTGGCCACTCCAGCCAAGATTGCCGGATGCCGGGAAATCGTGCTTTGCACGCCTCCTGACCGCAACGGGAAAGTGAATCCCGCCATTCTGGCAGCCGCAGGCATTGCCGGAGTGAGCCACGTGTTCAAGGCCGGTGGAATACAGGCTATCGGCGCCATGGCCTATGGTACGGAAAGCATACCGAAAGTATATAAGATATTCGGACCAGGCAACCAGTATGTCATGGCAGCAAAGCAGCAGGTGAGCCTTCACGATGTGGCCATAGACATGCCTGCAGGGCCTTCAGAAGTCTGTGTCATTGCCGACGGGCTGGCCAACCCGGAATTCGTGGCCGCAGACCTGCTGTCCCAAGCCGAGCACGGACCGGATTCACAGGTGGTGCTCATCACCACATCCGAGGATATGGTCAGGCAAGTGGAGGAGCAGGTAGGCCTGCAGCTGGAACAGCTGCCTCGCAGGGAAATCGCCCGGCAGGCACTGGACAACAGTATGGTCATCCTCGTCAAGGACACCGCAGAAGCCATGGAGCTGAGCAATGTATATGCACCCGAACACCTGATCATCGCAACACAAGACTGGGAAACATTGGCAGAAAAAGTGGTGAATGCAGGCAGTGTGTTCCTGGGCAACTATGCCTGTGAGAGTGCAGGCGACTATGCCAGCGGAACTAACCACACGCTTCCGACACACGGCTATGCTACAGCATACAGTGGGGTGAACCTGGACAGCTACAATCGGAAAATCACTTTCCAGCACCTGTCAGCGGAAGGGGTCAGAAACATTGGGCCAGCTGTAGAAACCATGGCGGAAAACGAATCACTCACAGCCCACAGAAACGCTATGAGCGTTAGGCTGAAAGCATTATAACAACCTGACAATGAAACCATTAGAACAACTCCTTCGACCAAACATCAGAACACTGTCACCTTACAGTTGTGCGCGGAATGAGTACAGCGGACAAGGTGCAACAGTGTTCCTCGATGCCAATGAAAATCCATACAACAGTCCGTATAACCGTTATCCGGATCCGTTGCAGCGCGACCTGAAGAAGATTCTTTCCAAATACAAACGCGTAAGACCCGAACAGATTTGTCTCGGCAATGGAAGCGATGAAATTATCGACCTGTGCTTCCGCAGTTTCTGCCGACCGGGCATAGACAATGTCGTGGCCATAGAACCGACGTATGGCATGTACAAGGTATGCGCTGACATCAATGATGTAGAATATCGGCCTGTGGAACTGGACTGCAATTACCAGACCAGCGCGCGGAAGCTCCTTGACAGCTGCGATGAAAACACCAAGCTCATCTGGATCTGTTCGCCCAACAACCCCACCGGAAACTGCATGGACCATGGGGAAATGGATGAAGTGCTCCATTCGTTCGAGGGCATTGTGGTGGTGGATGAAGCCTACTCCGACTTTTCCTGCAACAAACCCTTCCGGCACCGGCTCAACGACTATCCGAACCTGATTGTCCTCAATACCATGAGTAAGGCCTGGGCATGCGCCGGACTACGGTTAGGTATGGCTTTCGCACATCCAGGCATCATAGATGTGTTCAACAAGGTGAAATATCCCTACAACATCAACCTGCTCACCCAACAGCAGGCCATGGAGGCCTTCAAACACGTGATGGATGTGGAGAAATGGGTGCACATGATTCTGGAAGAGCGAAGCCGCGTAATAGAAGCCTTCAGCCTCCTGCCCATCTGTGTGCGCATCTACCCCACTGATGCCAACTTTTTCCTGGCCAAGGTCACAGACGCGCAAGGAATCTATGACTATCTGGTGGAAAAGGGAATTATCGTCAGAAACCGCACACGCGTGACTCTCTGCCAGAACTGCCTACGCATCACCATAGGCAGCAAGACGGAAAACAACCTGCTCATGGCTGCGCTCCGGCAATACAAAGCCACTCACCCATGACGGCCAAAGCAAAAACAGGCATAACATCATAGCCAATGGACAAACGCTAAGAAAACGGGGTAGCCGCCGGTGTCCAGTCCGTCATCGGCCAACATGATGTTCCCCACCGCTGCATGGAAAATATGCAAAGGTTTCCGTCCTTCCACACAAGGATTGAAGAAGGAACACACGCACCAGAACCGGTTCAAAGACAAAAGGGTCGCCTTTTCACGGGCGACCCTTTTCATTATTCCGGAATCCGGAAGCTATCAACGTGCAATCTTGGCAGTAGCATCGCCATGGGCTGTACGTGCAGTTACCACGTAGATGCCGGTGGCAAGGCTGCTGATGTCCAGCGACGTACCCTTACCGGAAGCGACCATACGACCGCTCATGTCGCTGACGGTGATGGCTGCGTCTTCATTCACCATGACCACGCCGTTATCTGCAACGATCCTTACTTCGCCGTCTGCCGCAATGCTGCCAGAAATGCCACTGGCCACAGACTTCGAGCAGCCGACAAACTGGAGGTTGTCGAGCGTGAGCGCATCACCCGGCTTCGATGTCATGCGTATCTCAATCTGTATGTCCTGACCTGCATACTTGCCGAGGTTCACGCCACGATACTGACGGTCAGTGCCCTCCAATGTCACTTCTGCAAGCTTGTCGTAGTCCGGTCCCCATACCGGGTCCTCATAAAGTGCCCTTACCTGGTAGGACTCATAGAAGTACGGGCTGATAGAACCGGCGTTCCACACGAAGCAAGCATCCTCGCTATTGACGGTCACCTTCGGCAAGATGACCGAACGGTCAAGTTCGTCCACATGGTCCACCCAAGATGAACCAGCAAACATGTATGACCCATAGTAGTCGTGCTCACCGATGGAGACGATGCCCCAGCCGGTTTCGCCGAATTCTTCCATAGCCGATTCGTCAAGCTTTCCCTCGTCCTGTACGGTATATGTGAAGTCAGCCGGAACAGTTCCATCCTCAAAGTCGTAGATGATATCCGGCTCACCCAGCAGACGGAATGTCTTGGTCAGCTTGTTGTTCTCCTCATTGGTGTCGCCATCACAGGCCAGGCTTACCTCAACCGTGTGCTCACCCGGTTCAAGCCCGGCAAGCATCCCGCCAAAGTTGAGCGTGCGTTCCTCCTGTGCATTAAAGTTCACCTGCACCGCATGCTGTACCGCATCATCAATCTTCAATGTCACAGCAGCCGATTTTGGCGTGATGCCGAGGTTCTTGGCCACGAATGTCACGTCATGGGGAGCCTTGACCGGCAGGAAGTCTGTGGGATTGGTGAGCTTTATGGCAGCAATGTCAACGTCTGTTTCCTCAATGCGCTCAAGGCTCAGGTCATCGATGGTAATCCAGTTCTCGTCCTTGTCGGAGAAGGCGTAGAAACCGATGTAGATGGTCTGGGCCTCGTCAAAGTGGAGGATGTTGATTGACTCCTGGTATTCGCCCTTGGCAAAAGGCGCGTACTCCACAATCTTGTTGGTCATGGCCTCCGGACTGCCGGTGTTGCCGTAGTGCACCGAGAACTTCTCGGGGTGGTTGTCATCGCCCGAATACCAGAATTTGAGTGCATAGTAGCCGGGTTCCACCTTGATAGGCTCAAGGATGAACCAGTCGTCGGCATTATTGTTCTTGTCATAGTTGTAGCCCAGATAGCCAATACCTGTGCGCGCCATCGAGAACCATGCCGAACCGACACCTATCTCCCAGTCGCCATCATCCCCGTTTAGGTTAAACGACTTGAACTCATCATAATATCCCCCTGGCTCAAAACTGGTGTAATAGGGCACGGTGGCAGGGGCTTTGTGGCGCACTTGCACGGTGCGAGAATTGTTGCCCGGATTGATGTCGCCGGGATAATTCACAGTCACGGTAACATCGTAGAGTTCGCGTGGCTTGGAAAGGTCGGCTTTCGCATCGAAAGTGAAGTCGAGAGTATTGCCTGGAAGCAGTCCATACTCTATATGCTCGGTGGCAATGGTTTCGCCATTCACGATGAGCGTGGCATCAAATCCCTCGGCTGGTGTTAAACCTTCATTTTTAATGCCTACGCGCACAGTTTCCTGACCCAGGTTCTCGCCGGTTGTGGGGGAGATAAATCTGTCTACTGTGAGGTCGCACAACTCATCGGTTGCTTCCACCGAGAACGATTTAAGATAGAGGCGCCAACGGTCGGGCTCTGAAGTGGCGCGAATAGCCACACGAAAAGACTCCGGGGCAGATTCAATAATGCCTACAAAAGTATGGTCGGAATCATCGAGGTCGTTGTGAGTGTTCACAACTTCGGTGAATTTCAACACATCTGTTTCATTTCCATAGCAAATGCGCATTTCGGCAGCTTCCTTGTAGTAGCTACCCTTTAGTGTGTAGCGAATCACTAATTTCCCTCCCGTAGGAGGTGTAATCTCCGGTGAAATCAACCAATCGTCGGCTTTGTTGGTGCTATGATACGAGTAATACACACGAGAGCCCTCTTCGTTCTCGGGGGAGAAGACCCAAGTTTTCTCGTCATTGTTGTTGTCAATAACTGTCCATTGCTTGAAACCCTCTTCCGTGTCGAGGTCGGCAGTGAAGAGCACGTCAGCTGCATTCATCGCACTCACAGCAAGTAATGACAGTAATAAGGTAAATAGTTTCTTCATAAAATACAATAATTAAATAGTTGAATAATTAATGTTGCAAAATAATATTTTTTGTGTCCGATACAAACGACCTACAAAGGAAAGGATAAGGCATCACATTTCGTTTCAAAACATCCAAAGCCGCAGAGGGCATGATGGGATATTTGTTCAGAAATACCGCCAGAAACGTCTATAAGAGCGGCTGTCCGCTAAAAATGAATGAGATGTAGGAAACAGAAATGCGTCTGGTCCAAACAATCCGGTATCGGCAACAGCTGGGGGTACAGGCATCCTGCCCACGCCCCAGCACTGCGCATTCAAAGGGAAGGCGCTGCCGCCTGTCAAGCCAAGTAGCGCAGCATGCCCTCCCCTGGGTTCCTTCCCTACTGTTCCTGCTGATGCTGCGGCCTGAGCAGGTCGTTCACGGTCTTCACGGGATTGAACGTTGATATGGGCACCTCCACGAACACCGTGTTCCAGTCGCTCATGGCTCCGTTCCACAATCCGGGCAGCTCCAGTGCCTTCAGTTCGCGTCCGTTCTTGCTCTTGGAGCTGATGAAGCCGGTGGTCTTGTCCACATAGTCGGGCAGATGGAACGGCTGTCCCTTGTAGTCGCGGATGGCGCACACCAGGTCCACGGGGTTGAAGTGCGTGCCCTCAGTGAACATGCGCATGTAGTCGGCATTTTCCGTGTCTATCTGGCTCGACTCCAGTATCTGCAGGCTGACCGTTCCGTCCTGGTTGTAGGTGAGGAAAGGCCCTCCTCCGGGTTCTCCCACGTTCTTCACCACTCCACACACGCGCATGGGCCTGTTCAGCTTCCTGCGCAGGTAGATCACCAGTTCAGCGTCTTCCAGCTCCTTGATGTCCGGCTTGCGGCAGCAGAGGTCGCGCTGCACGAAGCGTATGATTTCCTCCAGCTGCTCGTGGGAGTAGCATCCGGTGTCGAGCAGCCTCAGATAGCCGAACGCCCTGGCCTGCAGCCTGACCAGCATGCCGGCCAGCAGTTGCTTGTAGCGCACGGTGTCGGCCTTCAGCCAGTCGGGCACTACATTGTCAATGTTCTTGATGAACACCACGTCGGCATCTATCTCGTTGAGGTTCTCTATGAGCGCGCCGTGTCCGCCCGGCCTGAAGAGCAGCGACCCGTCCTCGTTGCGGAAAGGCGTGTTGTCAGGATTGGCGGCAATGGTGTCGGTGCTGGGCTTCTGTTCGGAGAAGGAGATGTTGAACTTCACCCCGTATTGCTGCGCATACTTGTCGGCCTTTTCGCTCACTTTCTGCCGGAACAGCTCCATGTGCTCGTGGGAAACGGTGAAGTGCACATTGGCCTCTCCGTTGGAACTGGCGTAGAGGGCGGCCTCCACCAGATGCTCCTCCATGGGTGTGCGCGCGCCGTCCTCATAGTCATGGAACAGCAGCAGTCCCTTGGGCAGCTGCCCGTAGTTAAGTCCCTTGGGCAGGAGCATGTTGGCCACCACCTCTTTATATTGCCCTGCCTCCGAGAGTTTTCCGGCACACATTCCCTCGTTTTCCTTGCATTTCCCGCACAGGGCTTTCCTGAAGGCAAAACGGCGGAGCTGGGCGAAGAAGGTCTTTTCGAAGTCAGTTTCCGGCTCGGTGTAGTCGGCGGAAAGGAAGGCGAACATGTTCTTGAACATGCGGCTGGCCGCCCCGCTGGCCGGTACGAACTTCACGATCTTGTGTCCCTCCTGCTTGTAGCGGTTCCACACCTCGATGTCGGCATCGGTCTCCTCTTCCGTAGGTGCGACGATGCCCTTTCCGATGGCAGCGGCCGCCTCCAGCCTGAGGAAGGGGAAGCCCTGCCTGATTTGTTCCAGTTGCGCGAGCACCTGCCCTGCAGTCATGCCACGCGACGCGATTTGAGAAAGGTCTTTTTCTGAAAGCATAGTGTCTGTATAATGATAATGAGTGTTCAGTTATCTTTGTGGTTACAAATATAGTCAGTTTTTCTGAAACGGAAAAACTTTTCCCCGGCTTTGTTCACCTGACAGCAAAAAACGAAGTCCGGAACACCGAACTGGAAAGTCCGGAAAAGCAAAGCGGAAAGTTTTCAAGACTGAACTGCAAACTGTAGTTCACGGCGTGAACACTATATTTCACGGCGTGAACACTATATTTCACGGCGTG
>JBJEHA010000057.1:0-48213 GCA_051875605.1 Prevotella sp. | reverse complement strand
GAGCACTTCCTTGGTAAGGAAGAGGTCCTGAGTTCAACTCTCAGTTACAGCTCTATTTCTGTTCTTTCAAGGATACAGGAGAAAAACAGATTATTCAATCAAATAAATAAAACAAAGAAGCTATGGCTAAAGAAAATTTTGTGCGCACCAAACCGCACGTAAACATCGGTACAATTGGTCACGTTGACCATGGTAAGACCACTCTGACCGCCGCCATCACTACTGTATTGGCAAAGGCTGGTCTTTCTGAGGTTAAGTCTTTCGACCAGATTGACAACGCTCCCGAGGAAAAAGAGCGTGGTATCACCATCAACACCGCTCACGTAGAGTATGAGACAAAGAAGCGTCACTACGCTCACGTGGACTGCCCGGGTCACGCTGACTACGTTAAGAACATGGTAACTGGTGCTGCCCAGATGGACGGTGCTATCCTTGTGGTTGCCGCTACTGATGGTCCTATGCCTCAGACCCGTGAGCACGTGCTGCTCGCCCGCCAGGTGAACGTTCCCCGTCTGGTTGTCTTCCTGAACAAGTGTGACATGGTTGATGACGAGGAAATGCTCGAACTCGTGGAAATGGAAGTTCGCGAAATCCTTGATACATATGAATTTGAAGAGGACACTCCTATCGTACGCGGTTCTGCACTTGGTGCACTCAACGGCGTTGAGAAGTGGGAGCAGAAGGTGATGGAACTCATGGACACTGTTGATGAGTGGATCCAGGAGCCTCCTCGTGATCTCGACAAGCCTTTCTTGATGCCTGTAGAGGACGTGTTCTCTATCACAGGTCGTGGTACTGTTGCAACAGGTCGTATCGAGACCGGTCGCGTAAAGGTAGGCGACGAAGTAGAGCTGCTCGGTCTTGGTGAGGACAAGAAGTCTGTTGTTACCGGTGTGGAAATGTTCCGTAAGATCCTTGATGAAGGTGAAGCTGGTGATAACGTAGGTCTGCTCCTCCGTGGTATTGACAAGAACGAAATCAAGCGTGGTATGGTGCTCTGCCATCCGGGTCAGATCAAGCCTTTCAAGAAGTTCAAGGCATCTATCTACGTGCTGAAGAAAGAGGAAGGTGGCCGTCACACTCCGTTCGGCAACAAGTATCGTCCTCAGTTCTATCTCCGCACCATGGACTGTACGGGTGAAATCTCTCTGCCCGAAGGCGTAGAGATGGTAATGCCTGGTGACAACGTGGAGATTACAGTAGAGCTTATCTACGCTGTAGCCCTGAACAAGGGTCTCCGCTTCGCTATCCGTGAAGGTGGCCGTACCGTAGGCTCAGGCCAGATTACTGAAGTATTCGAGGACTAATCTCAGATTAGCTCTGAAACTATAAGACGGGTATTCCCGCATCCTGTAGGTGCGGGAATATTTTTACGGGATTAGCTCAGTTGGTAGAGCACTGGTCTCCAAAACCAGGTGTCGGGAGTTCGAGCCTCTCATCCCGTGCTAAATAGAAGATAATATATTATGAAGTTTTTTAGAAAAATTGGCAATCTTTATAAGAGTTTTGTCAATTATTGCAAGAGTTGCTATGATGAACTTGCGCATAAGACTACATGGCCTACTCGTGCCGAACTGACCCACAGTGCAGTGATTGTATTATCTGCTTCCCTTGTCATTGCAATTGTGGTATTCGGAATGGACTCATTGTTTAAATGGGTCATGAGTATGGTTTACCCTGGATAATCATTTGATGAAAATGGCTGAAACTGGAAAGAATTGGTATGTGTTGCGCGCAGTAAGCGGGAAAGAGGCCAAGGTGAAAGAATACATCGAGGCTGAAATGAAGCATAATGCGCTCCTCTCATCGCATGTTTACAAGGTTCTGATACCTATGGAAAAACATGCTTCTTTGCGTAACGGGAAACGTGTCGTTAAGGAAAAGATTTCCTTGCCGGGATATGTTTTCGTTGAAGCTGTTCTCGTTGGTGATGTTGCTCATACACTGAGATTCATGCCCAATGTGCTTGGGTTCCTTGGTGGACTGGATAATCCGTCCCCGGTACCGCAGGCCGACATCAATAGGATGTTGGGCAACGCTGAAGAAAGTGAACTGGTTGACGATATGAACATTCCTTATGTGGTCGATGAGACTGTTAAGGTCATTGACGGACCGTTCAGTGGATTCAACGGAGTAATCGAGGAAGTGAACACCGAAAAGCGTAAGCTCAAGGTGATGGTCAGAATCTTTGGCCGCAGAACTCCATTGGAATTAGGTTTTATGCAAGTCGAAAAGGAAGGTTAGGTATTGTTACGGATACTGGACTTTCCTGATATTAATCTTTTTATAATCAAATTAGTAAAATGGCTAAAGAAGTTGCTGGATTAATCAAATTACAGATTAAAGGTGGCGCTGCAAATCCCTCACCTCCAGTAGGACCTGCATTGGGTTCGAAGGGAATCAACATTATGGGATTCTGCAAGGAGTTCAACGCCAGAACGCAGGATAAGGCAGGCAAGATTCTTCCTGTCGTTATCACTTATTACACCGATAAGTCATTCAGCTTCATTATTAAGACCCCTCCAGCAGCTGTTCAGCTGAAAGAGGCCGCCAAGGTGGGCAAGGGATCAGCTCAACCTAACCGCAAAAAGGTTGCAAGTGTGACTTGGGATCAGGTACGTGCAATCGCTGAGGATAAGATGAGCGATTTGAACTGTTTCACTGTTGAAGCTGCAATGAAGCTCATTGCCGGCACTGCAAGAAGCATGGGTATAACTGTCAATGGGGAGTTCCCAGGTAAATAATTTAAACTTCAATTAGAAAGATGAGTAAACTGACAAAAAATCAAAAATCAGTCGCTGATAAGGTTGAAGCTGGGAAAGCATACTCTTTGAAGGAAGCTGCAGAATTGGTTAAGGAAATTACCACAACCAAGTTTGATGCTTCTGTTGACATTGATGTACGCTTGGGCGTTGACCCGCGTAAAGCCAACCAGATGGTACGTGGCGTTGTGTCACTGCCAAATGGTACAGGTAAGGTGACGCGTGTTCTTTGCCTCTGTACACCCGATGCTGAAGCTGCCGCAAAGGAAGCTGGCGCTGATTATGTTGGTCTTGACGAGTACATCGAAAAGATCAAGGGCGGATGGACAGACATTGATGTGATTATCACTATGCCATCCTGCATGGGAAAAATCGGCCCTCTCGGAAGAGTGCTTGGTCCTCGTGGACTGATGCCTAACCCCAAGAGCGGCACCGTTACTATGGATGTTGCCAAGGCAGTGAAGGAAGTAAAACAAGGTAAAATCGATTTTAAGGTTGATAAGGCTGGAATTATCCATTCCACCATCGGTAAGGTAAGTTTCACACCGGAACAGATCTATCAGAATGCCAAGGAATTCATTGCTACTGTTGTTAAACTGAAACCTGCAGCTGCAAAGGGCACATATATGAAGAGTATCTTTATTTCTAGCACAATGAGTCAGGGTATAAAGGTTGATACGAAATCAGTTGAATAACTCTAAAAGTTTTGTAAAATGAAGAAAGAAACAAAAGATACTATTATCGTTGAACTTGGACAGAAATTGAAGGAATATCCTCATTTCTATCTGGTTGACGTTACCGGACTGAATGCTGAGGCAACGAGCAATCTTCGTCGCAAGTGCTTTAAGAGCGACATTAAGATGGTCGTTGTGAAGAATAAACTTCTTCATAAGGCTTTTGAGGCTTCAGAAATCGATTTCGAACCTTTATATGGTGTATTGAAGGGCAACACAGCCGTTATGTTCACTCAGGTGGCAAATGTTCCGGCTAAGCTCCTTAAGGAATATGCTAAAGAAGGCGTACCTTCACTCAAGGGCGCATATGCAGAAGAATGCATTTATGTTGGTGCCGATAAGCTTGACGAATTGGTTGCTATCAAGAGCAAGAATGAACTTATCGCAGAGGTGGTCGCTATGTTGCAGTCGCCGGTCAACGATGTTCTTTCTGCACTGCAGTCTGGCGCAGACACCATCCATGGTGTGCTTAAGACTTTGGGCGAGCGTCCTGAGTAATCCCAAAAATCACATTTATTATTAAAACAATTAAAATTTAGAATAAAATGGCAGATATTAAAGCTATTGCTGAAGAGTTAGTAAACCTTACAGTAAAAGAAGTAAATGAGTTGAAGACTGTCCTGAAGGACGAGTATGGTATTGAGCCCGCAGCTGCAGCCGTAGCAGTTGCTGCTGGTCCTGTTGCTGCTGGTGCAGCTGCTGAAGCTGAGGAGAAGACATCTTTTGATGTTGTTCTTGCTGAAGTAGGCTCTACCAAGCTGCAGGTAGTTAAAGCTGTTAAGGAGGCTTGTGGTCTTGGCCTGAAAGAGGCTAAAGACCTCGTGGATGGTGCTCCTGCAACAATTAAGGAAGGCCTGTCTAAGGATGAGGCTGAGAACCTGAAGAAGACCATTGAGGCTGCAGGTGCCAAGGTTGAACTTAAGTAAATCCTATTTGTAATGGCAGTGAACTAAAGACTGCCACACTACTTTTATCATTACTGGTTAGGATCTTCCAAGTAGGTGGGTCCTAACCAGTTTGTGTCTTTCACATATTTAGAAATATTAATCGCATAATTTCTTCTAATGGCTTCAAAAATTGTTGATAACAGAGTAAATTTTGCCAGCGTCCATAATCCGATGCCCTATCCGGATTTTCTCGATGTGCAGTTGACGTCTTTTAGAGATTTCTTACAATTGGATACACCGCCTGAGGAACGCAAGAATGACGGTTTGTATAAGGTGTTCGCAGAGAATTTCCCTATCACCGATACCAGAAATAATTTCGTTCTTGAGTTCTTGGATTACTATATTGATCCGCCTCGCTATACCATTGACGAATGTTTGGAGCGAGGTTTGACATATAGTGTACCTCTAAAGGCCAAAATGAAATTGTATTGTACAGACCCGGATCATGAGGATTTTGGAACGTTCATTCAGGATGTTTTTCTCGGTACAATACCATACATGACGGATAACGGCACATTTATCATCAATGGTGCGGAGCGAGTCGTTGTTTCACAATTGCATAGATCTCCGGG
Source organism: Prevotella sp. (assembly GCA_051875605.1). Lineage (GTDB taxonomy): Bacteria > Bacteroidota > Bacteroidia > Bacteroidales > Bacteroidaceae > Prevotella. The sequence goes on along the minus strand of JBJEHA010000057.1, from coordinate 43,198 downwards.
TGTATTCTTTGGCCAGGGAGTGCATGCCAATGGAACTGTTCTCTATTCTGCACGTATCATTCCGTTCAAAGGATCTTGGATTGAATTTGCTACGGATATCAACAATGTCATGTATGCTTATATTGACAGAAAGAAGAAATTGCCTGTAACGACACTTTTGCGCGCTATTGGTTTTGAACAAGACAAGGACATCCTTCAGATTTTCGATTTGGCAGAAGAAATCAAGGTCAACAAGAAAAACATGAAGGCTGCCATAGGTCGTAAATTGGCTGCGCGTGTGTTGAAAAGCTGGAATGAAGATTTCGTTGATGAAGATACTGGTGAGGTTGTTTCCATCGAGCGTAATGAAGTCATCATGGAGCGTGAGACAGAACTGACAGAAGAAAACATCGTAGAGATTCTTGATAGTGGCGCACAGTCTGTTCTTTTGCACAAGGATGCAGAATCTGCCAGCAAATATGCTATTATTTTCAATACACTTGCAAAAGATCCGAGTAATTCCGAGAAGGAGGCCGTGCTTTATATTTATCGTCAGTTGAGAAATGCAGACCCTGCGGATGATGCGAGTGCACGCGAGGTATTCCAGAACCTTTTCTTCTCGGACAAACGCTATGATCTGGGTGAGGTGGGACGTTATCGTATCAACAAAAAACTAGGTCTGGATACAGATTCTGATGTTCGTGTATTGACAAAGGATGATATCATAGAAATTATCAAATATCTGATACAGTTGGTGAACTCTAATGCCACAGTGGATGATATAGACCATTTGTCCAACCGTAGGGTACGCACTGTGGGCGAACAGCTCAGTAACCAATTCTCCATTGGTTTGGCGAGGATGAGTCGCACTATTCGTGAACGTATGAATGTTCGTGACAACGAAGTGTTTACACCTACAGACCTGATTAATGCCAAGACCATTTCCAGCGTCATTAACTCATTTTTCGGGACAAATCCGTTGTCGCAATTCATGGATCAGACCAATCCTTTGGCAGAGGTGACCCACAAGCGCCGTTTGTCTGCTCTTGGTCCTGGTGGTCTTTCGCGTGAGCGCGCCGGATTTGAGGTTCGCGACGTTCACTATACTCATTATGGCCGTTTGTGCCCTATTGAGAGTCCTGAAGGACCGAATATCGGTCTGATATCTTCTCTCTGTGTGTATGCAACCATTAATGATTTAGGTTTTATTGAAACACCGTATCGTAAGGTTACTGAGGGTGTCGTTGACCTGAAAAATGAGGATGTGGTATATTTGACTGCAGAAGAAGAACAAGAACACATTATAGGTCAAGGAAATGCCCCTCTGCGTGAGGATGGTTCTTTTATTCGTTCTTATGTAAAATGTAGGCAGGATGCGGATTTCCCTGTTGTACCTCCATCGGATGTCGATTTGATGGATGTTTCGCCGCAACAGATTGCTTCCGTTTCAGCGGGACTGATTCCATTCCTTGAGCATGATGACGGACACCGTTCTTTGATGGGCTGTAACATGATGCGACAGGCTGTGCCATTGCTTCATAATGATGCACCGATTGTGGGTACTGGACTTGAGAAACAGGTTTGCGAAGATTCTCGTACAATGATTACAGCAGAGGGTGATGGTGTCATAGAGTATGTTGATGCCACGACTATCCGTATATTATATGATAGAACAGAAGAAGAGGATTTCGTGAGCTTTGAACCGGCGCTTAAGGAATACCGTATTCCCAAGTTCCGCCGCACGAATCAAAACATGACTATTGACCTTCGGCCAATCTGTGAAAAGGGACAGCGTGTTAAGGCTGGTGACATTCTTACAGAAGGCTATGCCACAGAAAAAGGTGAGCTCGCTCTTGGACGTAACCTGTTAGTGGCTTATATGCCATGGAAGGGTTATAACTATGAGGATGCCATTGTCCTTTCAGAAAGGATGGTTCGTGATGACGTGCTTACTTCTGTGCATGTAGATGAATATTCTCTTGATGTACGTGAGACAAAGCGTGGTGTTGAAGAGTTCACAAGTGATATTCCTAATGTCAGTGAGGAAGCAACAAAAGATCTCGACGATAACGGTATAATCCGTGTAGGTGCAAGAGTCGCTCCTGGTGATATCCTTATAGGTAAGATTTCCCCGAAAGGTGAAAGCGATCCTTCTCCAGAAGAAAAACTTTTGCGTGCGATATTCGGAGACAAGGCTGGCGATGTAAAAGACTCTTCGCTTAAGGCTAACCCCTCTCTCAGTGGTGTTGTCATTGACAAGAAGTTGTTCTCTCGCGCCGTGAAGACCCGTGACTCAAAGAAACATGACAAGATTGTCCTTGCCAAGATCGATGAGGAATATGAGGCAAAGAATGATGACTTGAAAGATATACTTGTTGACAAGTTGTTGACACTGACTGATGGTTGTGCATCGGAGGGTGTAAAAGATTACACAGGTGCTGAGATTATAACTAAGGGAAGCAAGTTTACTGCTCCAATCCTCAAAAATCTGGAGTATGATGGAATTCAGTCTAATGGATGGACGAGCGATGAACACAAGAACATGCTCATCCAGAAGTTGATTATGAACTACATACGCAAATATAAACTCCTTGATGCAGAATTGAAAAGACGTAAATTTGCAATTACCATTGGAGACGAGCTTCCATCAGGCATTCTGCAAATGGCCAAGGTATATGTAGCCAAGAAACGTAAAATCAGTGTCGGGGATAAACTGGCCGGTCGTCATGGTAACAAGGGTATTGTATCGAAAGTCGTACGTATGGAGGATATGCCATTCTTGGAAGACGGACGGCCTGTTGACCTGGTTCTTAATCCGCTTGGTGTACCTTCACGTATGAATCTCGGTCAGATTTTCGAGGCTATTCTTGGTGCCGCCGGGAAGAAGCTGGGTGTGAAGTTTGCAACTCCTATTTTTGACGGTGCGAAATTGGAAGACCTGTCGGAATGGACAGAGAAGGCCGGTTTGCCACATCTGTGCTCAACCCATTTGTATGATGGCGAAACGGGAGAGAAATTTGACCAGCCGGCAACTGTTGGAATCACGTACTTCCTTAAGCTTGGGCACATGGTTGAGGACAAGATGCATGCACGTTCCATTGGTCCGTATTCTCTGATTACCCAGCAGCCTCTTGGCGGTAAGGCGCAGTTTGGTGGCCAGCGTTTCGGAGAAATGGAGGTCTGGGCACTTGAGGCATTTGGTGCCAGCCATGTACTTCAGGAAATACTGACTATCAAGTCCGATGATACCGTTGGGCGTTCCAAGGCCTATGAAGCCATTGTCAAGGGAGATCCTATGCCAACACCAGGTATTCCCGAATCGCTCAATGTGTTGCTGCATGAGCTACGTGGCCTCGGTTTAAGCATCAAACTTGATTAATCTGACACCCCAAAACAAAGAATATTATGGCTTTCAAGAAAGATACAAAAGTTAAGAATAATTTCACGAAGATTACTATCGGCCTGGCTTCACCTGAAGAGATTCTTGAAAACTCTTATGGTGAGGTGACAAAGCCCGAGACCATTAACTACCGTACTTACAAGCCCGAGCGCGACGGCCTTTTCTGCGAACGCATATTTGGCCCTACACGCGATTATGAGTGTGCTTGTGGCAAGTATAAACGTATTCGTTATAAAGGCATCGTATGTGACCGTTGTGGTGTAGAGGTAACGGAGAAGAAGGTGCGCCGTGAACGCAGTGGTCATATCGAGCTTGTTGTTCCGGTTGCGCATATCTGGTATTTCCGTTCGCTTCCCAACAAGATCGGATATTTGCTGGGTATGCCGACAAAGCGACTCGATGCTGTCATCTATTATGAGAAATATGTTGTGATTCAGCCAGGTCTGCTTGAAGGTAGAAAAGATGCTGACGGCAACGACCTGAATGGATCCCATCGGATGGATTTGCTTAGTGAGGAAGAGTACATGGATATTTTGGATAACCAGCTGCCTTCCAATAATGACTATCTTGACGATTCAGACCCCAATAAATTCATTGCAAAAATGGGAGCAGAGGCGGTTTACGACCTTTTGGTAGGCCTTGACCTTGATGCTCTTTCCTATGAGTTGCGTGACCGTGCCAATAACGACTCGTCTCAGCAGCGTAAGACTGAGGCTCTGAAGCGTTTGCAGGTCGTTGAAGCATTCCGTACGAGTAAGGAGGTGAACCGTCCAGAGTGGATGATCATGAAGATTATCCCTGTTATCCCTCCAGAACTGCGACCTTTAGTGCCGCTTGATGGTGGACGTTTCGCTACATCCGACCTGAACGACCTTTATCGTAGGGTTATCATACGTAACAACCGTCTTAAGCGTTTGGTTGAAATCAAGGCACCGGAAGTGATTCTCCGAAACGAGAAACGTATGCTTCAGGAAGCTGTTGACAGCCTTTTCGACAACTCACGTAAGAGCAGTGCTGTCAAAAGTGAATCCAACCGTCCGCTCAAGTCTCTTTCCGACTCTCTTAAAGGAAAGCAAGGACGTTTCCGTCAGAACCTGCTGGGTAAACGTGTTGACTATTCAGCGCGTTCGGTTATTGTCGTAGGTCCGGAACTGAAGATGGGTGAATGCGGACTTCCCAAGCTGATGGCTGCAGAGCTCTATAAGCCGTTCATTATCCGCAAACTTATTGAACGCGGGATAGTGAAGACTGTGAAAAGTGCCAAGAAAATCGTTGACAGGCGTGAACCGGTCATTTGGGATATTCTTGAGAATGTCATGAAGGGTCATCCTGTGTTGCTCAACCGTGCACCGACACTCCACCGTCTCGGAATACAGGCATTCCAGCCGAAACTGATTGAAGGAAAGGCTATCCAGCTGCATCCGTTGGCATGTACTGCATTCAATGCTGACTTCGACGGCGACCAGATGGCTGTCCATCTTCCGCTGAGCAATGAGGCTGTTCTTGAGGCACAATTGCTCATGCTTCAGAGCCATAATATCCTTAATCCGGCCAATGGCGCTCCTATTACGGTACCGTCACAAGACATGGTGCTTGGCCTGTATTATATCACCAAGATCCGGCCGGGGGCAAAAGGCGAGGGGTTGACATTCTATGGGCCGGAGGAGGCTCTGATCGCCCATAATGAAGGTCGTTGCGATCTCCATGCTCCAGTGAAGGTAATGGTCAATGACCTGGTTGACGGTAGGCTTCAGAAACGCATTGTAGAGACCTCGGTTGGCCGGGTTATCGTTAACCAGATTATTCCGGAGGAAGTCGGTTTCTTCAATGACATCATTTCCAAGAAGACTCTTCGCGGTATCATTGCCGATGTTATCAAGTCTGTAGGTATGGCTCGTGCCTGCGAGTTCCTTGACGGTATCAAGAACCTTGGCTACCGCATGGCTTATGTGGCAGGTCTTTCATTCAACCTTGACGACATCATCATCCCGCCAGAAAAAGAGGCTATCGTGGAGAAAGGCAACGAGGAGGTACGCCAGATTACCGAGAACTACAATATGGGCTTCATCACCGACAATGAGCGGTACAATCAGGTCATTGATACATGGACGCACGTGAACAACGATCTTGCCAATGTGCTCATGAAGGAAATGACTGAGGCTGACCAGGGCTTTAATGCCGTGTTCATGATGCTCGATTCTGGTGCCCGTGGTTCTAAGGACCAGATCAAGCAGCTTTCCGGTATGCGTGGTCTTATGGCCAAGCCCCAGAAAACTGGTGCTGAGGGCGCGCAGATTATCGAGAACCCGATCCTTTCCAACTTCAAGGAAGGTATGTCTGTGCTTGAATACTTCATCGCTTCCCATGGTGCCCGTAAAGGTCTTGCCGATACGGCCATGAAGACAGCCGATGCAGGTTATCTTACCCGTCGTCTGGTTGATGTCTCGCACGATGTAATCATTACAGAAGAGGACTGCGGAACGCTCCGCGGACTTGTATGTACAGCATTGAAAAACGGTGACGAGGTCATCTCTACACTGTATGAGCGCATTCTTGGACGTGTCTCCGTTCATGATATCATCCATCCCACAACAGGTGAGCTGATTGTTTCGGCCGGAGAGGAAATTACGGAGTCTGTTGCCCAGATTATTGAGGATTCGCCCATTGAGAGCGTTGAAATCCGCTCAGTGCTCACATGCGAGAGTAAACATGGTGTCTGCATGAAGTGCTATGGACGCAATCTCGCTACAAGCCGGATGGTACAGATGGGTGAGGCTGTCGGTGTCATTGCTGCCCAGGCTATCGGCGAACCGGGAACACAGCTTACACTTCGTACCTTCCACGCCGGTGGTGTGGCTGCCAATGCGGCTGCCAATGCCTCTATTGTGGCCAAGAACGATTCACGTATTGAGTTTGACGAGTTGCGCACCGTTCCATTCATCGAGAACGATGGTGAAAAGGATGTGGAGTGCCAGATGGTTGTCAGCCGTTTGTCGGAGATTCGTTTCATCGATGCCCACACCAATATCGTTCTTTCTACGATGAATGTGCCTTACGGTTCCTCCCTCTATTTCAAGCATGGAGACAATGTGAAGAAAGGCGACCTCATCGCCAAGTGGGATCCGTTCAATGCCGTTATCGTGACGGAATATGCCGGTAAGCTGAAATTCAACGATGTAGAAGAAGGTATAACCTATAAGTCAGAGACCGACGAGGCTACCGGACTTACCGAGAAAATCATCACCGATTCGAGGGATAAGTCCAAGGTCCCTACTTGTCATGTGCTTGACGAGAATGGTGAAATCATCGGTACCTATAACTTCCCGGTGGGTGGTCACGTAGTAGTTGAAGACGGACAGACCGTCAAGACCGGAACGACACTTGTCAAGATTCCGCGCGCTGTAGGCAAGGCGGGTGACATCACTGGTGGTCTTCCCCGAGTGACGGAACTCTTTGAGGCACGCAACCCGAGCAATCCGGCTGTGGTTTCCGAGATTGACGGTGAGGTGACCATGGGTAAGGTGAAACGCGGTAATCGTGAAATCATCGTTACCAGCAAGACTGGTGACCAGAAGAAATATCTCGTAAGCCTTTCCAAGCAGATTCTTGTGCAGGAGCATGACGCTGTCCGTGCAGGAACACCTCTTTCTGACGGTGTCATCACTCCGGGTGATATACTTGCCATCAAGGGGCCTACCGCAGTGCAGGAGTACATCGTGAACGAGGTACAGGATGTCTATCGTCTGCAAGGTGTTAAGATCAATGACAAGCACTTCGAAATCATCGTTCGGCAGATGATGCGTAAGGTCATGATCAACGAACCGGGAGATACTACATTCCTGGAGCAGGAAATGGTTGACAAACTGGACTTCGCAGAGGAAAATGACCGTATCTGGGGCAAGAAATACGTCACTGATGCAGGTGACTCTGAAACGCTCAAGGTGGGACAGATCATTTCTGCACGCAAGTTGCGCGACGAGAACTCAAGCCTCAAGCGCCGTGACCTCAGGCTTGTCCAGGTGCGTGATACCATACCTGCGACATCCACTCAGATCCTGCAGGGTATTACCCGTGCTGCACTTCAGACAAAGAGCTTTATCTCTGCTGCATCCTTCCAGGAAACCACAAAGGTGCTCAACGAAGCTGCTATCAGAGGCAAGGACGACCGTCTGGAAGGCATGAAGGAGAATGTCATCACCGGACACCTGATACCTGCCGGAACCGGTTTGCGTCAGTGGGAAAAGCTGGTCGTTGGCTCACGTGAAGAGTATGACCGTATTCTGGCCAATCGCAAGAACATCCTCGATTTTACGGAGGAGACTGCTGAAGAAGAAAAGTAAGCAGGATGCACCAGCATCCATGATCTCAAAGCGGAGAAATGTCCTTTAGTGGATGTTTCTCCGCTTTTTCATTCTGTCTTTCCGGATACGTTTCATGCTGAACCCTACTGTTGATCGTTAATCCTGTGCGTCCGGATACTGTTTCCGGATCCAGTAGCGGGAAGACGTCAAGAGAAAAACTGAAATACCGGACTGGAAAGTTCCTGAATGCTAAGTGAAATGTCTGATATGCTGAAGTCTAATTTGTGTTTCACGGCGTGAAATATAGTGTTCACGCCGTGAAATGCAGATTATAGTCTGCATCAGGGAACTTTTCTCTTTGCTTTCGGGAAGATTACGGTTCGCTTCTCCTTGTTTGCTGATTCGTACCCGGACATTTTTGCCTTTTTCCTGCAGTCCCTGCCTTACATGCGGTACAGCATCACCTCAGTGGGGCTTCTTATCCGTCATGTTTTTATGAATCCATTCGCAAAAAGGCTGTATGAAAAGGCCGGATTCCCGATAATTATGCTTACCTTTGCCTTGCGTTCCGGAATGTTGTGTGAACAAGTTCCCCTTATACGGCGCAAACCATGTTTCACCTATTATATATATAAGACAATGGAAGACAACAACAAGCCGCATGGGCTGCAGATAGACCTGCCACAGGCCATCGCGACCGGCGAATACGTTAATTTCGCACTTATCAATCATTCCAGTTCGGATTTCGTGCTTGACTTCGCGAGCATCCTCCCCGGGTTGCCAAAGGCCATTGTACGCAATCGGGTCATAATGGCTCCTGAACATGCCAAGCGGCTCCTTCTTGCACTTCAGGACAACATCCGCAAGTATGAAGCCCAGTATGGCTCCATACGCCTTCCTGATGCACAGGGCTCTACCATTGCTCCTTTCTATAATGGGAAAGGAGAGGCCTGACAAGGGGTGAAGCACTGTCAGGACCAGGCTTCCTGAAGCATTCTTCTGTAAAACTGCCTGCCATGCTATCCGGACCTTATGAACATTGTCCGGATAGCATCTTTTTTCCATAACTCAGGATGGGGCTTGAGCCGATAATGAATGGATGAGACTTGAATGTGTTGTCCTAATTTGCTAAAATTATAGTTATATTATGTTAAAATTTCAGGATAGCGTGGTAATCTGTGTATTATAATTTAGGTGTTTTTCCGAAAAGTTCGTACCTTTGCAGCCCGAAACGGCTTATTGTAGCCATTCGTCAACGGATTTGAAATAATAGAATACAAAATAAAAATTAAAAAGTTAAATTATGCCTACAATTTCACAATTGGTAAGAAAAGGCAGGAAGGTGCTCGAGTACAAGAGCAAATCGCCCGCTCTGGACGCATGTCCTCAGCGTCGTGGCGTTTGTGTCCGTGTATATACGACCACACCTAAGAAGCCTAATTCGGCAATGCGTAAAGTTGCCCGTGTTCGTCTGACAAACCAGAAAGAGGTTAACTCCTACATCCCCGGAGAAGGCCACAACCTTCAGGAGCACAGCATAGTGCTGGTGCGTGGTGGACGTGTGAAGGACCTCCCTGGTGTACGCTATCACATCGTTCGAGGAACGCTCGATACGGCTGGAGTCGCCAACCGCACACAGCGTCGTTCCAAGTACGGTGCTAAACGTCCGAAGGCGAAGAAATAAAGACTAACGTAGAAGGGGTGCAAGCCGGGTCCGTATGCCGGGCTTAATCCCTCTACATTTTTTTTCAGAAATCAAACGTTTTGCTGGAGAATTGTTTAGATTAGGTTGAGTAAATGCCCGGGTGCGGGCGTTGAAGAACATTACAGACAGCCCCATGCAGAATAAAACTTAGAAAATAAAATGAGAAAAGCAAAACCAAAGAAGCGCGTGGTTCTTCCCGATCCCGTGTTCAATGACCAGAAGGTCTCCAAGTTCGTCAACCATTTGATGTATGACGGAAAGAAAAATGTTTCATACGAGATTTTTTACAATGCCCTCGATGTCGTAAAGGAGAAGATGGCAAAAGAGGAAAAGGCTCCTCTGGATATCTGGAAACAGGCACTGGACAACATCACACCCCAGGTGGAGGTGAAGAGCCGTCGTATCGGTGGCGCAACCTTCCAGGTTCCTACTGAAATCCGCCCCGAGCGCAAGGAAAGCATCTCCATGAAGAATCTGATTCTCTTTGCACGTAAGCGTGGCGGCAAGAGCATGGCCGACAAGCTGGCTGCTGAAATCATGGATGCCTACAACAACCAGGGCGGCGCCTTCAAGCGCAAGGAAGACATGCACCGTATGGCAGAGGCTAACCGCGCATTTGCACACTTCAGGTTCTAATAATCATAAGGTAAAAAGAAAATGGCAAATCGCGATTTACATTTGACACGTAACATCGGTATCATGGCCCACATCGATGCCGGTAAGACAACGACTTCAGAGCGTATCCTGTTCTATACGGGCAAAACACACAAGATTGGTGAGGTGCACGACGGTGCTGCCACCATGGACTGGATGGCCCAGGAGCAGGAACGAGGCATAACCATCACATCTGCTGCAACGACTTGCAATTGGAACTATCAGGACAAGACATACAAGATCAATTTGATCGACACTCCGGGGCACGTGGATTTCACCGCTGAGGTAGAGCGTTCATTGCGCGTCCTTGACGGTGCAATCGCCACATATTCTGCAGCAGACGGTGTCCAGCCTCAGTCGGAAACCGTATGGCGTCAGGCCGACAAGTACAATGTGCCGCGTATCGGCTATGTGAACAAGATGGACCGTTCTGGCGCAGACTTCTTCGAGACTGTCCAGCAGATGAAGGACATCCTCGGCGCTAATCCTTGCCCTGTACAGATTCCTATCGGTGCAGAAGAGAACTTCAAGGGCGTGGTTGACCTCATCAAGATGAAGGCCATCCTTTGGCATGACGAGACAATGGGTGCACAGTATGATGTTGAGGAAATCCCTGCTGATCTTGTTGACGAGGCCAATGAATGGCGCGAGAAGATGGTTGAATGTGCAGCCAGCTTTGACGATGCCCTGATGGAGAAATACCTCGAAGGAGAGGAAATCTCTGAGGAAGAGCTGATTGCGGCTATCAGAAAGGGAACTATCGCAATGGAGGTTACCCCGATGTTGCTTGGTTCTTCCTACAAGAACAAGGGTGTACAGCCGCTGCTTGACTATACATGTGCATTCCTGCCTTCACCACTTGACACAGAAGCAATTGTCGGTACAAACCCGAATACGGAGGAGGAGGAGTCGCGTCAGCCGTCAGAGTCTGCTCCCACAGCAGCATTGGCGTTCAAGATTGCTACAGACCCGTTCATGGGCCGTCTGGTGTTCTTCCGCGTATATTCAGGTAAGGTATGTGCAGGCTCTTATGTGTACAACCCACGCTCTGGCAAAAAGGAGCGTATCAGCCGTCTTTTCCAGATGAACTCCAACAAGGAGATACCTATGGAAACCATTGATGCCGGTGATATCGGTGCAGGTGTAGGTTTCAAGGATATCCGTACCGGTGACACGCTCTGCGATGAGGCTAATCCTATCGTTCTTGAGTCCATGACTTTCCCCGATACTGTGATTTCAATTGCAGTAGAGCCGAAGAGCCAGGCAGATATCACGAAGTTGGACAATGGTCTTGCCAAGCTTGCTGAAGAAGACCCGACCTTCACTGTACGTACAGATGAGCAGAGCGGTCAGACAATCATTTCCGGTATGGGTGAGCTTCACCTCGATATCATCATCGACCGTCTGAAGCGTGAGTTCAAGGTTGAGTGTAACCAGGGTAAGCCACAGGTTAACTACAAGGAGGCCATCACCAAGACTGTAAACCTCCGCGAGGTATATAAGAAGCAGTCTGGTGGTCGTGGTAAGTTCGCCGACATCATCGTTAACGTTGGTCCGGTTGATGAGGACTACAAGGAGGGCGGACTCCAGTTTGTCAACGAGGTTAAGGGCGGTAACGTTCCTAAGGAGTTCATACCTTCAGTACAGAAGGGCTTCGAGAACGCTATGAAGAACGGTATCCTCGGTGGCTATCCAATGGACAGCATGAAGGTTACTCTCATCGACGGTTCTTTCCACCCAGTTGACTCCGACCAGCTCTCATTCGAGCTCGCAGCACTCAACGCCTACAAGAACGCTTGCGTAAAGGCAGGACCAGTGCTTATGGAGCCAATCATGAAGCTTGAGGTCATCACTCCAGAGGAGAACATGGGTGACGTTATCGGCGACCTCAACAAGCGCCGTGGTCAGGTAGAGGGAATGGACGAGGCCCGCAGCGGTGCCCGCGTTGTCAAGGCAATGGTTCCACTGTCAGAGATGTTCGGCTATGTAACAGCTCTCCGTACCATCACCTCAGGCCGTGCTACAAGCTCAATGGAGTACGATCACCACGCACCTCTGTCAAGCGCCATTGCAAAGGCAGTGCTCGAGGAGGTGAAGGGACGTGCCGACTTGGTTTAATACTCGAACAAAAGAATAATGAGGGAAGAGGCGCTGCTTAGCGAATGACTCTTAAGTAGCGTACCTCTTCTCCACTATAGACAACAATAATTAATATTTACAAAAGACAATGAGTCAGAAAATCAGAATCAAGCTGAAGTCATACGACCACACTCTCGTTGACAAATCAGCAGAAAAGATTGTGAAGGCAGTAAAGTCAACTGGCGCTATCATCAGCGGTCCTATTCCATTGCCAACACACAAGCGTATCTACACCGTTAACCGCTCAACCTTCGTCAACAAGAAGGCTCGTGAGCAGTTCCAGCTCTCAGATTACAAGCGTCTCATCGACATCTACAGCTCAACAGCAAAGACAGTTGACGCCCTGATGAAGCTCGAGTTGCCAAGTGGTGTTGAAGTAGAAATCAAAGTATAGTCTAATTTTTAGTTTTAAATTGAAATGCCAGGATTAATTGGAAGAAAAATCGGAATGACATCCGTTTTCAGTGCCGACGGTAAGAATATACCGTGCACTGTTATCGAAGCTGGTCCTTGTGTTGTAACCCAGGTAAAGACCGTTGAAAAAGACGGCTACAAGGCAGTTCAGCTCGGCTTCGCAGAAGCAAAGGAGAAGAACACGACAAAGCCTATGATGGGATGCTTCAAGAAAGCAGGCACAACACCGAAAAAGCACTTGGCCGAGTTCAAGTTTGACGAGGAATATAACCTCGGAGACACCATCACGGTTGACATCTTCAATGATGTGGAATTTGTTGATGTTGTCGGTACTTCGAAGGGTAAGGGCTTTCAGGGTGTGATGAAACGTCACGGATTCGGTGGTGTAGGCCAGAGTACACACGGACAGGATGACCGTGCGCGCAAGCCGGGTTCAATCGGTGCTTGTTCATACCCTGCAAAAGTATTCAAGGGAATGCGCATGGCCGGTCAGATGGGTGGTGACCGCGTTACTACTCAGAATCTCAAAGTGTTAAAGGTAATTCCAGAGCACAACCTGCTCTTGATCAAGGGGTCGGTTGCTGGATGCATTGGTTCAACCCTCTTAATAAAGAAATAATGGAACTTAACGTATTGAATATCAATGGTCAGGAGACCGGAAGAAAGGTTACGTTAAACGAATCTGTCTTCGGAATTGAGCCTAACGATCATGTTCTTTATCTTGACGTTAAGCAGTATCTTGGCAATCAGCGTCAGGGTACAGCAAAGGCTAAGGAAAGAAGCGAAGTGAGTGGTTCTACCAGAAAACTCGGTCGTCAGAAGGGTGGCGGCGGTGCACGTCGTGGTGATATCAACTCTCCGGTTCTCGTAGGTGGTGGCCGTGTATTTGGCCCCAGACCTCGCGATTATCGCACCAAGTTGAACAAGAAGGTGAAGGTTCTCGCACGTAAATCAGCACTCTCGTACAAGGCACAGGAAAACGCTATCATTGTTGTTGAAGATTTCAACTTTGAAGCCCCTAAAACAAAAGATTTCATAAATATTGCTAAAAATCTTAAAGTTGAAGGCAAGAAGACACTCCTGGTTTTGTCAGAAGGTAATAAAAACGTATATTTGTCGGCTCGAAATTTGCAGCGTGCCGAAGTAATGGTTGCTTCTGATATCAACGCCTACAAGGTGTTGAATGCTGATGTGCTCATTCTCACCGAAAATTCGCTGAACATTATCGACGGTATTTTAACAAAGTAATAGGAGAATAGACACATGGCATTTATCATAAGACCCCTGGTTACTGAAAAAATGAACAATCTTTCCGAGAAATCATCGGTAAGAAGAAAATTCGTGGCCAGAAGCAAGAAGACAATCGAGCGTAACAATGCTGTTGCAGAGGTGCGTAGCTATATTGTGAAGAACAACAGGCATAAGGATGGCCTCAAGAAGGAAAAGACTGTTTATACTTATGAAAAACCGGCTCTTCCCAAATATGGCTTTATCGTAAAGCCCGAAGCTAACAAAATCGAAATACAGCATGAAATAGAGAGCTTGTACAACGTTAAGGTAGTGGCTGTAAACACAATGCGTTACGCCGGTAAGCGTGTGGCACGCTATACAAAGGCTGGCCTCGTGAAAGGTCAGAAAAATGCGTTCAAGAAAGCAATCGTAACACTCCGTGAAGGAGATTCTATTGATTTTTATAGCAATATTTAATAAGAAATGGCAGTACGTAAATTAAAACCGGTAACTCCGGGACAAAGACACAAGATTATTGGCACGTTCGAGGATATTACTGCATCCGTGCCAGAGAAGTCTCTCGTTTTCGGTAAACGATCAACTGGTGGTCGAAACAACACTGGTAAGATGACTGTACGCTATAGAGGCGGTGGTCACAAGAGGAAGTTACGTTTCATTGACTTCAAACGGGAGAAAGATGGTGTTCCTGCTGTAGTTAAGACAATCGAGTACGACCCGAACCGTTCGGCACGTATCGCTCTGTTGTTTTACGCAGATGGCGAAAAACGTTACATCATTGCTCCAAACGGACTGGAAGTAGGTGCCCAGTTGATGTCAGGCGCAGAGGCTGCCCCTGAGGTGGGTAATGCTCTTCCTTTGGCTAACATCCCTGTAGGAACTGTAATTCATAACATTGAATTACGTCCAGGACAGGGCGCATTGCTCGTTCGTTCGGCTGGTAATTTTGCTCAGTTGACTTCTCGCGAAGGCAGTTATTGTGTCGTAAAACTTCCTTCAGGGGAAACTCGTAAGATTTTGAGTGCTTGTAAGGCTACCGTAGGTAGTGTAGGTAATTCTGACCATGCGCTCGAGCAATCCGGTAAAGCCGGTCGCTCTCGCTGGTTGGGACGTCGTCCGCACAACCGTGGTGTTGTCATGAACCCGCATGATCACCCGATGGGTGGTGGTGAAGGCCGCCAGTCAGGTGGACATCCACGTTCGCGTAAGGGTCTGTATGCAAAGGGTCTCAAGACGCGTGCACCGAAGAAGCTTTCTAACAAGTACATCATTGAAAGGGCTAATAAATAATTAAGTTAACAAGAGTAAATTATGAGTCGTTCATTAAAAAAAGGTCCATATATCAACGTTTCTCTTGAGAAAAAGATCTTGGCCATGAATGAGAGTGGCAAGAAGACTGTTGTCAAGACTTGGGCCAGGGCTTCAATGATATCTCCTGACTTCGTGGGACATACTGTTGCAGTTCATAACGGGAACAAATTTATCCCTGTTTACATTACCGAGAATATGGTCGGTCACAAGTTGGGCGAATTTTCACCTACACGTAAATTCGGCGGTCACTCTGGTAACAGGAAATAAGGGAGGACTAATCCATTTAAAATTTAGAAAAAATAATGGGAGCAAGAAAACATATATCGGCTGAAAAAAGAAAAGAAGCCAAGAAAAGTTTGTATTTCGCCAAGCTCAAGGGCGTTCCCTCTTCACCCCGAAAAATGCGCTATGTCGTTGACATGGTACGAGGTATGGAAGTGAATCGTGCTTTGGGCGTACTGAGATTCTCCAAAAAGCAGGCTGCAGCAGATGTTGAGAAGCTTCTGCGTTCGGCTATCGCTAACTGGGAGATGAAAAATGACAGAAAGGCAGAGGATGGTGAACTTTTCATCTCAAAAGTCTTTGTAGATGAGGGAGTAACCATGAAGCGCATGCGTCCTGCACCACAGGGGCGTGGCTATCGTATCCGCAAGCGTAGCAATCACGTGACATTGTTTGTTGATTCCAAAACTAATGACGAAAAATAAGTAAGAAATGGGACAGAAAGTTAATCCAATAAGCAACCGTCTGGGAATTATACGTGGTTGGGATTCCAATTGGTTCGGTGGCAGAAACTTCGGAGACAATTTGGTTGAAGACCAGAAAATCCGGAAATACCTTAACAAGCGTCTTTCTAAAGCAAGCGTTTCAAAGATTGTCATTGAACGTACATTGAAACTCGTCACCATTACTATATGTACTGCTCGTCCAGGATTCGTCATTGGTAAGGGAGGACAGGATGTTGATATGCTCAAAGAAGAGCTTAAAAAACTCTACAACAAGGATATTCAGATAAATATCTTTGAGGTAAAAAAACCGGAACTTGATGCAACAATTGTGGGCAACAATATTGCTCGTCAGGTGGAAGGCAAAATTGCATACAGACGTGCTATTAAAATGGCTATTCAGAATACTATGCGTGCAGGAGCTGAAGGCATAAAGGTTCAGATTACTGGGCGTCTTAACGGTGCAGAAATGGCACGCAAAGAAATGTATAAGGAAGGCCGTACTCCTTTGCATACATTCCGTGCTGATATAGATTATTGTCAGACAGAAGCTCTCACGAAGGTTGGGCTTTTGGGTATCAAGGTTTGGATTTGCCGTGGAGAGGTTTATGGTGAACGTGACTTGACCCCTAACTTTGCACAGGAAAAGCAGAATAACGGTGCAAATGGTGGTCGTGGTGGTCGCGGTAATCGTAAAAGAAACAATAACCGTTAAAAGTAGAATCAATCATGTTACAGCCAAAAAGAGTTAAATATAGAAGACCTCAAGATGGACGTGGCAACAAAGGCAATGCGCATAGAGGAACGCAGTTGGCTTTTGGGTCGTTCGGCATCAAGACACTTGAGGCAAAATGGTTAGATAGCCGTCAGATTGAGGCTGCACGTGTAGCAGTTAACCGTTACATGCAGCGTGAGGGACAGGTCTGGATTCGTATCTTCCCGGATAAGCCAATTACACGTAAACCGGCTGATGTACGTATGGGTAAAGGTAAGGGTGATCCTGCAGGATGGGTCGCTCCTGTTACTCCGGGACGTATATTGTTTGAGGTCGAAGGCGTTAGTTTCGCAATTGCAAAAGAGGCTCTACGCCTTGCAGCACAGAAGTTGCCTGTAAAGACTAAGTTTATAGTAAGACGTGATTACGATAAAAATGCTTAAGCTATGAAGATTAAAGAAGTTAGAGAAATAGATTCCAAGGGATTGGTTGAAAAACTTGAAAATGCTCAGAACAAGCTGACGCAGTTGAAGTTGACTCATGCTGTTTCCCCGCTTGAAAATCCATCAGAGATTAAGATGATTCGTCGTGATATTGCGCGTATAAAAACAGTACTTCGCGAAAGGGAACTTAACAAATAACAATGCTCCAGATGGAAACAAGAAATTTAAGAAAAACAAGACAGGGTGTGGTAATCAGCAACAAAATGGACAAAACCATTGTTATTGCAGCTAAGTTCAAGGAAATGCACCCTATATATGGTAAATTCGTTCAGAAAACGAAGAAGTACCATGTACATGATGAAAAAAATGAGGCTAATATTGGAGACAAGGTCCTCATTATGGAAACCCGTCCCTTGAGTAAGACCAAGAGATGGAGATTGGTTCAAATAATTGAAAAAGCTAAGTAAATATGATACAAGCAGAATCAAGACTCACCGTATGCGATAACAGCGGTGCTCGTGAAGCTCTTTGTATAAGAGTACTCGGCGGAACCCGTCGGCGTTATGCAAGTGTTGGTGACGTGATTGTCGTTGCTGTGAAGAACGTTATCCCGTCAAGTGATTTGAAGAAAGGTGCAGTATCAAAGGCTTTGATCGTCAGAACGAAGAAGGAAATCCGTCGTGCCGATGGTTCTTATATCCGTTTTGATGACAATGCATGTGTCCTGTTGAATAATGCAGGTGAACTTCGCGGAAGCCGTATTTTCGGCCCTGTTGCTCGTGAACTACGTGCTGTTAACATGAAAGTCGTTTCTTTGGCACCTGAAGTACTTTAATTATTAAAACAATACAGAATGAGTAAGTTACATATAAAGAAAGGCGACACTGTTATTGTCCTTACCGGAGAGGACAAGGGCAAAACAGGTAAGGTGCTCAAGGTGTTGGTAGATAAGAATCGTGCTTATGTCGAAGGTGTAAATATCGTCACTAAGAGCGCAAAGCCTTCTGCCAAGCATCCTCAAGGTGGCTTTGTAAAGCAAGAAGCTCCTATCCATATTTCTAACTTGAGTCTCATAGACCCAAAGAGTGGAAAGGCTACACGTATTGCCGTTAAAGTAAATGAAGATGGCAAGAAAGTAAGGATCTCTAAAAAATCAGGGGAGGAAATTAAATAATGGATACAGCACGCTTAAAGAAAATATATGCGGAGACTATTGCTCCCGCATTGCAGAAACAATTTAACTATTCTTCAGCAATGCAGGTTCCTGTTTTGAAGAAGATTGTTATTAACCAGGGTCTGGGAGACGCTACACAGGACAAGAAAATCATAGATGTGGCTATTAATGAAATAAGTGCAATTACTGGACAAAAGGCGGTTGCAACTTATTCAAAAAAGGACATCGCTAATTTCAAACTCCGTAAAAAAATGCCTATTGGTGTGATGGTTACATTGCGCCGTGAACGTATGTATGAATTTTTGGAGAAACTTGTTCGTGTTGCTTTGCCCCGTATCCGTGACTTTAAAGGCATAGAGACAAAATTCGATGGACGTGGAAATTATACTCTTGGCGTTCAGGAGCAAATTATTTTCCCAGAGATAAACATTGACTCTATTGACAGGATACAGGGGATGAATATCACGTTTGTTACGACAGCACAAACAGATGAGGAAGGTTATGCTTTGCTAAAAGCTTTTGGACTTCCTTTCAAGAATGTTAAAAACGATTAAAAGTATGGCAAAAGAATCAATGAAGGCTCGCGAGATTAAGCGTGCAAAGCTTGTTGCTCGTTATGCTGAGAAACGTGCTGCGCTTAAGCAGATTATTGCTAAGTCTGATGATCCGGCTGAAGCTTATGAGGCAGCTCGCAAATTACAGTCAATACCCAAGAACGCCAATCCTATTCGTTTGCACAACAGGTGCAAGATTACGGGTCGTCCCAAAGGCTATATTCGCCAATTCGGACTTTCTCGTATTCAATTTCGAGAAATGGCTTCAGCAGGTCTTATTCCAGGCGTGAAGAAGGCTAGTTGGTAAGATTTTTTAATATTGTCGGGGTAGGCCCGATTAATTAATTTATTTATATTATGACAGATCCAATAGCAGATTTTCTGACAAGACTCAGAAACGCAATTATGGCACATCATCGTGTTGTAGAGGTTCCTGCGTCAAACTTGAAGAAAGAGATTACGAAAATCCTCTTCGAGAAAGGGTACATCTTGAACTACAAGTTCATAGAAGATGGTCCTCAAGGCACTATTAAGGTGGCCTTAAAATATGATCCGATGACAAAGGCAAACGCCATTAAGTCATTGAAACGTGTTTCTACTCCCGGTCTTCGTAAGTACACCGGGTACAAAAACATGCCGAGAGTTATTAATGGATTGGGAATAGCTATTCTTTCTACATCCAAAGGTGTAATGACAGACAAAGAAGCCGCAGATTTGAAAATCGGTGGTGAAGTTTTGTGCTACGTTTATTAATAGGAGGATTGAGAATGTCTAGAATAGGAAAATTGCCAATCAGCATTCCTGCAGGAGTAACAATTACACAGGACAATGGCGTTGTCACAGTAAAAGGTCCTAAAGGTGAACTTTCACAGAAGATAGACTCTTCGATTATCATGAAAGTAGACGATGGACACGTCGTTTTTGAAATTGATGAAAATAGTGCCGTTAACTATAAGCAAAAACAGGCATTCCATGGATTATACCGTTCATTGGTTAACAATATGGTTGTAGGCGTCAGTGAAGGATATAAGAAAGTCCTGGAGCTTGTGGGTGTTGGTTATAGGGTTTCTAATCAAGGTAATATAATTGAGTTCGCTTTGGGTTATACACATCCGATTTTCCTTGAATTACCTCAGGAGGTGAAGGTGGAAACAAAAAGTGAACGTAACCAAAATCCTCTGATTATGTTAGAGTCTTGTGACAAACAGTTGCTTGGACTCATCTGTGCAAAAATTCGTTCTTTCCGTATGCCAGAACCTTATAAAGGCAAAGGTATATTGTTCCAAGGCGAAGTCATCCGTAGAAAGTCTGGTAAGAGTGCCGCAGCTAAGTAATCTTTTAAATTTACGATTATGACAACAAAGAAAGTAGAAAGACGAATTAAGATAAAATATAGAGTTCGTAAACGTGTGAATGGTACTGCAGAGCGCCCTAGGTTGAGTGTATTCCGTAGCAACAAGCAAATTTACGCCCAGGTAATTAATGATATTACTCGTACGACATTGGTTTCTGCATCTTCTCTTGGTCTTGAGACAATGCCCAAGATCCAACAAGCTGCTAAGGTTGGGGAAATGATTGCAGAAAAGGCAATGTCGGCAGGTATTACCAGTGTGGTTTTCGATCGTAATGGCTATCTGTATCATGGACGAGTAAAGGAATTGGCAGATGCAGCTCGCAAGGGTGGTCTTAATTTTTAAACGATTATGGCAATGAATAAAGTAAGAGTAAATAGCGACGTTGAACTGAAAGATCGCCTTGTAGCCATTAACCGTGTAACCAAGGTTACAAAAGGTGGCCGAACATTTACCTTTGCAGCTATTGTTGTTGTAGGTGATGGAAATGGAGTTATAGGATATGGTCTTGGAAAAGCAGGTGAGGTTACTGCAGCTATAGCTAAGGGCGTTGAAGCTGCTAAAAAGAATCTTGTAAAGGTTCCTGTTCTCAAAGGAACAATACCTCATGAGATTGAAGCACGTTTCGGCGGTGCTCAAGTATTTATGAAACCTGCTGCAGCTGGTACTGGTCTTGTGGCAGGTGGTGCTATGCGTGCTGTTTTGGAAAGTGTAGGTGTCAAGGATGTCCTTGCTAAATCTAAAGGATCTTCAAACCCTCATAATTTGGTTAAGGCTACAATTTACGCTCTGACTCAGACGAGAGATGCTTATACAATTGCTAAGACTCGTGGTATTACAATGAACAAAGTCTTTAATGGATAGGAGAAATCACAATGGCAACAATTAAGGTTAAGCAAATTAAGAGTAAGATTGGAGCTCCGAAGGATCAGAAGGACACTCTCCGTTGTCTTGGACTCCGCCGTATATCTCAGGTTGTTGAAATTGAAGACAATCCTAGTATGCGTGGTATGGTGCGTAAGGTTCATCACTTGGTAAAGATTGTTGAATAATAAACCTTTAAACAGAAAAAATTATGAAATTAAATAATTTGAAACCGGCTGCTGGATCTACGCATTCTCGTCGTCGTATAGGACGTGGTCCTGGCTCTGGTCTTGGTGGAACTTCAACTCGTGGACACAAGGGTGCTAAGGCTCGTTCAGGTTATAAGCGTAAAATTGGCTTTGAAGGTGGCCAGATGCCACTTCAGCGTCGTGTGCCCAAGTCAGGCTTTAAAAACATTAATCATGTAGAGTATTTCGCAGTTAATCTTGATGTGCTTCAGAAGCTTGCGGAGACACAGGGCTATACAACTATTGGTCTTGAGGAGTTGAAGCAGGCAAATGTCGTTAAAGGACGTAAACTTGTGAAAATACTTGGAAATGGTGAGTTGAAGGTTGCCTTACAGGTAAAGGCTAATGCATTCTCGAAAACTGCTAAGGAAGCAATCGAGGCAGTAGGTGGTAACATCACAATCATTAAGTAAATGAAAAAGTTTATTGAGACACTGAAGAATTGTTGGAAGATTGAAGACTTGCGTCAACGGCTTCTGATTACCCTCTTATTTACCGCAATATATCGTTTTGGTTCTTTTGTGGTACTGCCGGGTATTAATCCAGGAATGTTGGATAAATTGCAGTCTCAAACATCAGGTGGACTTATGTCCCTTCTTGACATGTTCTCCGGTGGAGCATTTTCCAATGCATCTATTTTTGCACTTGGAATCATGCCATATATCTCAGCATCCATTTTTATGCAGCTTCTTGCTGTTGCTGTTCCCTATTTCCAGAAAATGCAACGTGAAGGAGAGAGTGGACGCAAGAAAATCAGTTGGTACACAAGACTTTTGACAGTAGGTATCCTTCTTTTACAGGCTCCGTCGTACCTTCTGAACCTGAAAGCCCAAGCCAGTGAAGCATTGGCTTCGGGCATTTCATGGGCATTGTTCATGATACCAGCATCATTGATTCTTGCAGCAGGAAGCATGTTCATTTTATGGTTAGGTGAGCGTATTACTGACAAGGGTGTGGGTAATGGTATCTCCATGATAATTATGATTGGTATTATTGCCAGATTCCCAAGTGCTGTTATTCAGGAAATCACTTCTAGGTTAACGGCAATCTCTGGTGGTGGTATTATCATGTTTATTGCAGAGATCCTTATCCTGTATGCAGTTGTCTGTGCATCTATATTGTTGGTTCAAGGAACGCGTCGCGTCCCTGTTCAGTATGCCAAGCGACTTGTTGGTAATAAACAATACGGGGGAGTGCGTCAGTATATTCCTCTGAAATTGTTTGCGGCCAATGTGATGCCTATCATCTTTGCTCAGGCTTTGATGTTTATTCCTCTTGCTTTCGTCAGATATCAGAATGAAGGTGGTTCATGGCTTATGCGTTCATTGATGGATAATCGTAGTTTCTTGTATAATTGTATATATGTTATTCTGATTATAGCGTTTACATATTTTTATACAGCTATTACGCTTAATCCTACTCAGATGGCAGAGGACATGAAGCGAAACAATGGATTCATACCGGGTATCAAGCCTGGAAAGAATACAGCAGAGTATATTGACACAATCATGTCGCGTATTACTTTGCCGGGTTCTTTGTTCATTGCTTTCATTGCCGTTATGCCTGCTCTCGCAGGTTTGTTGAATGTCAAACAGGAGTTTTCCCAGTTCTTCGGAGGTACATCGCTTCTGATTCTTGTAGGTGTTGTAATTGATACACTGCAGCAAATTGAGAGTCATTTGTTGATGCGTCATTATGATGGACTGTTGAACTCTGGACGCACTAGGGGGAACAGCGTATCGGCATATTAGTATTAGTGCGATCTTAGAAAATGAAAATTTTTCTCAAGACCGAAGATGAGATAGATTTGATGCGAAAGGCTAACCAACTTGTTGGGAAAACTTTAGCAGAAATCTATAAGAATATCAAACCTGGTGTAACGACCCTCTGTTTGGATAAGATTGCGGAATCTTTTATAAGAGACCATGGAGCAATCCCAACTTTTAAAAATTTTCCCAATCCATTTGGAGGGCCGTTTCCTGCAAGTATCTGTACATCTGTTAACGATATTGTTGTACATGGTATTCCATCTACCGATACTGTATTGAAAGATGGTGACATCATATCCGTTGATTGTGGTGTTGAGTTGGATGGCTTCAATGGTGATAGTTGCTATACATTCATGGTTGGAGAGGTTAAACCAGATGTCAAGCGACTATTAAAGGAAACAAAGCGTTCCCTCTACCTCGGGATTGTCCAGTCAATGGAAGGCAACAAGGTTGGAGATATCGGATATGCGATACAAAATCATTGTGAAAAGTATGGTTATGGTGTCGTACGTGAGCTTACAGGACATGGTATTGGAAGGCAGATGCATGAAGATCCCCAGATTCCAAACTATGGAAAGAAAGGAGAGGGAGTATTGCTTAAAGCTGGCATGTGTATTGCCATTGAGCCAATGGTTACATTAGGGTCTCGTGAAATATGTCTTTTGCCTGACCGGTGGAGCATAAAGACACGAGACGGAAGTTACGCTGCACATTTTGAGCATACAGTTGCTATTCGTGCTAAAGGTAAGGTAGAGATATTATCTTCATTTGAGGAAATTGAACGTTTAGAAAGAGAACATCATTGATTATGGCAAAACAATCCGCAATTGAACAGGACGGAACAATAATTGAATCATTGTCAAATGCAATGTTTCGTGTTGAACTGGAAAATGGCGTACAAATTATCGCCCATATTTCAGGAAAGATGAGAATGCACTATATTAAAATCCTCCCTGGAGATAAAGTAAAGGTCGAGATGAGTCCCTATGACTTGACCAAAGGTCGAATTGTTTTTAGATACAAATAACTTTACATGATATGAAGACAAGGACATCATTAAAAAAACGTACAGCAGACTGTAAGATTGTTCGTCGCAAAGGTCGTCTGTTTGTAATCAACAAGAAGAACCCTAAGTTTAAGTTACGTCAGGGTTAAGTTAAATAAGCATAAAAAGTTGGATAAAACACGTTTTATTCTTAACTTTGCATGCTTTTTGCAAAATTCTAATTTTTTAAAAATTTTTTAATCATTTACAATGGCAATAAGAATTGTTGGAGTAGATTTGCCCCAGAACAAGCGTGGCGAAATCGCATTGACTTATATCTATGGTATAGGTCGAAGTAGTTCAGCAAAGATATTGGATAAAGCCGGAGTTAGCCGCGACCTGAAGGTCAACGAGTGGACTGATGACCAGGCAGCCAAGATCCGTGAAATTATCGGTGCTGAATTCAAAGTAGAAGGTGATCTCCGTTCAGAGGTCCAGATGAATATCAAGCGACTGATGGATATTGGTTGTTATCGTGGAGTTCGTCATCGTAACGGTCTTCCTGTACGCGGTCAAAGCACAAAGAACAACGCACGTACCCGCAAAGGTAAGAAAAAGACTGTTGCTAACAAGAAGAAAGCCACTAAGTAATTAGTTTAGAAATTGAGGGTAGGGTTCTCAGTTCTTTAATTTGAGACACTATCTCAAAACATTAAAACATCAAAAAAATGGCAAAGAAAACAGCAACATCGAAGAAGAGAAATGTAAAGGTTGATGCAGTTGGTCAACTTCATGTACATAGTTCTTTCAATAACATTATAGTATCTTTGGCAAACAGTGAAGGTCAGGTGATTTCTTGGTCTTCTGCGGGTAAAATGGGTTTCCGTGGCTCAAAGAAGAACACTCCTTATGCTGCCCAGATGGCTGCCGAGGATTGTGCTAAGGTGGCATTTGACCTTGGCCTTCGTAAGGTAAAGGCTTATGTGAAAGGTCCTGGAAATGGACGTGAGTCAGCTATCCGTGGCGTACATGGCACAGGTATTGAGGTGACAGAAATCATTGACGTAACACCGTTACCGCATAACGGTTGCCGTCCTCCGAAGAGAAGGAAAGTGTAATTGCTTGTCCATTCATCCAAAGTTACATTTTATTTATAGAACATTTTTTATATTATGGCTAAATATACAGGTCCGAAATCTAAAATTGCACGCCGATTTGGTGAACCCATCTTCGGCCCCGACAAAGTTTTGTCCAAGAGAAACTTCCCTCCTGGACAGCATGGCAATAATCGTCGCAGAAAGCTTTCTGAGTATGGTGTCATGTTGGCAGAGAAGCAGAAAGCCAAGTACACTTATGGTGTTCTTGAGCGTCAGTTCCGTAATATGTTTGAGAAAGCCGCCAAGGCTGATGGCATCACTGGTGAGGTGCTTCTTCAGAACCTTGAGAGCCGTCTTGACAATGTGGTTTACCGTCTTGGTGTTGCACCTACCCGTGCTGCTGCACGTCAACTTGTAGGCCACAAGCACATTGTTGTTGATGGCAAGGTGGTTAACATTCCTTCTTATTCGGTTAAGCCCGGCCAGGTAGTCGGTGTTCGTGAAAAAGCAAAGTCGCTTGAGGTTATTGAAGCATCTCTTGCCGGTTTCAACCATGGTAAATATCCGTGGATTGAATGGGACGAGAACAGCAAGAGCGGCAAGTATCTCCATAAGCCTGAGCGTGCTGACATTCCCGAGAACATTAAGGAGCAGTTAATCGTTGAGTTGTACTCTAAATAAATCATTAAGTTAATGGCAATATTAGCATTTCAAAAACCCGACAAAGTTGTAATGTTGGAGGCCAATGACAAGTTCGGTGCATTCGAATTCCGTCCTCTTGAGCCAGGTTTTGGAGTGACCATTGGTAACTCCTTACGCCGCATTCTTCTTTCTTCGCTGGAGGGTTATGCCATCAACACGGTCCGTATCAGCGGTGTTGAGCATGAGTTCTCTTCAGTGCCTGGAGTCAAGGAAGATGTAACCAACATTATCTTGAATCTTAAGCAAGTAAGGTTCAAGCAAGTAGTAGATGAATTCGAGAACGAAAAAGTTAGTATTACCGTTGAGAATTCAACAGAATTCAAGGCAGGTGATATTGGTAAGTATCTGACTGGATTTGAAGTGTTAAACCCTGATTTGGTGATTTGTCATTTAGATGCAAAGGCTTCAATGCAGATAGACCTTACCATCAATAAAGGTCGTGGATACGTGCCTGCCGATGAAAACCGCGAGTTCTGCACTGATGTCAATGTTCTTCCGATTGATTCCATCTACACCCCTATCCGCAACGTAAAATACACAGTCGAGCCTTATCGTGTCGAGCAGAAGACCGACTACGACAAGCTTGTACTTGAGGTTACGACGGATGGTTCCATACACCCGAAGGATGCTTTGAAGGAAGCAGCCAAGATCCTTATCTATCATTTCATGTTGTTCTCCGACGAGAAGATCACGCTTGAGAATCCTGACCAGGAGACCAACGAAGAGTTTGATGAGGAAGTGCTTCACATGCGCCAGCTCCTGAAGACAAAGCTTGTTGACATGAACCTTAGTGTGCGTGCGCTCAACTGTCTGAAGGCTGCCGATGTAGAGACACTTGGCGATCTTGTACAATTCAACAAGACAGATCTTCTGAAATTCCGCAACTTCGGCAAGAAATCGCTTTCAGAGCTTGATGATTTGCTTGAGAGTCTGAATCTGTCGTTTGGAACCGATATTTCAAAATACAAATTAGAAAAAGAATAAGAAAAAATGAGACACAATAAGAAATTCAACCATCTGGGTCGTACTGCCTCTCATCGTCATGCCATGTTGGCAAATATGGCAATCTCGTTGATCAGGCACAAAAGAATCACTACGACCCTTGCAAAGGCCAAGGCTCTCAAGAAATATGTTGAGCCGCTGATTACCCGTGCCAAGGACGACACCACCAACTCGCGTCGTGTTGTCTTCAGCCATCTGCAGGACAAGGAGAGTATCAAGGAACTGTTCAGCGTAGTTGCTGAGAAGGTGGGCAACCGTCCCGGTGGCTATACCCGTATCATCAAGCTTGGCACACGTCAGGGCGACGCTGCTCAGATTGCTTTCATCGAGCTTGTTGACTTCGACGAGAACATGGCCAAGACTCCGAAGGCTGCCAAGAAGACCCGCCGTGGCCGCAAGTCAGCTGCAAAGGCTGAGACTGCCGAGGCTCCTGTGGTGGAGGAAGTGAAGGCTGAAGAGACTTCTGCAGAGTAAGCTTCTACAGGATTAATCACTTATTGACGATAAGACCGCGTTTCCGCAGAGGGAGCGCGGTTTTTTCATGCTGTCTTTTCGCCTTACGGACTGGGCGATCCTGCAAAAAAGCTGAAAAAATCGTGGAAACAGGGAAAACCCTACCACAATTTAGGGAAATCTGGTGGACGGAATGGCGAAAAACATTTAACTTTGTGGAGTTTTCCGTCGTATGCGTCCGGTGTCAGGTGCTTCCGGCATGTCCGGTCTGCTGAATGTCTGCACCGGTTTCACTGCAGAAAAACCCAAAAATACATATATCCTATGAAACGTACAGCGATTTATCTTCTTGCCGCATCAGTCCTTGTGAGCGGTTGCGGCACTTATGCCGGAGCCGGAGCCTACACAGGTTCCACGCTCGGTTCCATTCTCGGTTCAGCCATCGGAGGCATTGCCGACGGTCCGCGTGGCAGCGATATCGGCACTATTTTCGGCATGGCCGGCGGAGCCATTGTAGGCGGGGCCATAGGTGCACAGGCCGACAAGCAGCGCGAGGAGGCCATGATGCAGCGCCGTGCCGACAGGCAGACACAGCGGAACACGCAGCAGAGGCAGTATGACTATCGCGGGCAGGGTATCAACGAGAGCGGTTTTGACGCCACCAACAGTGGAGACGACATCATCTACGACTTCAACGGCCAGGAATACACCGGCACTTACTCGGCCCAGCAGCCCACACAGCATCTGCCAGCCAATTCGAGCATCGACAATCTGGCCACATCGCTCAGCTATGCCCCTCAGATTGAGATACGCAACGCCCGTTTTGTCGATGACAACCAGGACAACGCCATCAGCAGGGGAGAACTGTGCAAGGTCATCTTTGAAGTCCACAACACCGGCAACGGACCCTTGTTCGATGTGCAGCCCTCCGTGGTCGAGTCCACCGGCAACAAGCACATCGCCATATCTCCGGGACTCCATGTGGAGCGCATCCTTCCCGGCCAGGGCATCCGCTATACGGCGCTGGTGAAGGCCGACAAGCGTTTGCGCGAAGGCAGTGCGCGGTTCTGCCTGTCGGTGCTGCAGGGCAACCGCGCCATCTCCAAGGTCACAGAGTTCAACGTGCCCACGAAAAAGAAATAGGGCGTAAGGCCGGGCCTGCCCGGAAGAGCGCAAGCCTCATGAAGGCTGTTCCGGAAAGGGAATGTGTACATCCTGTATGCGTTCCCTTTTGTCTTGCCGGCTCCTTGCAGCAGACACGGTGACCACGCTCCCGGCGGGATGAGGGCTGTCCTGACGCTTCGGGGACAGGAAGCAGGAGGTTTGGGCTGGTTGACCGGAATGTTTGGAAAAGCAAGGTGAAAACTTTGGAAGTGTGAACAGAAATGTTTCCCTGGCTTAACCCTAATCTGTAGTTCACGGCGTGGAATATAGTGTTCACGCCGTGGAATATAGTGTTCACGCCGTGAAATATAGTGTTCACGCCGTGAACTACAGATTGCCTTGCACTTTTTCCGACTTTTCAGTTCGCTTTCCGTAACTTTCCGGTTCACTGTTCCGGACTTTCGTCTTCAGACGGCTGGAAACGGCTTTTGGCGGGCGGAAGAAGTTGCGGACTGCATGTCCTGTGTGTTGCTGTCGCGTGTTACGATTGATTTTAAAAATCATGAAAAACAGTATTTTTTCAGGGAAATATTTTGTTGCAATTCAAAATAATGTTACTTTTGCAGCATCTTAAGTGATTTGCATGCTGCGCCTCGTAAGGAAAGAGGCCTATACAGAAGAGTTTTCTCAAGCTAACTCAATCTTTGAGGTATTTGCACGGTCGGATGCACGTTGGTGTGCTCCTGTCTACGCAGTCATGTATTCCACGGACAGTGGAAGAGGCATGGGCGTTGTGCAATGTGTATGTATGTTACATGCGGCATGTGTGTCACCCACTTATAGCCTTATGTGGGAAGAGGCTCCGGAAGTGTCCGGAGACTGCCGGGCGGGCTGTCCTGCCATCACGTGGAAGCCATCCGGGAAAGCCCAGGGCACAAGTAAAAACGGAAATAAGTTTGTATTATAAGACAATAAGCAAGGCTATATTGGGTAATCTGTGAAGACATGCTCTTGTAGTAATTTTCTTAATGACTAAAGTTTAATTTTATAAACTTCGATCATCGTGCTCGTGAGAGTGCGATGATTTTCAAACAGAAAAAGATGAAAAGGCGTGTGACAGCCGAAAGACTTGCTCCCCACACGTTGCTACATAAATACTCGAATGGAAGTATGGGCCTGGACGGGAGAGAGGGCCATGGTGAGAAACCATCAATTTTAAACTCTGTGATACAAGTAGAAACTCAAAAATAAAAACAAGATGAAACATTTTAGACTCATGGCGCTTGCCCTTATTGGGGTGGGCTTAGGTGTTGTGCAGACGGCCAACGCAACTGTCTTTGACTGGACAGACGATGCTTACGGAAATGCCCCCGCCGTTGTCAGCCTCAGTGGTAGTGTGGCTACCGACGAGACTACATTCTATCTGTATAATGTTGCTCAGAAGAAGTTCCTCAATGTAGGTGGATGGTGGGGTACGGAGTGCATCCTTTCCGATATTCCGCAACCCGTGTATTTTAAGAAGATGAATACGAATAACAGCAATTATTATATTGTGCTGTCGCCTACTTCAACAAGTACAGAGGTCGGATGTGTTTATAACATGAGCAATGACTACCAGAACGGAATGTTTATAGATGCAGGTTATTCTGGGGGAAATAATTATAGTTACTGGAATATCGCAAGCGCATCAGGCAGGACCAACCAATATACATTCAGTTACAGAAGCAGTAATACTTCGACAACCAGTCGGGGCTATCTTACTGTGAGCAGCACGCGTGCTGATGTCTTGACCGGTACTTCCAGTACAGATGACAACAGCTACTGGAAGCTCATTTCCTTGAAGGATGTAAAGTCACGCTTCAATGATGTTCAGGATGTATCGTATGACAGCCCGGTCGATGCCACATTCTATATCCAGAACCCCAGCATGACCCGTGCCAGTGTCGTGGCCGACAATATCGTATGGACGGTCAGTGGCACCGATGCCAGCTGGACAACCAATGAAAACACGCAGGAGGATCTGACCTACTTCCTTGGCAATGACCTGTATTATAATACGGAGAAATCGGTATTCACACTCCAGAGCGATCCTGACAATACAGATATCGGTTCCTTGGATGGTGACGAATATATCGTGAAGGACACGGATGAAGACTTCATCACAGGTAGTGGTGTATCGGTCGGTGACCAGAAGTGGTATAATCTGTTCTATGGCCAGTATTTCAATGCCAGGATTCTGGGTGACGGAACCGTTTCCCAGGACATCACGGTGGACAAGGCCGGCTGGTATGAGCTGAGCTGCCAGGGATTCAATTCCGAGGGCAACGCGAATGCAGTGATTTTTGCCAAGGTGAGCGGCACGACCGATGCCGTGAGCGACAGGAGCAATGCCATTCAGCAACTGCCCGACGGCGTGACCTACAACATGACCACAGCCGGCTATGCCTTCAGCCAGGAACTGTACAACAATGTGGTGCTTGTCTATGTGCCCACGGACAACTCCACCATTACGATTGGCGTGAAGGTGACAGGAAGCACAGCAGACGGTGCCTATACGGAATTCGACGAGTTCCGTCTGAAATACCGCGGACTGCCCACGACAACCATCTATCCCATCCTGCTCGACGAGAACGAGACGAGCACCGTCTATACCTCCTTCCCCAGGGAGGCCAGCCAAAGCTCGACTGTTGTGCTGAAGCGTACGTTTACCAGCACTGCCGGCGACCAGTGGAACAGCATCGTGCTTCCGTTCTCCCTTACCGGCAGCCAGGTGAAGAACTATTTCGGACAGAATGTCAAGCTGGCCAAGCTGACCACGCTGACCGGCTCCAAGATATGGTTTACCACTGTTGACCTTGCAGAGGCCGGTCTTGATGCCAAGGTGCCCTACATCATCAAGCTTGACCCGGTCCTGGCCCAGTATTCCAGCGAGGATGAAACGGTCCAGGTGGCCAAGGCAGGCTCCATGAGCGGTGAAACGTGGACTCCCGGCTGGAGCGATGAGGCCGGAACGACCGTGCAGGGCCCGTATTTCATCATCCCTCAGGTGGTGCTTGACAATCCGGCCGATCCCGAGAACGATGGCCAGTATATCCTGCCGGAAGAACAAAGCACAACGGCTTCAGCCGACAATTCGAGCGCAGTGATCCAGGCCGTGAACCTGTTCGTGAAGAAGGATGTGACGCTGACAGCGGACCACCACTACTTCGCCTTCTCCAAGGGCAATCTCGTGGACTATACCACGGAGACCCGCCAGACGCTTCCCATGAAGGGCTTCCGCGTCTATTTCGACTGGTCTGCTAAGGAGCCGGCAAACCCGACCAGCAAGATGTCTGTGGTGATTGACGGTGTGGAAGACAGCACCACTGACATAGAAAGCGTGCTGGGCGAGGATGCCATGCTGACTCCGGACACTTCCAGGGGCGTTTACAGCATCAACGGCCAGCAAGTCAGGGCCAACGGCTCTTCTCTTGAGGGCCTGGCCAAGGGCATCTATGTGGTGAACAACAGGAAGTATGTAGTAAAGTAAGAAAATAACACACTAAATGAGGACAGAAGATATGAAAAAGAAAACCATATATGTCAGCCCCGATGTAGAGGTGCTGAATCTGGAATCCGAGCGGCTGCTCAGCCCTGCTTCCTGGGGAACGGAAGACGAAAGCAACAATATTGTCAAGGACGACGGCTCGGCAGACATGAATCCGGATGCCAAGGACAATATCTGGGACAGCGACATAGATATATGGGAATAAGCCGACAATCAGCTCATCATCCCTATATGAAGGGGACTCCGGCAACGGGGTTCCCTTTTGGCGGTTTTATGCGGCCGGGCGCGTCTGCACGCCTTTTCCTGCAGACCGTGGAAAACACGTGGAGAGAACATAAACCCTCAAACAGTAATAACTCATAGACATGAAAAAGAAGGAGAACTATTTGCGGCCCGACGTTGTGGTCTGTGCCGTGCTCACGGAAGACAGCAGCGGTCTGCTTGCCGGAAGCGGCGGAAATAAGTATGACGTTGACATTGACGGGGAAGTCATTGGCGATGGCGGTGCCCACGGGGAGAACCCGGACGACATTGATGCCAAATGGGACGGATTCAGCGATGACAATCTCTGGGGTGACGAATAGGCAGAAAAAACCGGAAAAACATGGAAAAGTACATTGTTATGAAAAGACATTACCTGGTGCTTGCATTCCTGACGCTCCTTGCGGGGACTGCAGCAGCCCAGCCCACGGCGCAGACACCGGTGGACGGGTCAACTTATTATATATATAATGTGGGGCAGGGGCTCTACATGGCCAATGACGGTGAAGGCGGAGTGGTGCTCTCGTCGGCAGGAATCCCTGTGACGCTCACCACGGCCGATGCCACAGTGGATACCTGGTATCTCACTTCCTCCGACGGCCGTATCTCGGCTACCGTGCTTCAGCAGACCCGTTGTGACGGTACTGGACTGTATGACCAGTGGAAGCTGGTGCTGGTGGCCGATGGCAAATACAATATCGCCATGCGCAACAGCGGTGTGAATGCCTATTCCTATCTGGAATACAGCGATTATTTCGGCCGCCCTGTACGCAATCCTTTCGCGCCCGATGAGTCGCTGACCGATGCCCAGTGGATTTTCGTGTCGCCAGCTGACTATGAGCAGAACATCGTGACGCTGGACGAGACATCGGTTTCCTACAGCGCGCCTGCAATGGCCGATGCCACGGTGCGGCTGAAGCGCAGTTTCTCGCTCAACATGTGGAACTCCTTCTGCGTGCCGTTCGACATCAGTGCCTCGCAGCTCCAGTCGCAGCTGGGAACGGATGTGAAGGTGGCTGCTTTCACCGGATGCACGGAAACCACGCTTCAGTTCAGTTCCGTGAGCGATGTGGAGGCTGGCAGGCCTTATCTGGTCAAGCCGACAAAGGACCCTGGTACCGATGGCTATTATGAGTTCACGGGCATCAGTGCTTTCGGGCAGGATCCTGTGGCCGTTTCGCAAGGCGATGTGGACTATGTGGGCAGCTTTGTCCAGACCACTGCGCCCGAAGCCGCCTATGTGCTGCGGAAGAACGAGGTGTATCATCTGGTATCGCCCATGACAATGAAGGGATTCCGCGCCTATTTCGTGGACAACAGTGCCGAGGGCAAGCTCAATGCATGGTTGCTCGATGATGTGACCGCCATTGATGATGTGGCGGTGGATGGGCTGTCGTCGTTTGATGTCTATAGCATTGGCGGCCAGAAGCTGCGGTCAGGCGTGAGCAGCACTGACGGACTGCCCCAGGGCGTTTATATTGTGAACGGAAAGAAAGTAGTGAAAAGATAAAGGATAAGACTATGAAACATGGATTATTATATATATGGGCAACAGCCGTATGTATGTTGCTCGGAATGGGAAACGCACAGGCTGACACCTCTTTGTGGAGCAACTACGCGCCCGGTGGCGACAGTTTCTCGCAGGACGTGACCATAGACTTTACAACGCAGAGCATCAGGGCGGAGATAGACTTGAGTACCTGCTCGTCGTCAACGACTTGGGAGAACATCCTGTCGATTGGAACAGGAATAGATTCCTGGTATGGATATTACAACATCCATCTCTACTACACGGCAAGCAGCAAGACCTTGCAGCTGAACTGGGTGAGCCAGCAGACAGCCAGCGTTCAGACAGACTTGACGCTTTCCAGCACTACGCTGACCGTAGAGCTGTCGTCAGCAGGACTGAGCATCAACGGCGAGGTGCAATCGGCCTATTCCAGTACTGTCCTTTCCAACCTGCTGTCGCAGACGAGTGTTCAGATAGGTAGCACGCAGGGCGAAACGAGAAGCAATGCGACCTACAACTACGTGACTGTGGCAGACGGCACAGAGACTGGCGGCGGCGATACAGAGACCACCACATACGTTGCCCCGGAGTATGGAAAGTCATACTATATTGTTCCAGTGGCAGCCCCAGCCAAGGCAATCACTGTAACGACAACGAGTACCGATGAGTCGCTGAAGGTGCAGAGCCTTACCAATGCAAGCGGACAGCAATGGACAGTGGTGAACACCACTTTCAATTCCGGCTATCCCTATCTCTTCAAGAATGTGATGTCCGGCCTTGCCATAGACATGGCCAACAACAATACCTCCCTTAGTCCTTTGCAGTGGACGGACGAAGTAACCTACAATAACAGCGCAAACGAGAATCAGGAATTCAGCCTCGTTGACCAGGGTGACAATACCTACAAGCTGCGCACAAAATATACGAGTGGCAGTTCCTCGACCATCTATTATCTCACCACCACAACGGGTGAGACCATGACCCGTACAACATCAGAGAGCAGTGCGGCTGTATTCGGTTTCATCAGCACGGATGGCTCTTCTGGTGGCGGGGAAGGAGGCGGTGAGTCCGGTGGCGGCTCCGAAGGTGGTGGTTCTGAAGGTGGCGGTACAACCGAGACACCCGACCATGGTAGCTTCAGCGTGAGCTGGATATCTACAGCCAACACTTACGAGAACTACAAGGAGGCTGCCCACGCTACCTTCATACCATACGCTACTACTGCCGACGTGAAGGCTGACGTGAACTACCACGAGCCTTGGCTCACACCTACTGCCGCTGAATACATGAGCCTTAACGGTACGTGGAAGTTCAAATACGCGGCTGGCACATCCTCGGCTCCGGCAACGACAAACTATTATGGCAACGACCAGAGCACATCGGGATGGGATGACATAAAGGTGCCCCTGTCATGGGAGATGGCCGGCTACGGCAAGCCTGTATATACCAATGTGGGCTATCCTTTCACACAGAGCATCAGCGGAGCTTCGGTAAACGTGAACAGCTGCTATACGCAGTATGGCGTTACCGACTATAACAGTACGGGCTTCTACCGCCGCACGTTCACCCTGCCGGAAGGTTGGGAGAACAAGAGGGTGTTCGTACACTTCGATGGCGTATATAGCGCAGCCGTGGTATGGGTGAACGGCAACTATGTG
The DNA here is from genome assembly GCA_051875605.1 of Prevotella sp. Taxonomy (GTDB): domain Bacteria; phylum Bacteroidota; class Bacteroidia; order Bacteroidales; family Bacteroidaceae; genus Prevotella. Next base: position 7,884 of record JBJEHA010000057.1, on the reverse strand, counting down.
GGCTACTCGCAAGGCTCGAACACCGATGCTGAGTTTGACCTCACAGGCTTTGTGACGGCAGGCGAGAACAATATCTCCGTAAGGGTATATCGCTGGTGCGACGGCTCCTATCTGGAAGGACAGGACATGTGGCACCTGTCGGGCATACACCGTGACGTATATCTCGTGGCCACCCCGAAGACCTTCGTCAGCGACCACGTGATAACATTCTCGGCATCCAACACTACAGCTACGGCAGGTAGCATGAGCGTGGCCCTGACCATGGACAACCGTGACGGCGGTTCGGCAACAAAGACTGTCGAAGTGAAGCTTCTTGATGACAACGACAGCGAGATTGCCTCAGGCTCTACCACATTCTCTATGTCATCGGCAACGACATCGACCAAGACGGTCACGCTCTCAGGACTCTCAGGACTGAAGGCATGGAGCTGTGAGGACCCCAACCTCTATACGGTGCTCATCAGCCAGAAGGATGCCAACGGCAATGAGGAAATGGCATTCTCAACAAGATATGGATTCCGTAATATCACCAAGAGCGGCAATACCGTGCTCATCAACGGACAGAGGGTTTACTTCAAGGGTGTAAACACTCAGGACACCGACCCACTGACAGGCCGTGCCATCCGCTTGGAGACAATGCTGCGTGACGTGCAGCTGATGAAGCAGGCGAACATCAACACTGTGCGTACCAGCCACTATCCGCGTCAGCCTAAGATGTATGCCATGTTCGATGCCTATGGACTGTACTGTATGGACGAGGCCGATGTGGAGTGTCACTATGCAGGAACAGGTATCTCCAGTAACAGCTATTGGCAGAACGCCATGAACGACCGTGCCGAGCGCATGGTGAAGCGCGACCGCAACCATCCGTCGGTCATCTTCTGGTCGTTGGGTAACGAGTGCGGCGCTGGAAGCAACTTCAGCGGAATGTACTCCAAGGTGAAGAGCCTCGACAGCCGACTGATACACAACGAGCAGAACCAGTCGTACAGCGACCTCGGGTCGAACATGTATCCTACCGTCTCTACCGTAAGCAGCAACAGTAGCGGATATAACAGCATGCCTTACTTCATCTGCGAGTATGCACATGCCATGGGTAATGCCGTGGGCAATCTGCAGGAATATTGGGACATCATCGAGAGCAGTACGGGTATTATCGGCGGATGTATATGGGACTTCGTTGACCAGAGCATCTATAATCCCACGAAGATTGCTGCAGGAACGCTGAAGGACAGCAACGGTTTCAACTACTTTGTTTCTGGCTACGACTACAATTCTACAAGTGGTGTGAACTACGGTTTCCAGGGTAACTTCCTCAACAATGGACTTATCACGGCCGACCGTCAGTGGAGTGCGAAGCTTGCCGAGGTGAAGAACGTATATAAGAATGTGGTCTTCTCATCGTTGAGCGGAAAGACACTGACCATAAAGAACAAGAACAACTTCATGAACCTCAGTAAGTATGCACTGCAATGGTTTGTGCTGAAGAATGGAAGGCGTGTGGAGAGCGGAGTTGTTGCCATGCCGTCGATAGCCGCGGGAGCAAGCGGAACGGTGACTGTGCCTTATACCACCTCTACGACAACGGACGCTGAGTATATCCTGCATGTGCAGCTATGCCTGAGCGAAGACGAGTTGTGGGCATACAAAGGATATCCCGTAGCCGAGGGCGAGTTTACCTTGGCCTCATGGCCATCATTGCCCACCGTAAGCACATCGTCAGGTTCCATTTCCGTGAGCGGCACAACCGTAAGCGGCACAACGCCCGAGGGAAAGGCATGGAGCATGAGTTTCAGCAGCGGGAAGATGTCATCATGGACATTCAATGGACAGTCGCTTATGTATGCAGCTCCCGACTTCAACAGTTATCGCGACATAGACAATGACAGGAGCCTGTCGGCAACTTGTGTCAACAGCAGCTCGACAAGCGTCACATCTGCACTTTCCAAGAGCGGAAGCAAGGCCACGATGACGATGAAGGGAACTGCGACAAACTGTTCCTACACCATAGCATACACCTTCTATCCGGACGCTACGGTAGATATGGCGGTGACGTTCACTCCGTCAGGTGTGACACGCCGTATTGGACTTGGCATGCAGTTCCCTAGAGGTTTCGAGCAGGTGGAATACTACGGGCGTGGCCCATGGTCGAACTATGTTGACCGCAAGACCGGCTCATGGCTTGGACGGTATATGACCACTGTGGATGACTTCATGGAGGAACTCCCGCATCCGCAGACTTTCGGCGACCATCAGGACCTGCGCGAGCTTACGCTTACTAATGATTCGGCAAATGTGAGTCTCAATGTGAAGACAAGCGGACAGGTGGCCTTCTCGCTTGGACATTTCAACGAAACAACGTGGTATGGCTCTGGCGACACCATGTGGTCGGATGGACTGCACTGGTATGACATGACGAAGCAGTCGCAGATATATGCCCATTTCGACTACTACCAGCGTGGACTTGGCAACAACAGTTGCGGTGGCGACCAGGCACTCTCTCAGTACCAGTGTCCCACGAGCGGCAGCTACAGCTATACGCTGAGGTTCAAGCCCGAGGTCATGAAATAATGCGCACAGCAGGACTGCAATCCTGACTGAAGAATCCTGAAGTCCCGTCTTCGGTATCTCCTCCAGGAGGCCGGAGACGGGGCTTTTTGTATTGGACGGATGGCGGGGACTGGTGAAGTCTGAGACCGGAGGTGCGGACCTTGCTTTTTTGTACCTGACCACAAAAAAGGCATGATGAACATGCCTTGGGAATGCGGCTGAATTGAGCCGAAGGTGGAATGGGTGAGGAATGTCTCAGTGTCAGCGGTTCAGTTCCTTTTTCACTTTTTCCATGACTTCCTTCTTGACAAAGGGCTTGTTCCAGTCGTTGTCCAAGGATGTGTTGGGGATGGTAAACTCGAAGTCAAGCTCAGGAAGCGGCAGGTTTTTGGGCTTGAACGGTATCTTTGTGTCGTCCTGCACCACTTCCACTTTCACCATGGCCACTCCCTTGGACAGTATGCCCAGTTCTTTTGCCGCTCTCCACGAAAGGTCTATGATGCGCCCGCGCAGGAACGGCCCGCGGTCGGTGACTTTCACGATGACTTCTTTTCCGTTTTCCTGGTTGGTGACGCGTAGCCGCGTGCCGAAGGGATGTGTGCGATGGGCACAGGTGAGGCTGTCATGGTGCAGCCTTTCCCCACTGCTGGTGCGTGCTCCTGTTGCCCGTTTGGAATAAAAAGTGGCTTTACCCGTCTGCGTCTGTGCGTGCAGAAGGGTAAAGCCAACTAATAGAGCTATTGTCAATATCGCGCTTCTTCGATATGCCATTTATTATGCTGTTATACAATTCCTTGCGCCATCATGGCATTGGCCACTTTCATGAATCCTGCCACGTTGGCACCTTTCACGTAGTCGATGTAGCCATCTGGCTCAGTACCGTACTTGACACACTGCTCATGTATGGAGTGCATGATGTAGTGCAGCTTGTCATCTACTTCCTGTTCACTCCAGTTCAGGCGCATGGAGTTCTGGGTCATTTCCAGTCCTGACGTGGCCACGCCTCCTGCGTTGACGGCCTTTCCGGGTGCGAAGAGCGTCTTGGTCTGCACGAATTTCTCCACGGCCTCAGCCGTACAGCCCATGTTGGACACTTCGGCCACGCAGAGTGGCTGGTGTGCCAGAATCATTTCGGCATCTGTTCCGTTCAGTTCATTCTGTGTGGCACAGGTCAGATAGACATCGGCTTTCTGTTCCCACGGCTTGCGTCCTTCGAAGAACCTTGAGCCTTCAAATTCCTCTTCGTAGGGCTGACAGATGTCGTTGCCCGATGCACGGAGTTCCAGCATGTAGTCAATCTTTTCACCGCTGATGCCGGCCGGGTCATAGATGTAGCCGTCCGGACCGCTTATGGTGATGACCTTTCCGCCCAGTTCAGTGGCTTTCTTGGCAGCGCCCCATGCCACATTTCCAAAGCCGCTGATGGCCACGGTCTTGCCTTCGAGCGTCTCGCCTCGTGTGGCCAGCATCTGTTTTACGAAATAGAGGGCACCATAGCCTGTGGCTTCGGGGCGGATGCGTGAACCGCCGTATTCCAGTCCCTTTCCGGTGAGCACGCCGCCAAACTGGTGGGTGAGTTTCTTATACATGCCGAAGAGGTAGCCTATCTCGCGTCCACCTACGCCAATGTCGCCGGCCGGCACATCTTCGTCCGGACCGATATGTCGGTAGAGTTCGGTCATGAATGCCTGGCAGAACCGCATGACTTCAGCATCGGAACGTCCACGGATGGAGAAGTCGGAACCGCCCTTTCCTCCGCCCATAGGCAATGTGGTGAGGGCGTTCTTGAAGGTCTGTTCAAATCCGAGGAACTTCAGTATGCTCAGGTTCACCGACGGGTGAAAGCGCAGTCCGCCCTTGTAGGGGCCTATGGCACTGTTGAACTGTACGCGGTAGCCGATGTTCACATGCACTTCGCCCTTGTCATCGGTCCATGGCACGCGGAAGGTGATGATACGTTCCGGTTCAACAAGCCGCTCGATGAGTTTCGCGCGTTCAAACTCCGGATGCTGGTTGTACACGTCCTCAATGGAAATGAGCACTTCGCGCACGGCCTGGAGGTATTCGAGTTCGCCCGGATGCTTGCGTTCCAAGTCGTTCAGTATTTTCTCAACGTTCATAGTAGAAATGTTTAAAATTGTTAGTAGCTGTCATTTTGTCAATAGAACATCGCAAATTTAACTCTTTTCGGGTATTGTACCAAACAAAAACCACAGAAAATGATTTCTGTGGTTTATAAAGTGTCAGATTTGACCTGTTCAGTCTTTGTTTCTCATGTCTGGAGACACGTGTTTTCCCGCCTGTGCCTTTACTGTCTTTTATGTATAGGACAGTTTGGGGCTATATCAGATGCGGTCGAGTGCCTGGCGGATGTCGGCCAGTATGTCTTCTGCGTCCTCGATGCCTATGGACAGGCGGATGAGGTCGGGAGCTACACCCGCTTCACGCAGTTGGTCGTCGCTGAGTTGCCTGTGCGTGTGGCTGGCCGGATGTAGCACGCAGGTGCGCGCGTCAGCCACGTGGGTGACGATGCAGATGAGCTTCAGTGCATCCATGAAGCGGATAGCGGTTTCTCGGTCACCTTTCAGTCCGAAAGCCAGTACACCGCAAGATCCGCTTGGCAGGTACTTCTGTGCCAGCGCATGGTTACGGTCGCCGGGCAGTCCGCTGTAGTGTACCCATGCCACGCGTTCGTCCTGTTCCAGGAACTCCGCCACGCGCTGTGCGTTCCGGCAGTGCTGTGGCATCCTGAGGTGGAGCGTTTCCAGTCCCAGATTGAGCAGGAACGCGTTCTGGGGCGACGGTATGGAGCCGAGGTCGCGCATGAGCTGTGCCACGAGCTTGGTCATGTAGCCCATCTTCCCGAAGGCCTTCGTGTAGGTCAGTCCGTGGTACGATTCATCAGGCGTGCACAGTCCTGGGAATTTTTCTGCGTGGGCATCCCAGTCGAAGTTGCCGCTGTCCACTACGCATCCGCCCACCTGTGTGGCGTGTCCGTCCATGTATTTTGTGGTGGAGTGGGTCACGATGTCTGCTCCCCATTCGAACGGGCGGCAGTTGATGGGTGTCGCGAAGGTGTTGTCTATGATGAGCGGCACCCCGTGGCTGTGGGCTATGCGTGCGAATTTCTCTATGTCGAGCACGTTGCATCCGGGGTTCGATATGGTTTCGCCGAAGAGCAGTTTCGTGTTGGGCCTGAAAGCCTTGTCTATCTCCTCTTCCGGTGCTTCCGGATTGATGAAGGTGCACTCTATGCCCAGTTTCCTGAGTGTCACGCCGAAGAGGTTGAACGTGCCGCCATAGATTTCGTTTGAGGTCACGATGTGGTCGCCGGCCTCGCAGATGTTGAACACGGCATAGAAGTTGGCAGCCTGCCCGCTCGATGTGAGCATGGCGCCGATTCCTCCCTCCAGGGCAGCTATTTTCCGCGCTACGGCATCGTTGGTGGGATTCTGCAGCCGGGTGTAGAAGTAGCCGTCCTTCTTCAGGTCGAAGAGCATGGCCATTTCCTCGCTGTTGTCATATTTGAATGTGGTGCTTTGCACGATGGGCAGCACGCGCGGTTCCCCGTTCTTGGGCTCCCATCCGGCCTGTACGCACAGTGTGGCCGGTTTCAGTTTCTTTTCCATCTTTCTTCAGTAAAAAAACAGGTGGTTCTGTGTGTTTGTTCTATGTTGTGTTCTCAGTATTCGTAGTCCAGACAGGTACGGCCTACGGTGTAGGGGCGCACCTTGGTATCGGCGATGTCCACATGTGCCGGGTGCACGGCATAGGCCTTGAGGGCGGAGGGCGATTCCAGCGTGCTGTCGAGCATGACATCGCAGTTCGACGAAGCGAGTCTTCCGTCTATGTTCACTTTGATTTCAACCAGGCCGGGAACTTGTCCCAGCAGACCTTCAAGGCCTTCCTTGATGCCTTGTTTCACGACAGCCTTCTCTTCGTCTGTCAGTTCCGGATTCAATGTCCAGAGAATGATGTGCTTTACCATTTGTGTTCCTTTCTTGCAGGTCAGGACACGCGTCCTGGCCTCTGTCGGGAGACAAAGGTAGGCAAAATCCGCGAGATTCCGGGTCGGCGGGATGCAGAATTTGCCATTCTTCGCTGTTCGCTCATGCCCGGACAGGTGGGGAAGGGCAGTGTTGCTACTCTTCTGGTCTGGTTGTGAAGTTCCTGGGGACTATAGGTTGATGATTATGATCGACCCGTCTTCAATGGATGTTGACAATAGCCTGTTGTTGGCCTCGTCCAGGAGTATCTTGTCTGCAATGGTGTTCATGACCAGTTTCCTGATGCACTTTCCGTCATAGTCATATATTTCTATTTCCGAAGAGCCGGTGGCATCCTCCGGGTTGACATTTTTCTGTGACAGCAGGTAGATATAATGGCCACATGCGATGTCTGAGTATGTGAAGCGGTCTAATGAAAAGGACTTGTCGGTGTCAAGACAGGTGACTTCCGTGATTTTATGGCTGTCATCCGTTGTGCAGATAATGAATCGGTCGGAATGCTGGTGGGCTATCACAATCCTGTCATCATGGCTGTCCCAGACGAAATCGTACAGCAAGGACTGGCCTTTGTCCGTCTGGTCAACGAATGATATGGAGTCTATCACGATTTCCTTTTCAAGGTCAACAATCTTGAGCTCTTGCTCGTTGGGGGTTGCCGATACATAGGCAATTGCCGGATATGCGATTGTCTTTGCGTCATTAAGCGCGTCCGTTGTGTTGTAACCTGTTGCACTTGTTATGCTGTCGCCCGTTACTGTGTACAATTTCTTGTTGCCGTTGTCAAAGACCATCAGTTCTTCTTCAGGGTCAACTGTGAGCCAACTGTGCGCTTGCAGCCTTCCAACTTGCTTGTATCTACCACATTATATCATATATTGATTCAACCTCCGGGTACGGCTTTTCTCTCTGTATATACGACCGGGTTGCCTCTTGCATGTGGAGTATCCTCCTTATGCGGGACCGTCCAGGCGCAGCCACTGGGGGTGTGGGCGTCCCGCCCGCACTTCCCGCATCCACTTGCAACAATGCATCATGGTGACATTAAAACTGAGTTGTCTGGCAATGTGCGGGCGGGACGCCCACACCCCCAGCGGCATTCCCGACAGCTTTTCACCTTCGGAATTTGAATTGTATTCGGAAATCAAAGTGTCAGTTTTTTAACACTTTTGCTTACATCTTGATTTTCCGGCCTTTTCTGAAGAATCGGGTAGGAACGTTTTTTTGCGCGCCAGCGGAAAATTTGAGTTTCAGAGGTCTGTTTTGTAAAATGTTGATAATCAATGGGATAAGTTTTCATGGGTAAAAAGTGTTAACGAAAACCGTCCGA